>NZ_JAUSFI010000087.1 GCF_030651495.1 Undibacterium sp.
CCCGAGACCTGATATTTTTCATACTTATGGCTGGCCAGCGTGGTGGCCAGACGGGCGTCAAACAGGCCGGCGTCATAGTTCAGCCCCAGTTCCAGCCCCTGGCTGCGGGTGCGGCCGGCGTTGCGGTTTTCGCTATTGCCGGGGGTGACGGTATAGCTGACGATGGTGTCGCGGCCATCGAGCCGGTACACGGCAGTATCGAGTTTCAAGGCGCCGCCCAGAAACGCCATGCGCAGGCCCAGCTCATAGTTGTTATAGGTCGCCGGACTCAGCTCCGGGATGCCGCTCTTGCCATACAGCTGGCTGACTTCCGGCGGGGTAAAGCCCTGGCTGATATTGCTGTAGACGCTGCTGTCGCTACTCAATGCATACGTGGCGCCGAGCTTGGGGCTGACATGCGAAAAATCGCGGGTTTCGTTGGCCGCACCAAAATTGGCGCTGCCTGCCGGCGCCAGGTTATTCGTGTAGTCGTAACTGATGTGATCGGCCCGCGCACCGATCACCACGCGGGTTTTTTGCAGCGGGCTAAATTCCCACTGACCAAAGAAAGCCGTGTTCTGGATAGCGGTCTGGTAGTTGCGCACGCCTTTCGCGTTGCTGGCATTGGCGTTGCTGTAGCTCAGGTTTTTGCCGCTGACGGGATCGCGCACGACGCTCAGGTTATTGCTGAAATAAGGATTGTCGCTGTTATCCAGGTACACACCGGCGATCAGGCGCGAGGCCAGCCAGTCAAACTCTTGCTGATGCTTGGCGTCGAGCCCGAGCGAGTCGACGTGGCTATTGTTTTCCGTGCCCTGGCAGAGCGTGGCCTTGGCGCTGCAACCGACCAGCGTGTAACTAGGGATCTGGCCGTGGTCGTTCTTGCGCGAAAACAGCGTCACGGTCGTCAGACCGTTCTTGATGGTTTCGGCTTCCCAGGCCAGATTCGCGCGCGTGGTCTTGTCCTTGCGGTAGGTGAAGGTATTCACGCTCTTGCCGGGATTGTTATGGTAATCCGTTTCATTCAGGCCGCCGGTCATGGCGGCATCCAGGTCGGTGTGCACCAGCGTGGCGCGCAAGATGGCTGCATCCGATAAGGCATAGTCGCCGCGCAGCGAGAGCGAATCCTTGTCGCCCTTGCTGTATTCCTGCCAGTTGTTGGTGTCGCGGCGTGAGCTGTAATGCGAAAAGCGCACGCCCAGGTCGCCCCAGGTATTGCTGGCGCTGGTATCGACGCGCTTGAAGCCGGCCGTGTTGTCGTAGCGGGCGCTGATGCTGGCCGTCGGGGTGGCGGACGGGCGCGCCGTCAAAAAGTTGACCGCGCCGCCGACCGCATTGCTGCCGTATAGCGACGAGGCCGCACCCTTGACGACTTCGACACTTTCGGTGCCGGCCAGATTCATTTCATTGAGCGAATTGTGGTTGAACACGCCCAAGGGACGGATCGGGATGCCGTCTTCCAGATACTGGTACACCGCATTCGTGCTGATCGGCTGGCGGATGCTCATGCTGTGCTGCTCATTGCCCAGATCGTTCCAGTAGACGCCGGCGACGCGGTTGATGACTTCGCCCATGGTTTTCGGCTTGTCGCGCTTGAGTATCTCTTCCTTGACGACGCCGATCGCGACCGGTGTTTCGGACAGCTTGGTGGCGCTGCGCGAGCCGGAGACTACCATTTCATCGAGCATCGGCACCTCGGCGGCATAGGCAGTGCCGCTAAATACGGCCAGCAGGGCGAGGTAAAGCGGTGTGTGTGTGAAGTTCATGTTGGGATTCCTTGGTTATGTATTTTGTTGTATTTTGTTGTATCTTGTTTAGCTATTGAGCTTGAAGTTCAGGGGTACGACCACGCTGGCGGCGATCGCGACTTCGCCCAGCCGTGCCGGCACAAAGCGCCATTTGCGCACCGCTTCCAGCGCCGCCTCATCGAGGCGCGGAAAGCCGCAGCTCTGCTTGATCTCTACCTGCGCCGCCGTGCCATGCGGCGTCACCTGCACCAGCAATAACACCTTGCCGGATTCACCCTGACGGCGCGATGTCAGGGGATAGGCCGGGGCCGGATTGTTCAGGTAAGCGGCATCGAAACTGGCTTCGGAGCGCAACTCAGCACGCAACTCAGCACGCAAATCAGGCCCGGCCACTGGTGCCGTTACCTGGGGAGTAGTAACTGGCGCTAGCGGTGCCTCTACTGCGGTGGCCATTTTTGTGCTGGCGGCAGGCAGCGATGGCATTGCGACGGCGGGGCGCTGCACCGTTTGCACTGCGGGCACTGCTTGCGCCGGTGCCCGCGCCTTCGGCAGCTGTGCGGCCGGTGCGACCGGGCTAGGCGACGCCATCGTCAGCGTCATCACTGTCATCAGGGTCGCCGGTGCCGGGCTGTGCCTGATCATGCCGCTGGCGTGCAAGGCCCAGGCCAGAAAAACGCCATGCGCGCCGATTACCAGCACGGTTTTGAGCGCAGAGGCTAGCGCAGCGCCGGACCGGGACGCGCCGTCCTGCTCGGGGATACTGAGAAAAAGCTTATTCATGATGTCGCTTTGCTGCCGCACAACACAGCCTAAGGGCAGGGCGGTACGGCTTTCCTGGGACGCAAGGCCCGGCATGTCAGGGCGGGCAAGGCACACGGCCAGGCCAGATCACACGCAGAGCGGGCTGCCACTATTGAGTCACGGGCAGTGCTAGTGGAATTTTAGGAAAGCTGTGGCGGACCGCGCGGATTGGCAGTCACCCAGGAAAACAGCAGGGACGGTGCCTGATAGTACAGGGGAGGGAAAACATCGTGGCCAGCGGCAAGCGCACAGCAAGGCAGGCTCGCCGGTGGCAAGGCAAAGTTGCCGGCATGCGGCAGGCAAAACGGGCAATGCTTGGTCGCATGCTGCTCGCCAGTGCTGGACGAGGTGGCAGGCGCTTTTTTACCCGCCGCAGCCGCAGCCGTAGTATTGGCGGTGCTGCAAATTTCTGCCCAGGACGCCGTGTTGCCGTTGGCAACGACTAAGGCAGAAGCAATGGAAGGGACAAGCGCATTGAGCAAGATCGCAAAACAGGCGATCCAGACGGTGATGAGCTTATTTTTCCAAAAACGTTTCATGGCCCGGATTATAGCCCGATAGTCTTATTCCGCCCAGATGCATTGCGGCAGGATTTGCGTTCGATCAAAAACTGTCGGTGTTGGCGTAGCGAAATAGCCATGCCAGCGCAGCTAAAAAAATCCTACCAGACTGCAGAATATGCGCGCTGGCAGGGGTGCTCGGTTTGCTATGATTTGGCGTGGGATGATTTTCTGTCCTTGCCGTGCGATTGCCGACCGGGGGTAGCCCGGTAGCTACTTACCTTTTTTGCTTCGCCAAAAAAGCGTAAGCCAAAAAAGGCGACGCAAAGTCGCTGTCCCTTCGGGATACCCGCTTGTGCAAGTCACAAAATGGGAAGCGTCCACAACTCGCTGCGCTCAGACATGGACGCTTCTTTTTCCATTTTCTGCCTTGCACAAGCGGCAGCGCCACATGCGGAAGGCTAAAGTCAACATCTACCCACCCGGATTGCGCGCGTAGTTCCTCCGCACACGCAATGTCCACGCATGTCGAGTTACGGCAATCCGGTGCTGTTTTTGAATCTGTTTTTGACGTGGTTTTTGACGTAGTTTTTGATCTGGACTTCCGCATGTGGCGCTGCCGATTGTGCAGGGCAGAAAATGGATCAGAAAAGTTCGCTGTTTGAGCCGCAGGCGAGTTTCGAACTTTTCCCATTTTGTACCCTGCACAGTCGGGCACCCGAAGGGCAGCGACTTTAGCGGTCGCCTTCTTTTGCTTACATTTTCTTGGCGAAGCAAGAAAAGTGAGTAGCCGCCGGTCTACCACCGGCCTGCAATCGAACAACCACGACAGAAGATCATCCAAAGCTCGTAGATACGATTAGCGTAATCGTACACATGCGGGTATTGCGCCGGATTGAATTTTTTAATTGACGGCACAGCCACAGCGCATATCCCATGCGGGTTTCCAGTCATTTTCGGGCTGGAAGGCGCATGGAATATGCGCGAGCGGCCTGCCCTCGTTAACGACAAAAATAATGCATAAAATACAAAGAATGTGCCTATACTTAATCCTTAGCTAGGGCAGAAGGGACGCGCTTTCCGCTCGTTCTGATGTCAGTCAATGTCATTGCGCATTCCATTTTTCGACGATAGGCCATCTTATGCTTCATCATATTTCCTTGGGAGTACGCGACCTGGCGCGTTCCGCCGCGTTTTATGACGCCGCTCTCGGTGCGCTTGGTTTGCGCCGCGTGTTTCAGGATGACAGCGCGATTGGCTACGGTCTGGTCGATGGCGAAGACTTGCTGTGCCTGAAGTTGCGCGCCGATGCGCATCCGCCTGGCGCTGGTTTTCATCTGGCGTTCGCGGCCAGCTCCCGATCGGAGGTGGATGCGTTCCATGCGGCAGCCATGCTGGCCGGCGGCACAGATCATGGTGCGCCGGGCTTACGTCCTGATTACGGAAATAATTACTACGCAACATTCCTGCTCGATCCGGATGGCTATCATGTCGAGGCCGTCATCAACGCCCCGGCGGACTAGGCCAGCGCGGGCGGCTAAGGAGAATAAGGAGAATAAGGAGAATAAGGTGAACCAACCAGATACCGACAAAGTCTTCAGCGGCTCGATTCCTAAGCTGTATGAAGAATACCTGGTGCCGATGATCTTTGCGTCGTATGCCGAGGATGTGGTGCGCCGGTTAGCGGCGCACCCGGCTACTCATCCTGCGATTCATCCCGCTGCCCGTGTGCTGGAGATTGCCGCCGGTACCGGCGTCGTCACGCGCCGGCTCGCTGCCGTGCTGCCGCACAGCATCTCTATTGTTGCCACCGATCTCAATCCCGCCATGCTGGCGCTGGCAGCCAAAACCGGAACCAGTCGCACGGTAGAATGGCAGCAGGCCGACGCCATGCAATTGCCGTTCGGAGACTCCACGTTTGATGCCGTGGTATGCCAGTTTGGCGCCATGTTTTTTCCCGATAAGGCGAAGGCGTTTTCGGAGGCGCGCAGGGTGCTCAAGCCAGGCGGCGTTTTCATTTTTAGCGTCTGGGATAGCATACAAGAAAACGAATTCGCCGACACCGTCGAAACGGCACTGGCACCGCTGTTCCCGCATGATCCGCCGCGCTTCATGGGGCGCACGCCGCACGGCTACTACGATCTGGCCGCCATTGCGCAAGACCTGCAAGCCGGTGGATTCCGTTCATCACCGCGCATCGTGACCGTCGCGGCACGCAGCTTAGCCAGCTCGGCCCAGGTCGCCGCCATCGCCTACTGCCAGGGGACACCGCTACGCAACGAAATCGAGGCACGCGGCAAATCACAACTCAAGCCAGCCACCGACATCGCCGCGCAAGCCATCGCCCAGCGATTCGGCACCGGCCCGGTCAACGGCAAAACCCAGGCCCACATTGTTACTGTCGAATGCTGAAGCTTGCGGCCGCTAAACCGTCAGGTTGCATGAAATGTAAAGGGGATGGCACCAGTTAAATTTAACTGGTGCCATCCCCTTTACCTCTTATTTTTCCTACGATTGCGGGTTGCCGCCTTGAATGTGCTGCAATAACTGAAAAATAGTCATGAATAACCCATTTAATGAAACGATATCTGAACGAAATTGGCCGCATTCATGCTGACTTGCCGGCAACACCAATCCCGTATCGGATACTGCTTCTGGGGATGGTGGCTGAACAGCTTGCGTGCGGTTTGAATTGGCTTGATTTTTGTCAAAAGCTAGGGATTCGATGCGGTTATAACCATATCTGGCCGGATGCTGCTACGTGTGGTACCGACTCTGTCATCACAACGCCGGCTTAGCGGCACCCATCCGAGGAGCTTTGATGAATGAGATACAACAAAATTTCACAATCACCGTTGCGTCATTGGTATTTGCCGCGGTGATCAGCGGCTTGCCTGCACAGGCTTCTGACGTGACCGAGTCCAACGCTCTGGTTGAAAAGGCGCAAACCACGATCAATGCGTTTGCCAATAATAAAGATTTTCCGGGCTTGAAGTCGGCGCTTGGCCAGGCGAAAGGTGTTCTGATTTTTCCCCAGATCCTTAAGGCCGGCTTCATTCTCGGTGGCTCGGGTGGCAGCGGGGTGCTGCTGGTTCGCGATGAAAAAACCGGCAACTGGATTGGTCCGGCGTTTTATACGATGGGCTCGGCTAGTCTCGGTTTTCAGGCCGGTGCATCGGCCGCGGAGGTGGTGATGTTGGTACATTCACAGAAGGCGCTTGATTCGCTGTATTCGAATAAGCTCAAACTGGGTGCCGACGCTTCGGTTGCGGTCGGGCCGAAAGGCCTTGGTACCGGTGCTTCCATTACTGCCGATTTCATCACCTATTCCACCGTCAAGGGGGCGTTCGTCGGCATGGCGGTAGATGGCTCGGTGCTCGACGTGCGCGATTCGCTGAACGCCGCGTATTACGGCAAGTCAGTCACGCCGATGGATATATTGGTCAAGCAAGACGTCAGCAATAACCTCGCTTCGGCAGGGCTGCAGGCGGCATTGAAGAAAGCCTCGAAATAGAAGCTTGAATGCTTTCTTTTATACAAGATCGCCTGTACGGCGGAAAACGGGGCAATTGAAAAATGCGCTTCATCGACATTTCATTCTTTTTGGAGGGGGGCGAGTGAGAGTGGGTTGTCAGGACAATGGCTGCATCGATCACTTCCATGAAAAAAAACGTTTCTGGTGGATATGCCGACTTCAGATATCACCAATATGATTGCAGCGAGGTAATGACGATGACGATACGTTTCAATGTACGCAAGCTCACCATCCTTGCTCAAGATCCTGGCGTGAGAGTGAATCATCAACTGCTATTTACGCAGGTGGATGTCCCCTATGAAGACCTGGCAGACGGGCCGATCGGATATCGGGTCAAGGTGGTTGATTTTGATGCCAGTGCAAACGTTCTGTATCAGCCGTTAAAGTTGGCAGCGGATTCGGCGGCACCAGTGGTGGATAAATATGCGCCGCCGATGAAAATGAAAGGCAAGGCAAGGCGAGACTGGGAAAACGAATTGCTGGCGGACCCTGCTTTTCATGCACAAAATGTGTATGCGATCGTGATGCGAACGCTTGCCCGTTTCGAATACGCGCTAGGTCGTCGGGTGGAATGGGGATTTGAAGGCCATCAGTTACACGTGGCTCCTCACGCATTTTGTGAAGCGAACGCATTTTACTCCGAAGCAGACAAAGCACTTTTCTTCGGCTACTTCAATTCGGCCAAAACAGGGAACCGGGTGTTTACCTGCCTTTCGCACGACATTATTGCCCACGAAACGACCCATGCACTGCTTGATGGAATTCGAGATGGCTTTACCTCTGCCTCTACGCCAGATCAGGCCGCTTTCCATGAAGGCTTCGCCGATGTCGTTGCTTTGCTTTCGGTATTCTCACTACCAGAGACGATGGAGTTGGCCGTCACTAAGGGCAAAAAAATTGCCTCAACGGTGCAATCCATCCGGCTCGTATCGAGCGTTGACGTCTCTGAAGCGGCAATACTAGACTCGTTTCTTCTCGGACTCGGGAAAGAGTTCGGTGCCAGTCTTGATGATGAAGGTGCACGTGCCGACTGCCTGCGCAGGTCGGCTAAGATTAAGCCCAGCCGCAAGTTGCTCAATTTGCCTGGCAATCAGGAGCCGCATGCGCGCGGAGAAATTTTTGCAGCGGTCATGTTGCGTAGTTTTGTGGCGCTATGGATGCGCCGTATTCAGGGCTTGGGAACATTTGCGGATAACCATTACAATTTGGACATGGTGCTTGAGGAAGGTTCCAGAGCCGCAGAACACTTGCTGACGATGGCTATTCGTGCTCTCGACTACTGCCCTCCGGTTGATCTTACGTTTGGCGCGTATTTATCGGCTTTGCTCACCGCGGACATGGAAGTGAGCCCTGACGATACCCGATTTAGTTACCGGACACTGCTGCAAAAAGTATTCGCGTCTTTTGGTGTCAACCCCTCCGCCTTGCGTACAGATCCTGAAACCGGCTGTTGGAACGAATTCGATCAGACCACCAATGTTGTGTATTACCGCAATCATTTTGAGTCCATGCTACACGACAAGGATGAGGTGTTTCGCTTCCTTTGGGAGAATCGGCGAGTGCTTAACATCGACGATCGCGGTTACTTGCGCATATGTTCAGTCAGGGCCAGCGTACGCCAGGGGCCGGACGGCTTTTTCCTTCGCGAGACTATCTGTGAATATGTGCAGGTTTCAAGCATTTTTGCGGCTGAACTGGGGTTGCTCAAGCTCATCAGGCCGGAAGGTATGCCAACCACCCAGTACCTCACCGTCTATGGTGGCGGAACGCTGGTCTTCGACCAGTATGGCCGAATCAAATATCATATCGAGCATCGCTTGGACGATGTCGAGCGACAGTCTGAGCGCTTGAAATATCTTTGGGAAAACGGCTTACTTGACCAGGCAAAAGAGGCGAAAAACCCATTCGCCACTATGCATAGAGACCGCGTTTCTCAATAGGAAAATATCATGCCACTCAAACCGAATTCCGCGACCATTTTTGCTTATCAGGTAGGTTTTGGCGACTGTTTTCTGCTGAGATTTGACTACCCGGATAAGGCGCGCCATGTGTTAATTGATTTCGGCACTACCGGATTACCCGCCGAGGCCGAATCGGATCAATTGCTCAAAATCGCTGTCGATATCCAGGAGAAATGCCACGGACAGTTGGACGCTGTTGTTGCAACGCATAGACATGCAGACCACATTAGCGGGTTCGCAACCAAAAAAGACGGCAAGGGTTCTGGCGATGTTATCCGCGCACTAAAACCAACAGTGGTGGTCCAGCCATGGACTGAAGAACCTAATTTGGGGGTGAACGCGCAAGGCCCCGCAGACGCTCATGATACCGGGCAGCAATTTAAGCATGCGCTGACCAGCATGCACCATGTAGCACAGCAATTGCTGAACTTGATTGACAATGAGAGTAAGCCGTTTTCAAGTGCCATCACCGCTCAACTGAGGTTTATCGGTACTGACAATCTTGCCAATAAATCTGCGGTGGAAAATCTGGCGACAATGGGCGCGAGCCAATGCTATGTGTTTCACGGCAGTGCATCTGGACTGGAGAAAATATTGCCGGGTGTGACTACGCATGTGCTGGGGCCGCCGACGTTGCGGCAAAGTGAAAAAATCAGCCGAATGACATCGACCGATAAAGACGAATACTGGCAAATTCAACTCAAGCGTGTGATCGCAGATACGGCGGTGGCGGGTAATGGTGTGCCCGTATTTCCTGATCAGGTAGCGGCACCGGGCGGGAAGTTGCCGATGACAGTTCGGTGGCTGGCGAATCGCGTAAAAGAATCGCGTGGAGAGCAGCTGCTTCAAATCGTTCGGTCACTGGATAAGCAGATGAACAATACGAGCGTCATTCTGTTATTTGAAACGGCAACAAAAAAGCTATTGTTTCCAGGTGACGCACAGATCGAAAATTGGCAGTTGGCGTTATCGAAAGAGAAATATCAAAAATTGCTTGCTGACGTAGACGTATATAAGGTCGGACACCATGGAAGCAGGAATGCGACGCCCCGAAGCATGTGGCAAAAGTTTGCCAAAAAGGGGCTTGCCGGCAAAAAAAATCGAATGACGTCAGTGCTGTCGACTAAGCCGGACAAACATGGTCAGGTGGAATCAGGTACCGAGGTTCCGCGAGCGACACTTTTAAAAGAATTGGCGTCGCAGACCACATTGCACAGCACACACGCACTTGCTTCTGGCAAATTGTATGAAGAAATTTTTATTCAATTTTAATCAGCACCGAATGCGATTTTACAAGTGTGCAAGAGAATGTCGCAATGGACTGAGGTCTGGCAGTTTTCAGGAGCCGGACAGCTAGCTGCCCCGTCTCATGCCAAAAGAGCTGCTGCGTGCGGCTGGCGGGGTAGATTTTCTGTAAAGTCACAGCAGGCAGGCCCAGCGCGCATAGCCCATGCGGGTTTCAAGCCAGTCTGGCCTGCAAGGCGCATGGGCTATGCGCGCTGGGCCTATGCCCTATTTTTTTTGGGAATTAGCTGCGTGGCTGGTCATGTGCATGGCGGCGTGCGCTATTGAGGCTTTGCAGTAATTGCGGGCTGATCTGTCTGGCGCTGATGAGTTCGCCGCCACGCTTGCTGGCGAATCGTTGCGCTGCCGCCTTGCTGGAAAATGCCGGCAGATTGCCGGCGCGCATAGGCCCCATGGCGTTCGAGCCGCTGACGTAGATGGCATCGCTGGCCTTGATCCACTTAGCATTGGCGCCAATGGTGTCGCTGGTGTCACTCACGTAACTGGCGGCAATTTCGCTGGTACGGCGGCCAGGGCTGTAGTGCCCCGGGTCTTGCAGGTAGATAAACAGCGTCAGGGGCGAATCGAAGAAGTGGGTGTCACCGTTGCTGAAAATGATTTGCGCAGCCCACTCGCGCGCCCGCGCCGGGTACATGCCGCAGACCGGACAGCGCGCATCGGCCGGCACCGCCCGTGGCGCGTGCAAGCCGATACCCCATGCGGGATCATACGGCGTGGCTGGTGCGACGATGCAAACTTCACCGGCTAGCGCCAGACGATTTGCCGCTGAGGAACTGCTTTGCCATGGCACCAGTTGCACAAAAATGAAGCCCGCCAGCAGCGTGAATGCCACCGCCCAATAGCACTGTTTCAGTGTCTGCGTGACGGCTGGCAAGCGCAGCAACATGCTTACATCCTGCTGTCATGCAGCGCACCGCCGCTCAGATCGACCATATCGGGTTTTACTTCGGCGTAGCGTAACAGTTTGCCGCCCCATTGCTCGGCAAATTTCTTGGCATCCGCTTCTTGTGCGAAGCTGGCGATGGTTGGCCCCATAGAGCCATGGCGCTTGCTACCTAACACGTAAAAACCGGTCTTGGCATCGAACCAGTTGCTGCGCGGCTGATCCCAGTCTGCCTTGCCCATGTCTTGCACATAGATGGCGCTGATTGCCTTGACTTGCTCCGGTGCCAGCACGGTATGGAATAGTTCTACCGTGTCGCAGAAGAAGACCGGTGTTTCTTGTCCGACGTAGTAAATTTGCCCCTTCGGACCCGGATAGTCGGCCAGCAACATGCCGTCCAGATCACAGGTGGTGTGCGGGTTGATCTCTGCCGGAGCCAGCGGCTTGTTCGATGCAGATTGACCGCAACCTGCCAGGGTGCTGCCAAACAGGGTAACGGCTACGGCGGATAACATAAAAGTACGGCGTGTGATCATCATGAGGTAAATCTCCAGCGTGCCAGGGCAAGCGGCACAATTATCCAGGCTAACATAACGGAACCCATCATCCACGGTTTGGCGAGGGCAGGAGGGATGATGCTGGCCAGCCCATACAGGGTGCGCACATCGTCCAGTGAAAAGACATTCAGGATACGAAATACATCGGCAGGGTTGAACAGTAAGGCGTAGGCAAATATATCGCCGCCGTAGCTGCCGCCGGTGCTGACCAGGCCGCCCAGCAACAGCAAATCAAATACCAGTACAAAGAAGAACCACAGCGCAATCGCCAGACCCGAGGCGCGGGTGCGTTCACGCGCGATCACTGACATGAATACCGCCAGACTCAAAAATGCCAGCCCGAGTAACACCGAGCTAAACATGAAACCCAGGTAGTGAAACAGTCCGGGCCAGCTAAATTGCTGGTACAGCAGCACCGCTACCAGTGAAAATCCGGCCATGGTCGAGAGCGTCAGGGCGGCAGCCAGGCCCATGTATTTACCGAGCAAGAGTTCCATGCGCGTAATCGGCAGGGCCAGCAGCAAATCGAGCGAGCCGCGCTCGCGCTCGCCGACAATGGCGTCAAAACCGAGCAACAGCGCAATCAGCGGGATCAGGTAAATCACTAAACTGACCAGGCTGGTAATCGTCAGCTCGATTGATTTGAGCCCGATCTGCCCTTGCTGCGCACCGCCCAGATACGTGATGACCAGTGAAAACACCGTGAACACCAGCGCGACCGCCAGCACCCAGCGGTTGCGGATGCGGTCGCGAAATTCTTTCGCGGCCAGGGTAAAAATTTGCTTCAATTCCATAGCACGACCTTTATCCGACTTTTATCCAACATCAATCCGAAAATCCAAAAAATACGTCTTCCAGCGAAGGCTCTTGTATGCTCAGGTCGACTAGCCTGGCACCGAGGCCCATGATCGCGGCCAAGACGGTCATTTTGGCAGCGCGCGGGCAACTCACGCTTAAACCTTGCGGGCAAATGGTGCTGATCACCCCTTCTATTTTGCTGAGCGCCTGCTGCGCTACTGCGACATCCGCCTGGCTCAAGCCAAGTTCCAGCTTGAGCGGCATGTGCATCTGCTCACGCAAGGCCGCAACGCTGCCTAATGCCTGTATCTTGCCGGCCGACATGATGGCGAGACGGTCAACCCGCTCTTGCAGTTCGGCCAGAATGTGCGAGGTGATGATGACGGTGACACCGGTGTCGCGCAGACCGCGCAGGGTGGCGTAAAAATCACGTATCGCCTGCGGATCGAGGCCATTGGTCGGTTCATCTAAAAATAGCACGCGCGGGTCGCCCAGCAAGGCTTGGGCAAAACCCAGACGCTGGCGCATCCCCTTGGAATACTCACGCAAGGGGCGATTTACTGCATGTGCCAAACCGACCCGTTCCAGCATCGGTGCGCATTGTTGTTGCGGCGCACCCTTGAGTTTGGCAAAAAATTTCAGGGTTTCGAGTCCGCTCAGATTGTCGTACAGCACCACATTTTCGGGCAGATAACCCAGTTGGCGGCGGGTCTGACGAAATTCGCTGCCATTCACTGCCGTGCCATTGATCAGGATCTCGCCTGCGCTCGGTGCGATCAAGCCCAGCATCATCTTGAACAGCGTACTTTTACCGGCACCGTTATGGCCGATCAGGCCAAAAATCTCGCCGCGCTGTACTGTCAGGTCAACGCCGTCGACGGCATGCAGCACACCATAGTGCTTGCTGATGCCGCGCACTTGTATTGCGCTGTCTGCGCTAGCGGCGTGTGGTAACTGTTTATTGGCCAGGATAGTGCTTGCCATGCCATTGACTCCATTGCTTGTTATTGGGCTGCATGCGCGGCTTGGGATCAACCACGCTCGGTACCCGTAACACGGGAAATTGCTGAGACACCAGGCGCAGCGCTTGTACCGCCGGGCTGGCGAGTAATAATTTGGTGCTGGGGTAGCGCCAGCTCAGGCGGTCTACCATGTCATTCGCTTCGTAGGCGATATCGCCGATGCCGTCGCCATTCCTGTCCCAGCCCAGATAATTGCTCCAATGGTTGCCGCTTTTTGCGCCCCACACCTCATCCTTGGCACCGACGTAGCGCACCTGCTCGCGGTTGGCGATGAAATCATTGCCTTCCACCTGGTTACGGGTCGATCCGGCTGACAGATGCACTCCTACGTGGTTATCCACGATCAGGTTGTTCTTGAGCGTGACGTATTCGACGTCATAGATAAACAGGCCACGATTGTTGCCCGCGATGACATTGTTTTCTATCACCGAGTCTTGCATGGTACGCAGCATGATGCCGTGATCCGAGTTGCCCCAGGTGCGGTTATTGCGCACCACCTGGTCGCGCACTTCCATCAAGGCCAGACCTCCCCGGTTGTAGTAGCTGTCGTTGTCTTCCCACAGATTGTAGTAAGAGTTCATGTAATGACTGCCGTAGCGACTGTGGTGCAGTTTATTGCTTTTGAAAATCGCGTGATGCGAGACATCAATATACAGGGCGTCGCGCACGAAGCTGATGTTGTTACCGATGATGCGGGCACCGGTAGTATTGTAAAGTTGCAAGCCGTTGCCACGCTGCGAAGAGTTGTAGTCACGTTTACCGGTAATCAGATTGCCTTCAATCAGCACATCGTTGGCTTTTTCTATCCATAGCCCGAACAGGTTATACGTCAGGTCACAGTGCTTGACTACGGCCCGGTGCGCACCGGGGTAGAGGTAAATGCCGGCGTTTTGGTCTTTCAGGCTGTCGCCCGAGTCGCGCACGATCAGGCCTTCTATCACCACATCGGCGGCGGTAACGCGAATAGTGTCGCCGTGTTGTGCCGCACTCAGGGTCGGGTGATTGATGCCGCGCAACGTCAGTGCTTTGTCGATTAAAAAATTACCCTGATAGCGCCCCTTCGCGATTTCCAGCACATCGCCGGGATGGGCGCCGGCGATGGCTTGTTGCAGCGATGTACCTGCTTTGACTTGCAGCGTCGCTGCCTGTAAGTGGGTAAACAGTATGGCCAGTAGCAAAGGTAAGCATTTTTTTATCACACTCATACTGACAGCAATCCCAGAGCCTTTAGTGTCAGGAACAAACTCGCGCCGATCAGCAGATTTTTAAAGCTGACATAACTGATCATGTCCATCACACTCGCATAGCGGTAGTTGGCTTGCCACCATGGACCGTCCTTCACATAACGGCGACCCGACAAACGGATCAATACTTCATAGACGCTCCAGCCAAACCACCAGCCTATGATGGCAGCGGAAGAGAGTTGACCGATGGCAGTGAAAATCCATGCCAGACTGGCTGCAATCGCCAACGCGAAACCCGCTATCTGCAAGGCGCGCTGGGAGGCCCAGCCCTCGGCACTCCATGGCCACAAATGGTCGAACAATTCCAGCCACAGCCACTTCAAGCCGCTGCTACCCGTTTTGTGCGGCGGTACTATTCTATCGGTCGGCATGCGCGGATCAGGGCCAGACTTCACCGTAGCTGTTGCTGCGGGTGTCGCTGACGTTGCAGTCACCGGATAAATAGGAATGAAATAGCCATCACGGCCGATAGGCGTAATCTCTAGTCCATCACGCTCACGCCGCTTGCGTTCTTTGGCCAGCGGCGGGCAAGCCTTGACGTCGGTGTACAGCACCATGCAGTCGAGGCAGTGCAGACACTCGCGGTGGTCAATCCGGCCAGCTGCATCAATTGCCAGCGAACCACAGCCGACCGCGCAAGCCTTGCAGCTATTGCAGTCTTGCTTGCGCTTCAGGCCAAACCAACGGAATGTGCTGGGCATCGCCAGTGCCGCACCCAGCGGGCAAATGTATTTGCAGTAAGGGCGTTCAATGAACAAGGAGATGCCGAGCAATACGCTGACGAACAAACCATATGGCCAGGCCCGGTGCGTGATGCCGACCAGGAAGGTGGTCTTGAAAGGCTCTACTTCCGCCAGTTTTTCAGCCAAGCCCATGGAAAACATCGATACCGTCAGCAGGCCAAAGAAAATGCCGTATTTGAGCCACTTCAACTTGTCGTGCAATGCACGCGGCAGATGACCCTGAAAACGTTTCAGTCCAATTTTTTCGCCGACTTTATAGATCGCTTCCGACAGTGAGCCAAACGGACACATCCAGCCGCAGAATAAGCCGCGGCCAAACAAAAACACGGTAACAATAATGAAAATCCAGAACAGGAAGATGAACGGATCAGTCAAAAATAAGGACCAGGTCCATTGAAACAGCAGAGAGTGAAACCAGGTCAGCACTTGGGTAATCGAGGGTTGTGCCATGACCCCAAAGCCGACAAAACCTATGCTTAACGCCCAGGCGCTGTATTTGAAAGCATTTACCGGCCACTTGTTTTTATGGGTAGAGAGGCGGGTCAGTTTTTCTCTGAACGCATAGACCAGCGCGACGGCGATCAGTAGCAGCGCAAACAGTCCGATTTCAATGGCGCGTGATTTCCAGATCCGCACATAGGGCGCTGCGGCTTCTTCAACGACGGGCCTGCCGCCGATAAACAGCGCATCTGCCAGCCAATATTTGCTGTCAAAGGTGGTGAAGCTGCGGGTGCCGGTGGCACGGTCAACCCGGTTACCCAAGAAAGACAATTTCCATGGATACGCGGAGGAGAACGATTTGGAACGGATCACAAAGATGGCCGATTCGTTGTAAGAAGGCGCGCCGGTAGCTTCCAGTCCATACAAATTCAGATAATCGAGATCGCGGAAAGTGAAGGAATCGGCACCTTGCTTGACCTGCACCCGGTCATACAAGCCGCCGCGCACAAAGCCAGAACCTTTGAAGGATTCTATGCCAGCGGTACGAATGATAAAGATGGCATGTTCGTCTTCCTTCAGCTGTGAACGCAGATTGTCAAAGCCGTTCTTGCCCAGCAGACTGCTGCCAACGTCAGGGTGATTCAGATCGCCAAACCACAGTTCGATAAACGGTACTGCACCTGGGTTTAATCCAACCTGCTCGGGTTTCACCAGCAGGTGCTGCACGCTGCCTTGCTTGACCAGTTGCTCCCACGACAGGCGCTGGCCGGTCACCGCATATTTTGCCGGTTCGCGTATGGTTGGTGCGACGATACCTACTTGTCTGGCGACTGCCATGCCGGAGGTCATCATGACCTGATTTTGGACGATCACGGTAACCGTCGCACCCGAGATCGCATCGACCCCCAGTACGCCTTCGTCGGGACGGGCCTGGCCGACTTCAATCTTGTCTGCCACTGACTTGCCCAGGTATTGTTTATTGAAATTGAGTAAGGCAGATTCAGGAATGCCTAGTAATAAAATTGGTTCAGAATGCTTGAGTACCTTGATGCCGACGAAGCGGCCTTTGAGATCCATACCCATTAAAGTGACGACCGGCTTACCAGAGTAAGCGGGGGTGTCGGTGATGTCGGTAGACAGCATCACGTAACCGAGTAGCGTTTTTTTGCCTGCCACCGGTTCGCCATACGCTTCTACATAAGGGGGCGACCCGATGCGCTCGGAGAAACTCTTGGCGCCGGGAAAAACCTCGGTGCAAGCGATCAGGGAGCACATGTCTTTGGCCGTTTTCAGGTCAGGCGGTAACTCGGCCTCATACGAACCCGTGCTCGCACGTGCACTGCCGGCAAAGAGGGCCAGCAGCAGAAAAAATGCGACCAGGCAGACATCCACGCTGGTCGCTAATCGTTTAGTTATTTGAGGCATATTTTTATTCCTACTAAACAAGCGCCGCCATGCGACGGCGCTTGCGTGGCGGCATTCGGATTATTCCTAATGCCGCCGGAGCTACAACTACCGGGTTAGGCTTCTACGATCATGCGTGTGCGCATTTCTAAATGCAAGGCATGGCAGAAATTGGTGCAATAAATCCAGAATACGCCTGGCTTGTCAGCGACAAAATTTACTGAAGCTGTTTGCAAAGGATTAACGACAAACTGGACGTTATATTTAGGAATCGCAATACCGTGCGTCAAATCTTCAATCTTATCCAGATTGGTCAGGATCAGGGTGACTTCATCGCCTTTTTTCAATTTGAATTCACGCAAACTGAAAGCCGGTGCTTGTGAGGTCAATTTGACGGTCACTTTCTTGCCATTACGGAATACACCTGATTCTTTTGGATCTTTGATGGCGAGCGGGAAATCATCCAGATTGTAGACTTGTTTAGGGCGTACCAGATCGCGTTTGAAAATGATGAAATCATGCGGTTCTCCACGTACCGGATGATCCGCCAGCAAGACCATTTTTTCACCGGAGATGTCGATCAGCTGCTCGTTTTCAGGGTGCAGCGGGCCTACAGGAAGGAAGCGGTCCTTGGAGAATTTACAGCCAACCGCCATGTACTTGCCATCGGCGGCCATGGTTTCCGACTGCGACGCATTCACGTGACCCGGCTGGTACTGCACATCCAGGCGATCAACCACATATTTGGAGGCTTTATCCCCTTTGTGGAACTTGATCGCAGCGTCGACGTTCCACTTCACCATCTGACTGTCCAAGAACAGCGTGGTATAAGCATTGCCGCGGCCGTCAAAGGCCGTGTGTAGAGGACCCAGACCGATTTCGACTTCAGCGACGATGGCATCATCAATTTTTTCCATTTTGCCGTCAAACCATTCCAGCACTTTAGTCAGCTGGATCACGGTGGCCGTCGGCGAGAGCTTGCCTGCGCAAATGAAATACTTGCCATCCGGGCTGGCGTTCACACCATGCGGATTTTTCGGTACGCTGACATACGCGGTCAAAGCCGTCTTAGGATCTTTATTGGCTTCGTGCGTGCCGTCTACTACAGGTACCTTGGAGTCGCCGATGGTCTTGAATTTTCCTTCTTTTACAGCTGCTTCAATCCGCGCCACGTTGAAGAACAGGCAGGCGTCGCGCTCAGCCGACATCATGTCTTCGTAATGTACACCCATCTCGGTGTTGTACTGATTGGTTGCCGCCAGTTTGCCGTCATAGGAAGAGGCGACCAGATCACAGTTGCCGTCGATCAATACCTGCCAGCGCACTTCCATGCTCTCTGCATCGACGCAAGTGAACAATGAGCGGTACTTGGTACCATCTTCAATGCCGGCGTTGGGCAGCGGAATGGCAAATTCACCGCCGCAGAACACGCGGGTGGTGTAGTTGATTTTTTCATCGACCGGGTCACGCTTGTCCGGGAAAATACCATGGAAACCCTGCACGTTCGGCAGATCGGTAATTTTGTCGCAGACAAAATAATCAAGACGGATACGGGCAATACGGGCATTGATCTTGTCGTTGATCCAGGCGTAGCGGCCATCGTAATTACCGTCCTTATAGGACGCATGGGTGTGATGCGTATCGGCAACGTTGTAGCGCAGGCTGCCGTCAGGCTTGGTACCCATGATCTTTTTGGATTCGTTGGTAATGCCCCAGCCTACCAGCGCATCTGGTACGAAGCAGGGAATACGGTGTAATTCACGACCGGAAGGCAGACCCAATACGCGCATGTCGCCGTTATGTCCACCGCTCCACAGGCCGTAATAGGTATCTAACTCACCCGGTTTCAGGTGAGTAGCATTGCTGGCGGAGTGATCGGTGGCGGCAGGTGTTGACGCCGGCGCTGCTGAGGCTGGGCCAGCCGATGTCGGTTTTTCGGTACAGGCGACTAAAGTGCCTATACTGGCTATTGCTGCGGTGTTGAGAAATTTGCGGCGACCTAGCGCTGGTGCAACTTCGGGTTTTGCTATTTTGTCTTGGCTCATGATGCGATCCTTATTGGCTGGTCTTTTCGGAGTTCAAATTGGCTGGCCGTGGTTAATAAATATAACAACGGATCGTATGGTGCGCGATAGATAAAGAAAATCAATTGACTGATGTCAAGAAAATCGAAGAAGAGAGTGATTGCTGTTCTTTGTTTGCGCCAACGCAGACGCTGATATGCGAATATCTCTCAGTTAAATGGCGTACGCTCAGGCGGGCCTGTTTTTTTACTTATTTATTACCTATTATTGAGGATAAAAAGATCATGAAATCATCTACTTTGTTGTTGAGCATTTTGAGCCTGGCGCTATTGAGTGCCTGCGGGAAAAAAGAGGCGCCAGCCCCTGCCGCATCGGCTAGTGCTGTCGTCGTTGCTGCTCCGGCACCTGTTGTCGCGCCTGAAAATACCGTCGGCAAGGCTATCTACGGCAAAACTTGCTCCTTGTGTCATGCCGCAAATGTGGCCGGCGCCCCTAAACCAGGTGATAAGGCGGACTGGGGCCCACGGATTGCCCAAGGTATGGATATCTTGTACAAGCATGCGCTGGAAGGTTTTACTGGTGCCAAAGGACAAATGCCAGCGCGTGGCGGTTCGACCACCTTGACTGACGAAGAAGTCAAGGCAACCGTGAATTTTATGGTTGACCAGTCACGTTAAGATGCTGTTTTTTGGGGAAACGTATGTACGCTCTTTCGTCAGATCTCAGGTCTGAACCCGTTCAAGTTCGCCGCCGTCGCCTGCTGATGGCTTTGCCGCTCATCGCCTGTGGTTTGGTGGTGGCACCAGTGCAAGCCCGCGCTGATATTCATCAGGCTACAAGGGTCTTGATGGGGACGCGGGTCGATTTGACCTTGCAGGGCAGTGACACCGATGCGCTGGCAAAGGCGGCTGATGCGGCGTTCGCAGAAATGACACGCTTAGCTGACATGATGAGTCGCTATCGCAGCACCAGTGTGCTCAATGCGATTAATCTGTCAGCCGGTTTGCAAGCCGTGCCAGTGCCGCCAGAACTGCTGAGCGTATTGCTGATGGCGCGTCAGGCATCGGTCTCCAGTGGCGGTACCTTTGATGCGACGATAGGCGCGTTGAAAGACTGGGATTTTGATGCCGCGCATCCCTCCATTCCTAGCGCGCAGCAGATCGCCGCCCAATTGCCATTGGTTGATGCTAAGGGATTGATTATTAATGAAAAACTGGCTACCGCTTACCTTAGTAAACGCGGTATGCGGCTTGATTTAGGCGGCATTGCCAAGCTGCCCATTTTACAGGCCGGGATGCGTCAGTTGCAGGCGCACGGTGTCAGTAACGCCATGATCAATGGTGGCGGTGACGTTCTGGTGAATGGACAGTTAAATGGCCGCCCGTGGCGGATTGGCCTGCGCGATCCGCGTCAGCCCGATCGGCTATTGGGTATGGTGTCCTTGAATCAGGGTTTTGTCGCCGCTTCCGGTGATTACGAACGTTTCGTCATGTATCAGGGTAAGCGTCTACATCATATTCTCGATCCTAAAACCGGCTACCCAACACTAGGGCCGCACGGCGTTACTTTGATTGGTACGCAATTAGATGCGATCAACGGTTTAGGTGCCGCCATCATGGTGGCGGGTGCTGAGCATGGACGAAGTCGGCTGGCAAAGCTCGCCGGTGTGGATGCGATGATCGTCGAGGCAGATAGCAAGCTGTGGCTTTCTGCTGGCATGACTAAGCGTCTGGCGCGCGCCTGAGTTCAATAACCTAACGGGTGGCAAGCCCAGCACGCATATCCCATGCGGCTTTTATATGAACGCCTTCCATTTGCCAAGGTTTTTTTGTGTTTTTTAAAAATAGGTAAAGCTGCAGTTTTATATCCGGCCTTATCGCAGGGGAAATATTCTGCGGGCCCCGATGGAATCTGCTG
>NZ_JAUSFI010000020.1 GCF_030651495.1 Undibacterium sp.
TGTCGTTACCGTCGACTTCGCCCGTGTTGTAAAAATCAAGCCTGACGAGCGCTATCCCCATTTGCAGCGTTGGCGCGAAAGGATGGCAAAGCGGGAGACCATGTCCATTTAAGGTGGACTGCATGACGCCGGTAAAGCTTCATAATTGATGTCGCACGATGGCAATGATACAGTCGATCTGATATCGAATATTAAATGGCAAAAAGCGGCCAAAAGGCGACATGTGATCCTAAACTCAATAACGGACGCTTTTAGTAGAAAATGGACTATGAAGCAATTTGATACAGTTGAAATGGCAAGTGGCGGGTTAGCCTTAGTGTTAGAACCCATATCTGCTTGGGAACAATTCCCTGCGTTTGCGAAAACGTGGTCTACAAAATTAAATTGCAAAGAATTATCAGGGCCAATTATCACCGTCGATGAATGTCTATTGGAAGTCGAAATATTGGGTGGGGAATTTTACATAACCTACGATGATTTTCAAAGCAGCATCCAACTTGAACCAAGGGAAGTAGCTTTTAATGACATCATACTTAAGTTGCAAATGGATCTTAAGAATGACCATTAATTTTGTAATAGGCTGCACCCGGCCAAATGCGGCCTGTCAAGGTTGCCGTTCAATTTAAAAATTAGCGCAACGCACAAATGAAAAAACGTTTTCGAGATCGTAACCATAGGTTAGGCCGGCCTATAAACAAGGCCAATGATGAACTCAAGTATTGGCGACTTCTTTGGCGAAAGGCGCGACGTATTGCGATTAATCTGCCCGACAAGAAGTGGTGTGACTATTGGCATACGCACTTTGATTGGAAAAGTAGAGGAAAACGGAGTCGCTTTGAACATCGAAAACATATACGCCCTTTGATGTTTGCCTTTGCCCGAGTAAAAAGTGAACTTGCAAATCAATTGACGCCATATCAGGTCTTTGTGTGCATCTACCCTTCGGATCCAGGATCTGATGCGATATATGTACACACGCCCAATCCGCAAACCGAGTTTCCTACGACATTTGAAGAGTGCGAATTTACAGATGCATGCCCCTCTTTGCTTATGGGGTTGGTTGATTTTGAGCGTTGTAAGGTCGGTGTTTCAAAACATCAAGGCGAGACGTGTTACACCATCATTCCACGATGACCAGACAACTTGCGTCTGCCCTTGAAGTCTAACCACGAGCTGCAGCTTTCGGGCAAACGCTACGTCGGATTTGGGGCGGCAAACGAGGATGACGCCGCCGCCACCACCGCGTACAATCGGCCAAAACCGGACCGTCGAGCGTTTGGTGTCCAACGATTATTAAATCCACCGCGAGGCTAAAAATGAAATTTGCTTTTATTCCGCTGTTGATTGGTTTCGTGCAAATTTCGGGGTGGGCGGCACCATCAGTGTTTCCAAAGGACGTTTCTGTTTTTCTTGCCGAGCGCGAATCTTGTGACCACTTTCGTGGCGAAGATGGTTACGACAAGGAGCGATAAGCTGATATTGCTTGGTCTCTCTGTCAGTACTGCTCAGGTACCGACACAAAGCTTGCCATTCTGAAGAAAAAATATCGTGCCAGTAAAATTATTATTGAAAAGCTTGGCGAGCTGGAACCAGCGATAGAGCCGGAGGATAAAGCTGAGGCTGAACGGCTTTGCAGCGGAACGCGAAAGCCACAATGGTATGTGAAGTGACGCGTACTAACGAACAGCAGCGGACATTTTTCATAAATTAAAGGACAGCTATGCCAAATCGGCTATTTACAGAAGACCGCCTTGACGCTTGGTACGATGGCTCAGCAATTTGCGTCATTGCCATAGGCTCGTACGGTGACCCTGTCGACCTTAGTGACGCGGAAGTTAGAGCTCTCATTAAAAAATTAGAATTGTGCTTGATTAAGTCGCAGCAGCCGCAAGAAGACGCAACAAATGATTAACCCAGCAGGCGGAGGGCGGCCAGGAAGAGACATTGGAATATGTGCGTTGTCTTGGATTGCTAGTTATGCACTCGATATTCGGAGGGGATTAATGAGTTGTCATCAATGCCAAGATTTATGCATAGAATATCGCATCGCTTTACCAACGGAACTTCGCAAGGCCATCAAAATTGCTCACGAAAATATCATTGATGGGACAATTGAGGAAATATTGAGCAAAGCAGACCGTAGCGGCCAGATTCCGTTTATTGAGCTGGCTAAGAGTGGTGCATGGGACGATGTGCTTTGCTATCGTTTTCGTTGCCAAGAGTGCGGTGAAGCCTTTTGTTTGACCGCAGAAACGTATCATGGAAGCGGCGGTTCATGGAAACCGGAACGTAAAGGTGCAATACGTGCAGTACCATAAAGTGGGCGTACTGATGGAATTTTTGTTAGGACCCGGCCACCAGCTGTCATTGCGGTGTTGAAGTGAATTCGACGTTAGGTAGTTCGTCAGCCAACGCCAAATAAAAAAAGGAAAAGATGCTGACCCTTGTGCTAATGCCGGGTATGGATGGAACTGGGTATCTGTTTGAATCGTTCATTTCCGCACTTGGCGGAGAGTTTGCAGTAACGACCGTTTGTTACCCAAAAAATGAAACTCTTGGATATGATGACTTAGAAGTAATCGCGCGACGATTGCTCCCTACTAGCGGAAATTTTATTATTCTCGGCGAGTCGTTTTCTGGGCCAATTGCGGTATCACTTGCAGCAGCGAAACCAAAAGGGCTGGTTGGCCTTATCCTTTGCAGTACGTTTGTTCGCAACCCAAGACCAGCTTTTAAGCCAATGCGCATGTTAGCGCACGTCTTACCTGTCAAGCTGGCACCAAATATTATTATCAATTATTTTTTATTGGCCCCATTCTCGACCTCATTTTTGCGGTCAGCTCTTAAGTCGGCCATTTCTCAAGTTTCGGGACCTGCTTTTAAAGCGCGGCTTAATGCAGTCCTATCTGTTGACGTGTCAGCCAAACTGAGAGCAGTGCAAGTACCGCTGCTATATCTTCAAGCTGCGCACGACCGGGTAGTGCCGCCCGACGCTGGCTCCTACATTGCTGCTGTCTATCCAGCGACTCAGGTATTAACTATTGACGCTCCTCACTTCCTTCTTCAGGTGGCGCCGGATGAGGCGGCGAACGCCGTGAAATCATTTGCGCGAGACATACTGCGCAAGCGAATTACCTAAAGATGTTGTTTCTGGATTGGTACACGCTAAAAAAATGAATGACCAACAGGCATCGACCAATCGCGTTCATTTGGACCTAGGACATTAAAATGAACTATATTGACCTACGCGAGCGACATGAAAACAAACTAGGTCCGCACTGATTATTTAGTTAGAAAATTTCATTGAGTCAGGAGTCGCTACATGACTGAAGAGACGTCAATCCCACCAGCCCTGCAAGGTTCTTGTCATTGCGGCGCGGTGCGCCTGACCCTACCTTCGATGCCGGAGACAGCAACAAAATGCAACTGCTCGCTATGCCGGCGTTTGGGTGGCCTGTGGGCCTACTATCCGCTCGGCGCGGTACGGATTGAGGGGCACCCGGAAAATACAAGCGACTACGTCTGGGGTGACAAGACTCTAAGGACTTTCCGATGCAAAATATGCGGGTGCGCGACGCACTGGGAGCCTATCGATGGAGCGCTGGGAGCCCGACATGGTGTGAATCTGAGCAATTTCCCCCCCAGCCTGCAAGTGTCGGTGCGGGTACGCAACTTCGACGGCGCGGATGCCTGGACCTTTATCGATTGATGACTTCAGTTTGTATTCGCGATGGTAGGTATTTCGGCTGTGAATGTCCGCTTTGTAGAGTCTCGAACGGCCGCAGTGGGGCGATTTCTGCCCTTCGCCTCTCGTCGTGAAATAACCTCGCGCAGGTAATAAAATTCAAAATGAGCAAGCCCGGCGCGCACTATCCATGCGGCTTTCCAGCCTATGTGTCTGTAAACCAGCATGGATAGTGCGTGCTGGCGGCATACTTGTTTGAGAAATAAAACTATCTCAATCTAACGCCAGCTTCGCCGCGCGATAACCCCACCAGGCGGCTTCTTCAAATACCGAGAAACCTGACAGGTCAGCGTGGGCGAACAGGATGGGACCATCCAGTTCGCGCAGCGCCTTTAAGCCCGCGTTGCTGCGGAAACCGGGCAGCGGTGCGGCCATGGCGTGACCGCGCAGGGTGATATCGACGCGCTCTACGCAGGGGGCGAATTTCCAGCCGTAGGCGGTCTTCAGATCGGCGCTGGCCAGCGTCAGCAATTCTTCCGGGCTGGCCTTGTCCAGCCATTTTCGCGCGGCTTCGGGGCTGCGGTCGGATAGCGCGATGTAGGCGCTGAAGACGGTCTTTGGCGGTGGTGTGACGCGGATGTCCTGGTGCGTCGAGACCACGTATCCCAGGCCTGGTTCCTGATACACCACGTTATCCCACGACAGCGGCGCTTCCGGCAACTCCTGCGGGAAATCCTTCATCAGAAAATTAGCCACCATCCACGGTGCGTAGCTTGGGGTGTGAATCTTTGGGTCGAAACCGTATTGCTTAATCTGTTCCACCACGC
>NZ_JAUSFI010000021.1 GCF_030651495.1 Undibacterium sp.
GCTCGAATCGAACGATTTGCCGCTGGATGCGATTTGCCGCGCGATAGAAATCGATTTGCGGGAATCGCTGGAGGATGAGCATGTTCCAGAGCCGCTGCAAGCAGTCAACTTCTGCCTGACCTGATTGACCAGGCCCAGCAGATTACAGCATGAATTCAAATGAGGAGACCCGTATGCCAGAGCATTTTCAAGACCGTATTCGCCTGCCGCAATTAAGGGAACGCATTACCAGCGCAGCCGAGGCGGCGATGTGGGTAAAAAATGGCATGACCGTCGGCATGAGCGGCTTCACCCGCGCCGGTGACGCCAAGGTCGTGCCGCTGGCCATCGCTGAACGCGCGCGCCACGAGCCGCTGAAAATCACCCTGATGACCGGCGCCTCGATGGGCAGTGATGTCGATAAAATCCTGACCGAAGCGCATGCGATTGCGAGTCGTATGCCGTTTCAGGCCGACCCTGTATTGCGCGCAGCGATTAATCGTGGCGAGGTGATGTTTGTCGATCAGCATTTATCAGAGACCGTCGAGTTGTTGCGCTCAGGGCAAATCGCACCTATTGATGTGGCGATTATCGAAGCCATAGCGATCACCGAAACCGGCGCCATCATCCCGACTACGTCCGTGGGCAACAGCGCCAGCTTTGCGATCCTGGCCGATAAGGTGATCGTCGAAATCAACCTGACGCAATCGCTGCAGCTGGAAGGCCTGCACGACATTTTCATCCCCAAGCACAGGCCGCATCGCGAGCCGATCCCGCTGCTGTCGCCTAGCGACCGGATCGGCACCACGGCGATCCATATCCCGCCCGAAAAAATTGTCGCCATCGTCATCACGGAAAAACTCGACAGTTCGTCGACCATTTTGCCGCCTGATGAAGAGACCGACGCGATTGCCCGGCATCTGGTGAATTTCTTTAAAAATGAAGTGAGCGCGGGCCGGCTGACGGAAAGTTTGCTGCCGATACAGGCCGGCATAGGCACCATCGCCAATGCGGTGATGACGGGCTTTATCGATAGCCCGTTCAAACACCTGACCATGTATTCCGAAGTCTTGCAGGACTCGACCTTTGACTTGTTTGATGCCGGCAAACTCGATTTTGCCTCGGGCTCATCGATTACGCTGTCAGCGCAAAAGCATCAGGAGGTGTTTGACAACATCGGACACTACAAAGACCGGCTGGTGTTGCGCCCGCAAGAAGTCAGCAACCATCCCGAAGTGATACGCCGTTTGGGGATCATCGCGATCAATACCGCGCTGGAAGTGGATATCTACGGCAACGTCAATTCCACCCATGTGCTGGGCACGCATATGATGAACGGCATCGGCGGCTCCGGCGATTTTGCCCGCAATGCGTATCTCTCGGTATTTGCCACCAAGTCGGTCGCCAAGGGCGGCAAGATATCGAGCGTCGTGCCGATGGTGACGCATGTCGATCATACCGAACATGACGTCGATATCATCGTCACCGAAATCGGCCTGGCTGACTTGCGCGGGCTGGCACCGCGTGAGCGCGCCCAGGTCATCATCAACCAGTGTGTCGCCGAGCCTTATCGCGCCATGCTGGAACAGTATGTCAATGCCGCCAACCAGCGCGGCGGCCACACCCCGCATCTGCTGGAGCAGGCGTTTGCCTGGCATACCCGCTTTCGCGAGAGCGGCAGCATGATGGCCACGCCATGCCCCGCGGCAGACAGCGCAACGCAGCTGGCCGATATTGCCATCGCGTAAATATTCGCCTGTGCAGTAAAAAAATCCACCACCCCTGCCAGCGCGCAGTGTCCATGCGGGTTTTCAGCCACTCCGGCCTGTAACCCGCATGGACTGTGCGTGAGCGGGGTGCTGGCATTTTATTTCTGCTATCCAACGCCATTGCGCCAATCGGGGGCTGAACAAGCCTGGTTATGCGATTTTCTTGAAAACCGCGGCCCGCCCCACTATGATTAACAATGCAAATCATCTCCTCTGGTGGCGCTGATAGGGCGGCAGCTGGAGAGTTCTCGACTTGATTTGTGGTGCCAAGGGTGTTGACCCGTTCTGGCGCCGGCCAAATTTGGAGGGGGAATCGACATGGGTGAGCAAATCCGCAATGTGGTAACGCGCCTGGGTAGCGGCGCCGCTAGTGGGGGCAGCTGTGATATGCGCAGCTCTTCGGTGCGTACGGTAGCGGGGCCGATTCCTGTGGCTCTGGCGCGCGATCTCGATGCCCTGGCCAAGCTGCATGAATACGATGCGACCTGTCTGGCCGGTGATTTGCTCGCTGCCGCCATCGAAGACGTGATCAGCGCCTTGCCAGGCAGCGTGCGGGAACAGATACGTCAGATTAAAGCGGACCATGCCAGTGCCGAAATCGAAGCACACCGCGAAGCGCTGAGCTGGGATTCTGGCGGAACTTAGATGCCGTCCGGCCTTGGCCTGGCTTGACTTGACTAGTTCAGTTCCCGTGCCGGTGAATAGGGACCCATCGTCATCAACGTCGCAAGAAGACTGGCAAGAAGGCGGGCGCTTCTGAAAACGCATTGGGAGAGCGGCGCGCGGCGCAACCGCAGTACTGGGTCAACGGTCTGTGCAGGTCTGTGCTCTAGAAATGGTTTTTTAGATATTTTTTCTTTAAAGAGGAGCACATAAGCCCAGCATCGGCGTTCCAGATTAATTCTGTCGCAGATGTACCTGCCGTCCGGCGGCGTAAGTTGCCGCTACCGTGCGGTCATCGCCCAGCAGTGCCAGCACAAATAACAATTCTTCCAGACTGCCGGTGCGTGCGGTGCGGCGTGCCAGCAGTGGTGTGGCTTGCGGGTCTAGCACGATGAAATCGGCTTCCGCACCGGCTACAAAGTTGCCTATTACCCCTTCCAGTTGCATGCTGCGCGCAGCGCCCAACGTCGCCAGATAGAACAGGCGCAAGGCTGGCAAATGGCTGCCGCCCATACGCGCCACTTTGTAAGCTTCGTTCATGGTTTGCAGCATACAAAATGAGGTGCCGCCACCGACATCGGTGGCCAGCGACAAGGCGAGGTGTTGCGCATCGGCGCGTGCAAAATCAAACAAGCCGCTGCCGAGAAACAGATTCGAGGTCGGGCAAATCGCCCCCGCTGATTGCGTTTCGACCATACGGGCACGGTCGGCATCATCGAGCCAGATGCAGTGGCCAAACATGGCGCGCGGGCGCAGCATGCCGAAGTGATCGTAGACATCGATATAGCTGCGCGCCTGCGGATACAGCGCTTTGACCCATGCCACCTCATCGGTGTTTTCGGCGACATGGGTTTGCAGGTAAGTGTCTGGATAGGCCCGTGCCAGTTCGCCGGCCAAGTGCATTTGCGCGTCGCTAGAGGTGGGCGCGAAGCGTGGTGTGATCGCATACAGCTGGCGGCCGCGCTGATGCCATTTTTTGATCAGCGCTTCGCTCTCGCGCGCGCCGCTCTCGGCGGTATCGCGTAAGAATTCCGGGCAGTTTCTGTCCATCATGACCTTGCCGGCCACCATGCGCAGATTGCGCGCTTCGCTCTCGGTAAAGAAGGCGTCGACCGATTCCGGATGGACGGTGCAATACACCATGGCGGTGGTGGTACCGCAGCGCAGCAATTCATCCAGGAAGAAACGGGCGACTTCACTGGCATGCGCGGGGTCGGAAAACTGGCGTTCGGTGGGGAAAGTGTACGTTTCCAGCCACGGTAACAGGCCAGGCGCGGACGACGCGATCATGTCGGTTTGCGGATAGTGGACATGGGTATCGATAAAGCCGGGCAGGATGATTTTGCCGCGATAATCCTGCACGCTCAAGCCTTCGGGCAAGGTGTTTTTGAGCCCTGCATAATCGCCAGCCGCCTGGACTTTGCCGTCCCTGATGATTAACAAGCCATCTTCATGCCAGACATGCGCATCTTGGTGAAACGCCGGATCGCAGGTGAAATGCAGTACGCTGGCGCGGTAGGCTTGCAGCTCAGTGTTACTGGCATTGGTATTGCTGTTGTTACCGGCGCTGTTGCTAAAATCGGTGTTGGCCATCGTGGCGCGTCCTAAAGAAAAAAATGTGTGCTTGCTGGCGCAGCGGTCATCCGCCCTGCGAGGCGGCTTCCCATACTTGCAGTAATTGTGCGGCTACCGAGGCGGCGATGACAGCAGGCTCTTTGCCACGGATGCCGGGTAAGCCTATCGGGCAAACCATTTTTGCCAAACGCTGATCGCTCATGCCACGTTGGCGCAGCCGATGTTCAAACTGCCTGCGCTTGGTCTCCGAGCCTATCATCCCGAACCAGGCAAAGTCGTTGTGCCGCAAAATATGTTCTGCCAGGTGTTGATCCAGCGCATGGCTATGCGTCAGCACCAGAAAAGATACGCCGGCGCGGGCCGATCTGATCAGCGCCTCCGGTGTATCGGTGGCGGCCATTTTGACGTTGGACGGCAAGACCGACGGGAACATGTCTTCGCGCGCATCTACCCAGGTGATCTGGCAGGGCAATTCAGCCAGCGCACGGATGATCGCGGCGCCGACATGGCCGGCGCCAAACAGTATCAGGTGTGCTTGATATGCCAGGCAGGCATCGAGTAGCCAGCGTTGTCCGGCATCATCGAGTATCACCTGGCATGCAGGCATATTTACCCTTTGCGCAGCCAGTTGCATAGGCCAAGCCGGCCCGAGCAAGCGCATTCCGGCCTGGTCGCATACAGTCGGCGCCCTGATGTCATCCAAAGAGACCAGGCGCCAGCTATCTTGCCCACGTTGCCAGCGCTGATCCAGGCCATTAAAATCATCCGCTGCCTCATGTTCTCTCCGTTCAAACGCCAGATGCACTGCGCCGCCGCAGCATTGCCCCAGACTAGGGCCTAAGGCAAGACGTTGCAGATGTCGCTCGGCAGCAAGGGTGCCCGCAGGCAGGGTTAACATTGCGCGGGCAATGTCGATGGCGCGCATTTCCAGATGGCCGCCGCCGATGGTGTCAAAGCTCTGGTCTGGTGTCACCAGCATTTTTGCGCCCGCTGCACGTGGCGCGGAGCCGGCGACCTTCGCCACCGTGACCAATATCGACGGTGCTGTCTGCGTGGCGAGGGCATTGAACCAGTGATTCATCGCGGCGTCACCCACTCACTTACCGGCATGGGCCATCTCCGTGACCGCTTCGACAGACGTCAAAATCGCCTCGCTGGTGGCAGGGGAGTTCAACGGTGGATTGAACCTGTATGCAGCCACGCTGGCGACCGCATCACGGATGGCGAAAAACACCGAAAACGAGAGCAATAAAGGAGGTTCGCCGACGGCTTTAGAGCGGTGGATACTGTCTTGCACATTGCGGTTGTTAAACAAGTTGACGCGGAAATCTTCCGGGCAATCCGAGATCGCCGGTATCTTATACGTCGAGGGGGCGTGCGTCATCAACTTGCCGTCCTGGTTCCACCACAGCTGTTCGGTCGTCAGCCAGCCCATGCCCTGAATGAAAGCGCCTTCCACCTGGCCGATATCAAGCGCCGGATTCAACGATTGCCCGGCATCGTATAAAACATCGGCACGCAACAGTTTCCATTCGCCCGTCAGGGTATCGACGATGACTTCCGACACCGCGGCACCGTAAGCAAAATAAGAGAAAGGGTTGCCGTTCATGCTCTTCTGGTCCCAATGCAGGCCGGGCGTGGCATAGAAGCCGTCTGACCAAAGTTGTATCCGCGCCAGATAAGCTTGACGCACCAGTTCTTCAAAAGCAATGGCCTGGTGATGGAGATGAATCATGCCATTGGCAAACTGGACAGAGGCCACATCACCGCCATACGTCTTGACAGCAAATTCGGCCAGACGCTGACGGATGGTCCGGGCGGCATCTTGCGCCGCCTTGCCATTCAGATCGGCACCGGTAGAAGCGGCCGTCGCTGAGGTATTGGCAATCTTGCTGGTGTCAGTGGCGGTCGTGCGCACCATGGCCAGGGCAATGCCCAATTCATGCGCCACCACCTGGCAGACTTTGGTATTGATGCCCTGGCCCATTTCGGTGCCGCCATGATTCACCAGTACCGAGCCATCGGTGTAGACATGCACCAGCGCGCCGGCCTGATTGAAATGCGTGACGTTAAACGCAATGCCAAATTTAACCGGCGTCAGCGCCAATCCTTTTTTCAGTACGGGACTCGTGGCGTTAAATGCCCGTAGCTCAGCGCGCCGTTGCCGGTATGCGCTGCTCACTTCCAGTTCGGCGACCAATTCATGAATCACGTTATCCACGACTTTTTGGCCGTATTGGGTAAGGTTGCGCCCTTCTGCATCATTGTGTCCGTAAAAATTGATCTTGCGGATATCCAGCGCATCTTGCCCCAGGTTGCGGGCGATTTCATCGATGATGGTTTCAATTGCCATCGCGCCTTGCGGGCCGCCAAAACCACGAAACGCCGTGTTCGACTGGGTATTGGTTTTGCCGCAGAGCGCGATGATATCGACATCGGCCAGGTAGTAGGCATTATCAACATGGCAGACCGCACGGGTCGCCACCGGTGCCGACAGATCGGCCGAAAACCCGGCACGCAATACCATCTCGACCCTGACGGCAAGAATGCGGCCGGTATCGTCATAGCCGACGTCATATTCATACTGAAAGCAATGGCGCTTGCCGCTGACCAGCATGTCATCATCACGATCGGCGCGCAGCTTGACCGGACGTTTCAGGTGGAAGGCGCAAATCGACGCCAAGGCCGCCCACAAGGCTGATTGCGATTCCTTGCCACCAAAGCCGCCGCCCATACGGCGGCATTCGACCACGATATGGTGCGCATGCACACCCAATGCCTGCGCCACGACATGCTGCATTTCGGTCGGATGCTGCGTCGAGCACAGCACCAGCATGCCCTGGTCTTCTTTCGGTATCGCGTAGGAAACCTGCCCTTCCAGATAAAAGTGTTCTTGCCCGCCGACAAACAGTTCACCCTTGAGCCGGTGTGCCGCTTTCTCCAAAGCCTGCTGCGCATCGCCGCGCTGCAGGCGCATCGGCGGCACCACGAAAGAGTGCGCTTTTTTGGCGTCTTGCGGCGTCATGATGGCGGCTAATTCCTGATACCTTATCTCTGCTTTGCGCGCGGCACGGCGTGCGTGGTCGTGGCTGTCGGCCACCACCACAAAAATCGGCTGGCCGACATATTCAACCAGGCCGGCAGACAACATCGGATCATCGTGGATGATGGGGCCGCAATCGTTGCTGCCGGGAATATCTTGGGCGGTGTACACCGCAACTACGCCTGGCGAACGCTTTACCTCCGCCAGATTCATCGACAGGATATGCGCGTGCGCCTTGGTTGACAGGCCCAGCGCAGCGTGCAGGGTGCCCTGTAGTTCTGGAATGTCGTCGGTATAAGTGGCTTCACCCGAGACGTGTAAAACCGCCGATTCGTGCGGATGGGGGCGGCCGATGTCGGCCCAGCTGGCAGCGGCTTGTCCGGTCGGCGGGCGTGGCGCTGGTTTGCTCATGGGGCATTCTCTGCGCTGGTCAGCGGCCGACTGGCAAACGTATTCAGGGATGTTATTGCCATGGGTGCATCGGGGCGCGTCTCTAGCCAAAAACGACGCAACAGATTTTGCGCCGCTTTCATGCGGTATGCGCCGGAGGCGCGCATATCGCTTAAGGGGCTGTAATCCTGCGCCAGCATGGCCATCGCGTTTTTCAGCGTCGCTTCATTCCAGATCTGGCCGTTCAGCGCCGCTTCGGCTTTCGCTGCGCGTCTGGATGTGGCCGCCATGCCGCCGTAAGCAATATGCGCATCACTGACCTTGTCGCCGTCCAGCGATATCGCGTATGCCGCACATACGGCTGAAATATCCTGGCCATATCGTTTGGCCAGTTTGTAAGTACGGAACTGCACTGCCGCCCGCGGCAAGGGAATATGCACCGCTTCGACGAATTCGCCCGGCTGCAACGCTGTCTTCATGTAATCCAGATAAAAATCTTCCAGCAAGATCACGCGCTGGCCAAGGCTGCTGCGCAAGACGATTTCTGCTCCGAGCGCAATCATCCAGGGGGCAGAATCACCAATCGGTGAGCCATTTGCGATGTTGCCGCCGAGCGTGCCGATATGACGGATCGGTAAAGACGCAAAGCGCTGCCACATTTCTGTCAGTTCATCCTTGTAATGACGGCATACCGCTGCATAGGCATCGTTCAGCGAGACGCCGGCACCTATCTCGATCTTGCCATGACGTTCAACGATGGTGTTGAGCTCTGCCACTTCACGCAGGTAAATGATGTCGCCCAGATCGCGCATCTGTTTGGTGACCCACAGGCCGACATCGGTCGCACCGGACAAGAGGCAGGCATTCGGTTTGACGGTGCGTATTTTGATCAATTGCGCCAGCGTGCGCGGGGCGTAGAAGGCCTGGCCATCACGTTCGTAAATGAACATCTCGCTGCGCTGCAAATCGTGTAAAACGCTGGCCAGTGCAGCCTGATCCAATGTCACTTCAGGCAATTCACCCATGCGCCTGGCGGCATCGATGATCGGACGGTAGCCAGTGCAGCGGCACAGATTGCCAGACAAAGTTTCGTCGATTTCCTTGCGCCACGGTGCGCCAGTTTTCTGCTCTTTTTTCAGATACAGGCTCCACAGGGACATCGCGAAACCGGGCGTGCAGAAACCGCATTGTGAACCGTGACATTCGACCAGTGCTTGCTGTACCGGGTGTAGGGTGCCGTCGGGCTGCTTCAGATCTTCTACCGTGAATAGCGCCTTGCCGTCCAGCGTAGGCATGAACTGGATGCAGGAATTAACCGATGTCAACTCCAGTTGGCCATGCCTTATCGCGCCGATCACCACGGTGCAGGCGCCACAATCGCCCTCGGCGCAGCCTTCCTTGGTACCAGTGCAATGGCGGTCTTCGCGCAAATGCTGCAAAATTGTGCGTGTAGGCGCGACATCATCCACGACCTGAACCTGGCCTTGGTAGTAAAAACGCATTGGGTCTGACATGGGTGCTCCGTTTTAAAGCCCTTTTTTAAAGCCCTTCTATGGCGAGCTTAGCATTTGTGACGCTGGCTACTACCTGTTAACAGCGCAGCCAAAACCAAAACCCGGATCAACTGGCTGGCTATCCGGCAAAAAACTCATCAGCGATGGATGCCGTTTTATGCCGCCTGCCCTGGCGGTTTTTGTTCCGTTATCGCGCTGTAAATCGCCAGATAATGATACGGTTTTCCTTGCGGATTGAGCACAGGGATGATGCTGGTCGTGAGCCAAAATAAACTGCCGTCCCTGGCGCGATATTGCAGATCGCCTTGCCAGGTCGTGCCCTGCTTCAGGCTGTCCCACATCGTCTGTAGAAATTCTTTACTGTGATGGGCAGAAATCAGAAAACGATGATTCTTGCCCATCAATTCCTCCCGCGGATAGTGAGACAGGGCGCAAAATTGGTCGTTGACATGCACCATATTTCCCTCCTCATCGGTGACCGATAGCACCGTGTGCTGATCCAGGGCTGCGCGCAGCTCTTTGATTTTAGCCAGGGCGATTTTCAGCGCATCCTGACTGCGCGTGGCCGTCAGTATGCTGTCATACGAGCGCAGCGAAGAGATCACCGTAGTAAACAATTTTTGCGTCGTCAGGTCACTCTTGGTGCGGTAATCATTGATATCGTAATCGACGATGACACTTTGTTCCAGCGCTTGCCCGGATTGGCCGGTGCGTAACACGATTCTTGCCACCTGATTGCCCAGTTCTCCACGGATTTGCCGCGCCAGGATCAGGCCGGCATGATCGGTCTCCATCACCACATCGAGCAGCACCAGCGCCACATCGGGTGTCGTGCGCATCAGGCTCAAGCCCTCCTTGCCGCTGTACGCATGAAAAAAAATCAGCGGGCGTCCTTTAAACGTCACGTTGCGCAAAGAAAATTTAGTCACGACGTGAACATCGACATCATCATCCACAATCAGGATGCGCCAAGGCTCTTGCGCGGCGGTAATCTCAGCGACATCGTCATCGATGAGCCATTCATCTTGTGTTGGATCAGTGAGCGGATCAGAATTCATACTTACTCCTGATAGGTAAGCGGCAGATGGCCGCATGCAGCGAGACCAAAAACGAAAAAATCAAGTTCAAGTCTTAGCCTGGCAGTTTTGCCTTAAAGCAGCCCTATTTGCGCAGGGCTGCATGTTAAGTATATGCCATTGCTTCACATACGGCTGAGGCATCGCATTCGTGTGCCAGCCGTTTGCGTTTTCAAATGCAGCATGAAACCTGGTTTTTTTATTCTTGAATGGCGGGTTTGGCCAAAAGCGGGGCGGCAGTTCCTCACAAAATTGGATAAAAATGAACTAATTGACAATGGTTGGTTGTTTACCTATAGTTCAAACGCGTTGATAGTTTTCAATCAGTCAATCAATCTCGGGCGTCGATCTTAAAAACACTGCTTACCTTCATTGGGCGTCACCAGGTGTTCCGCACTTGGCCCGCAACACCGTCAACCTCTGCGGAGAGTCAGAATGAGAAAGCGAATTTCACGGTCATGTCGGGCATCGGGTCGAGTCGGCCTGGTGGTGCTGTTAAGTCTCCTCCAGGGCTGCACGCATCTTGACATCGAAGACTGCGGTGGCAAAGTTCTCGGCGAAAACGAACCTCGGATACGGTCTTCACACTTCCGCATGCTACTGGCGGATCTTCCGGCGGCTTCCAATCGTTTCGCCCCGTATGCCGCCATGTCTGCTCTCGCCTACGCCGAGGATGCGAACTGTGGCAATACCGGTCCGAAGATAGCGGATAAAGAGCGTACAACACTCGAATCGGCGCTTTTGGCCAGAGGATGGCAAGAGGTCAAGGATGTCCAGTGGGTACCGCCATGCGAAGACAATGTGGGTTTATTTTTCCGCGTCTGGACGTTGGAGTCTGACACCAGACACGTCGTTGTCGCGTTTAGAGGGACGTGGGGCTTCAAGGACTGGCTATACGGCAATCTTCACTGGCTTACGCGATTCCTGCCCATGGAAGATCAATACTCCCGGGCCAGAATGGCCGTCCAGCGCGTGTTCGAGCGGTTTCCTGAAAAACCCGGGAAGGCCACCCGGTTCTACACAACAGGTCATTCGCTTGGTGGCGGCCTGGCGCAACATGTCTTGTATTCCTATCCGGATAAGGTCACCCAAGCCCTCGTGTTTGATCCCAGTTCGGTCACCGGCTTTGCGGATCAGCCGCTGGCGAATCAAGTGTCGGCATGCCAATGCAGTGCCGGCGAACTGAACGGCGAACCCAGAATCTTTCGCGTCTATGACGCATACGAAGTACTCGCGAATTTAAGAATCTTTCACAAGACCTTTCTTCCCCCGGAACGGCACATCCAGGAAGTTCGCTTTCCCAATGCCGCCTCGCACTCGATAACTGGCTTGGCCTCCTATCTGCTGAGCAATGCCAAATCCGCCACAGACTATGCTGTCCCCTGGTATTTGGGCAAGGGCAACTACACCTCAAGCGAGACATGCACCGCCGCATTCGTCAACAGTCAACGAAGCAGCTGTGAAGCAAAGGTGGCAGCACACGATCAATGGCACGCTTGTCCACAATAATGCGCAAAAAAGCGGCTCAGCGCCAACACCCGCCGAGCCAGATTCTTTGTGATTTGCGTCTTATCGGGCTTGTATCGCCGGCTGTATCTCTGGCTGCACCGCGCCCTTGCCTGCCGACAGAACCAGACGCCAGAGCCGTACGGCACGGGCCAGAAAAACCCCGCTGAAGGCACCGTAAAGGATCGCAAACCCCAGGCGAAAACCCGCCTCATGACTGAGCGCAGGCTGCATCGCCGTTAGCACCCCCACCACATACTTGGTCATGAAAATACCCATGATCAGCAGCAGCGGCACCCAGCTGCCGGGCAAGCTAAACAAGCGCGTCGCCGGGTCGTAATGGGTGCTTGCTGGCAATGTCTGCGACTGCACCAAGAAGGCCATCAAGGCGACCGCCACCAGCCAGGCCAATACGACTTGCGGATCGGCACCGAAGGCCGCTAGCGTCCCGGACAGCGACAGCCCAGTCATCGCCAGTGGCATCAGCGTGATCCGCTGCAGGGTAGCGGTACGGCTGCGCGTCTGGCTCAGGCCCAGCCACAGCAAAGCGGCTAACAAGAACCAGACCCAGCGCGGTGTGTTGGCGAGAATTTGATTGATCATGATGTGCTCCCTCTTGATTGATGATGCAGATACTTTGCCCGTCACCGCGCCACCCTGCCAGCAGATTGCGACCGGTGCGACAAATCCGCCCGCCAAATGCTCGCCCCACGGCGCGAGCTGCCGTTTACGCCGTAGCGTAATCGAAAAGTAAGGGGCGCATTTCTTCCAGCAAAATAGCGCCCAGAAGCGCGGCCGCAGGAGCGGGGACGGCATCCTTGCGAAACAGCGCCAGCGCCACCGATGACAAGGCCGGCAACCCATCTTGCTGATCACTCAGGGCACACAAATGCGCCGGCAGCCCCAGCCGGGTGCGAACTGTCAGGCCAAAGCCGGCCGCGACACCGGCCCAGACCCCGCTTAAATTCGGGCTGCTGAAGGCGATCTGCCACGCCGTGCCGGCCCGCTCCAGCGCGGCAGTGGCGGCGCTGCGGAAGCGGCAGGCGTCGTCGAAAGCGACCAGTTGCACCGGCGCATTGCCGCTACGCTGCCAGCGCGGATCGCGCGCGGCGATCCAGTGCATGGGCAATTCGGCGATGCGCTCTTGATGCCCAGTCGCCCCGCCGTCATCCCAGGCCAGCGCCAGATCGAGCTGGCCCTGGGCAATTTTTTCCATCAATTCGGCATTGCGCGCCACCCTGACCTCGACCCGTACCTGTGGATGGGCGCGTGCGAAACGGCCGAGTACGGCTGGCAGCAGGGTTTCGCTGACATCCTGTTGCAGCCCGATCCTGACCCAGCCTGCGGCCATGACGCCATGGACTGCGGTCACCGCCTCGTCATTGAGCTCCAGCAGGCGGCGCGCATACGCCAGCAGGGTTTCGCCCGCGCCGGTCAGTGCCAGGCCGCGCCCGGCCTTGATAAAAATCGCGGTGCCGGCCTGCTCTTCGAGCTTTTTTAGCTGCGCGCTGACGGCAGAAGTCGAGCGCCCGAGGCGCTCGGCCGCCTTGGCAAAGCTGCCCAGCTCAATGCCGAGCGTAAAGCTGCGCAGCACATCCAGATCAAGGTTCACACGGCGCATCAGATAGCCCCCAAAAATAGTCCCAAAATCCAGTACGGTTGATTCAAATAATTTTGATTTTAAAAATAGTCTCACCCGATCATAATCACTGTCAAGCACAGACCAGACCCACACCAGGAGAACCGCCATGTTAGCCATGCAATATGCCTTCACGCTTCCCGCCGACTACGACATGCAGATCATCCGCCGTCGCGTGGCCGAAAAAGGACATTTTCTCGACGCCTTTGCCGGACTCGGCTTGAAAGCCTACCTGATCCGCGAGCGCGGTGTGCACGGCTCGCTGATCAACCAATATGCACCGTTTTACCTGTGGTCAGAGCCTGATGCCATGGCCCAATTTCTCTGGGGCGGGGCCGGTTTTGGCGCGGTAGTCGCCGCGTTTGGCCGCCCTCAGGTGCAGAGCTGGCTTGGCGTCTGCACGCTGCGCGGCGCGGCCTATGGCACGCCGCCGCAGGGTGCCACGCGGCAGAGCGCCGCGCTGCCGGCCGAGATTGATCCGCAGCAATGGGTGGAGGCCCTGCAGCAAGAAGCCCGCGCCATCGCGCAGACGCCGGGCGTGTCTCTTGTGGCCTGTGGCATTGATCCAAAAAGCTGGGAATTCGTCCGCTTCACGCTCTGGGACAAGCTGCCGCCAGCCGGCAACGGCGAGATCGGTTACGAGTTGCTGCACCTGTCCACGCCGCAGCTAGAGCAGATCGCCCGTTAAATAGGGCACTGGCCCAACACGCAGGTCCCATGCGGCCTACAGGCCAGAGTGGCTGAAAACCCGCATGGGATATGCGTGAGCGGGGTGGTCGCGGGGGAAATTGTGGCAGGTAGGTGCCGCCGATGCGGTATTCAAACGGCGTTCTGACCAGTTTCCAAATATCGTGTCAATGATGAATTGATAATGTGGAAATAGCATCCTATAGTGCAGAGGAATGCTCAGTTTTAATGCAAGGTTTCAGGCGTTGATACGGCTATCGATCGATTGCGGCTTGGTTTTTTGGTTTCAAGTATTTTTGCGCCCGCGGTAGTCATTCGGCAGCAGACAATCTTGCCCCGTTCAGGGCTTGTGGGGGGCGTGCAACGAGTGGTGTGTATTTAACGGCAAGGAGAGACCCATGAATGAACAACTCAGTCCAGAAAAAATCCTCCAGACGGGAATGGCATTTTGGGCATCAAAGACCCTCTTGAGCGCTGTCGAAATGGCCGTTTTCACTGAGCTGGCGGAAGGCCCGGAATCATTCGATGCCCTTAGCGCACGGCTCGGCCTGCACCCTCGCTCGGCCCGCGACTTTCTCGATGCCCTTGTGGCGCTTGGATTTCTGGAACGAAAAGCGGATGTTTACGCCAATACTCCAGAGAGCAACCTTTTCCTCGACCGCAAGAAAGCATTTTATGTGGGTGGAATGCTCGAGATGGCGAATCGTCGCCTTTATCCGTTCTGGGCCCACCTTACCGAGGCGCTTCGTACCGGATTACCGCAAAACGAAACAAAGACAGGTACTGCCGGACTGTTCGAAACACTTTACGGCGACCCCGCCCGCTTAAAGGAGTTCCTGGGCGCCATGACCGGTATCAGTCATGGTGCCAATATGATCATCGCCGGCGTCTTCCCCTGGAAGGAGTATCAAAGTTTTGTTGATGTCGGCACGGCACAAGGTGATCTTGCCGTACAAATCGCGCTGATCAATCCCCACCTCCAAGGCTGTGGATTTGACTTGCCGCAAGTGGGGCCCATTTTTGAGGAATACGCCTCGGCCAACGGTGTCACGGAGAGGTTGACGTTTACGCCGGGTGATTTTTTTAAACAAGACATCCCGCAGGCCGATGTGGTGCTGATGGGGCATATTCTGCACGACTGGGATCTGCCGACAAAAAAAATGCTGATACGGAAGGCATTTGACGCTTTACCGGTTGGCGGTGCGCTCGTTGTCTACGAAGCCATCATTGATGATGACCGGTCGAAAAACGCCTTCGGATTGATGATTAGCCTCAATATGCTCATTGAGACACCTGGGGGCTTTGATTTTTCCGGCAGTGACTGTACGTCCTGGATGAAGCAGGCGGGATTTTCTGCTACACGGGTAGAACATCTTGTGGGGCCTGACTCGATGGTGGTCGCCATCAAATAAATCAGCGCCGCAGGGAGCCGTTCGCACACTGCCGGCCAGAACAGAAAAAGGGCGGCACGACCGGCACGTTTCGAGATAAAACCAGGCATGCCGCCAGCGCGCATATCCCATGCGGTTCTCCAAGGCATCGCCTCGCAAACCCGCATGGAATATGCGTGAGCGGGCTATGCCTGATGAATTTTATTGCCGGTCATGCGCTGGCAAATCCGGCCGCGGCAAGCACTCACGTTACAATAGCGCCTGTAAGTTTTTTTCGGATGCTCTCCGGCTTTCCTCCCCATGTCCCACGGTCTGAACCAACCCCAACGCGATGCAGTTAACTATATGGACGGCCCCTGCCTGGTGCTGGCCGGTGCCGGCTCGGGCAAGACGCGCGTCATCACGCAAAAGATCGCCAACCTGATCGAGGTGCATGGCTACGAGCCCAAACATATCGCGGCGCTGACGTTTACCAACAAGGCGGCGCTGGAGATGCAGGAGCGTATCGCCAAAATATTGAAAGAGCCGCGCCAGGCCAAGCAACTGACGGTCTCGACCTTTCACTCGCTGGGCGTGAAGATCTTGCGCCAGGAAGCGCGCGCGCTGGGCTTGAAAGACCGTTTCTCGATCATGGACAGCGACGATTGTTTTGCGCTGGTGCAGGATCTGGCGATTACCACCGACAAGCAATTGATACGCCGCATCCAGGGGGCCATGTCGCTCTGGAAGAATGGCCTGATCGACCCTGAGCTGGCCTTGCAGCAAGCCAAGGATGAAGACGAAGCCATCGCCGCGCGGATTTACCGCAGTTATGTCGCTACGCTGTCGGCGTATCAGGCGGTCGATTTTGATGACCTGATACGCTTGCCGGTAGAGCTGTTTCGTACCAATGAACAGGTGCGCGACAAATGGCAGCGCCGCCTGCGCTATCTGCTGGTCGATGAGTATCAGGACACCAATACCTGCCAGTATGAACTGGTCAAATTGCTGGTCACCGGCATCGGCAAGAAGCCGATGTTTACGGCGGTGGGCGACGACGATCAGGCGATCTACGCCTGGCGCGGCGCCACCATCGAAAATCTGAAGACGCTGGGGGTGGATTTCCCTGATCTGAAACTGATCAAGCTGGAACAGAATTACCGTTCCAGCACGCGCATCTTGCAGGCCGCCAACTCGGTGATCGGCAATAACCCCAAGCTATTCGACAAGAAGCTCTGGTCCGAGCATGGCCTGGGCGATCCGGTCAAGGTGCTGGGCATGCAAGACGATGAACAGGAAGCGGACCAGATCGCCATCATGATTTCTGCGCACCGCTTCGAGCGCCAGGCCAAGTGGTCGGATTACGCGATCTTGTATCGCGGCAATCACCAGGCCCGCGTGATCGAGAAAGCGCTGCGCAAGGAGCGCATCTCTTATACGATTTCCGGCGGCCAGAGTTTTTTTGACAAGGCCGAAATCAAGGACATCATCTCTTACCTGCGCCTGATCGCGAATGAAGATGACGATCCGGCGTTCATCCGCGCCATCACCACGCCGAAACGCGGGGTCGGCCAGGCCACGCTGGAAATCCTCGGCGCTTTCTCTGGCCTGTGGCAATGCTCGCTGTTTGCCGCCGTATTCAAGGGCGGCATCGAAGCCAAACTGAGCGAGCGCCAGTTGCGCCCGCTGCGCGAATTTTGTACCTTCATCAATCAAGTCGAGGCGCATGCCCACCGCGAAGGGCACGCAACCGAATTGCTCGACGAATTGATGAAAGAAATCAATTACGAAGGCTACCTGTACGACAGTTTTGACGACAAGGCGGCGCAAGGCAAATGGCAAAACGTGCTCGACTTTACCCAGTGGCTGAAAACCAAGGGCAGCGGCGGCAAAGAAGGCACCGATGAACATCGCAGCCTGCTCGACCTGACCCAGATGGTGGCCCTGATGACGATGATGGAAGGCAAGGACGAAGAGCCCGATGCGGTGCGCATGTCGACCCTGCACGCCTCGAAAGGGTTAGAGTTTCCGCATGTATTTCTGGTCGGGGTGGAAGAGGGCATCCTGCCGCATAAAGGCGACCCGGATGCGCCGGTAGAAACCATCGCCGCGCGCATAGAGGAAGAGCGCCGCCTGATGTACGTAGGCATCACGCGGGCCCAGCGCAGCCTGCACATTACCTGGTGCAAAAAGCGCAAGCGCGCCGGTGCCCCGGTACACTGCGATGTCTCGCGCTTTATCAAGGAGATGAAGCTCGATGAAGGCATCGCGATCCCGACCGAAGATGAAGTCATCACGCCGCAAAACCGGCTGGCAAACCTGAAGGCTTTGCTGAGCCGGCCGAAGGAATAAGCGTCATATGAAAGAGGAGACACAAGTGCCGACGATGAAGGATAAATTCCCCTTACCCTGGTGGACCGTGATTGCACCGGTGCTGGCCTGGCTATTGGTTGCAGGGACGGGCTGGTTTTCTGCTGGCGCCTATCACGCGCTGCTGGCCGTGGGGCTGATGGGCGGCGTGCTGGCGGCGGTGCACCATGCCGAAGTGGTGGCGCATAAGGTCGGCGAACCGTTTGGCACGCTGGTGCTGGCGGTGGCGGTGACCCTGATCGAAGTGGCGCTGATCGTTTCGCTGATGATGTCGGGCGGGCCCGAGACCACGGCGCTGGCGCGCGATACCGTGTTTGCCGCGGTCATGATTATTCTTAATGGCATCGTCGGCATCTGCCTGCTGGTCGGCGGGGCGCGGCATGGCGAGCAAAAATTTGGCCTCGATGGTGTCAGCGCCTCGCTGACGACCTTGGCGGCCATCACGGTGCTGACCCTGATCTTGCCCAACTACACGGTGAGCATCGCCGGGCCGGTGTATAACCGCAGCCAGCTAGCGTTTATCGCGGTGGTGTCGCTGGTGCTATACCTGACTTTTGTCCTGGTACAGACGGTGCGGCACCGGGATTATTTTTTGCCGCCCCAGGCCAGCGCCGATGCCGATGCGCATGCCGTTCCGCCCAGTGGCGCTATCGCCGCGCTGAGTGCCGGCTTGCTGGTGGCGTGTCTGGTCGCGGTGGTGCTGCTGGCCAAAAAACTGGCCCCGGATATCGAATCGGCGGTGGCGGCGATGGGCGCACCCAAGGCGCTGGTCGGCGTGATCATCGCTGCCGTGGTGTTGTTGCCCGAAGGCTTGGCGGCATTGCGGGCGGCGCGCAATAACCGCTTGCAGACTAGCCTGAATCTGGCATTCGGCTCGGCGCTGGCGAGTATCGGCCTGACTATCCCGGCGGTGGCCTTATTGTCTCTGGTCAGCGGCATGACGCTGACCTTGGGCATCGACCTGAAATCGACCGTGCTGCTGGGATTATCCTTATTTGTCAGCGTGATTGCGCTACAGACCGGCCGTACCACGGTGCTGCAGGGCGCGGTATTGCTGGTGATTTTTGCGGTGTACCTGTTTACCACGATAGTGCCCTGAGCTGTCGGGTATAGCGGCAGGCAATTGAGTATCCATTCTATTGATAAGAACGACGAAATGCGATTAAGTAACTTTGCTATAAAACACGCCGCCCGATGGCTGGTGCTGGCCGGCGCGATGCTGCTGGGCTTGGCGCAGGCGACTGAAATACCCGTAGCGCACGCCGCCAAAGGCTTGCTCTGGGAGATCAAGTCAGCGACCAATACCGTGTATTTGTTTGGCTCTATCCACTTGGCAAAAGCCGATTTTTATCCTTTGCCTAAGGTCGTTGAAGCGGCTTACCGGCAAGCCAAGGTGCTCGCGGTAGAAGCCGATGTCACCGATGCCGTGGCAAGCAAAAACGCCTTGCCATTGATGAGTTATGTCGCGCCGGATAGCTTGCAACAGCATCTGAGCCCGGCAACCTGGAAGAGTCTGCAAAGCGTCGCCGGCCCGGCAACAGGGCAATTTCAGCACTTCAAGCCCGCGGCCGTTGCGATAGGATTAACCGTCGGTGCTTTTGCGCAGCAAGGCTACGACCCGGCGTATGGGATCGATCTGCATTTCATCGAGCGCGCAAAAACGGATCAAAAGAAACTCTTCGAGCTAGAGAGCCTGGCGTTTCAGGCCGGTGTGCTGGGCGGACTCAGCGATGCAGAGGGCGACGCCCTGCTGAAGCAAACCTTAGACGCGTTTACTCAAGGTGAAGCCCTGCGTGAAACCGGGGCGATGATCGCCGCCTGGAAATCAGGGGATGCCGCCGCGCTGGCAAAAATTTTCCAGGAATCGGCGAATAAAGATGCGGGTTCACAAAAGCTCATGAAGCTGCTGCTCGATGACAGGAATGTCGGGATGACGCAAAAAATCAGCCAGCTGCTGGCCGATGGCAGCAAGGCTTTTGTCGTCGTCGGTGCGGGCCATCTGGTTGGGGCCAACAGCATCATCGATGTCTTGCAAAAGCAGGGCGTACCAGTACGGCGGATCAAATGATGAAAGACGCGATAAGCACGCCCGAACATCCCTGGGTCTCGCTGGAAACCGGCCTGGAAGTCGAAGCCTGGATGGACCTGCATAACCGCGAACTGCAAGAGGCGATAGGCAGCCAGCCCAGTGTCGGGCATGGCGTGTGTTTCACGCTGGCGCACGGCGGCGAGATCTACCTGCATACCAATTCTGACGGCGATGTGTTACTCGATGTCACGCCGGAAGCGGAATGGATCGCGCCTATCATCAGCGCCACCACCCAGGCCGCTGTGCCGCGCGGGCAAATCTGGATATTGCCGCAACATGTGCTGATGCAACTGATCCTGGGCTTAAATCCCCTGATCGCAACTAGCCGGCTGGTGCTGCGCCATGCGTACCGGATGCACAAGTAAACCGCCACCAATGCAAGGATAAAATAGATGGATCAGGTTTTACTCAACAGTCGCGATGGTGCCACCGCCAGCATGTATACGCAGGGGGCACATCTGTGTTCATGGATACCTGCCGGTGGCAAGGAACAACTGTTTTTGAGCCAGACCACCGTGTTGCGCGAAGGTGTGGCGATACGCGGCGGCGTACCGGTCATTTTTCCGCAATTTGCCGGCGTGGGCACCTTGCCCAAGCATGGTTTTGCGCGCACGGCGGTATGGCGTTTGCTGCGTTCTGGCCAGACTGAAACAGGGGCGGCGCAAGCCGTCTTTGAGCTGCAAGAAAATATTGCCCGCCTGCAAATTTGGCCGTATGTGTTCCGCGCCGAGCTGATGGTGACGATCGCCGCCGATACGCTGCACATCGATTTCAGCGTCGTCAATCATGGCGATACCGCATTGAGTTTTACCTGCGCGCTGCACACGTATTGCGCGGTGGCGCAGATCGCCGGTGTGCGAGTCCATGGCCTGACTGGCTTGCGCTATCGGGATAGCGTCAGCGGGGTCAGCGATTGCCTGGAAACCGGTGCCGATCTCAGCATCCGTGGCGAGATCGACCGGATCTATGCCGATGTGGCGATGCCACTGGAAGTGCGCCAGCCGCAGCAGACGCTGCACATCAGCCAAAGCGGTTTCCCGGACGCCGTGATCTGGAACCCGGGTGCAGAAAAAGGCGCTAGCCTGAGCGACCTGGAGCCGCAAGGCTATGCGCACATGTTGTGCGTAGAAGCGGCGGCGATCATGCATCCTATCCAACTGGGCCCGGGCATGTCATGGTCGGGATCGCAGACTTTGCGGGTGTTGGCGGGAAATTAATTTATTTATACTTTTTCTCAATCTTTGCGACGCTGCCGTCCAGTTCCATCTGTTTGAGTAGCTGGTTGTAGCGCTCGATGCGTTCCTGCGCCATCTCGGGGTGGCATGCCAGATACATGTCGGATTGATGGAACTGGAATAGCGGGACAATTTTTTTGCCCAAATTCTGGTTTTTTAGTATCGTATTGCCGAGCAATTCGCCGGTGGCCCAAAAGTCGAAGCGGCCGTACAGCAGCTTCTGTGGATTATCACTGTCGGTATTGGCAAGCTCCGTTTTGAAACCCTTTAAGGTTAAAAACTCTCCTATGGCATCGTTACGGTAAGTGCCCATCACGTAAGGGCGTAAGTCTTCCAGCGATTGGGGCTTGCGGCTATCGCCGGCCCGGCCAAAGATAACCCAGTTATTTTTTACCAGTGGCCCTATCCACTTGAACATGGCTTCCCGTTCCGGGGTACGGGCGGTCGAGAAGACGCAGGTATTGGCATCGATGCGTGCCATCTGAAATGCTCTGGCCCACGGGTAGGCGTTCAGCGAGTAGGTTTGCGCGCTGCGGCGCATGAGTTCACGCACTTTCTCGGTGGCAATACCTGTGATGGCGCCAGTCTTGGGATGGACAATATTGAACGGCGGATAATCTTCAGTCACCAGTGTCAACGTTTGGCTGCTGGCATGCAGGCAAACAAAACAGCTCAGTGTGAGGGCAATTAAACCGGTGCGCATGGCAAACCTTGCGGTGGCGAACGATGATCAACGACGGTGAATTAATTCTTATGATTTAACCCCTTGCTGAACAGAAAGTCAAACGCTTTTAAGCGCCACTCTGGCTTACAATACGGGCAAGTTTTTTGTCGGGAATACAGATGCAAACAGATCATTTATCGTATGGCTCCGATCAGTCTGGCTTGATTTGCGGCTATGTCTTTGCGCGCGATCAGGCCGGGCAGGCGATCCACACCAAAGAAGCCTTGCAATGGCTGCAAAATCGTCAAGAGCGCAATGACGATTCCTTCATCTGGCTGCATTTCAATCTGTCAAATGTCGCGGCTGAAAAATGGCTGCATGAACATGCCGATTTACCCGAAGAGTTTTACGAAACCCTGCACGAAGGTTCGCGCTCCACGCGTATCGAGCATGCCGATCAGTGCCTGATTGCGGTGGTCAATGACGTGCTGCATGATTTTACCTTTGAGGCATCCGATATTGCCACGCTGTGGCTCAGCGTGACCAGCAACATCATGATCAGCGCGCGCCGCACGCCTTTGCAAGCGGTGGATCGATTGCGCAATGCGGTCAATCATGCTGAAGTTTTTCACTCGCCGACCGAATTGTTAACCCACTTGCTGCGCGATCAGGCCGATGTCTTGCTCGGTATCGTGCGCAAGGCGATCAAAAAAGTCGATGATATTGAAGATCACCTGCTGGCTGACAGGCTCAATCACAAGCGCGCCAATCTGGGTGAACTGCGGCGCGTGCTGGTACGTTTGCAACGGTTGCTGGCACCCGAACCGGCTGCCTTATTTCGCCTGTTGCACAGCCCGCCGGCGTGGGTTGCCACGAGCGATGTGCAGGAGCTACGCCAGTCGACCGAAGAATTTGCGGTAGTGCTGAGCGACATGGCGTCGCTGCAAGAGCGGATTAAATTATTGCAGGAAGAAATCGCCGCCAGCGTCAACGAGCAAAATAACCGCTCGCTGTTTGTGCTGACCATCGTGACCGTGCTGGCGTTGCCGATCAATATCATTGCCGGTTTACTCGGCATGAATGTCGGCGGCATCCCGCTGGCGCAGCACGAATACGGCTTCTGGATCGTGGCCGCCATCGTCGCCACCTTCACCGTCATCGCTGGCTGGCTGGCGTTTAGAAAAAATCCCCGCGACTAGGGGCAACACACCAAGGCAGGCACACCATTATGTTGAGTTATCTGGCGGTAAAACATCTACACATCACCAGCGCTGTCATCAGCGGCAGTTTTTTTATCGTCCGCGGCCTCTGGAAAATGCGCGGCTCGGCCATGCTGCAACAGCGCTGGGTACGCATCGTGCCGCATCTGGTCGATACCATCTTGCTAGCCAGTGCCTTAACCATGGCGTACTGGAGCGGCCAGTATCCGTTCCAGCAAAACTGGCTGACCGCCAAGCTGCTGGCGCTGCTGGCGTATATCGTGCTGGGCACGATTGCGCTGAAACGCGGCAAAACGCCGGCCAGCCGGGCGGTGGCGTTTGTCGCGGCCATTGCGGTGTTCGGCTACATTCTGGCAGTGGCGCTGGCCCGCCAGGTCGTGCCGTTTTAATGTAATAAATTCAAACTGGCACCCCCTCGCTCACGCATAGCCCATGCGCCTTGCAGGCCAGACTGGCTCGAAACCCGCATGGGCTATGCGCGCTGGCCGGGTGCCATTTTGAAATTGCCTTAGCTGCCGGCGCGGATCAAGTCTGCCGCCTTTTCCCCTATCATCATGCTCGGCGCATTGGTGTTGCCGCCAATCAAGGTTGGCATGATCGAGGCGTCTACCACCCGTATCCCTTGCAGCCCGTGTACCCGTAGTGATGGGTCGACCACGGCCATCGCATCGATGCCCATCTTGCAGGTACCGACCGGGTGATACACCGTGTCACTATATTGACGCAGGGCAGCGCGGATCTCGTCATCGCTGTGTACGTCGGCAGTGCGGTACTCGCTGTCGCGCACGGCCAGCAGGGCGGGGGCATCCATCAGTTTGCGCGTCAGCTTGAAGGCCTTGACCATGTTCTCGATATCGTCCGGATGCTCGAGAAAGCGCGGATTGATCAGCGGCGCGGCCAGCGGGTCGGCACTGGCGAGCGTGACTTCACCGATACTCTTCGGGCGCAACAGACACACGTGGCAAGAATAGCCGTGCCCCAGGTGCAGCTTGCGCGCATGGTCATCGATCATCGCAATGACAAAATGCAACTGGATATCCGGCATAGGCAAGGAGGGGTCGGTTTTCAGGAAGGCGCCACCTTCTGCGCCATTCGAGGTGATCATGCCGCGCCGCTTGCTTTGGTAGCGCCACAGTTCGCGTCCCAGACGCAGGCTGCCGCCCAGCGAGACGCCGAGCAAATCGAGGCTCTTGGCGCGGTACTTGAAAACAAAATCAGGATGGTCTTGCAAGTTCTGCCCGACACCGGGCAAGTCGTGCACGACCGGAATCCCCAGCGCTTGCAAGGCTTTGGCATCGCCGACACCAGACAGCATCAGCAATTGCGGGCTTTGAAATGCACCGGCCGCCAGCAATATTTCGCGCTTGGCGCGCAGGCTGCGCTGTTGGCCGTTTTGGATAAATTCGACCGCCACGGCGCGCTTGCCTTCAAACACGATACGCGTCACATGGCAGCCCGTTTCTACCCGTAAATTGGGGCGTTTGCCACGATGCGGATGCAGGTAGCCGCGTGCCGCGCTCCAGCGCTCGCCCTCGTGTTGCGTGACTTGATAGATGCCGACGCCTTCCTGCTCTTCACCGTTGAAGTCGGGGTTAATCTTGAAGCCGGTTTGTTTCGCCGCCGCCAGATAGATTTGCTGGAATGGGTTGTCCGAACGCAATTCGCCGACATGCAAGGGCCCCTCCTGGCCGTGCAGCGGGGCGCCAAATGTGGCATTGTTTTCTGAGCGCTTGAAGTAGGGCAGCACTTCATCAAACGACCAGCCGGTATTGCCCAGACTGGCCCAATGATCGTAATCCCAGCGGTGGCCGCGGATATATGCCATGGCATTGATGGTCGACGAGCCGCCCAGCGCCTTGCCGCGCGGCTGGTAGCCGCGGCGACCATTTAAGCCCGGCTGCGGCACGGTTTCAAAGGCCCAGTTATTGATTTTGGTGGGCAGCATGGCCGCCACCGCAAACGGCGTCTTGATCAGCCAGCTATCGCCATTGCCGCCCGCTTCCAGTACGGTAACGCTGGTGTTGGGGTCTTCGCTCAGCCGGCCCGCCACGGCGCAGCCGCCAGAGCCGCCACCCACCACGATGTAATCTGCAATTATTTCATTCATGTCTCGTCTCCCTGTGCATCTGTATATTATTATTGGTGCTGCTTATCGCTACTGGCTACGGTAGTAGTCAACGCATCTTAGCGGTCGCGCACCTTTAACATAAGGACATTTACTGCCAGCCTCATCATGATGCAACATTCCGCACAGCCCTTGCCATCGGTACTTTCGGTGCAAGACGCGATTTTCCCGGTCCATCCGTTCAGCGGCTTGTTCGCGCTTGGGCGTGAGCAAAACTGGCGTTTGCGCGAGATGTTTCCCGCTTTTTCTGTCGATGAAAGTGGCCAGCCAAGCGCGACGGCGCGTATCAATTATATGCAGGCCAGGGAAAGTTTGTTGTTAGCCAGACACATAGGCGGCGCCGATCTGGGCATCTTGTCGGGCAGCCGTAAATCGCTGGCGGCACTGGGAGAAATGGGGCAGGGCATGCTGGCACTGCCTAGCCTGGGCAAGGCGCTGGCGTTTGGCCTGGAATATCAACTGATCGCTGGCTCCATGTTGCAGCTCGAGCTGGAGATCGGCGCGCAACAATCCAGGCTGGTGTCGCATGCCTTGTTTGACGACCGCGAACTGCAGGATTTTCTTGATCTCGACCATCTGGCAACGGCGCTCAATGCGGCACGCCATTTACCTTGCCAGCACTTGCAGCCCGAGCGGGTCGAGTTGCGCGGCAATCTGTATGGCAGCCGTTCGGCGGCGGAGGCGTTTTTTGCCTGTCCGGTGATTTATGGCGCGGATGTGAGTCAAATAGTCTTTGCCAGCACGATGCTGGATGTCGCGTTAGCGCATCAGACGACGCCCGATCCGCAAAATGCCTTGGTTGTTACCCTGTCACGTCATACCTGCGATCAGGAGCTCGCCAGCATCGGTGTGCTGGGTAAGCAAAGTCTGGTACGACTGCTGGTGACGATGCAATGTGAATGCCGCAGTGTAGCGGAGATGGCCAGTGCGCTGGGTATTAGCCCGCGTTCTTTGCACCGCCTGCTGGCACGTGAAGGCGCTTCGTATTTTCATATCGCCGAGAGCGTCAGGATGGAGCGTGCTAAGCGTTTTCTGCTGGCGGGCCACAGTAATGAACGGGTAGCAGAGCAACTCGATTACGCCGATGCGCGCAGCTTCCGGCGTGCGTTCAAGCGCTGGACCTCATTGACGCCATCCGCGTATTGCTTAGCCAGGCAAACATAGCAGAGAGCGTACTATTTTTTACGGCGTGACATTATTCTGCCGCTTCAAAGGTGAACCAGAACGTCGTGCCTTGGCCCTCGGCAGTCACGAAGCCCAGTTGTCCGTGCATTTTTTCAATTAAAGTTTTACTGATGGAAAGCCCTAACCCGGTACCGCCTTGCTGACGGGTGTCGGTCCCATCTGCCTGCGTGAAAGGTTCGAAAATGCGGGTTTGAAATGAGGCAGGTATACCCAGCCCAAGATCCGTTACCTCCACCTTGTAATGCGCTTTTCCTCGTTCCAGGTAAGGGCGAATTTCCAGTCTAACGGTTTCACCTTTGGGCGAGAATTTGGCCGCGTTCGACAGCAAGTTAGCCAGCACTTGCATCAGGCGATCAGGGGCCGCCACGACCCAGGCACGCTCAGGGTGATGAACCAAGCGCAGGCTGACATTCAGCGCAAGCGCATACGCCACATTTGCTTCTATGGCCTGTTCCAGCAGATGAACTAAATCGACCCGTTCGGTTTTAAAGGACATTTTCCCGCTGGCCAGTTTTTCCATGTCAAGAATATCGTTGACCAAGCCCACCAGGCGACGGCTGTTGTTATGGGCAATCTTGATCAAGTGTTGCGCTTTTTCTGGCAACTCACCGCCGACACCCGCTTCCAGCAAACTCAGCGAGCCGCGGATTGAGGTCAGTGGTGTACGCAATTCATGGCTGACTACCGAGATAAATTCAGATTTCAATTGATTGATACGGTGTCTTTCACTGATATCCATCATGAAGATCACCCATTCGCTGTGCGAATTTTCGAGATAACTCAGTCCCACCAAGACCGGCACGGTATGTCCGTCATGGTGTTTCAGCTGCATCTCAAATGCGGCGGTGCTGCCAGTGTCAAGCAACTCGGCATACGCCAGTTTGAAGGTCTCCAGATCCTGGGGTGACAATAATAAGTCCCAGACATTTTCATTGCCGATCAGCGCTGCACGCGGGTAACCGCACAGCTGAACAAAAACCTTATTCACGTCATTGAGTCGTGCATCTTCCACGCCTTGCGCAATGCCAACCAGATTGGAATTCATTAATCTTTGCAAGCGCTGTTCGCTTTGTTTCAAGGCATCGAGCGTATGGCGCTGTGCGGTAATATCTTCCATCATCCAGACGGCGCCACGGACATACTGCTCTGAGGGTAAGGCTCTTCCTGCAATACGCGCCATAAAGGAGCTGCCATCAATGCGTTTGACTAACCACTCCAGTTCCACCGATTCGTCCGCAAGCAATTTGGGGATAACTAGTGCGGTGAATGCGCGGTAGTCGGCTTCATCTTGATACAGAAAGGTCGACTTAATTCCTATCATCGCTTTGGCGTCAGAAAAATTGCATAACTCGGCCAAAGTTTTGTTGGCGCGGACGATGTTGCCATCACTGACAAACATGATACCTACCGGGGCATTCGATACCAGGATGTCCAATTCATTGGCCAATTGTTTGTAGCGCTCTTTGCTGGCGCTGAGCAGTTCTTCATGATGACGTGCGGCTTGCTCTGCGCGTTTCAGCCCGCTAATGTCAGTGTGCGTCCCCACCATACGCAGTGCCCGCCCCTGCTGATCCCACTCGACTACCCGCCCCAGGGACATGATCCAGCGCCATTCACCGGATGTGGTGCGTTGGCGAAATTCGGCTTTGTATTCAGTCGCACCGCCGGAAGTAAAGTGGGCCTGATATGCTTGTTTTAGTCCCGCTACATCGTCAGGGTGGATGCTTTCATTCCAGAAAAAATTCCAGAATTTTTTGGCGTCGAGAAAATCTTCGGGTGCCAGACCCAGCATGCGCGCGTACTCGGCGCTAAAATTGCCTTCACCTGTTTGTACGTTAAAATCAAATACGCCTTGATTCGACGCCTTCAAGATCAACTGCATTTGTTGGTCAGCCGAACTCAATTTTTGTTCTATCCGTTTGCGTTCACTGATGTCGATCAGGAAACCGTGCCACAGCACGCTGCCATCGGCCAGTAATTCAGGATGCGCATCGCCTGTTAGCCAGCGTTCGCCGGCGGCTGTTTTTATGCGGTATTCCTGATGCCACGTCTGCAAAGTTGCCGCTGATAGCCGGATGGCAGACCGGAGCCTCTCGAGATCATCTGGATGAATCAGATTAAAAATAACGGAGGCATCTGTTTTGACCTGCTCAGGATCGACCCCGTACAAGGCAATGATTGCCTCGCTGGCGTACGGAAAACAAGATGTTCCGTCCGGAAAGGCTTGAAATTGGTAGAAAAAAACGTTTCGTAAATGTTGGGAAAAGTTCGCTAGCAATGCATGGTTTTTTGTCAGTTGCGCGCTGGGCGCACGGTCTTGCGTGATCGCGGTAATCACGCCCAGCAAGCGCGCCGGGCGACCATCGGTACCGCGTTCTACTACTGCGCCGCGCGAGCGTACCCATTTCCAATTGCCATCCGAGCACAACAGGCGATGCTCATCTTCAAAGCGAGAGGTAGTGGCATCCGCGCATGATTGCATTACCTGCATGGCGTGCTCGGCATCATCCGGATGCACACGTTTGATCCATTCATCCAGATGATGACCGAATTGGTCGCCGCTATAACCCAGCAGGCGTTGATAGCCGGGCGAAAAAATTATCTCTCCAGTTAACAGGTTCCAGTCCCACAGTCCCTCACCTATTGCGTCCAAGAGTAGGCGCACATCGCCATCGCCGCGATGGGTTGTGCCCGGCTTGGCCATGAAGGAAGAGGCATCATCGCTGGCAATCAATACCTCGTGGGGGTTGTTGGACATGATGGCCTGTCACTTAAGGATGGTCGGTGATGATCTGTTGAAAGAAGTCGGCAATACCCTGATCGCTCATTCTGCGGGCGTTCGACAATTCGCCTGCTTTACTTGCATACAACAGGCTATTGTCGGGCTTGAGCACGACCGCTGCCGGAATCCCTTTTTTAATCGGGTTACCGTAGGCATTGGCGATAGATAAATTTTTATCAAATTGACCGACATCCACTTTGACAAGGACAAACTTGTTTTTGATCAGCGCTTCATTGTGCCCTTTGATCGATTTGTCTAACTCCAGGCAATCCTTGCACCAGTTGGCACCAAAGATCAGCAAGACTTTTTTATTGCTGGTGTTTGCCTGGCTGAGTGCCTTATTGATTTCCGCCTGGGCATCAGCTGTTTCATCATAGGCTAACGGTGCGCTGGCGAAGCAGGCCGTACAGAACAGACTGCACAACAGCGTAAAAAATGTTTTCATCATGAGAGGCATTGTCGTTTTTTTAACTAGAATTGATGGAGTTTATTGGTGCATATAGTGACGTAAATCATCGGATTTGTCATTCTGGGGTGCAGCAAAAAATACCTGTGAAATAGGGATAGAGGCACTGTGTATGTGTTCAGTATTTATGGAGAATCATTTAAAATGACGCATCTATTTGCCTGGTATTCTTGTGCACCCATCTGTTCGAAAAATTATTCATTGTGATTGCGATTGTTTTTACGCTGCGGTGGAGATGCGTGATGATCCGCGCCTGCGCGGACAGCCGCTGGCGGTCGGCGGCAGAGCCGACCAGCGTGGTGTGGTAGCGACCTGTAATTATGAGGCGCGGCGTTACGGCGTGCATTCCGCCATGCCCACTTCGCAAGCGCTACGGCGTTGTCCCGATTTAGTGGTGCTGCCACCCACGATGGAAAAATATCGGCTTGCCTCACGCCAGATTCTGGCTATTTATCGTGATTACACTGAGGCAGTAGAACCCCTGTCGCTGGATGAGGCTTATCTGGATGTCAGCCATGCCAGTCATCACCAAGGCAGCGCCACACTGATTGCGCAAGAGATACGTGCACGGATTGCGGCCACGGTAGGCATTACCGCATCGGCTGGTGTCGCGCCGAATAAATTTCTCGCCAAAATTGCCAGTGACTGGAACAAGCCTGACGGCTTATTTGTGATCTTGCCGCAGCAAGTCGACGCTTTTGTTGCTGTGCTGCCGGTCGCACGGCTGTTTGGCGTCGGTAAAGTCACGGCCGCCAAACTGCATGCACTCGGCATCCAGACCTGCCAAGATTTACTGCGCTGGTCGCTGTCTGATCTGCTGCAGCAATTTGGCAAACTTGGCAATAGTCTGTATCTGTTATGTCGCGGCATAGACCGGCGCGAGGTGGTCGCGTCTTCCGAACGTAAGTCAGTCAGCGTCGAGGAAACCTATGCCGTCGATTTACCTCATCTGGCGGCCTGTCAGGCTGAGTTACCCGCCCTGTATGCCTTATTGCAGGCGCGCATGCAGCGCGCCCAAGCCGAACATTGCATACAAAAACTGTACGTGAAAATTCGCTTCGCTGATTTTCATCAAACTACGGTGGAATGTCGTGGCACGATGCTGGACGATCAGGTCTTCGCCAGCTTGCTGGAAACCGGCTATTTGCGCGGCAATCAGCCGGTGCGTTTGCTGGGGTTGGGCACGCGCTTGGCAGATATCGTGCCGAGCCTGCAGTTGACGCTGTTTTCGAATACCTGAAGATATTGTCACGCTTCGGCTTGCTATAAAGCAAATAGCCGTATCGATAGAAGGAGGTGTGTTGCGATGAACCGGTGGTGCGGCCGACAGGAATCGAACCTGTATTGCGGGCTTCGGAGGCCCGTATCCTATCCGTTGGAAGACGGCCGCTTGGGTATGCAAGATTTGCAGACCGCTATTGTAGCTGTTTAGGGGCGAGTTTGCATGTGGAAAGACGCATTATCTGCTACTTAGCTCTGGCGCTAAGCTAAGTCATGCGAAGACTTCCCTCCTGTTTTTCAAATATAAAAATTGGTGCGGGGCAGATTAGCTCATGCAGGCACGCATAATTTAAGTGACATTCAGGGAAATTTTGCAAAATTCGCGGTGATCTTGTTTTGTATTCCCGTTAAATTGTCGCGGTTCAGGGTGTTTTTGCAGGAATCTTGTCGCTAGCTAGTCGCTTTTTCGTTCCAAATCAGCAGCTTTACCTCTATAATCAAGGGTTTGGTGCTTTGCTCTATGGATGGAGCGGCCAGCAACCCGTCACACTATATTATTGCAACGAGGAAACTATGAGCGACGCACACGATCAACACGAATCACCGATCAAGACACCAGGGCAACTGATTGTTGCCGTTCTCGCAGGATTATTGGTTCCGATTATTATTATTGTCTTGTTGATACAGTATGTCTCGAATGGCCAAAAGGTCGGCGCTGGTTCTTCCGCGCAAACGCCTGAAGCGATCGTTGCGCGTATTAGCCCGGTAGCAAACGAGGGTTATACCTTTAAAGATGCCAGCGGCCCTAAAGTTTTGCAATCTGGCGAAGCCGTCTACAAAATGGTATGTTCCGCCTGCCATGATACTGGTGCAGCTGGTTCGCCAAAATTTGCTGACGCCGCAGCTTGGGGCCCGCGTATTGCGCAAGGCTATGACAAGGTATTGGCTCATGCCATTGGTGGTTTAAACGCCATGCCTGCTAAAGGCGGTAATCCTGATTTGGATGATGTCGAAGTTGCCCGTGCCGTAGTGCATCTGGCCAATGCCGGTGGTGCCAAGTTCAAGGAACCTGAAGTCAAGGCAGCCGCCGCTTCTGCGGAAGCCTCGGCAAAATAAGCTGAGCCTTGTCAATAAAAAAGCCAGTCAACTGACTGGCTTTTTTATTGTCGGTATATCTAAAGTGATGCCGCCAGTTCTGCGCCTTCCCGTATCGCGCGCTTGGCATCAAGTTCCGATGCCAGTGCTGCGCCACCAATTTTATGAAAACGCGGAGTGCTGTTTTTGCCATTCTCGCTGGATTGATCCGGCATCAGCTCAGTCAACGATTCCTGGCCGGCGCACAAAATCACGTTATCTACTTCCAGTACGCGTGTTTCACCATTGATCATGATATGCAAACCCTGATCGTCAATGCGCTGGTATTCCACTCCTGCCAGCATTTCTACGTTATTCCGTTGCAAAGTGGCGCGATGCACCCAGCCTGAGGTTTTGCCCAATCCGGCACCGACTTTAGTTTCCTTGCGCTGCAGCAGATAGATCTGGCGGAACGGGTGCGCTGCCGCGGGCGCGATAAGGCCGCCATTTTTCTGCGCTTGCGGATCAACGCCCCATTCGGCAAACCAGTGCGCCAGCGGTATCGGCAATGATGTACTGGGGTCATGTAGCAGGTACTCGGCGACATCAAAACCTATGCCTCCCGCACCGATGATCGCCACGCGTTTCCCTACCGTTTTTTTATGCAGCAATACATCCAGATAAGACAAGACCTTGGGATGGTCGACTCCCTTAATATTGGGTGAGCGTGGTGCGATACCCGTGGCAACGATGATGTCATCAAAACCTTGCGTCAGCAACTCTTCGCGTGTGACGCGTTGCCCCAGTTGCAGCTGAACACCGGTAATTTCCAGTCTGCGGCTAAAGTAACGCATGGTTTCGGCAAATTCTTCCTTGCCAGGGACTTGCATGGCGATATTAAACTGGCCGCCGATCTTCTGGTTACTGTCAAACAGAGTCACGTCATGACCACACTCAGCGGCAACCGTTGCCGCCGCCAAACCGGCTGGCCCGGCACCGACCACGGCGACTTTCTTGCGCTTGGCGGTTTTTAGATAGTGAAGTTCGGTCTCATGGGCTGCACGCGGATTCACCAGACAAGAGGCGCGTTTATTGGCAAAAGTATGATCAAGGCAGGCCTGATTACAGGCGATGCAAGTATTGATTTCATCTGCACGGCCACTGGCTGCTTTATTCACGAACTCAGGGTCGGCCAGGAATGGACGTGCCATCGACACCATATCTGCATCACCATTGGCGATGATCGCTTCCGCCTGATCCGGCATATTGATACGATTTGACGCCACGACAGGGATAGAGACCGCTTGCTTCAAACGCCTGGCGACGCTGGCAAATGCCGCACGCGGCACCGAGGTGACGATGGTCGGCACCCGTGCTTCATGCCAGCCGATGCCGGTGTTGAGGATAGTCACGCCAGCTTGCTCGAGCGCCTGCGCTACCGTGACCACTTCATCCCAACTATTACCGCCCTCGACCAGATCGAGAATCGAGTGGCGATACATAATGATGAAATTTTTGCCCACCGCCGCCCGCACCCGCCGCACGATGTCGACCGGCAGGCGCATGCGGTTTTCAATTGAGCCACCCCAGCGATCCTGCCTCAGATTGGTACGCGCGCATAAAAATTGATTCAGCAGATAGCCTTCGCTACCCATAATCTCTACCCCATCGTAACCCGATTTTTGTGCCAGCCTGGCGCAGCGCACATAGTCGCGTATCGTGCTTTCTATGCCAGATTCAGTTAAGGCTTTCGGCTTAAACATCGAAATCGGTGATTTTTTTGCCGATGCCGATACGACAAATGGCTGATAACCATAACGGCCAGAATGCAAAATTTGCATCACGATCTTGCCGCCTTCCTCATGCACGGCGCTAGTCACCTTGCGATGATTCCAAATATCGCCCAGGCTATTCATTGTCCCGCCAAACGGCAATAACCAGCCGCGTCGATTTGGCGAAATACCGCCGGTAACGATCAAGCCAACGCCACCACGCGCCCTTTCCCTGAAATACGCGGCTAGTTTCGGGTAATTATAAAATCGGTCCTCCAGGCCTGTATGCATAGAACCCATGATGGTTCGGTTACGCAATTGGGTGAAGCCTAGATCAAGCGGGGCCAGTAGATGAGGGTAATGTATAGAAGCCATGAATGTGATGTTGGGCCAGAGTAATTGAGGTCAGGCAAGAATACACATAGGAATGCTATTCAGGCTTAAATTGGGTAGGCGAGAAGCTCTAAATTTGCTGCATAAAACATCTCATTGGGCATTTATCTCGCCAAAGAGCGTTCGATGAACACTTGGTTTTTGAAATAATGAGAATAAATCGTTTAGAAAATTATTCCGTTTGCATATTTGAGACGAAAAGCAGGTGAAAAGTAAATTTTTTCATCAAAAAAAAATTAAAAAATGAAAATAATTTACGCACCAAATATGTGCAATATATTTTTTTAAAAAAATATAGGTATAAAAAATGCGCTAAAAATGAAGATCAACAGATAAAAAGAAGACTGATTGATACCGGAGCCGCCATCGCTTTACCAATTTTTATGAAGAGATTTTCTGATAGCAAGAATAATATTCTGCCTGAGCTTATTTGAAGTGAATAAAGGTAAAGATTGTGTAATTCACTGAGAGACGTTATTCATTTTTATTGCAGAGCACAAAAATAATGCATATTCAAAACTTCATCTCCAGCAACAAAAATCAACATGTTGTTTTTTTGGGAATCTAAAAATAGCCAGTATTGACACCAGTGTGTTCAAAATGGTTCCATGCGATATGGATACTTTTTGACAGAATAATTTACATAAATAGGTTCAAAAAAACGTTCTTATTTACATGAGTTTGCAAATAATACATTCATTAAGATATTAGCAATGGTTTCTTGGATGAAGCGTCCGTAAGGATGGTGTTGATTTTTGTTCAAAGTACGTCTGTTAAAAACCGTTTTAAAACATTTGCCTGTAAAGCAAAAATCATTAGTTTCAAAATTCCAAATGGAGGTTGATCGTCATGGTAGAAAAAATTATATCCCGCTCAGTACGCCTGATGTTCGTCGGCGGTGTAGCGATGAGTGCTGGCTTGCTGGCACTGCCAGCAGTGGCGCAAGAAGTGCAACGTGTAGAAGTAACAGGGTCGTCCATTAAACGTATCGCTGCTGAAGGAGCTCTTCCTGTAACCGTGATAAACGCAGAAGCTATTAAAGCTTCTGGTGTTACATCGGCAGTCGATTTGGTGAAAAAACTTTCATCTGTACAAGGATCAACAGGTGAGTCTGCCTCTGTCGGCGGATCAAGTTTTGGTTTTTCTGGTATTTCGATTCACAATATTGGCGAAACACGCACGCTCGTATTATTAAATGGCAAGCGCCTCGCACAGTTTGGTGGACAAACCCTGACCGGTTTTGCTGCTGGTTTTGACTTAAACTCACTTCCGCTCTCTGCAATTGAACGGGTTGAGCTGCTCACTGATGGCGCTTCAGCCATTTATGGTGCAGATGCGATTGGCGGTGTAGTCAACTTCATCACCAAGCGTAATTCTACAGAAGGAGATGTGACCATCGGTTATTCCCGACCTGCTGATGGGGCTCAAGAAAAACGATTTAGCGCCACTAAGGGATTTGGATCGCTAGAACAAGATGGCTATAACGTGATGCTGACGTTTGGACATGATGAGCGGACTCAACTCAATTCAACTGACCGCTCATTTGCGAAGACTGGCAAGGTAGATTTTTTATACAATGGTAAGCAATATCGAAAACAACAGTTTTCAGCAAGCCCTATTCCAGCCAATGCAACTGATGATCTAGGTCAATTAATCAGTCCGTATTTGAAAACAAATGGTAAATGCCCAGCAAAAACCTTTCGCGTTACTGAACCCTATCCAGATGGGTCAGGAGTTGATGACTATTGTGGTTTTGATTTTGTAGGTGAGCTTGAAATCTACCCTGAACGCAAGCGTGATAGCTTCATGGCGTCGGCGACGACCAAATTGGGCGGTCAAGAATTATATGCAGATGTATTGTTATCGAGAACCAATCAAATTTCACGCATCGCACCGGTTCCAGGAGCTATCAGTATCCCTGCAGGATCTGCATTGCATGATACCTATTTAAAACCGCTCGGAATAACCGGGGATAGTCTTGCTTATTACCGCTTATTTGACATGGGCAAACGTACCAGTGACGATACGGCTGAATTCATCAGCATTGGATTAGGTGCTCGAGGAGAACTATCCGGCTGGGACTATAATGCGGGGTACAACCATTCAGCCAGTGATGTAAAAGGTAATATTTCCGGTTATCCAGGTGCGCTTGCTGTTAAAAAGCTGAGAGCCAGTGGTCTTTTGGATCCATTTGTTGGTCCTGGTCAACAATCTGCCGCAGCAAAAGCAGCAATAGCCGCTGCCAGTTATAGTGGTTATTGGGATGGCGGCGTCTCCAAACTGGATACGGTAAACTTGAATGGGTCACGTGAAATAACCAGACTACCTGGTGGTCCGCTCATGTTTGGCGCTGGCTTGAATTTCAATAGAGAAGCTTATGAGTCTAAACCTAGTTTGTTCCGCCAAGGTAAGCTTGCTGACCCGGTAGCAGGGACGTTGTGTGATGGTACGACCGCCAATCCATGCGATCAGCGTTTTGGTGATGCAGCTAGTGCTCCGACTTATTCTGCAAGTCGTCATTCAACAGGGCTGTTTGGCGAATTAATCATGCCGGTTACTAAAACGCTTGAATTAGGTACGGCATTACGTGTCGACAATTACTCTGATTTTGGAAATGCGACTACTGCCAAGGCCAATTTCAGGTGGACACCAACTTCAACTGTATTGATACGTGGATCTGTAGGCAATGGCTTCCACGCACCTACGGTACCTCAAGTCAACGCAGCACTGCAAGGTTATGGCGTTACAAGCGAGAAGTATCTATGCACTCCTGAATTGCAGGCAGTGGCAACTGCACACGGTGCTATCTGTCAGTCAGGTAATAGGCAGTATGACCAAATTGCCGGCGGGAATCCAAACTTACAGCCAGAAAAATCCAAGCAAGCCACATTAGGAATTCGTTTTGAGCCGTCAAGCTCTTACTCTTTTGGTGTGGATATCTGGCATGTTCAAATTTCGGAAGCATTCGGACAGTTGACAGAACAGTTGGTCTTTGCGAATCCTGGTAATTTTACCAAATCTTGGGGTACACAGGTCGACATCGGCACGGGTAAAAATTACCTGGCATTTTTGGCGGATAACCAAAATCTAGGAAAATCATTTTCTACGGGATTAGATTTTGATTTCTCGGCACGTATGAAAACTTCGTTAGGATTGCTGTCTTCACAATTAACCATGACTCATATGTTACGTGAAGTCAGTCAGTTGGAAAAAAATGGTAAATATTACTCGGCAATAGGAGATTTTTCTGATCTGGGAACGGTGACCTTCCGCAATCAAGGTCGGTTATCCACATCGCTAAAGACTGCTAACTGGATCAATACGTTGGCAATTAACTTCAAATCAGGTTATAAAGATCAAGAAACTTCGGTTGATACTCTTGATGCTGCAGGCGTTGCGAATGGCACAGAGCAAATTCGTATGAAAGTCGGCTACTACACCACGCTTGATTGGCAGACTGTATGGAATCCAAGCAAAAATTGGTCGATTAGCGGTGGCGTATTAAATCTTCTTGATAATGATCCACCTTTTGTTGTCTCTACTTCTGGATCAAACAGAGGACAACAGTTTGGCTATGACGATCGCTACTACGATTCACGTGGTCGTACCGTTTATGTAAATGCTTCATACAAGTTCTAATATTGTAGATAGCTACTAGTAAAAAGCCCCTCAAGATTTTTGAGGGGCTTTTTTTTATTGTAGATTATTAAAAAGGGATTATTTCTTATCCGACCACAGCATCCCGCCACTGGCCCAATCCTCTTTTTTGACATCCTGAATATTGCTTTGCACCGATTCCGGCGAGCAAGTCAGTGTGGCGCTGGTGGTTCGGCGATGTCTTTGATGAAAGCGCATTTTGTTCTGCTGTGCGGCCTTCTAGCGGTTGAATATTAATGAAGGGCGTGCTGATCTTGGCGTATTCATTGCATGTCTATTTCCTCATAGACTTCGGTTCTCCTGCCACATAGAAGACGATGACGCTTAAATTAAACTGGTTATTAGCTTCTATTTTGTGAAAATTGTACAGAAGGCACCTGCCATGACTCCGTGTGCAAGCAATTTATTTATGCTTCGTCACCCACGCTGTTTTATTGGACGCATTCCGTTGCTTTTTTAACCCAAACGAGGAGAGCGCATTTTTATTTTTGGTCAGTAAGTAGATCGCAAAAACCATTTTCTTAACGGTAGTTTACTCGCTTCCAAGAGCATCCCTGCGATAGCAGAAAATTAGCAACCACAAGCCAAATATTCTCACAGTCGCCCAAGCATTATGGGGTATCGCCCCCCCTGTATTCGCAACGCGGGCACCGATCTCCACGCCGTCAACGCGCCGTGACCAGTTCTTTTTCATATTGCTACTTACTCTCCATTTGTTTAGGTGCTCATGCAGCGAGGGGCCTTTTTGAAGCCGCCCTTTGTTTACTGCCATCATGTTTTCCCTTTAAAAATATCGCTGCCTCACACAATTACTACATCTGCGACCAGTAGTAATTGCAAGGGATTCTGAGCTTTGTAACCAATCAGAAAAATTTTTTAAAAAATTGTGTTGTATTTAAGATGAAAATTTTTTACTCATAAGTTGACATATGTTTGTAATAAATGTTCTCATAAATACGTCACAAGCCTTGATAAAAACAGTCGTTTTAATGCTATGCCCACAAGGCAAAAAATATTAATCCAATAATAATTATTCTGGGAGTTTGGTCATGATGGTAGAGAAAATATTATCCCGTTCCGTGCGTCTGATGTTCGTAGGCGGTGTAGCGATGGGAGCCGGCTTGCTGACGCAGCAAGCTTGGGCTCAGGAAGCAAACACAGAAGCTCCACAAGTTCAACGTGTAGAAATTACCGGATCGAGTATTAAGCGAGTAGCCGCAGAAACCGCGCTGCCAGTCACGATCATGAAGAAAGCCGATATAGAGCGTACTGGCGCTACCACCGCTCAAGATCTCGTCAATTTGATTCCGTCCAATTTTGGCGGTCAAGTACTGGCTAACAATGTTGGTCAGGTTGGTGCACCATCCACCGCTAATCTGCGCGGGATAGGTCAAAATTACACACTCGTATTATTGAATGGTCGCCGTGTCTCCAATTACGCGTTGGGAAATAACCCTGTCGATTTGAATTCGATTCCTTTGTCAGCCATTGAACGCGTCGAAGTTTTGCGTGATGGCGCATCAGCGCTGTATGGCGCAGATGCTATTGCAGGTGTGATCAACTTTATTTTGCGCACCGACTATCAAGGTATAGAAGCGTCGGTCAATAAATCGAAACCCTCGGAACACGGTGGCGATTCATCGAGCTATAACGTTTTGGCTGGTTATGGCAACCTGGCTACGCAAGGCTTTAACGTGATGATCAGTGCCAATCACGAAAACGATGCCGCATTGAAATCGGTTGATCGCAGCTTTGCCGCAACAGGTATCCGTCCTGATTTGGGGATTGCTCATACGTCCCCACGTGGGGCTATTCCTAATCTGACGTTTTCTGACTCCATGGGAAACAACTATGGTGACGCAATTAATCCAGCGAACCCTATCGTCGGCCCTTCAGTAAATCCAAATCGGTATTTGAATTGCAACGCATCCGGTTACGCGATGGCGAACGCTGGCGCGACCACGTGTCAGACGGATTATGTGAAATACATCGATCTAATTCCAAAATCTACTCATGACAATGTAATCGCCCGCGGCGTGCTTCAGCTAAATGAAAGCCATCAGATTTACGCGGAAATTGCCCAAACAAAAGATCATATTGACGCAGCGTATTCACCGGCACCTTACGCTGGCCAACCGCCAGGTATCCCTAATTTGTCATACCCGACAAGTGGCCGCTTCTATCCGACGACGGTCATATTACCAAAAGGCATGACACTTCCCGCCGGGTATATCATGCCAAGCGGTACGGTACTCGTGGCTGATACGGTGTTAGCGGCCGATATGGCAGTTACTCCGAATAGTGCCATGAGCGGTCGTTGGCGCACTGTCGCCGGTGGTGGTCGTCATGACTTGACGGATATTACTAACCAGCGTTTATTATTAGGAGCTAAAGGTACCTTTGCTGGATGGGATTATGACACCGCGCTTACCTCTTCCAAGAATGAAGGGATTGTATCTTTCGGTTCAGGGCAATACAGCTTTGCGAAGTTAAGCCCACTTCTGAATTCAGGTCAAATTAACATCTATGGACAACAAGATGCGGCTAGCCTGGCAGCTTTGCAGAGCGCGCAAATTAGTGGTCTGGAAAATAGTGCAGTATCTAAGGCAACAACCGCGGATTTTCGTATTTCGAAGGAAATCGTACAGACGACGTATGGACCTGTTGGCTTGGCACTAGGCGTATCCGCACGCAAAGAGAGTCTTGATCAAGTTTCTTCTGATATTTTGGCTAGCGGTGATCAGGTGGGCGGTAACGGCCCAGTTCCAGGAGTCAGCAGCGGTCGTAAAGTTTACGGAATGTTCGCGGAATCCTCTATTCCACTTTATAAAGATCTGGAACTCAATGCAGCAGTCCGTTATGACAACTACAAAAATGACTTCGGAACCTCTTTTTCAAATGTGAGTCCGAAATTAGCTTTGCGTTACCAACCAAGCAAAGAAATCGTACTTCGTGCTTCTGTTGGTCAAGGTTTCCGTGCGCCGACTTTGTACGATAATTTGTATCCATTCACCGCCGGTGGTGCCACTGCAAACAATTGGAGTGATCCTGTTCGCTGCCCGGGAGGACATCCTATTTCGAGCCCAAATACAGTGGGTGCGGTGGTTGATGAATGCAATGTGCAACTGACCGTTGCTCAGGTGGGTAATAAAGATCTCAAACCTGAGAAATCAAAACAATTTTCAATCGGCATTGTTTTTCAACCAACCACAAGTTTCAGCGGCTCTTTGGATTATTGGGATGTCAGAATTAACGATGTGATTCAGTATCCCGCCGAATCACAAATCATCAATAATCCGACGCAATACGCTAGTTCTTACTACCGTTTTGATCCGGTTGCTGACCCTACACAGTTGCATCCTATTAAAGGTAGCACCAATCCAGATTTCCCCTTGGCCTACATCCTCGAGCAAAAAACCAATTTCGCCAAAAATTTTGCGGCTGGATTGGATTTGAACCTGAACTATAAACAAAAAGTGGCAGAGTTCGGTGCGTTTGGTCTGAACCTGGACGGAACATTGACAACCAAGCACGGCTATCAATATCCAACCGGTGCTTCGGTCAGTGATCTTGGGGTGTATCATGATTTTGGTGTCTCACCACGCTGGCGCCATGCCTTGACTGCTACATTCAATCGTAATAAGTGGAATGCTTCTGTTACCCATAACTACACTACGTCATATCAAGATTACACAGATCCTGCGCTCTCTGGCGGAACAAATTATCCAGCAGTGCGCGATGTCAGTGCATATTCAACATTTGATGTAACGTTGGGTTGGACCGGTATCAAAAATCTCGACATTGGTCTCGGCGTGAAGAATCTTTTTGATAAAGATCCTCCATCCACTCGGGCTGCATCAGGATCGGGCTTCCAGGTTGGCTATGATTCGACCCTGGCTAACCCATTGGGCCGCGTTTTCTATGTACGTGCAAAATACAAATTTTTGTAATTTTTTATAGCTATAAAAATAATTTTTTAACTTTTTTATTTTTTAATTTTTTTATTTTTTAATTTTTTAATTTTTTATTTCAAGACATAGAGCCACTCTAGTGAATAGCTAGTGTGGCTCTTTTTTTTTGCATAAGATAGTTTATAAAATCAATAGCTGTTTGGGTTGCCAGCAACGTATGTAGACATACAAGTCAGTTTTAATCTATTGGGATTTACGCAAAAAACGTAATTTGTAATAGATTGGGTTTAAGCGAAGTACATAAAATATTCGAATTTTATGATTACTGTCGGGAAATTTTTAAATAGTCGCTCGCTCATTCTGATATTAAAAAGCACGAAGATGTTTTTTACCGACGTAATGTAGATGGAAGGCTTGTTTATTTCTTATCCGACCACAGCATCCCGCCACTGGCCCAATCCTCTTTTTTGATATCCTGAATAATGATTTGCACCGATTCCGGCGAGCAAGTCAGTGTGGCGCTGGCAGCTTCGGTGATGGCTTTGGCGAACGCGCGTTTTTGCTCTGCTGTGCGGCCTTCTAGCAGTTGAACGTTGATGATGGGCATGCTGATCCTTGGGGTGAATGATTGCGCGCCTATTTTCTCATAGACGTCGGTTTTTCCGCCGCCCATACGGATACGGCGGCGAAGCTCTAAATCTAACGTGGCCGCTTATTTGTTTTCTGTTTTCAGGCCGCGGCGCAGCAGCAAGGGGTCTATCTGCGGATCGCGCCCACGGAAACTGCGGAAAGCGTCCATCGCCTCGATGCTGCCGCCGCGCGACAATAACTGCTGGCGGAACCAGTCGCCATTTTTGCGCGTCAGGCCGCCGTTTTCCTTGAACCACTCTACCGTGTCGGCATCGAGCACTTCACTCCACAGATAAGCGTAATAACCGGCCGAGTAGCCACCGGCAAAGATGTGCGAGAAATACGTGCTGCGGTAGCGCGGTGGTACCGGCGCAAAATCAACGCCGGCCTGTTTCAGTGCCAGCGCCTCAAATTCCAGTACATCGCCGGGTACTTGCGCGGGTTTGAGCTGATGCCAGCGTTGATCCAGCAAAGACGCCGCCAGGTATTCGGTGGTGCTGAAGCCCTGATTGAATTTTGTCGTGGCACCGAGTTTTGCTACCAATTCTGGCGGCATTGCGGCGCCTGTCTGGTAATGCTTGGCATAATTTTGCAATACCTCTGGCCAGGTTGCCCACATCTCATTCACTTGCGACGGATATTCGACAAAATCGCGCGGCACGCTGGTGCCGGAGAAGCGCGGATAGCGCACATTCGAGAACATGCCGTGCAAGGCATGGCCAAATTCATGGAAAGCGGTGCGCACTTCATCGTAGCTTAGCAAGGTTGGTTGTCCGGCCGGCGGTTGCGGAATATTCAGATGATTGGCGACCACTGGGCGCTGGGCAAACAGGCCCGATTGCGGTACGTAAGCGTTCATCCAGGCACCGCCACGCTTGGTGTCGCGCGCATACATGTCGGCGAGGAACAATGCCATCGCTTTGCCATCGGCATCAAAGACCTCAAACACCCGCACGCTAGGGTGATATACCGGCAAATCCTTGCGCTCTTTAAAGCTGATGCCGTACAGCTTGTTGGCGGCGAAAAAGACGCCATCCTGCAAGACGTGGTCGAGTTCAAAGTATGGCCGCAGCTGTGCTTCATCGAAGCTATATTTTGCCTTGCGCACCTGCTCGCTGTAATACGGCCAATCCCATGCGGCCAGCTTGAAACCGCCTTTTTTGGCATCGATCAGCTTTTGTATTTCAACCGCTTCTTTTTTTGCATTGGCAACTGCCGTCGGGGCTAATTCAGCGAGCATTTTATTCACTGCGGTGGTGGTTTTGGCGGTCTCGTCTTCCAGGCTATACGCCGCATGGTTCGGGTAGCCGAGCAAGGCGGCGCGCTCGGCGCGCAGCTTGACGATGCTCAGGACGATGTCGCGATTATCAAATTCACCGCCATGGTTGGCCCGCTCTACCGAGGCTTCGTACAGGCGCTTACGCATGACGCGGTTGTTCAGGCTGGCGAGGTACGGCTGGCCGGTGGTGTTCATCAGCGTGATCAAAAACTTACCGTCCAATCCACGCGCTTTGGCGGCATCGGCGGCGGCCTTGAGTTCATTCTCGGATAAGCCCTTAAGCTCGGCCTTGCTATCGACGATCAGCGCCGAGGCATTGGTTTCTTTTAAGACGTTCTGGCTAAAGTTGGTGGCCAGTGTCGCCAGCTCTGCATTGTAGGCCTTGAGCTTGATCTTGTCGGCATCCGACAGCTTGGCACCGGCGCGCACAAAGTCGGTGTAGTAGCGCTCTAGCAAGTGGCGCGATTCGGCATCGAGCGCCAGATTGGCGCGGTAGTCATACACCGTATTGAGGCGCTGAAACAGCTTGGCGTTGAGATGAATACTATCGTTATGCGCCGAGAGTTTGGGTGCCAGATCACGCGATAAGTCTTCTAGTGTGGGATTGGTATTGGCCGCCGTCAGACTAAAAAATACGCGGGAAACCCGCCCCAGCATTTGCCCGGCGCGCTCCATCGCGACCACGGTATTATCGAAGGTCGGATTGACGGGATTTTCTGCAATAGCATTGATCTCAGAGGCATGTTGGCGCATGCCCTCGGCAAAAGCAGGGGCGAAATGCGCATTCTGGATCTGGTCGAAGGGCGGTAATTCATAAGCCAAAGTGCTCACTGCAAAAAACGGATTGGGTTTGAAATTGCCATTCTGAACAGGCTTACTCGCCGCAGTGACAGCGGCTTTTGGTAGCGCGGAGCTTGTTGGCACGGGGTCTGCGGCCAGGCTGGACTGTATTGCCAGGCTAGAACACAGCAACATGAGCAAGGATTTTGTCATGATAGCTTTCCAATGAAGTGAGGTATTGCTGGCTCAAACCAGGATGAGCTAGCGCGGGATGTCGGTGAATCTGGTCACGGCAAATCATAGCATCAGATTACGCAGCCAATTACCTCAGCATTTACTGAAATTGCAAAAACGTAAAATGAGCAGGCCCAGCACGCATATCCCATGCGGCCTGCAGAGGCGATAGGCTGGAAACCCGCATGGAATATGCGCGTTGGGCCTGTGCCCGTGGAATTATTTTATTTCAGCAAAGCACAAAACGATTGGCTAAATCGAGCACAAAGGACGGTTGCAGATACGCCAGAAACGCCAGCAACAATACTGCCGCCAGCAGCGCGCCGAGCAGGATGTTGCGTAGGGTCTGGCGGAGTTTCATGTTATGCCGGAATAGCTTGCTGACGCTGGATCGGTTTTTCGTTGATGGGCAAATTGATCAGGGTGGCAAATACGCCCAGCCCCAGTGTAATCATCCAGACCATATTGTAATTGCCGGTTTTGGTATAGATGTAACCGCCCAGCCACACCCCCAGAAAGCTGCCGACCTGATGCGAGAAGAAGACAAAGCCGGACAGCATCGATAAATATTTCATGCCGAAAATGCCGGCGATCACGCCATTCGTCAGCGGTACGGTGGAGAGCCATAACAGCCCGATTCCGGCGGAAAAAACATACACCGAATAGGCGGAGAGCGGTGCCAGCAAAAACAGCGCAATCACGATACTGCGGCCCAGGTAAATTGACGATAACAAATAACGCTTGGGAAATATGCCGCCCAGTTTACCGGCGTAATACGAACCGAAGATATTAAACAGGCCGATCAGCGCCAGCGCAAACACCGCCACATTTGGGTCCATAATGCCTTTGTCCTTCAGATACGCAGGCATGTGAACGGCGATAAATACCACCTGAAAGCCGCAGACAAAATAGCCTGCCAGCAGTAGCCGGAACGGTGCATAGCCGAAGGCTTCGCGGATCGCTTCCATGATGCTTTGTTGCGGCCCGGCGTGATGGCTAATTGGCGGCTCGCGTAGCTTGAGCGCCATCGGCAGCATCACCAACAGCAACAGCGCGGCGAGCAGATAAAATGCGTTTTGCCAACCCGCATGGCTAATCATTTGCTGCTCGACCGGCATCATGGCAAATTGGCCGAATGAGCTGGCTGCAGACGACATGCCAAATGCCCACGAGCGCTTGGCTTCCGGCGCACTGCGGCCGATGATGCCGCTGACCGCACCAAAGGCAGTGCAGGCCAGCGCGGCACCGATCAGCACGCCGGAGCCGGCGATAAAGAGCGTCGGCTGATCGACCAGCGCCATCCACAACAGACCTGCCGCATATAAAAACGCCCCCAGAATGACGACGCGCGTGGTACCAAATTTATCCACCGCCATCCCGGCAAAAGGGCCGAACGCGCCCCACATCAGGTTTTGCACTGCCAGCGCCAGTGAATAGGTTTCACGGGTCCAGCCATGTGCCTGCGAGATCGGTTGCATCCAGAAACCAAAACCATGTCGCACGCCCATCGCTAAGGTCAGAATAAAGCCGCTGGCAATCAGGACGGTTTTTAAATCAGGGCTGGTGGATGGTCGCATGGTGACTTTGGAAAAAATGGCTAAAAAATGAGACGAATACGGAAAGCGAAAAACAGTGTAGCGGAAATTGAACAAGCATGTGGATGGGTTACCTGGTCTATGGCTAAATGAGCCATGATAGGCGCTGTTGAAAACTGCTATGCACAGAAAAACAAAACACAGGCGCTCACAAGTGGCGCGGTACTTTTATGTCCGAAAACGGCTAGAAAACATGAGTGGTTTGCCGTATAAAGACCAGGTAGATTCCCTCGGTATTCTGCGCATTATATGAAACGACCAGCGTAACCATGCCATGACAAAGCAACTGCATCACCCTATTGAGACGGTTGAGCGCGATCAGGCGTATTACCGCGCAGTAGCCGCCAAAGACAGCCGCTTTGATGGCGTTTTTTTTACCGGCGTTAAAACCACCGGTATCTATTGCCGCCCGGTATGTAGCGCGAAAACGCCACGGCCATCCTCTTGCGTCTTCTTTAACTCTGCCGCGGCGGCTGAAGCGGCCGGGTTTCGCCCTTGCCTGCGCTGCCGTCCCGAGCTGGCACCCTATGCCTTGCAGCAGAATTTGGCGTATGGTGTGTGGCAAAAAATTGTCGCGGGGGCGTTAAATGACGGCAGTAGCGAAGATTTGGCGGTGCAGGTTGGCTTATCTTCGCGCCAATTGCGTCGCGTCTTATTCGCGCAATTTGGCGTGACGCCGGTTGAACTGGCACAGACACAGCGTTTACTGTTTGCCAAAAAACTCTTGCAAGAAACCCATTTGCCGATGGCAGAGCTGGCGTATGCCGCCGGTTTTGGCAGTGTCAGGCGCTTTAATGCCTTGTTTGAGCAACGCTATAAGATGACACCCGGCTCGATCCGGCGCACGGCGCAAGAGCCCGGTGACGGTTTGGTGCTGCGCCTGGCGTACCGGCCACCGTATGCCTGGGATGCCTTGCTGGCGTATCTGAAAGGCCGAGCCATGCTGGGTCTGGAGGCGGTGATGAGCAGCCCGTCCGCGGCAGAGGGCGGCGCATATGTGCGCAGCGTGCAGCTTGATGGCAAGAGCGGCTGGATTCGCGTGACGCATTTGCCGGAGCGGTGCCAACTGGCATTACAGGTGGCGCCGAGTTTGTCGTCGGTCCTGATGCCTTTGCTCGCCAGAGTACGCACCCAGTTTGATCTGGAGGCTAATCCCAGCGTGATTCAATCGCATCTGGCGAGCGATCCGCTATTGGCGGCGCAGATGGTACGTACACCTGGCTTAAGGGTGCCCGGTGCATTTGATAGTTTTGAACTGGCGATACGGGCGGTACTCGGGCAGCAGGTCAGTGTGGCTGGCGCCACCACCGTTGCTGGCCGTCTGGTGCAAAGATTTGGCACCGGCATCAGCACACCCTACGTTGGCGTTACCCATCATTTTCCCTCGCCTGCCTTGTTGGCGCAGACGCCAATTGAAGATATCGCCCAGATAGGGTTGCCAAAGTCACGTGCCGCGACGGTGCAAAATCTAGCCCGATTCGCCCTCGCGGGCGGCTTGCAAAACCAACTCGGCGTGAGCAAGGATGCCAAGGTGACGCAGTTAAAAACCGTAGCCGGCATCGGCGAATGGACGGCCCAGTACATCGCGTTAAGGGCGTTGCGTTATCCGGATGCCTTTCCCGCCGGTGATCTGGGCTTGCAAAAAGCGGCCGCGCTGGCACCGGAAATCAGAATGACAGAAAAAGCGTTACACCAGCGCTCGCAAGCCTGGTCACCATGGCGCGCCTATGCCGCATTATTGCTATGGCAATCTTTATCCAAGGAGTAATCATGTTATATACCGAATATCTCAGCCCTGTCGGCCCCTTACTATTGGCTGCCAGTGAACTTGGCCTGGCCGGAGTGTATTTTGAAGAGCATAAGCATTTCGGCGGGAGTGGCGGATGGCAGCGTGATGATAAACATGCTGTGCTGCAACAAACACGTAGGCAACTGGAGCAGTATTTTGCCGGACAGCGGCGTGAGTTTGATTTGCCACTGGATCTTTCACGCGGCAGTGCCTTTCAGCAGGCGGTGTGGCAGGCGTTGCGAACACTGCCGTTTGGTAGCACGGCCAGTTACGCCAGTATTGCGCGCCAGATCAACAATCCGGCGGCGGTGCGGGCGGTTGGCGCGGCTAACGGGCGTAATCCGATCTCGATTATTGTCCCTTGCCATCGGGTAATTGCTAGCTCAGGAGCATTGACGGGTTATGCGGGGGGCCTAGAGAATAAAAAAAGCTTGCTGGCGCTAGAGGCTAATTTGATCCGCTAGCAAGGTATTGGCGATACCAAATAAAATGTCATAAAATTATTTGGTGCGGCGCACAAAAAATGCTTGACGTCTTAAAAATAACGCGTAAAATAGGATTTGTTGCAGTGCATCATTCAAGTAAATTAATTGGACGTACTGCCATCTATCTGTTTTTTACTCTTTCGGAGAATGTTATGTACACAACACCAGAACAATTTATCGCTGCTACTAAAGCTAGCTTGGAAGCGCAGTTTGCCGCCCTGACTTCATTGAACAAAAAAGCCTTCGAAGGTTTGGAGCAATTTGTTTCCCTGAACGTGAATGCCGCTAAAGCGAGTTTCGAAGAAGGCACTGCCGCTGTTAAGCAATTGGCGACAGTAAAAGACCCACAAGAATTTATTTCCCTGACGACAGCGCAAGCGAAACCAAGTGCAGAAAAAGCCTTGGCTTACGGCCGTCACCTGGCTAGTATCACTACTGCCACTCAGCAAGAATTCACTAAAGCGGTTGAAGCGCACATCGCTGAAACTAACGCTAAAGTGACTTCCCTGATCGAAGAAGTGACTAAAAATGCACCAGCTGGTTCCGAGCAAGCGGTTACTGCTTTGAAATCTGTCGTTGGCAATATCAACGCCGGTTACGAGCAGTTGTCTAAAACGACTAAACAAGCAGTGCAAACTTTGGAAGAAAACCTGGCGAATGCAACTCAGCAATTCACTCAGGCAGCAGATAAAGTGACTGCTAAGAAAAAATAAGTTGATGTGGTAATAAAAAAAGCTCCCGCCGCAAACGGGAGCTTTTTTTTTGGTAAATTTTCCTCAAATAATAGAACTCGTGAGCGATAAACACCAGCCTGGTGTAATCTATTGCGGAAGTAAATCTTGGCCCGTGTTGTGCGGGCATTTCACTTAGGAGTATCAAATGCAAGATGTCGTCATCGTTGCTGCAGGTCGTACTGCGGTAGGCAAATTTGGTGGTTCGCTGGCAAAAATCGCCGCATCCGATCTGGGCGCACATGTCATCAAGGGCTTGTTGGCCAAAACCGGCCTGAGCGCCGAGCTGATCAACGAAGTGATTTTAGGCCAGGTTTTGACAGCGGGTGTCGGCCAAAACCCCGCACGCCAGGCCGTTATCCGTGCCGGCTTGCCCAATATGGTACCCGCCTTCACGCTCAACAAAGTGTGCGGTAGCGGACTGAAAGCCACGCATCTGGCGGCGCAAGCCATCAAAGCCGGCGACGCCGACATCATCATCGCCGGCGGCCAGGAAAATATGAGCGCTTCGCCGCATGTCTTGAATGGTTCGCGCGATGGTTTTCGTATGGGCGATGCCAAGCTGGTCGATACCATGATCGTCGATGGTTTGTGGGATGTGTATAACCAATACCACATGGGCATCACTGCCGAAAACGTCGCCAAGAAATTCGGCATCACGCGTGAAGAACAAGATATCTTTGCGCTCGCCTCGCAAAACAAGGCAGAAGCGGCGCAAAAAGCCGGCAAATTCAAGGATGAAATTCTACCCTTTGAGATGGTCAGTAAAAAAGGTACGACCATTTTTGATACAGATGAATTCATCAAGCATGGCGCTACATTGGAGTCTCTGGCCAGCTTGCGTCCGGCTTTCGATAAGGCCGGTACGGTCACTGCCGGTAATGCATCAGGCCTGAATGATGGTGCCGCTGCCGTCATCATGATGTCTGCCAGGAAAGCTGAAGAACTCGGTTTACCCGTGCTGGCGCGTATCAAGGCGTATTCTTCGGCCGGAGTTGACCCTAGTATCATGGGTATGGGGCCGGTTCCTGCGGCACAGTTATGCCTGAAAAAAGCTGGCTGGAGCCATCAGGATCTCGATCTGATGGAAATCAACGAAGCCTTTGCCGCTCAGGCGATCGGTGTGAATCGTGAAATGGGCTGGGATACCAGCAAGATCAACGTCAATGGCGGCGCGATTGCCATTGGCCATCCTATCGGTGCATCCGGTTGCCGTATTCTGGTCAGCCTGATTCATGAAATGATACGCCGCGATGCCAAGAAAGGCTTGGCTAGCCTGTGTATCGGTGGCGGTATGGGCGTGGCGCTGGCGATTGAGCGTTAATTGTATTGAACGGTCACTGCTTCAGGCATAAAAAATCCCCGCAGACTTCGCGGGGATTTTTTTGCCTGAAGCAAAAACGCCAACTTCAATCAGGCTTTGCCGTGCATGAGTTTTTTCAGCAGCGGGGTTATCAACAGCAGGATGATGCCGGCACCGATCGAGCTGCCCACCAGGAAGCCATAAATGGGGAAGGACGATCCCTTTAGCATTTCTTCCAGTAAGCCCGCCAGCATATTCGCCGCGGCATTCGCCAGATACCATACCCCCAGCATCAAAGCGCCGACCCGCGCCGGTGCCAGCTTGGTGACCATCGACAAGCCAACTGGCGACAGGCACAACTCGCCGATGGTATGCAATAAGTAGACGAAGAACAGCCATTGCGGGCCGACCGTACCGGAGACATTCGCCTGGTTTTGCGCCATCGCCATGACAATAAAGCCCAGCCCAAGAATGATCATGCCGATGGCCATTTTGGCCGGTGTCGGCAAGCAAAAACGTGACTGCGCGTTGCGCGTCCAGATGAAAGCCATAATAGGGCCGAGCAGCACGATACCGAGTGGATTGACGGCCTGGAAATAAGAGGTAGGAATTTCCCAGCCGCCCAGATGCCGGTCCGTCTGCTTGTCGGCAAACAGGCTCATGGTACCGCCAGCCTGTTCAAAACCCATCCAGAAGAACACCACAAAAAAGCCCATGATGAGGATGGCGGCAATCCGCTGCCACTCTTCGCCAGTCAGTTTTTCTGCCCCCTGTTTAGGTTTGCTGCTCATCCATAAGGCCGCTAAAATACCCAGCGCGATCAGCATTTTTGCCGGCAATGGCAAACTGCTCCAGATTGGTCCTAGCAGTGACCAGGCACCTAAGACGCCCAGCACGAGCGGTATCATGCCGGCACTGATGCATAAAATATGCAGCCAGTCGGTTTTGTCCAGGCTGGTTTTGTCGCCGATAAAACCAGCATTACCCAGTTTTTTCTGCCCCCAGACAAATTGCGCCAGACCGCAGCACATGCCGACACCGGCCGCGGCAAAACCATAATGCCAGCCGACTTTTTCGCCCAGCGTGCCGGCAATCAGCGGCGCCAGAAACGCGCCGGTATTCACTCCCATATAAAAGAAAGTGAAACCGCCATCGCGGCGCGGATCGTTTTCGCGGTACAGGGAGCCGAGCAGGGAACCGATATTCGGTTTGAAGAAGCCGTTACCGATAATCAGTAAGCCCAGTGCCAGATGCAGGAAGGCAGGGAATGCCATCGCAAAATGACCGAGTGCCATGGTAAAGCCGCCTATCAGGATCGCCTTGCGTTTACCCAGATAACGGTCGGCCAGATAACCTCCCATCAGCGGCGACAAATAGACCAGCCCGGTATACGTGGCATACAGTGCCAAGGCGTTGGCCCTGTCATAGCCTTGCGCGTTAACTAAATAGATCACCAGCAGGGCGCGCATGCCGTAATAACTGAAGCGCTCCCACATTTCGGTCAAAAACAACATAGGTAATGCCGCGGGCTGGCGCTCTTTGATCACCGCGCTCGAAATCGGTATGGCCGCATTGAAACTGGTACTGGTAGTCACAAATTTCTCCTTAGGGATGCACACGTCTCTGGATTGGACGTTCTGGGATGGGGTGAATGGTAAATTCGGCGGCAAGCTTACCATGGGCATAGGGCTTCGTTATCACAAACGGTTTACAACCGAAAAATCTTCGTTAAACGGGACCTTCTTTACGCATTTGTATGGTGAGGCGTTGCTTCTACGGTAGTTTGCGCGGCTAGCTAAATTTGCCTAGACAGTTAAATATGAGGAAAATATACTGGGTCCGACAAAATGTTTACCCACGCAGATCATTTCTAAAGCAATAAAATTATGCTCCCCCAGATTAAATTGATCGCGCCACTGCTGATCGGCAGCACCTTTTCTATGATGGCGAGCAGTGCCGCCGCCTCTGCCAATATGAATGGCTACCAAATCCCCGCGCCAGAATTACAGGCAGTGGTCGATGCCCCGCGTGGCCCGCTGTTGCAACTCGGGCCGCAACGCAAGCGGGCTTTGCTGGTGAACCTGCCCGGCTTGCCGGGGATTATCGATGTCGCGCAGCCAGAGCTGAAGCTGGCCGGTTTGCGCATCAACGTCAAGACCCGCGCCGCCAGCCGCTTTGAGTTTGGTAACGAACTGAGTTTGCTCGATATTGCCAGCGGCAAGATTCGCAAGGTGACGGGTTTGCCGCAGAACCCGCGCATTGCCGATTCGCTCTGGTCGAACGATGAGCGCTGGCTGGCATTTAGCCGCTGGAGCGAGCAAGGGGTGGAGCTGTGGTTGCTGGATGCAGAAAAAGCCAGTGCCCGCCGCCTGACGAAAGAACATCTGAACGCCAGCACCAGTGCCGGTTTTACCTGGCTCAGTGGCGACATGGGCGGATCGCAACAGCTGCTGCTGCGCCTGATACCGGCCAAACAGGCAAAAGCGCCGCTGGCGCCGATCGCACCTAGCGGGCCGAATGCGCAGGAAACCCAGGGCGGCAAAGTGGCGCAAAACCGCACTTATCCCGATATGCTGAAAAACCCGTTTGACGCCGATATGCTGGAGTGGCAATTGCAGAGCCAGCTCGCGCGCATCAGCGTGACCGGCGAGCTGCACCGGATCGGCCCGGTCGCCCCTTTGCTGGCGGCGCAGCCATCGCCGGACGGCCACTACATCTTAACCACGCAGTTGTGCCGCCCATATTCATATATGTTACCGATTTCGCGCTTCCCGCAATTGGTTGAGATGTGGGATAGCCAGGGCAATAAGCTCAAAACCATCCAGGAGCGACCGTTGCGCGAACGTCTGCCTGCCGGCAACGATGCGGTGCAAACCGGGCCGCGCAATTATGGCTGGCGCGCCGATCAGGCCGCGACTTTGTATTGGGCCGAGGCGCAAGATGGCGGCGACCCCCATCAACAGGCGAGCGTGCGTGACAGCCTGTTCCAGCAAGCTGCGCCGTTTTCCGCCATTCCTGACAAGTTGCTTGATCTGGCCACGCGCTTCGCCGATGTCGATTGGGGCCGCGATGATCTGGCGCTGGTGACCGAATATTGGTGGACGACGCGCGAACTGCGTACCTGGCGCATACAGCCGGGCACGCCAGGGAGCGCCCCAGAATTGATTTTTGCGCGCAAGTCGGAAGACCGCTATGCCGATCAGGGCAATCCTTCCATGCGCCTGAACGCGCTGGGGCGTGCCGTATTGCGCACGGCGGCCGATGGCAACACGCTATTGTTGATCGGTGCCGGTGCCAGCCCGGAAGGCGATCGTCCTTTTCTGGATCAATTTGATTTGACCAGTAAACAGGCGACGCGTTTATGGTGTTCGCAAGCGCCGTTTTATGAATCGGTAGTGGCGTTGCTGGATGACGAGGGCAAGCAATTCATTACCAGCCGCGAATCCAGCGACGAGCGGCCCAATTTTTATCTGCGCGATCTCGCCAGCCTGGATAATAAAGATGCCGGGCGCGCCTTAACCAGCTTCCCGCACCCGACGCCACAGTTGAAAGGCGTGCAAAAGCAGCAGATCCATTATCGGCGCGCCGATGGGGTCAGTCTGTCGGCCACTTTATACCTGCCGCCCGGGTATGAGCCGCAACGTGACGGCCCGCGCCCTATGCTGATGTGGGCCTATCCGGAAGAATTTAAAACCGCAGCCGCCGCCGGGCAGGTGAAGGACTCTCCCTATAAGTTCAATCGCATCAGCTATTGGGGCCCGCAGATTATGCTGGCACGCGGCTACACCGTGCTCGATCATCCGGCCATGCCTATTGTCGGTGAAGGCGATCAAGAGCCGAACGACAGCTATCTGGCGCAGCTCAAGATGGATGCGGAGGCGGCAGTGGATGAAGTGGTGCGACTGGGCGTTGCCGAACGTCACAAAATCGCTATCGGCGGGCATAGCTATGGTGCCTTCATGACTGCCAATCTGCTGGCGCACACCAGATTGTTTCGTGCCGGAATCGCCCGCTCCGGTGCGTATAACCGCAGTCTGACGCCATTTGGCTTTCAGGCAGAGGACCGGAATTTTTGGGATGCCAAAGAGGTGTACCAAGCCATGGCACCGTTTAACTTTGCCAATCAGATCAAAGATCCGATTTTGTTTATCCACGGTGAGCAAGACAGCAATTCCGGCACTTTTCCGGTGCAAAGCGAACGCATGTATCAGGCGCTGCAAGGTCTCGGCGCCACCACACGTCTGGTGATGTTGCCGAACGAAAGTCACGGTTACCGCGCTCGCGAATCCATTTTGCACATGTTATGGGAGCAGGATCATTGGCTGGATAAGCATGTCAAGAGCGCCCAGGACGTCAGCGACAAATAACCGGTGCAGCAGCTCAGCGCATCTTTATATGCTGAGCTGCGTGCTTTTAGGGGAGTATAGGGCTTGATGCCGCGGCCGCGCATATGCTATATGCGTATAAATGCAGCTCCATTACATACTACTCCCCAGTATTTATCTGCCATATTCTATTGGCACAGTCGTGTAGTTTTCCTTTATGATGGTTTTCATCTTCCTTACTGGCCACCTCCATGCTCAAAGCCATCATTCTCGATAATCAGGCGGTTACCCGTAACTTATTGGGCTCTGTGCTGACCACTGGTGGCCACGAAGTCGTGGGCGATGCCAATACCAATTCGTCAAACCTGGCGCGTATGGTCAAATTGCAGCCGCAAATTGTCTGTGTCGATATCGGCGAAGCGAATGGTGAAGGGTTGGCGCTATTAGATAGCTTGCGCAAGGAATTGCCCAAGGCACTCATTTTTCTGGTGTCCTCAAAAATTGATGCGGCTACCATACAGTCGGCACAGCAGCATGGTGTTAGCGGGTTCATCGTCAAGCCTTTCAATTCAGTTGCGGTGCTGAACTCCATACGCAACACCATCTTGCGCATCGCTAAACAGCAAAAAACTAAAGTCGAACAAAGTCAGGACGAATAGCGAAGCGGTTAAGGCGCAACACTCTTTTCTTCGCCGCTTTCCAATATAAACTATTTAGTTCAAAAAGCTTGCCAAGGAAGGGCAAGCTTTGCTATAGTTCGCCTCCCGCTGAAGAGCGGGGGTAAAAAGAAAGAAAGTACGGCAAGGCAAAGCAGTTCCCGGGTTTGAATCGGCAGGATAAAAATTCAAGCGCTTATAAAACAAGGGGGTTGACGAGCTGGAG
>NZ_JAUSFI010000005.1 GCF_030651495.1 Undibacterium sp.
AACACGTCAAGCTTCTTTTGCCGATGTTCTTGCGCAAATAAATCACCCATTTTGAATGTCATTTCTATTTCCTACCCGCTTGTTTGCAGAAAAATCGCTCTGATTGCTTAGACAGGTGGGTTTTTAGAAGTTCCCTTTTTACATGATTACTGCGCTTGCTTTAATTGTTCCAAAATAGCCGGATTCTCCAGGGTGGAGATATCCTGCGTAATTTCTTCGCCTTTTGCCAGTACGCGCAACAAACGGCGCATGATTTTGCCGGAACGTGTCTTTGGCAAATTGTCACCGAAACGTATTTCTTTCGGTTTGGCGATCGGGCCGATTTCCTTGGCCACCCAGTTGCGCAATTCGGTGGCGATTTGCTTGGCTTCGTCGCCGGTTGGCCGGCTGCGCTTCAATACCACAAAGGCGCAAATTGACTCACCGGTTGTATCGTCAGGCTTGCCGACCACCGCGGCCTCCGCCACCATAGGGTTGGCAACCAGCGCCGATTCGATTTCCATCGTGCCCATACGGTGACCGGAAACATTCAGCACGTCATCGATACGGCCGGTAATCGTAAAGTAGCCAGTGTCTTTGTTGCGAATGGCACCGTCGCCGGCCAGATAAATCTTGCCGCCGAATTCTTCCGGGAAATAGCTCTTCTTGAAACGCTCATCGTCACCCCAGATGGTGCGTATCATCGAAGGCCATGGACGCTTCACGACCAGAATACCGCCCTGCCCGTTAGGCAAATCCTGGCCGGTTTCATCGACGATCGCCGCCATGATGCCAGGCAAGGCCAAAGTGCAAGAGCCCGGCACCAGCGGTGTCGCGCCCGGCAATGGGGTCATCATATGGCCGCCGGTTTCGGTTTGCCAGAAGGTATCGACCACCGGACATTTTTCGCCGCCGATGTTTTTGTAATACCACATCCAGGCTTCCGGATTGATCGGTTCACCAACCGAGCCGAGCAAGCGCAGCGATGTCAGGTCATACTTGTCCGGGTGGATAGCCGCGTCGCCGTCGGCGGCCTTGATCAGCGAACGGATTGCCGTAGGCGCGGTATAAAAAATCGTCGCCTTGTGTTTTTGTATCATGTCCCAGAATCGTCCGGCATTCGGATAGGTAGGGATGCCTTCAAACACGATTTCTGTGGCGCCGACGGCCAGCGGGCCATAGGTAATATAGGTATGGCCGGTAACCCAGCCGATATCGGCGGTACACCAGAACACGTCTGCCGGCTTGATGTCGAAGGTCCACTTCATGGTCAGGATTGCCCACAGCAGATAGCCGCCGGAAGAATGCTGCACGCCCTTAGGCTTGCCGGTAGAACCGGAAGTGTACAAAATGAACAGAGGATGCTCGGCGCTGACCCACTCCGGCTCACAGACTGCCGATTGCTTGGCGACCAATTCGTGCATCCACAGGTCACGCCCTGCTGTCATCGTAATATTGCCGCCGGTGCGCTTGTACACCACGACATTTTTAATTTTTTCGCAATCGCCCAGTGCCAGCGCTTCATCAACGATAGCTTTCAACGGCAAATGCTTGCCGCCACGCGCCTGCTCATCGGCAGTGATGACCGCGACAGCACCGACGTCGACGATACGTTCTTGCAAAGATTTTGCCGAAAAGCCACCAAACACCACCGAATGCGTCGCACCGATACGGGCACAGGCTTGCATTGCCACCACACCTTCAACCGACATCGGCATGTAAATGACCACCCGGTCACCCTTGCCTACGCCCAGCGACTTCAAGCCATTGGCGAACTGGCACACTTTTTGATGCAACTCTGTATAAGTGACTTTAGTGACATCACCACCATCGGATTCAAAAATGACGGCAACTTTATCGCCCAAGCCTTTTTGAATATTCACGTCCAGACAGTTATACGAGACATTGAGCAAACCGTCTTCAAACCATTTGTACAGCGGCGCATCGGACTCATCCAGCGTTTTGCTAAATGGCTTATGCCAATGCAGGTTTTCTCGTGCTAGTTTGGCCCAGAAACCTTCATAGTCCTGCTCCGCCTCTGCACATAGGGCGTAATAGGCATCCATGCCAGAAATAGTGGCATCGGCGGCGAAGGCTGCCGGTGGAAGAAAAATACGTGATTCTGTTTTAGCGGTGTCGAGGTCTGACATTGTTATCTCCAGCTTGTTATCGTTTGTTTTGAAATGTTCACACAGATGAAATAGACAGGCATACCATAGCCGCGGAGACTTACTCAAGCCTTACGATCATACTAGCATTGGCAATAAGACTACAACATGCCGGATTCATTATTTCTATCCTTACGGCAAGCGGAACGTCCGTGTAAAATGTCGGCATCCTCATTGTTCGAAGCGGAATGCCGGTATTTTTACCAGAAGCAGGCCGTTCCCGATTTATAGCAAATAATTGCATCAGACAGACATTCGCCCTTCCTGCCGCATAAACTTTTTTTACCTAGCCCATAGCCAAATCATGACCATCATCAAACAAGACGATCTGATCGAATCCATCGCTGCCGCTTTGCAATACATCAGTTACTACCATCCGGCCGACTACATCGCCCATCTGGCGCGTGCGTATGAGGCAGAACAAAGCCCTGCCGCCAAAGACGCGATTGCCCAAATCCTGACCAATTCACGCATGTGCGCCGAAGGCAAGCGCCCGATTTGCCAGGATACCGGCATCGTCAACGTTTTCCTGAAGATCGGTATGGGCGTGCGCTTTGAAGGTTTCAGCGGCTCGATCACCGATGCCGTCAACGAAGGTGTGCGCCAGGGTTATAACAATCCCGACAATGTGTTGCGCGCGTCCATCGTGGCTGACCCTTTGTTTGAGCGCAAGAACACCAAAGACAATACGCCAGCGGTGGTACATATGGAACTGGTGCCAGGCAATACGGTCGACGTGCAAGTCGCAGCCAAAGGCGGCGGCTCGGAAAACAAGACTAAATTCGTCATGCTCAACCCTTCCGACTCCTTAATCGACTGGGTCATGAAAACTGTCCCAACCATGGGTGCAGGCTGGTGCCCGCCAGGCATGCTCGGCATCGGCATCGGCGGTACGGCAGAAAAAGCCATGCTGATGGCAAAAGAATCGCTGATGCAAGACATCAACATGTACGAGCTAAAACAGCGCGGCCCGCAAAACAAGACCGAAGAACTGCGCATAGAACTGTGCGACAAGATCAATGCCCTCGGTATCGGCGCGCAAGGCCTGGGCGGCTTGACCACGGTACTCGACGTCAAGATCAACATGTACCCGACCCATGCCGCCTCCAAGCCAGTCGCCATGATCCCGAACTGCGCCGCCACGCGCCACGGCCACTTTGTCCTCGACGGTTCTGGCCCGGTCTACATGACGCCGCCATCCCTGTCCAGCTGGCCCGACGTGCACTGGGTTGCCGACACCGAAAAATCCAAGCGCATCGACCTCAATACCTTAACTAAAGCCGAAGTCGCCTCCTGGACCCCAGGCCAGACTTTGCTGCTAAACGGCAAAATGCTGACCGGCCGCGATGCCGCACACAAGCGTATCCAGGACATGCTGGCCAAGGGCGAATCCTTGCCGGTCGATTTCACCAACCGCGTGATCTACTACGTCGGCCCGGTTGATCCGGTACGCGACGAAGCGGTCGGCCCGGCTGGCCCGACGACGGCAACCCGTATGGATAGCTTCACCGACATGATGCTGGAACAAACCGGCCTGATCTCGATGATAGGCAAGGCCGAACGCGGCCCGGTAGCGATTGCCTCGATCAAAAAACACGGCTCGGCTTACCTGATGGCCGTCGGCGGTGCCGCGTATCTGGTCTCCAAAGCCATCAAAACCGCCAAGGTAGTCGGTTTTGCCGATCTGGGTATGGAAGCGATCTACGAGTTTGATGTCGTCGATATGCCAGTCACGGTAGCGGTCGATTCACAAGGCACCTCGGTGCACAATACCGGACCGAAAGAATGGCAGGCAAAGATAGGAATTATTCCTGTTGCCTGATCAAATCGTCTTAGCCAAGCACGCCGGCAGCGACTGCGCTGTCGGCGTGTTTGATTCTGGCGTCGGCGGCCTGTCGGTGCTACAACATATCCGCCAGCGCCTACCTAACGAAGCGCTGATCTACTTTGCCGACTCCGGTTTTGCGCCCTACGGCGACAAATCGGATGAAGCCATCATCGAGCGCAGTCTGGCGGTGGCCGAATTTTTGCTGCAACACCAGATCAAGGCACTGGTCATCGCCTGCAATACCGCGACCGCCGCCGCCGTAGCGACGTTACGCCTGCGCTACCCCGAACTCATCATCGTCGGCATAGAACCCGGCCTGAAACCGGCGGCACTGCACAGCAAAGCAAAAGTGGTCGGCGTGCTGGCGACCAAGAGCACCTTACACAGCCAAAAATTCAAGCAGCTACGCGATCAGCTCAGTGCAGAAACCGGCGTGCAATTTGTCTTGCAAGCCTGTGTCGGCCTGGTCAACCAGATAGAAAAAGCCGAACTGCATTCGGCCGACACCCTGCAACTGGTGCGCCGCTATGTCGCGCCGCTCATGACGCAAGGTGCCGATACGCTGGTGCTGGGCTGTACCCATTACCCTTTCGTCGCCGACCTGATACGCCAGGTAGTGGCCGAGAACCACCCCGACCCCGACTCGGTGCGCCTGATAGACACCGGCGAAGCGGTCGCCCGCCGCCTGCAAAAACTGCTCGAGCAGCAAGGCTTGCTAAACACCCGGCACAGCACCGAAGTGCTACGCGCCTGCACCACCGGCAGCCCCGCCAGCTTGGCCCATGCGCTACTGCACATGCTAGCCTTGCGCGAAGACCAATACCTGGTATCGGCACTGGTATAAGACCAGCGCCGGCACATCCGCCCGGCGTTATCGATTTTCAAAAAGCACCTGCCCGGACGCGCATATCCCATGCGCCTTTTCAAGGCATCGGCCTGGAAACCCGCATGGGATATGCGTGTTGGGCTTGCATGATGGCGGAATTCATACATCAGAGCTAGCAATTCAAAAACGACGCAGCCTGTCTGCGGGGGCTTGCCAAGGCCCGTATGCCAAGACCAGTGGGGGCGTGCTGCGAGACTTGTATTTTTCATACTATCAAATAGAGATATCTGCTTATACTGCGAGGGAAATTTGAGCCATCGTCTTGATAGTACCCACTCTTTGCCTTTCACAGTATCTGGAAAAAATGAAAAAATCCGCCCTACTCGCCCTGCTGTTCAGCGCCTTGCTGGGTGCTGAATCGAGCGCTGAATCGAACCCGCAAGTTAGTCCACCAAGCGCTGAAATGCCCCTTGCGGCTAGCGCTGATGCTGGGTCTGAGACCGTTTCTGAGGCTGTTGCTGAAGTGGAGGTCAGCAGTACCAAAAACCCCGACTGGAAGCGCTATCGGGTCATGCTCAAGGGGCTCGATGCGTTTGACAGACATCATGCACTGGCGCCGCAAGCGGAGCAGAAATTTATCCTGAAGCCGCGCAAGGCGGAGGTGTCGATCAAGGGCGTGGTCTTGCGGCTGGCCAGCGATGACAGCTCGCGTCCGATTGCGCTGGCGGAAGATGGCACGTTTGCCTTGCCGAGAGATGCGCAGGCGGCGCAAGCCGATGCCGAACTGATGATCAACCGCAAGAAGGAGCTGTTTCGCTGGTGGCCTTACATCCGTAGCCCGCAGCTTGCTGCCAATCAACGGCGGCTCGGTGATTTGCGGCTGGAGTGCGAGATGTTTTGGGCGATTTACTATGATGACTTGCCGTTCCTGGCGCGCAATTTTGTCCGTACGCTGGGCGGGCCTTGCACCTCAAAAAATGTCAGCCTGAGTTTTCCGGCTGATTTTTCTGGCTTGCGCAGCGCTACGCTGAGACAAGGGGCGCGTAGCCAGGTGCTGGTGCTGGAGCCGAATCAAGCCGGCTTTTCGGCTCCGCTATACGACCAGAGCTTGAGTGACGATGCCATCATTGAGCTGGAGTATGACGATAATCTTGCCGTGAAAAAAACTAACTATAGCGGTTTGTCGGTGGGCATCAGCTTTTAGATCAATGAAAAACGGGCAAATCCTATCCTCCGCGCACGACTACAAAGCCGAGCATGCCGGCATGAAAAAACTAAACTCATCATCTTGTCAAACCTCATAGCTATCCCCAAATGAGCCTACATAAGTTGGTTCAGCACCCGTGCTGAAGCTAGCTTAACCATACAGCCGAATTCGCCGCAGCCCAGTCATCTTGCTTGCGGCGAGCTTGGCAATCCGAATCGCACAGTCCCATTTGCCACGAAAGAAATACATGTCTGATCTGATTCAAAAGCTTCAATGGCGTTACGCCACCAAAAAGATGAACCCTGCGAAAGTGGTTCCTCAAGAAAAAATCGACCGTATTATCGAAGCCGTACGTCTGACTGCCACTTCCAGCGGCCTGCAGCCTTACGAACTTTTCGTGATCACCAATAAAGATGTTCGTGCGAAGATCAAGCCGGTCGCCTGGAATCAAGAACAGATCACCGATGGCTCCCATCTGCTGGTGTTTGCCGCATGGGACAACTACACGGTAGAGCGCATCAATATGATGTTTGATCTCACCAATGAAGAGCGCGGGTTTAAAAACGAAGGATGGGAAAATTATCGTCAGATGCTGCTGAGTAACTATCCGGCACGCGATGCAGAAGTGAACTATCAACACGCCGCCAGACAAGCCTATATCGGCGTAGGAAGCGCATTGATTGCGGCCTCCTATGAAGAAGTTGATAGCACACCGATGGAAGGTTTTGATCCGGCTGCCGTCGATGAGATCTTGGGCCTGAAAGCGCTCGGGCTGCGCAGCGTGGTCATCATGCCTTTGGGTTATCGGGAAGAAGACCAGGATTGGTTAGCCAAGCTCAAGAAGGTTCGTCGCCCGCATGCTAAGTTTGTCACCGAAATCAAGTAATACCGGCGATCAGCGATAAGCTGTACTAGCGAGGTCGCGAAAAGACCTAGACAGAAAAAAGGACGGCGCGTTGCCGTCCTTTTTTTGTCACTCTCCCCTGCACATCTCCCTGCACCTGCGCTGTTACGCAACCATCAAAGGTGCATGAGTTCAGGCCGTAGCCGCCACCGCTCGTCAACTGCGCGGCGTCATTTCAAACAAATTCATGGTGTAACCGCGCATGATGCTGCTGAAGAAATTTTTCAGTAAAAACAGCGAGAAGTCTTGCTGCAAAATCTGCAGTGTCTCGCTCAGTATCGAATTGCCCTCAACATGCCGGTATCCGGCACGCTTAAAAATATCGGTCGGATCATCGGGAAAAAACTGAAATTTTGCCCCCAGTTTTTCTATTCTGTCGGTCAACTCTTGTCCTTGCGTTTCAATAAAATACTTCGTCATCAAATCGCATATCAGACTATGTTGCGGATAAGCCGTTATCAAGGCTTGCAAGGTTTGCGCAATTTGATCCTCGCTCAAGTAACCAAACACGCCCTCCATCACCAAGATGACCGGCGCGCCATCTTCGTTTAAAGGTAATTTACTCGCCAGCGTTTCTTGCGAAAAATCGATCGCAATCCGAGTCAGCGAGTTAGGACAGGTGGATTCTGGCAAACAGTGATTTTTATGCCCGATCACCTGTGGCTCGTCAATCTCGAACCAGACGCCGTCACTGAGGCGGAATGCACGCGCATCAAAACCGGCTCCGAGCAGTATCACTTTGGTCTTGGGCTGTTGCGCCAAACGTGTACGCAAAAATTCATCCATCATGCGATGCCGCACCGCAATAATTTGATTGGGCCGGGCGTCTGCCTTCAGGCTATCGAAGATGGCATTGCCATGCGGCGTCATGAACAGATGGGCAAAATCATCGCCGCATAAAGGCTGGGCCTCTTGCGCGTCTTGCACCCTAATTCCGCAGGTATAAAAAGCGGTGTCTGAAATAGGATTCATGGTCTTCGGTAGTAAAAAGGGTCGGTACGACATAAAGATCGGTGACGCCGACCCTTTAACACTACAACTACACTACAACTACACTATGCCAGCACTGCCGCAATCGCCGTTGCCGTCGCTTCGACATTGCCGGTATTCAAGCCAGCCACACACATGCGGCCGGAGCGCACCAGATACACGCCAAACTCTTCTTTCAGTCGATCGCATTGTTCTGCCGTCAACCCAGTATAGCTAAACATGCCGCGCTGAGTCAGGAAATAGCTAAAATCTTTGCCTGGCAACTTGGCGCTGAGTACGTCGTGCAGTTTTTTACGCATCGCTTGTATCCGCTCACGCATGGCGACCACTTCGGCTTCCCACTGCAGGCGCAATTCCGGATCGGTCAAGACGCGTGCCACGATCTGGCCGCCATGCAGGGGCGGATTGGAATAGTTACGACGGATATTCGCCTTCAACTGGCCCAGTACATTCACGGCTTGCGCCGCGTCCGGGCAGACTACGCTTAATGCACCACAACGTTCACCATACAGGCTCATGCTCTTCGAGAATGAATTGGCAACAAAGAAGCTCAGGCCGGCATCACCCAGCAAACGGACCGCAAACGCATCTTCTTGTATGCCATCGCCATATCCCTGATACGCGATATCGAGAAAAGCAATCAGTTCACGCTCTTGCAGAACCGGTACCAAGGCTTGCCACTGGGCGTGCGTCAAATCGACACCGGTCGGGTTGTGGCAACAGGCATGCAGCAGCACGATGCTTTTCTTTTCGGCCAGCTTCAAGGCGGCCAGCATGGCATCAAAGCACAAACCGCCTGTAGCGGCATCATAGTAAGGATAGGTTTTGACTGTCAGGCCTGCGCCTTCAAACACGGCGCGGTGATTATCCCAGCTCGGGTCGCTGATCAGCATGGTGCTGGTCGGGAAATAACGTTTGATAAAATCGCCGCCGACTTTCAGGGCGCCGCTGGAACCCACGGTTTGGATCGTGACGACACGCCCCGCCTTGACCGCGGCATGCTCGGCACCAAATAACAAATGCTGAACGGCGGTACGGAAATTCGCCGCGCCTTCCATCGGCAAATAAGGTCTGGCACCGGCTTCTGCCACCACTTTCAACTCCGCTGCGCGTACCGATGGCAGCATCGGGATCTTGCCGGCATCGTCAAAATAAATCCCGATAGAAAGATTGATTTTGTTAGTGCGTGGATCTTTGCCAAATGCTTCATTCAAAGAAAGGATAGGATCGCCAGCGTAGGCTTCGACGTGTTGAAACATGGTAAGAACTCCAGAATAAAAAGCGGGTCATCAATGGATAATGGATGGCTGTTCTGAGTGAAATCGAGCGTAAGAACCGGGCACTCAGCATCAGAGCGCTATTTTGCCACATTAGTCAGACCTGCCGCCGCGCGCGATGAGTAAAGTTTTGGCAAGCAAGGGATTGAAAACTTCATAATGAGCAGGCCCAGCGCGCATATTCCATGCGCCTTTCAGGCCGGATAGGCTGAAAACCCGCATGGAATATGCGCGCTGGCAGGGGTGCCGTTAATTGATGGAGGTAAAACTAGATGCGCGTCGCAAGGTCCATCGCCCGGTGATGAATCATCGCGCCATTCACTGCCAGCCACAGAATTGCGCATTCAAAAAATACGCAGCTTAAAAAAATATTGGACGTCAACTCTGCAAGTTAAAAAAGACAATCTTGAAAATGACAGGTTAACGATATTTGTAACAAAATATTTCTTAATGGCAGCAATTTAATTGTCCGATTAATTGTCCGAGTAATTGTCCGATTTATTGCGTCATCCTTCATTTACTGCATTTACTGTCTTGGCCAGTATCCACTGTATCCACTATTTTTACTTGCCATCTAACACCAACAATCCATGCTAAGCGACCGGTCTACGATCGATGATCAACATCTGATATCACGCTAGCGATATCAAACCAAGCCGGCCACAAGCTCTGCGAGCTCATTAAAACTACTGCGCCACACTCAAAAAATACCCCGATCTCTTTTACCCCCTCCCCCCCAAAAAAGAGACAAGACGCGGAGAGGTCAGCGCGCACTCAACTGAATAAAATAACAAGATTTCAGACCGCCATAGAAATACAACGACGTTAATTATATAAGGGCAGCTTGTCTGCTTATTTTTTATCAATTCAACATTGATAGCGATTGTTTTTATGACGTTTCCAGCCACGCAGCCCGTTACAAACTATTACAGATTCTGTTGCAGGAATGTTTCGCGTTAAGTTTTACTTAATTTTTCAATGCTTAAATGTTGCCTAAATTCATCACAAAAAAAACAGATTTAGATTCCTGGCTTCACTTTATTTTCTCTCCTTTTTGGCATTGGAAAATCTGTACATACGGGGGTCAACTAAACCCTCACATGTGTTTCAGCTAAATTCATCACTACATTTTTCGGGACAACAATGATCAAAATATATGCGCATGCCAATGCCTTCGCCTTGGCAGGCTTGTTGAGCCTCTCCGCACAAGCTGCTGAGATAGGACAGACGGCTCCCGACTTCGACCTCTCTGGACGTACTGGCAACGTCAAGCTCAGCGACTACAAAGGCAAAGTCGTTTACCTCGATTTCTGGGCCTCCTGGTGTGGTCCCTGCAAGCAATCGTTTCCTTGGATGAACGACATGCAAGCCCGCTACGGCAATAAAGGATTGAGCGTGGTTGGCATCAACGTCGACCAGAAAACCGACGATGCAAAAACCTTTCTGAACACCACTCCGGCACGTTTTGACGTGGCATTTGATCAAGCCGGTAAAACGCCGCAGACCTATGCAATCAAAGGAATGCCAACCTCAGTACTGATAGGTCCGGACGGCAAGGTGCTGATGGTACACAGCGGCTTCAAGGATGAGCAGCGTGACGAACTGGAACGCCAAATCAAGCAAGCCCTTAACTTTAAATAATGGTTCAAAAATGAAAACAAAAATAGTCAGCATATTGGCCATCGCCAGTCTGTCTTTGCTGGGCGGCTGCAGCAGTCTGGGGCAAGTCAATGCGTGGGAAAAAGGCAACTTAGCAAAACCGGCAATGACTTTTGAAGGCGACCCTCTGGATCAGCGCTTTGTTCAGCATATCTACGGCAGTAAAGAAAATTCCAGCGGCGGTTACGGCGTTGGCGGTGGCGGTTGTGGTTGTAACTGAGAAAACACATGATGAACAATAAATCCATACCACAGCCGCAAGCCGTCACTGGCGTACTTCTGGCATCACTCGTTTTACCCGGTTTAGCGGCACTGGCTGCCATTATTCCACTCCATGCAGCGGCAGAAAACGCCCCTGAACAAACGACGATAGGGGTCAAATACGGCACTTACAAGGATTGGCAAGAAGGCTTTGACCGCGTCACGGTCAAAGCTCCCCAGGTATATGTGCTGGCACCGATTGCCGGTGAATGGGCCGTCGAAGGCTCCTGGGTCGGCGACAGTGTTTCTGGCGCCTCCCCGCGCTGGCATACACAGCACACGCAAATGTCTGGTGCCAGCCAAATGAGTGACTACCGAAAAGCCGGCGACGTCAAAGTCACGCGCTATCTGGCGCGTGCCGCCGTATCGGCCAGCGTTGCATATTCGAAAGAACATGACTACACCTCACGCGCACTGGGCGTGGATGCCCGCTGGTCCAGCGACGACAATAACCGTACCTGGACCTTAGGCTATGGCACCGCTAGCGATATCATCGACAACACCTATAGCGGTGGCAGTGTTGTTAACCAGCATAAACATACCCATGAAATTATGGCGGGTGTAACACAAGTACTTACGCCGACTGACATCGCCCAATTCAACCTTACCCGTAGCCTCGGCAAGGGGTTCTACGATGATCCTTACAAAGCATTTGACCAGCGCCCCAACCAACGCAATGCCTGGATTTCGCTGGCACGCTGGAATCATCATCTAGCGCAGTTTGATGCTTCGGTACGCAGCAGTTATCGCTACTACAGCGATACCTTTGGTGTGCAGTCACACACGGTCGGTGTGGAATGGGTACAACCTGCAGGAAAGTGGACTTTTACTCCCGGTGCGCGTTACTACTCGCAAAGTGCCGCACGTTTTTACCTGGACCCCGTGCTCAACGCGCAAGGACAGTATGATCAAATGGCCGCTTTTTCCCGCGCGATCACGCAGCTCGGCAGCGATCAATCCACTGACCAGCGTCTGGCCGCCTTTGGCGCTGTCACGCTATCAATGAAGCTCGCCTACGCGTTCACGCCAAGCACGGCGGTAGATTTCAAGTGGGAAGACTATCGGCAATCTGCAGGGATGCGCATGGGTGGCGGTAGCCCGGGACTAGATACCTTCTATGCCCGCTTCATGCAAGTCGGCCTGGCTCACCGCTTCTGAGATCGCCCATGAGCGGCTGGCGTACTCTGCATTTTGAATTTCAGGCCATGGCCTCTCCCTGCAGTCTGCAAATAGATGGCAGGGACGAGCCTTTGATGCGGCAGGCTGCCGCTGAAGCCATGGCCGAAGTACGAAGGATAGAACATAAATTTTCGCGTTATCGTGCAGATAGCGTGATCAGTCGTATTAACCGTTCGGCAGGCCTTGATGCAGTTGAAATTGATGCTGAAACCGGTGACTTGTTGACTTTTTCTGCGCAATTATGGTCGCTCAGTGACGGTTTGTTTGATATTACGTCAGGCGTACTTCGTCATGCCTGGGATTTCAAAAATGCCTGCCTTCCCGATTCGGCAACCTTGCACGGCTTGTTGGAACGGGTCGGCTGGCAGCAACTTGAACGACACGACAATCAGGTCCGACTCAAATTACCGGGTATGGAGCTTGATTTCGGCGGTTTTGGCAAGGAATATGCCGCTGACCGTGCGGCAGTCGTTCTGCAAAGCCACGGCATCACGCATGCGCTAGTCAATCTCGGTGGAGACCTGCATGCCATTGGTGAGCGAGGCTTGCCGGAGATGGATGGTTTGCCTTGGCAGATCGAAATCCAACACCCCCGGCCAGACCCGGCACATCCCAATACCCCTCTTGCATTGCTGCCAATCGGGCGAGGCGGCTTGGCGACCAGTGGCGACTATGAGCGTTATTTTATCCATGACGGCCAGCGCTATTGTCACGTCCTGAATCCGCACACCGGCTGGCCAGTGTCGTACTGGCAGTCTGTCAGTGTGCTGGCGGCCAATACGACTACCGCAGGTGCGCTGTCGACTATCGCCATGCTCAAGGGTTCAGATGCACCTGGATGGCTAGAAACACAAGGGGTGCGCTATTTGCTCGTGCAACAAAACGGAGATTTACTACGCAACAGCGTGACTTAGCTTCAGCAGCTTTAGCGCCTATTTTTGGCATTTTATTTTTTAAGATTTACCCTCGCAAAGGAATCCCATCATGAAAATGTTTACCCCAGCTATTACACTCAGCTTAATCGCGGCGGCTGTTGTCACACTCACCGCTTGTGGCGGCGGAAGCTCAGGCACAAGCACTCCAACCCCATCTGCATTAACCGTCAGCACAAGTCCCGTGACCACTTCCGTCATCGATGGTCTGGTCACCAACGCCCTGGTCTGCGTTGACAGCAACAACAATGGGGTATGTGATACGGGAGAAACCCAGGGCCGCACCGATGCCAGTGGTAACGTGACGCTCAATATGACGGCGGCTGAAAAGTCAGGAGCAAGACTTATCGCGATGATCGGCACCGATGCCGTCGACGCAGATACCGGTGCAGTGACGACGGCCTACACCATGCAAACTCCCGCCGGCAAACATAGTGTAATCAGCCCATTGACCACGATGGTGCAGGCCAAAATAGACACAGACAAAGTCAGTATCGATGCCGCCGAGACGTATGTAAAAGCGCAGATCGGCTTGACTATCTCTGCCTTCGAAAATTTCATTGCGCTTCGCGACCATAACTCTGAGTATAAAAAAGCGGCCGAAGTCGCCCGTCTGCTGGTAGTGAGCATCCAAAAAAACAAACACAATACCGAAACATCCGGCACAAACACTTGCCCTTTATCGACAGGCAATGATGACCACGCCAAGGAAACTGAAATTAAAAACAATTTGCTCAAAAAATTGAGCGAAATCAGGACGCTTTCTGACGACATGGACAAAAAGACATGCTCAAGCGGAAATTTTGCCAAAGATTGCAACGATGATATCCAAAACATGGCTCCTGTCGTGTTGACCTGCCCGACACCAACACCAACACCAACTCCAACACCAACTCCAACACCAACTCCAACACCAACACCAACACCAACTCCAACACCAACACCAACACCAACACCAACTCCAACACCAACACCAACACCAACACCAACGCCAACACCAACACCAACACCAACACCAACGCCAACACCAACGCCAACACCAACACCAACACCAACACCAACACCGACGCCAGCTCCAGCTCCGACTCCGACTCCAGCGGTCGCTGGCAAGGCTACCTATGCCTTGAATTGCGCTGCATGCCATACGGCCCAGCCGGCACTCAACATCAGTAAAATATTAAAAGGTGCCAATTCGCCCAGCACCATTACCAATGCAATCAACAATAACGTCGGTGGTATGTCATTCCTGAAAGGAACCATCACGACTACGGATGCCAGCAATATTGCCGCCTATCTGGCGACTCCAGGTATTTGATCGCTTTTGAATATAGCGTTTCTGGCCAAGCCGTCTCCAGCTGCAATCCTGGCTGGAGACGCAAGTCAATTGCAGCCAGATCAAAATACTGGCCGGCACTCCACTCAACACCTAATGCAGGTTGAATTTCTCAAATTGGGTTTTCGTTAAAGGTTTCACTATGTCTTCCTGTACGATTTTTTTACGCAGACTCTTGCTGTGTCTGACGGTACCACTCGCTCTATGGACATCGATTGCATCCGCTGATGAGTTCCTGTCGCCGGAACAGGCGTTTGCGCTATCGGCCAAGGTAGTTGATCCCAACACCGTGCACCTGCACTGGGACATTGCACCCGGCTACCATCTATACCGTGAACGCATCAATGTCCAGGCAGATACGCCAAGTGTCACGTTAGAACCGATCAAACTGCCACCAGGCGAAGATAAATTTGACGCCAATTTCAACAAAACGATGGTGATATACCAAAAGTCACTGGATATAGACTTACACATTACGCAAGGCAATAGCAGCTCGCCCGTGACGATCAGCTGGCAGGGTTGTGCAGATGCCGGCCTGTGTTACGCACCAGCGAGCACGCAGCTTGAATCGATCCTCAAGGGACCCGACGCAGCAAAGAACCCTGCATCAAAGAACCTTATTACGCAGGCTGAGCCTGAAAAAACACCGACGCCCACTCCAGCATCGTCGACGACAGATGCCATCTCTTCCACGCTCGCTTCCGGTAGTTTGCTACGTACCATGGGCGTGTTTTGGTTAGCGGGATTACTGTTGGCATTCACCCCATGTGTATTACCGATGGTCCCTATCCTGTCCTCATTGATTGCCGGGCAAACTGGCCCGGTCAGCCGCAGCAAAGGCTTCGGACTATCGCTTGCCTATACCTTGGGTATGGCCTTGGTCTATGCAGGATTTGGTGTGGCAGCTGGTCTGGCTGGCGAAGGCCTAGCCGCAGCTTTACAAAATCCGTGGGTTTTAGGTGGGTTTGCATTGTTATTGTCCACCTTAGCCTTGTCAATGTTCGGTTTTTACGAATTACAAATGCCGAGCGCGATCCAAAATCGTGCCACTGCATGGTCCAACAGCTTTAAAGGCGGTTCGTTTGCCGGCGTTTTCATCATGGGAGGGGTTTCAGCCTTAATTGTGGGCCCGTGCGTCGCCGCACCGTTAGCCGGTGCACTTGTCTATATCAGCCAAACGCACGATGTTTTACTGGGCGGTTCGGCACTGTTTGCGATGGCACTCGGCATGGGCGTACCGCTGCTGCTGGTCGGGTTATCTGCCGGCAGTCTGCTGCCGCGTGCTGGCCACTGGATGGAACGTGTCAAACAACTGTTTGGCATGATGTTGCTGGGAGTCGCTATCTGGATAGTATCTCCAGTGTTACCCGTTGCTGTTCACATTTTGCTGTGGGCTATCTGGCTGCTGACGGCTGCTGCACTGCTTGGCATATTTGGCACAGCTTCACCTCATCACCAGACACCGAGTGTGGCAGCGCGCGCGATCGGCGCGGGTTTCTCTGCGTTGGCTTTAGTGTTATTGATCGGGGCGGCATCAGGCGGGCAATCTGTCTTACAACCGCTAGGGCACATTCGGACAACACAAACCGGGGTAGCATCAGGAGCAACCGTTCAGCCGGGACTACCGTTTGAACGCGTGACAAGCATAAAGTCACTCGATGCTGCGCTTATACAGGCACAACAAAAGGGGCAGCGAGTGATGCTCGATTTTTATGCCGACTGGTGTGTCGCCTGCAAAGAATTGGAGAGTTTCACATTCAGTAGCCCAGATGTCCAAAAACGCCTGGGCGCTGTGCGACTGTTACAAGTCGACGTGACTGCCAACAATGTGGAAGACAAGGCATTACTCAAACGATTTAGCTTGTTTGGGCCACCGGGTATCGTATTTTTTGACGGCGCATCCGTTGCCAAGGTCACCCATAAAGTCATCGGATATCAAGCCCCGGCCGACTTTATGGCATCACTAAGCAGCGCCGCCATTCCTTAATCTAACTTCATCTTAACTTAACTAAAACAGAAGCATACTTCGCTACATTCAACTATCAAATTCAGGGAAAGCAAGAGCTTGATCTTGCTTCAGAATCAGGTCTGGCCATGAATACGATCATTGGATGTAACGAAGTGCACTAAACTGGAAACCGAATCTCCACGCTCAGTCCGACCTGATCGCTGTCACTAGTTAATCCATCCAACAAGCGAATTGTTGCGCCATGGGTTTCCGCAATTCTTTTGACGATAGACAGCCCGAGACCGCTACCGGGTTTGCTTGCATCGGACAGTCTGACGAAGCGTTCAAACACTCTTTCACGCAGCTCCACCGGAATGCCAACGCCCGAATCGGCAATCGTCAGGCACGCCTCACCATGATCAATCCGGCAAGACAGCTTCACATAACCATTTTGTGGCGTATAGCGAAACGCGTTATCCATTAAATTGCGAAATAAAATTAAAAATCTATCCTGATGCACAGAGCATATGGCAGGCGCTAACTGGGCCTCAAAATGAAGTTGCAATTTATCGGCTTGCGCTTGCAAAGAAGGTAACTGTGCTGACAATAGCGTCGCCAGATCAAGCTGAACTACAGCTTGATTATTGTCGTACTGCGGGTCTAGCCTGGCCAGTGTCATTAACTGCTCGACCAATCTGGTAGCGCGGTCAACGCTGATGCCCAGTCCACCGACAGCTTCGGCGCGCTCTTCATCGTTACGGGCGCGCTGTATCACTTGTAAATTAGTCTTAATCGCAGCCAATGGCGTACGCAGCTCATGCGCTGCATCGGCGGTAAATCGCTGTTCATGTTCCAGCGTTTTACTGACTCTTTCAAATAAGTGATTGATGGCATGCAACAATGGGTGCACTTCAATCGGCGCACCTTCTACACTCACCATTTGTAAATCGTTGGGTGTGCGTTGCGACACTTCATCGGCAGATTTTTGCAGGGTTCTAAATACCCGATTCACGGCCCACCAGATTGCGCCTGCCAATAAGGGAATAATGAACATCGCAAACAGAAACAGTCTGTAAGCAAATCGTCCGCTGATTTCTTTCCTATGGCTACTTGGCTCAGCAACCTGTATTTGAAAGCGATGCTCAGCATTCCAGCTAGTATAAATACGCCATTGCTGACCATTTAACGTAGTCACCCCAAAACCCGGAGCCCCATCTTTTGAGAAAGGCAGATCTGGCGCCCCCCTATTTTTATACTGCAGTTGATTATTGCTATCCCATATTTGAAACAACAGGTACTCACTATACTCAACGTTGTTATGCTCTGTCTTGATCGAAGGTTCCATCGCTATACGCTCTTCCACCTCGTGATCTGCCAGCACCAGTAATAAATGTGCGGTTTCCGCCAATGACTGGTCAAATAATTCCTGGCTCTCCTGATCGGCGTCCAGATAAACAATGACGGCACTAAAACCCCAGACAGAGATTGTCAGTATCAACAAAATCGCCAGTAAAGTCCGGCGCAAAGACCAGCTGGAGACAGTGGCGCGAGGGGATTCTTTCATCATGTTTAGTATCTCAAATTTGCTTATCGATCGTATAACCTACGGAATGAACCGTTCGGACCAGTGCTTTGCCGAGTTTTTTACGTAAATGATGCACATGCACTTGTATCGCATTACTTTCAATTTCTTCGCCCCAACCGTAGAGAGTTTCCTCCAACTGCTCTCGGGAAAGCACTTTCCCGGCATGCTCGATCAACATCAGTAAAATCCTAAATTCTTTACTGGTCAGTGTCACCAGCTCTTGACGTTGGCGTACCTGTCTGGCGGCTACATCAATTTCGATATCTCCATGAAAGATACTTTCGCTAACACGACCGGAAGCACGGCGACTGGCGGAACGGATACGCGCCGCCAATTCATCCAGATCAAACGGTTTGATGATGAAATCGTCGGCACCGGCATCGAGACCGGCGACTCTATCGGCGATTTGATCACGCGCAGTGACGATTAATATGGCTTCGGCAAAGCCCGCTCCGCGCAATTGCCTCAGCACGGCCATGCCATCCATTTTTGGCAAACCGAGATCGAGTAATAGGCAGCCGTATTGATGCAGCTTCACTGCAGTTAATGCGTTTTCTGCTGACTGCACCCAATCGACGGCATAACCGCTCTGATCGAGTCCGATCTGTGTGGCACGCCCTAACTGGGGATCATCTTCGACCAATAATATGCGCATAATTTTTCCTAAATATATTTCCAATTCGCATTTTATCTGCCACTTGTTAAGAAGTTCTTAAGGTCTCGCTTGCAAGATAGCGTCATTCGACACTCCGGTACATCGTTATGACTCTAGTTCAAACAACAATTTCATCGCTATTTCGTCGTGTAGCCCCAGCTGCATTCAGCTCACTACTTTTGGCGGCATTCACCAGCCCCTTGGCCCACGCAGAGGCACCGGTCCAAATCCACATCAGTAAAGAGCAAATCCAGCGTGCCGGAATACAAACCGAAGCCGCTGTGGCCGCCACTACAGCAAATAATGCCATCAATACAGCAGCCAAATCCACCAACGATGCAGGCCAGCAACTATCCGGCACGGTAGTGGCACCGACCAATGCTATCACCGTCGTGAGTAGCATGGTCAGTGGCGTGATTCAGCAAATTCATGTGAATTCACTACAACCGGTCCAGCCTAGCAGCCCAGTGGCCACCATGTTTAGCCAGCAATTAATGGAAATGCAGCGTGAATACCTGCAATTAGCCAGCCAGGCACGCTTAAGTAAAGAAAAGCGCGAGCGCGACGAGGCATTGTTAAAAGAAGGAATTATCGCGCTCAGCCGTGTACAAGAAAGCCGTGCCGCAGCCGTTCAGGCAGAAGTCGCAGCCAATGAACGCTATCAAACCTTACGCGCCGCGGGCCTCAGCAGCGCCCAACTGCGCAGCATCCTTGTCACGCATGCCTTGTCACCGTACCTGACTGTCAGTGCCGGTGTGCGCGGCACCCTACTGGAACTCAATCTCACGACTGGCCAACGCATAGAAGCCGGCATGCCGATTGCCAAGATCAGCAAAGACACTGCGCTCTGGATAGAATTGCAGGCCTCGCGCCAGCAGGCCGAACAGATACGTCTTGGCGATCTACTGCAGATAAAGGGCTGCAACACGAGTACAGCCAAAGTGATCGCGATTTCCCCGCAGATCAATGGCAGCAATCAAAGCACCCTGATTCGCGCTGAGCAAAGCAAGCAAAACAATCATGATGGCTGCCTTAAGCTCAATCAATTCGTTGAAGCTAGCCATAGTTCCGGCAAATTGACTGCCGACAGCGTAGGCGTACCGGCCTCTGCCATCGTGCGCAATGGCGTTAATTCTTATGTCTTTATTCAAAACAACAAAGGCTTTGAAGCGGTCAAGGTACAGCTTATGCCAGGAAGCGCAGATAAAGCCTGGGTCAGCGGCAAACTCAAGGCCGGCGATCCGGTCGCCGTCAAAGGCATTATCGCGATCAAAGGCGCATGGATAGGTCTGGGTGCGGAAGAGCCAGAAACAGCGACCCAGCCTATTTCAGCCAAACAGGCGAAAGACAGCGTCCAAGGCGGGGCAAAATAATGTTATCTCGTCTCATCGCGTTCTCGCTGGCCCAAAGGCTGATGGTACTGGTCGTTACCCTACTGATGATCGGTGCCGGTATCGATGCCTTCAAGAATCTGCCGATTGATGCCTTCCCGGACGTCTCCAGCACCCAGGTCAAGTTAATCATGAAAGCGCCCGGCATGACGCCGGAAGAAGTCGAAGCACGGATTGTCGCACCGATCGAGCAAGAACTGCTCGGCATCCCCAAGCAGGTGATTTTGCGTTCGCAATCAAAATACGCGATTGCCGATATCACGCTCGACTTCCAGGATGGCACCGATGTCTTCTGGGCCCGGCAACAAGTCAGCGAACGGCTCAATAACGTCCTGAAAGATTTACCTGCCTCGGTCAGCGGCGGGCTGGCACCGATTACCACGCCGCTGGGTGAAATCTTCATGTTCACCATCGAAGGGCCGTTATCGCTGATGGAAAAACGCAGCTTACTGGAATGGACGATACGCCCTCAATTGCGCAACATTGCCGGGGTTGCCGACGTCAATTCGCTCGGTGGCTTGGTCAAGAGTTTTGAAGTGGTGCCGGACACCGCCGCCTTGTCAGCGCGAAAAATCTCATTAAGCCAATTGCAGGCGGCGCTGGAAGCAAATAACCGTAACGATGGTGCCGGACGTCTTGGCTCCGGCGAAGAATCCTTGCTAATCCGCAGTGACGGCAGCATCCGTAGCCTCGATGATGTGCGCGCCATCGCCATTCAGTCGCGTGACGGTTACTCGGTCAAGATCGGCGATGTTGCCACTGTCCGCATCGGGCAAATGACGCGTTACGGTACCGTAACCAAAGACGGTAAAGGTGAAGCGGTCGAGGCACTGGTGCTGGCGATGCGCGGCGCCAATGCGCAAAAAGTCGTGAACCAGATCAGGGCGCGCTTAGTTGAGCTAGAAAAAACCCTGCCGCAAGGCACCACCATCAAGACCTTTTATGACAGGGGCAATCTGGTCGAACGCGCCGTCTCTACCGTCACCAAGGCACTCGCTGAAGCGACTATCCTGGTGGTGATTTTGCTGTATCTGTTTCTGGGCAACGTACGCTCTGCCTTGGTGGTAGCCTGCATCCTACCGCTGTCGGCCTTGGGCACATTTTTGCTGATGCAGGCGTTTGGCCTGACCGCCAACCTAATGTCTCTGGGCGGACTCGCCATTGCGATTGGCATGCTGGTCGATGCCGCCGTGGTGGTGGTAGAAAATATCGAAGCGCATAGCAGCGAAACTGGTCGCCCTACCCTGTCGCGTTTGCATGTAATCTACCGTGCCGTGCGTGAAGTTGCCGTCCCTGTGACCGCTGGCATGATCGTGATTATGATCGTGTTTTTGCCGCTGCTGTCCTTACAGGGACTGGAGGGGAAATTGTTTTCGCCGGTCGCACTGACGATTATCTTTGCGCTGGCAGCGTCATTGATCTTGTCGCTGACCGTGATACCGGTACTGTCTTCGTTTTTCTTAAAAGAAGGCCATGCGCAGGCACCTTGGCTGGTACGCAAGCTCGAAGCGCTGTATCTGAGCGTGCTGACACGCGCCCTGAACAACGCCAAAAAAGTCATCGTGATATCGGTGGCGGCATTGGCGGTCACAGCGGCACTGTTTCCGTTCATCGGAAAATCTTTCATGCCGACCTTGGATGAGGGCGACATCATCATGCAAATTGAAAAGCTGCCCTCAGTCAATCTGCAAGAATCGGCCAAGCTCGATATGGCGGTGCAACAGCGGATTTTGCAACAAGTGCCCGATGTCAGCAGCATCGTGGCGCGGGCTGGTTCTGATGAGTTGGGTCTGGACCCGATGGGGCTCAATGAAACCGATACCTTCCTGGTATTAAAGCCACGGGCAGAATGGCGCAGCAAAGACAAGGAAGCGCTGATCGACGCCTTGCGCGGCGTCACCGCCCAATTTCCAGGAATGAATTTCAGCTTTACCCAGCCGATAGAAATGCGCACTTCTGAAATGCTGTCCGGGGTACGCGGCGATCTGGCGATCAAGGTATATGGTCCGAATAATCAGATTCTCGCCGGTCTGGCCGATCAGATCGTCAAACTGGTAGGCGGCATTTCTGGCAGCCAGGATGTGCTGACGGTCAAAAACGAAGGTGTCCAGTATCTGCAAGTCGATATCAATCGTGAAGCCGCTGGCCGTCTCGGCTTTAGCGTCGAGCAGATACAAAATGACTTGCGTACGCTGGTAGAAGGACGCAGCACCGGTGTCGTGATCGAAGAAGGCCGGCGCCTGCCCTTGCTGATACGCGGCAGCGATCAGCTGCAGATGTCTGCAGACCTGTTCCAGCAACTACAGTTGCCGGTCAGCGACGGCGTGTCGGTGCCCTTGAGCCAGTTGGCCAACTTGCGCACGATCGATGGCCCGGTCAAGGTGGAACGCGAAAACTCGTCGCGTCTGGTGGTGGTTCGTGCCAATGTAAGAGGCCGCGACCTGGTCGGTTTTGTCGATGAAGCCAAAGCCAAGGTAGCGCAACAAATCAAACTGCCAGCCGGATACCGCATGTCATGGGGAGGCCAATTCGAGAACCAGCAACGCGCGGCAGCACGCTTGGCGGTGGTGGTACCGATTGCCCTGGCGCTGATTTTCCTGTTGCTATTTACTACACTGGGCAGCATCAGGCAATCCTTGCTGGTGTTCGTGAATATCCCCTTCGCCTTGCTAGGTGGCGTGGTGGCGCTGGCGCTTACCGGAGAATATTTATCGGTACCAGCCTCGGTTGGATTTATTGCCCTGATGGGAATTGCGGTGTTAAACGGTCTGGTGATGATTACCTATTTCAACCAGCTAGTGGCACGCGGTACGCCACTGCTGGAAGTGGTGTCTGAGGGCGCTTTACGACGCTTCCGGCCAGTCATGATGACCGCCTGCATTACCGGCTTTGGCCTGATCCCCTTGTTGATGGCGACCGGCCCTGGTTCAGAAATCCAACGCCCGCTGGCGATTGTGGTGATCGGTGGCCTGGTCACCGCAACGTTGCTAACCCTGATCCTGCTGCCGATTTTATTCCAGCGCTTTGGGGTTGCGGAAGTGAGCGCCAGCGCTGAAGAAAATGAAGTGAAATGAATAACGACACGCATACGGATAAGGCTAAAACGATGAATAACGTCATGACCAAGCAGATCAGCAACGCTAAAAAATATGACGCCATGCTGACGCTGGCGATTCCGGTGACGCTGGAAGAAGAGATATTGGATTTCTTGATGCTGCACCCCAAGTGGGCCAGTGGCTTTTCGATTATCGATGCCCAGGGTATGGGACATGGTGCCTCTTTGCTCTCGACCATGGAAAAGGTCCAAGGCCGCTGCAAACGCAAACTGGTCTTCATTGTAGGACGAGATGATGAACTGCATCTGCTGCTGCAAGCCCTAGGGCAGGAAATCCGCAACCACGATGTCGCCTACTGGATCACGGCAGTCTCAGCATTCGGGAGACTGCAATGAAAATCCCCTTTCAACTTTTTTTTCTAAGCGGCATGCTGGCAAGCTGCCTGACGCCAGCAGCAATAGCGCAACATGCGAGCCAGCCGGTTGCCAATACCCCAGAGGTAATGCAAGCCCTATCGGTATTACCACCCGAACCAAGGGTGCGCCTGACCTTAGAAAACTTACCGCAATTGCGCTCAAGCGCAATCAACATCGATTTGGCAAAGTCGGGGAAATCACGCCTGCAAGCGGGCCAATATGAATGGACGGTCAGAGCCGCAAACAATCGCCGCACCGATCAAAATGGCGACCGTTTTAACGAACAGGAGCTGGCAATAGAACGGCCGGTGCGCTGGTTCGGCAAGGCAGGCAAGGATCTTGCCATCGGCGAGAAAGGCGTATTGCTCGCGCACGCCACGCATGCCGACAACTGGCATGAAGCCAGCCGTAGTTTGATGAAAGATTGGTTTGACACCCTGCGTGAAACGGCCAGTATTCGCCGATTAAATGAGCAACTGACGGTGGCGGAACAATTGCGCGGCATTGCAGAAAAACGCGTCAAGGCGGGTGACGCGGCACAACTGGAATTGCTCCAGGCCGACACCGAGACCAGACGGGTCAGCGTCTTGTTGCAGCAAGCACAGTTACGTGAAGAGCAAATGCACCAGATGCTGGAAACCAATTACCCCGGCCTGCCGCTGCCCCAGCTTGAGCAACTCCCGCTGCCATCGTTGAGCGTGGAATCGGCGGCGTTTTGGCAAGACAAAATCATGGATGACAACCATGAGCTGGAACTGGCTCAAGCAGAAGCCGATTTATTCACGCTGCAAGCAGCCAGAATCGCCAGCGAGCAGATGCCAGACCCGACCATCGGCCTGCGCGCCGGACGCGAGCGCAATGGACAAGAGCGCCTGATAGGCATCAGTATTTCGATGCCATTGCCAGGTGGTGCACGGTTGGCCGAGACCAGCAGCGCCCATCTAAAAGCCAGAATGGCGGCGGAGAGAGTCACTCAGGCACGTCTAAAAGTGAGCTCGGCAGCGCAAAGGGTCATCACCGATAGCAAACGCAGCCATGCGATCTGGCAGACCATGCAACAGATGCAGCAGCAAAGCCAGACCCAGGCAAGCAAGATGATGAGCGCGTATAAGTTAGGTGAAGCGACGCTCAGTGATACGCTGGCGACCAGACGTCAGGCGCTCGATGCATCGCTGGCGGCGGAGTCGGCACAGATTGATGCGCTGCAAGCGCTGGCGCGCCTGCAACTCGATGCGCATCTGATCTGGTCGATTGATTGATTTTTTACCGGCACACCGACGCCCCACAAAAATCTCAAATGCATGCACCGCCAACACGCATATTCCATGCGGCTTGCAGGCCTATATGGCTGAAGACCCGCATGAAATATGCGCCGCGGGCTTGCTCGTGTTGACATTTTTTTCTACGATGTTTTATCAACTGGGAGAACGCCGTTTTCTTCCTTCACTTTTTAAGGATAATTTATGCGCACACGTCAGCTTAAAGGTCGACTTACCCTTTTGTCTCGCTGCTTACTTATCAGCATCCCCGTCATCACTTCATCATTCTGTTTCGCAGAAGACAAGGTAAAACCCTTGCCACTCATCGCAACAAAAAAGGAATGCACGGATTTGCCTGCCAGCGAGTGGCTATCTGAAGAAGAGTTTGCCGTGTTGATGCGACATCGTGGATACAAGAACTTTAAACTCAAAATCGTCTATCAGTCCTGCTATGAGATTTATGGCTACGATGCAAAAAACCAATTAGTTGAAGCTTACTTCAATCCTACCAATGCCAAACTCAATCGTGCCAACACGATCAAGATGAATTGATGGCACTAGTATTTTTTAAAGCATTTTTTAATGACTGGCTCAGTCGTCAGTGAAATATTTTGTCATTATTTCACGTAACAGACTGCGCATTTGATCTTCCGGCATGCTGAAAATAACGTGATGCATAGACTCCGCCACTGCCAGGAAGTCATCTAGCAATGCTGGATCAAAATGACTAGCTTTGCCTTGACGCAATATTTCCACTGCCTGCGAAAAAGGGAGGGCTTCTTTATATGGCCGCTTTGAACATAAGGCATCAAACACATCAACAATCGCAAATATACGGGCTTCCAGCGGGATTGCGTTGCCGTTTAAGCCTCGGGGATAGCCCTCCCCGTTCCATTTTTCGTGATGTGCTGAGACAACGGCGACCACACCCGGGAGCCAATCGTCACCCCAAACAATTTCCTCACCGTGTAAAACATGGGTACGCATGATGGCCATTTCTTCTGCGTCGTGCTTTCCCGGCTTGAGTAAAATGGCGTCCGGTATACCTATTTTTCCTACATCATGGAGAAAACTCCCGATAATCAGTCCCTGCATTTTTTTACCACTGAGCCCGGCAAGTTCACCCATTTTTGCAGACATCCATGCGACCCGATAATTGTGCGCACCGGTATCAGAATCCCGCTTGGCAATCGCCCTGCCTAAGGCTTCGATCATCGACAAATGTGAATCAAATATCTCTTTGGTTTTATGTTCATTCTCTCTGGCAAGATAGGTAACGACAGGATAGATCGCCATGCCGCATAAAAACGAAGCCATCGCCACCATCAAAGCGACGATGGTCGCGTCATAAGAAATTTTACTTTGCTGCCACTCAGGAATGGCCCGAACCCCTTCAAAGTATCCGCGCATCTTTTTTTGCTGATCGTACAGAGGAACAAAAACACGAATGATATTTCTTTGGGCACCATTCAAGTCTACCGCGACGTTTTCATAATGGGCCTCAGCATAAGCAGGTCGTGTATGCCGTGGCAACAGCATTTCTATGCGATGACCCAGAAGCGATGATTGTTCCGCCAGTTTATTGCCCTTGTCATCATAGATTTCAGCAATATCAAATATCCCGCCAGCCAGCGCATTGGCCCCCTCTTGTGCTGAGCGCCCGCCATTAGGATCAGTAGTGGGTGTCACATTCAAATAGAGCAGTAAGCGACGACTCTCGTCAATCGCAAAAGAAACTATCTCTTCTTCCGCATTCTCGCGTGAAATTAACCATGCAACAGGGCTACAAATAATCGCTGAGAACAGGCTAACTAAAGCAATTCTTTGCGCCGACCGCCTTCTATATATATTCATTCGAGAAGCTCCGTGTAACACATCTCTACCACCTCCATTTGGCGCTTCCAACTATCGAAGATCCATCGGCGCTGATTATTCTGCCATTGAGCAGCCGATGTCTGCCAAGTTAAACAGAAATACGAAAGATAGTATTAAGGATTACTCTTAAGAAATACTTAAGAGGATTGTTATCAGCGCGTGAAGACGAGAAATAGTGAATCAGTGGATGTCAGCCATGCGAATGCATAGCCTTTATGTCAAATCGAGCGCTGCAGAAAAAATAATTCCGTTAGCATGGAATAAATAGCCTCACCAGAGTGTATACCTCCTTGCAAGCCCCCCCCACTCAATTGATACGGAGATACGATGAAACCCTCAGCTACCTTGTTATGCCTGCTCACTTCCGCTGTTTTTACTACAGCAGCATTTGCCGATGAGGCACCGGTAAAGAAATCTGGCGATATTTTGGTGAATCAGGCCGGAATGACGCTGTACACTTTTGATAAAGATATGGCTGGCAGCGGCAAAAGTGCCTGTAACGATGCGTGTGCCGGGATTTGGCCACCCTTGATGGCAGCGGGCAATGCCAACGCCAGCGGTGATTATTCGATCATTAGCCGTGATGACGGGAGTAAGCAATGGGCAGTCAAAGGCAAACCGGTCTATCTATTCAGTAAGGATAAGCAGGCTGGCGACCGTGCCGGCGACAATTTTAAAGATGTTTGGCATGTCATCAAAAACTGATTTAAGCGCAAAGTGGCAGATATGGTAGATGGCTATCCCTTATTGACAGCCTGCCTGCCGCGCCTGCGCCGCTATGCGCGGGCGCTGGTGTCAGACACTAGCCTGGCCGATGATCTGGTGCAAGATACGCTGGAGCGCGCCTGGCACAAACTCGAACTGTGGCGCCCCAGCGACGATATGCGTGCCTGGCTATTTGGCATCATGCATAACCTGCATGTCAATCAGGTACGCAAAACGCGTCTGCCAACTGTAACACTTGATGACGAAGCGCTGACAGCACCGACACGGGCAACGCAGTCAGATAACCTGGAGGTACGCGATCTGCATACCGCCTTGCAGCTGCTACCGCGTGAGCAACGTGCTGTATTGCTGCTGGTTGCGCTGGAACAAATGACATATCAAGAAATTGCGCTAAGTCTGGAGATACCAATAGGTACGGTAATGTCGCGACTGGCACGCGGCAGAGAAAAACTGCGTTTGCTGATGGAAGGAGCAACTGCCAATCCCGCCCCCTCTTCCTCCACCGCAACATTAAAGCTTGTCAAATGAAGTCGCCACCCATTACCGAAACCGATCTGCATGCCTACGTCGATGACGCATTGCCGCTTTCCAGGCATCAGGAAGTCGCATACTGGTTAGCCGCTCATCCACATGAACAAAGCCGGTTGCAGGCCTATGCAGAGCAAAATGCAACATTGCATCGTTTGTACGATAGCGTGCTGGATGAACCCATCCCTGCGCTCCTGCAATCCCCGCAGCCAAGACAGCCCAAGCTGCCTGCACGTCCTGCATGGTCACGCTGGCCCTTCGACAAAATCGCCGCCAGTCTGCTGCTAACGCTCGGTGCCGGTCTGCTTGGTGCGGTTGCCGGCTGGACTTTGCATGCAGGTCAAACGCAGACTTTGGCAGCCAAACAATTCAATATCAAGGTCTCCAGCCTGCCGCATCAGGCCGCGATAGCGCACGCCGTATTCACGCCGGAAGTCAAGCATCCGGTCGAAGTCGGCGCAGATCAGCAGGAACAATTGGTCAAGTGGCTTTCTAAGCGGCTCGGCAGCACGATACGTCCGCCAACGCTGGCCACTCAAGGCTACGATTTGGTGGGCGGACGCCTGTTGCCCGGCAACTCAGGACCCGTGGCACAATTCATGTACCAAAATATCTCCGGTCAGCGCCTGACCTTGTATTTATCCAATGAAAACCGACAAAATCAAGACACCGGCTTTCAGTTCCTGCAAGAGGGACAGATTAATGTCTTCTACTGGATAGATGGCAAATTTGGCTATGCTTTATCCGGAGGCATAGACAAAGGCGAATTGTCGCGCATTGCCAGCCTAGTCTATGAACAGTTGCAGTCAAATTAATCGCCGCTAAAATATCCTACCGCGTCCGGGTAAAGTCTGGGCGCCAGCCAGCAAGATCAGTGGCGCATTCGGCTTACCGGTGCGGGCGGTGCCGCGACTGGCGCGGCTGGTGGTGGCAGGTGTAAACGTTCCGACAACGGACTGCTGCGACTGGTTTCTGCGACTGGTTTCTGCGCTGGCTTGGGCGTTGCGCCGGGGCGTATAAGGCCAGACGGATGGCTGCGTCGCGTTCGGCTCGCACTTTACCTATTTTTAAAAACACAAAAAAATTGGCAAATGGAAGGTGTTCATATAAACCCGCATGGGATAGGCGCGTTGGCTAAGTGAGCAAGCTTCCCGTTTAAAAATAGCGTTAAGTCAGACAATAACAAATAGACATCGTCAAAAATGAATATAGAAAGACAAAAAAAATCGTTTCAATTTACTTATTTATCAGATTAAATCTGGTAAATTTTGCTACAAACGAAAACAAATTTAAATGACTAGTCTGACTATTTTTACCGCTCTCGCAGGCGGTTTGTTGATCGGCGGGGCTGCCGTTCTCTTACTTTGGCTAAATGGCCGCATTGCTGGCATCAGCAATATCGCAGGTAATTTATTGTATGCGGCCACAGGTGATCGCCTTTGGCGCGCCCTATTCCTGATCGGTTTGATCGCTGGCGCGGGGCTCTACTATGCAGGATTTGGCAGCGCACCAATCGCCAGAGATCACTTCCCTTCCTGGTTGTTGGCGCTTGCTGGCTTGCTGGTTGGATTTGGCACTTCACTCAGCAATGGCTGCACCAGCGGGCATGGTGTTTGCGGATTGGGGCGCCTGTCGAAGCGCTCATTAGCGGCTACGCTGATTTTTTTGTCTGCTGGCATCGTCACAGCAATGATCGTCCGTCAACTGTTTAGAGTGATGTAATGACGAATAGGATTAACTTACTTGTTAGCTTATTTGCCGGGCTCTTGTTTGGTCTAGGGTTGGCAATTTCTGGCATGACCTATCCAGGCAAGGTTCTGAACTTTCTTGATCTGGCTGGCAACTGGGACCCCGCCCTGTTATTTGTATTAGGTGGTGCGGTAGGTGTAACTGTCATTGGATTTCGATGGATATTGCGTCGAAAGGCACCGCTCTTTTCAGCACATTTTTTTCTGCCTCGCGCACAAGATATTGACCGCAAGCTGGTGGTCGGGGCACTCATTTTCGGCATTGGCTGGGGCATCAGCGGTTATTGTCCCGGACCCGCGATCGCTTCGCTGGCCAGCCCCAATTGGGAGACTTGGGTATTTTTACCATCCATGTTGTTGGGTGTTTTTCTTCATCGGATCTTAACAACGACCAAGAATAAAGATACCTGATACATCACTTGCGGTCTAAAAAATAGAGCCATTTTTGATGGCCTTGCACTTCGATGCGTGAGCTGCAAAACGCAGCTCACGCCATACAAGCAGCTATCCGACTCTCTACTTTGAGAATAACTGCCCGATCTCAAACTCACTCAAACCCGCCTTGCGCAGGACTTCACTGCCATGCTCGCCTCGCTCAGGCACTTTACCAGCGTTGCCGGACGGAGTCGCCGAAAAACGCGGCGCGGGTGCCGCCTGCAACACGCCGTCGCGCTCGGCATACACTGCGCGTGCTGCCATATGTGGATGTTCCATCGCTTCGGCGGGCGTCAGTACGGGGGCAAAACAGGCATCGCTCCCTTCCAATAAATTAATCCAATGTTGCCGAGGTTGAGTGGCGAACAAGGCCGCCAGCCGCGCGCGCAACTGGCTCCAATTTCGTTTGTCATAGGGATGCTTGAATTGCACATCGTCGGCCAGCCCGAGTTTTTCGAACAGCAGTGCATTGAACTGTGGCTCCAGCGCTTGTACGCTGACAAAATGGCCATCAGCGCAGGCATAAGACCCGTTCCAGTGCGCACCATCAAGCAAACCACAGCCACGCTCAAATGGCTGCTGTCCAGCAGCGTGTAGCGAAAGCATTAAATTCATCAGGTTGGCGCTGCCGTCAACGATGGCAGCATCAATCACCTGCCCGACGCCAGTGCTACGCACGTTTAAAATTCCGGCGAGGATACCCATGGCGAGATACAGCGCACCGCCGCCCAGATCACCGACCAGCGTTGGCGGTGCCATCGGCGGCGTTCCCGGAGCACCGGAGTACCACAAGGCACCAGATAGAGCGATGTAGTTGAGATCGTGCCCGGCGGCCTGCGCCAGCGGCCCCTCCTGCCCCCAGCCGGTCATGCGTCCGTAGACCAAACGGGAATTACGCGCCAGACAGACCTCAGGCCCCAGGCCCAAGCGTTCCATCACGCCAGGACGCATGCCCTCGATCAGCGCGTCAGCACCTTCAATCAGCTTTAGGACTGCTTCGATAGAGCGCGCATCTTTAAGATCTAGCGCCACCGAACGCTTGCCGCGATTGACGATGGCATTTTTCCCAAGATCAAGCAGGTCGCCCGTTTTAGCACCGACGCGTTCAACCAGGATAACCTCGGCCCCCATATCGGCCAACAACATGCCACAGAACGGGCCCGGCCCGATACCAGCGATTTCGATGATGCGAATTCCGTCCAGAACGCCCATTTTGGTATTCCTTTGAGTAAATAAAGAGATGTATATTAACTCTTAGCCGTAACAAAACGATAGACAAATGAGCCTTCGGTTATAAAACATGATACCGGGTGCATTTCTCAGGCTATTCGAAACACCATTCAGCTTAGCCTAACCTAGCACCAGGCCTCACACGGCGGTCAATAATGAAGATAGCCAGAACGGCATATCAGAGAAAGGGGCATTGCAGGCGCTCTGGTGGTGCATCGATTTCCTGTCGCAATGGGAGATCGTGAGTAGGGAGGAAAAATTATAACCACTCTTACGCCATCGACTCAGGGAGGGTTCGACAAACTCGGACGGGTAATAGTCTTATTCAGGCTGGGCCGGCGCAGATCAATGACAATGTCGTCATTGATCTGCGCCAGCTCTATAAGAGCAGATGCACTAGTGTGCTGTTCTGCCCGATTCTACGTGCTTTTTTTTCACCGTGCCGTGCGAATGTTCTTCTGCATCAGGATGTGCTTCAAGGGTATTACCCGGACTGCCTACCATGCCGCTCAGCACTTCTTTTACCGTCTTCACCGCCATCTCACTGACCTTTCCGGCCTCATCGATTGCACCTTCAATCGCATTTTTTCCGGCCTGCGCGGTATTTCCACCGGTTTCAATAGTCGCTTCTATCACGCCGTCCACCGCATGTTTGGCAACAATGCCAATATCGGAACCGATAGACGCGGCATGCTTGATAATCGAACGCATGGTTTGGGACGATGCTGAGACGACATCACCGCCAACATCGTCCACACCCATGACAATTCCCTTTGCCACGCTCTTTACACTCATGGTCATGCCACTCCCAACCTGCTCGGCGGCTCCGATTGCGCCCATAACGACATGATGAACGACATTGACCAGCTCGCCTGTTGCAGCCCCCCCTGTGCGTAGCGTATCCGAAACGGTTTTTCTGACAAGAGAGACGATATCCGCCTCTATCGTAGTAAGCCCAGCAAGACTGTGAACAATGCCTTGTTTTAGCGAGTGCCCTACATCCTCAATGGAAAGCAAAAGGCCGTTGGCACCCACGGCAGTATCATGTTCGCCACTTTTCCCGTCGCCGTGGGGATGGACTGCTTTGGCCTTTGTTGTATTGGTTGCACTAGCTGTCTTTGTTGTCTTGGTATTCATTTTCACTCCTTCATTTTTTGATGAATTGAAAGTCGCCATCGCGCGCCTCTGGCCCACTGTTACAAAAACCACACATCAAAATGACCGACAGCAATGTCGTGTCGAGCAAAGAATACGCGCCGAGGTGCGACCAAGTAAGGCCGCCAATGAAGAGTATTCGGGATCAGTCTTACTTCATTTGATTTTTCGCAATCCATTTAAGATCGACCAGCCAACCTACAAAAAAAAAGGGAATATATTGCGATCGCTAAAAAACCAGTTCACGCCGATGTAAACGTAACCATGGCTACCGATATTGACTGCTCTACTTACACTATTCGAGTTCCCAAAAGAGCCATTATTTACCTAGAACACAGGTATTTCTAACTCCTGACTTTTAATTCCGATGATGGCCACAAGTTTTGAGAAAAATGTGCGAAGGTTTATCTTGTATGGTGAGAATCAAAATGGGGTGCTTAGAGTAAATTTACTCACCACCATGCAGTTGTCCGCGAAAGTGTAAATATTCTGCCGCACTCTGTCGCGGTCTTTCAAGCATAGGCAAATGACCGGCACCGGTCATGATGGCAAGCTGTGAGCGCGGCATCAGCTTATGCAAGATCTCGGCGGTGGCCACATTAATTACCCGATCTTGATCACCCCAGACGATAAGGGTCGGTGTGGTCAAGCCAGTGACACTTTGTTCGACAGAATCAGCCACAATCTGGTTGAAAATCCGTTCCGACAGAATGACATTATTGATCTGCCCTAGTGCCATGACATTGAGCATAGGCTTTGGAATGAACGGTGGATTACTCATGACGAAAGAGAATATGTAGGCGAACTCATCTTCATTTTTAGCGATCAAAGGGTTGCGCCCTTGCGACCTGATGATTTTTTCCAATTCGCTTTTTGGCGCACTCCAAATTCCCGCCGGATCAAGTAACCATAGACTTGTAACCTCATTTGGGTGCAAGGCGGCATATGCCATCGCAATTTGCCCGCCCATCGAATTGCCGCCAAGGTGCAGCGTCTTGATACCCAAAGCCTGTACCAGGCCGCGCAGACGTTTGGCCTGAGCCCTGGAAGTATAGTCAGCATCAGCGGGGTGCGAAGATTCGCCAAAACCGAGTAGATCGGGCACGATTACCCGATAATGCGGCGTAAGCCAATGTGCAACTCTGGTGAAGTTATCTTTATTAGCCCCGAATCCATGCAGCAACATCAAAGCTTCGCCCTTCCCGCCTTCCAGATAGACATAATGCATCCCATCGGGCAAAACTATTTCCTTGCGGACAAGTCCAGAATGTTGACGATCAGCATCAAGTGCGATGCGGGTAGCCTGAACAGGGGCAAAATAAACGAAACTGACGACTCCAAGTACGATGACCAGCAATGTTATCGACAACAATTTGATGAAGCGCATAATGACTCCCCAATTGTCAGGTTCACCGGCGCAAGCTAAATACCATAAGATCAACTCGGCCCGAGTATCATAGAACTGCGATGTTATTTGAGCGCAGTACCGTGCTCATTGTTTGTTGCGCATAGTTTTACCCTGAACTTGAAGGTCACGCTCACAGAGTTGCCACATTACAGCAAGCAGCAAAGTTTCGAACTGCTCGGTAAACAATCGGGCGATGGTGCTTGGGTCAGGTACCCGTTTTAAGTCGGAGACGACGCCGAAATCGATTTTTCCTGCATAACTGAGTATGCTCATGCCTAATCCGATGCCACCGGTCTGAGGAACCCAAAAAACTTGCCGGCTTATACGCTGGCCAGCTAAGTACCTCGATTCACGCGAACCTGGCATATTAGTCAATACGGCACTGGCGTTAGCGGCTAAGGCTTCCAGTACCCGCTCCCTGATCACGGATGGAGCAACGCCCATTCCGGCGAGGATGCCGAGCGCGACTAGCGGTTGCTGCGAATGTCTGAGTTCAGCCATACGGGTCCGAACAGCAAACACACGTTCGAGAGGATCGGCGATGCTGATCGGCAGGCTCATAAAAACCAACCCAAAATGATTGCCCAGTTCGCTGATCGGACCTGGCGGACGCAAATTGACCGGCACCATTGTGCGCACCTCAAGTTGCTCTACGATATCACCCTGTTCCTGTAAATAGCAGCGTAGTGCGCCGCTGACGCACGCCAGCAACACGTCATTGATTGAACAACCGAGCGCCTCCGATAAGGCTTTTACTTCAAACAGGGATAGCGGTTGCGCCCAAGCGACACGCTTCATCACGCCAAGCGCCCCCTTAAAGCGAGTGCGAGAATCGGGCGTCATGTTGGCGATGATCGCCGCCTCCGCAGCCAAATCAACACCCGTTTTCGCAAATTCGAGTGCGTGAGATGGATTGGATATCCAGTCACGCCCTACCCCCGCTACGTCAATCGCCAATCGACCGACGTCACCGATTACCTCGGTCACTGGTCCAAGTATTCGTTCCCAGGTGCTGCGTTTATTATCACGTCCGACAATATCTTCAGCATGCCTGCGCGGCCGCTCTGGGTCGGAGTCAGTCATTGACAGAATTACATGCATTAGTGCGAAACCGTCACCGTAGCAGTGATGGATACGCAACACCAGCGCACTTCCGCCGTCCGCATTTTCTATCAAATGAAATTGCCACATCGGCTTGCTTGGATCAAGCGGGGTGCTGATCAAATCACTGACAACTTCCTCTAGCTCGATACTCCCGGCAGCCCCCGGTAAGGCAATCTGACGCACATGCCAGTCCAGATCAAAATTTGTATCGGTCTCCCAATAAGCGCAAATTCCCTTATCGACCACGCGCTGGCGAAAACGATGAAAACATAGTAAACGAAGGTAAATCACCTGCCGCAGCTGTTGCAGCTCAAGCTGGCCCGAGAACATCATTACGCCGCAGATCATCATCAAATTGGTCGGTCGATCCATGCGCAGCCATGCGGCATCGACACTTGACAATCGCTCTTGATCAGCCATGCTTATATCCTGTTTGACTGGGCGTCTGCGAATTTATCAGATTCACCACATACCCAAATTGCAATGATGTTTTACCATTCCACCTTATGCAAAACTACGCCAGCGACATTTTCATGATGTTCCAGACTGCAGTTGAAAAAATACCCCTATCATTACCTTGCCCTGGTTCAAAAAGATGCGGCTTAAAAAATAGCTTAGTCGCACTCATCTTCTCAAGCAAGTTCATCAGTGTGATTCTTTGGCATATGTCAAAGCAAGGGCTGCGCGTTTTCCGATCTGGTCCCATTTCTGCAACTGTTCTTACCATTCAAGCTTTAAAGAACAAGGCTCTTGAAATCGAGATACTAGCAACCAATATGGTGGTATTAGCAAGCTTATTGGCAGCCTGTTAGTCGTTTTGCGAATTCGCCCTAAATATGCGCCAGCTCACGAAGCAAAGGACCTGATTTGCGTGGCTCAACCCATTTTTGCATAGAAACCTGGCTGAAATGATTTAACGAAGCTTAACTAGGAGACCAATATGGCCTGGAGAAAATTTCCGTATCCCGATTCCTCGTACACGTACACGACAGCGAGCTTAAAAAAAGCATGGACGCGTCTGCATACCGGAGATAACGAACCATTTCCGAAAGATGCAGCACTGGTGGAAGCCTGGAAAGCCTTTCACTCCGGTGAGTTTGAGAAAGCCGCTAAACTTGGCCTCGCGCTGGGCATGCCCGGATATTCAGTAGCAAACAAAGCTACCTCTATTTACGCTAATTATCTTGAAAAATCGGAAGAAAAAAAATTAAAATTATTTGAAGAAGTCGCAGCACGCTGCGACGAGCAACAGGCAGAACATCCGGAGGAAGCATCTGGCTACTACTGGCATGCCTATGCACTTGGGCGCTACGCCCAAGGCATTTCCATCATAACGGCACTCTCGCAGGGGATCGGCAGCAAAGTTAAAAAAAGTCTTGATATGACGATCAAGCTTGCTCCAAAACATGCGGATGCCTATATTGCACTAGGCGTATACCATGCAGAAATCATCGACAAGGTCGGCGCCTTGATCGGTGGTCTGACCTATGGCGTAAGGAAAGATGAGGGTATCAACATGTTCAAGAAAGCGCTTGCGCTGAACCCGGAATCGGCAATTGCACGGATCGAATATGCAGATGCTCTCGTCATGTTTGAAGGTAAGAAAAGAATGAACGAGGCGCTTGCATTATGCCAGGAGGCGGCAGCATTTGAGGCGAAAGACGCGATGGAACGCCTTGACGTGCAAAGAGCGATTGAGGAACTGGAGGATTAATGAAATCGCTAGAGACTAAACGAAATGAATCAGCGCAATTTATTGGGGAGATAGCTTAAACGGCTCCGTTTTCCCTCCGTAAATATTCTCCAGAATCACCGTTTCGCGCACCACAATGGTCGCGACAAAATCCTCTGGCCTACTCATTAGCTTGAATGCGCCGTACCCCCGTTCCAGGAAACGATATAGCTCAGATAATCTTATTAATTTGGCTGGACTACGCATCGCCGCCAGAGTGGTTCCGATCAACGGTATATGCACCAACTCACACAACGAACGGCCAACTGAATTGACGTGAGCAATCTGCTTTTCTCTATCTATGCGGCGTCCGACGGTTTGATAGGCGATCACATAATCATCTTGTGTAAAATATTCACCCAAGCGGGAAGCCATCGCCGCGTCCAGTGATTCAGATAAAGCATCGAGTTCAATTGCTTCAGCAATATACTTCAGTGCGGACAGCGGCAGCAGACGCTCCATCATCGGAATGATGCGTTCAATGTCAGCATCCCTCTGTGTAAAATCTTTGGTTCCATACAGATCTTCAAGGAAAAACTGCGCTGCCGCTCGCGTCTCTTTCGCCGCCAGCAAATCGGCGTGCGTATTGACCAGGCGCGCCGACTGAAATTGGCGCAATGCGGCGCGTGCAGCAGCCACACCAGGATTATCAAGGGCTATACGGCGCTCGTCCATCACGGCTTTCAAGGCAATGCGCAGGATAGCGGTGATGTGGCTTTTTTTCATACTTTAATTAGCAGGATTTACGCAAAAGCATTCTAGCGGCGTCATGTGTCTTGAGCATACCCTATTGTACTTCCATCATTGTTATATCTTGTCGGGGCGATTTTACTTACTTCCGAATTAGTTTTATTCCTCACTTGATTCCGCTTTAGCTACTACTGGTTTCGCTGTAGCTAGTTTCGCTGTTGCTGGTTTCGCTGTTGCTGGTTTCGCTGCAGCCCTCTTTGCGACCGCGGGTTTGTCCATTGTTTTTACTGCTGCTGCAGATTTTTTTACGCTTTTCTTAGGCGCAGCTTTAGGTACAGTTTTAGGTGTAGCTTTCACTACAGCAGGCCCTTTAGTCGCCAGTGTGGCAGCGGTTTTGGAAACCAAAGGTTTATTGACGGACAGCGCGGCTACGGCATTGGACAGGTCTTCAATCCTTTCTGTCAGGGCCCGGATATCTCTGCTGGTCGGTACGCCAAGGGTGGCTAGCGTGCGGGAAACGCGGTCTTCAAATACCTGCTCGATTTTATCCCATGAACCGGATGCTTGTTTGCCGACATTGCCGGCTATTTGGGTGACGGATTCTGTGACGTCCGACACCTTGATTCCGGCCAGTCTGCGGGTACGCTTTTGTATATCAGTACCTTCCTTGACTAGCTTGCCAAATAATTTTCCTCCTTCTGCCTCGGCAATGGCGAATGCCCCCAATCCAGCTTGCCAGATTTGTTGTGCCGAAGCAAGTACGGCGTCTGCCAGTTTTTCGTCTTCCACTTTTGCCAATGTTTTTAATTTTTTTTCCATAACATTCTCCACTTCGGGTTAATCTCATAGGTAGCCATTCTGTACAGCGCCATTTTGCTCAATTCCACTTGCTAAAATCAGGATTTCTGCATTGCATCCATCTCTCGCTCAGCTGCGTCCACTTCATCTTTGACGACACGGCGCAAGACCTTTCCGACATTCGACTTCGGTAGCGGCTGATCACGGAACAGGACGTACTTGGGAACTTTATAGGCGGTCAGATTTTTGCGGCAATGCTCAATCAGATCATTTTCCGTCAGTGAGGAATTTTTCCTGATCACCACAATTTTTACCGCCTGATCGGAACGTTCGTCGGCGGCCGAAATCGCCGCGACTTCAAGCACGTCTGGATGCATCGCCACCACCTCCTCAATTTCATTCGGGAACACTTTGAAGCCCGAAACCACGATCACATCTTTCTTGCGATCAACCAGTTTGATATAACCATACGCATCCATAAATCCAATGTCGCCAGTACGCAACCAACCGTCGATGGTAAATACCTTGGCAGTTTCTTCAGGCATATTCCAGTAACCTTTCATGACTTGCGGTCCGCGAATGCCTATTTCACCTAGTTCCCCTAGTGGCAACTCCTTGCCAGCTTCATCTAGGATAGCCGCATCGGTAGAGGGAACCGGAAGCCCTATCATGCCGGTGTACTCAACGATATCGAGACGATTGGCGCAAGCGATAGGCGAGGTTTCCGTCAGCCCATAACCTTCAATCAAAGGTACGCCGAATACCTCATGCCATTTTTTAGCAACAGCGCGTTGCACAGCCATCCCGCCGCCGATCACTACCTTTACGTTAGTGGTATCAACCTCTCCTATGTCAGGTGCATTGAGCAATGCGTTGAATAGCGTATTGACGCCAATCATCACGCTAAACTTGGCATGCTTCAATTCCTTGACAAAGCCTTCAATGTCACGCGGATTCGTGATCAAGACAATTTTGGAACCAAGCTTAAAAAATGTCAGCATCGCAGTCAACGCAAACACGTGATATAGCGGCAGGGGAATAATGACAATTTCTTCCCTTTCCTTGAGCGCTACTTTGACCCATGCCACGGTCTGCTGCAAATTGGCGACCATGTTGCCATGTGTCAGAACAGCCCCTTTCGGCACTCCGGTCGTGCCACCTGTATATTGCAAAAAGGCGACGTCATCTGTACTCAAGCCAATATCGGTCAAGGTCATTTCTGCGGCGCGATCAAGCGCATCGGCAAGTGCTACAGAGCCACTGATGTGCCATTCAGGAACCATGTGTTTTACATGTTCGACCACAAAATTGATGATCTGTGCTTTGGGAAAATGGAGTAAATCACCGACGCGTGACGTGATCACGCTCCGGATTGAAGTATCAGCCAGCACTTCTTGCAAGGTATGCGCGAAATTCTCCAGCACGACAATACAAACTGCACCAGAATCAATCAACTGGTGGCGCAACTCCCTTGCGGTATAGAGAGGATTTGTATTTACAATCGTGCAGCCGGCACGCAATGCGCCAAACAAAACGACTGGATACTGCAGCAGGTTAGGCATCATGATCGCAATGCGATCACCTTTTTCCAAGCCAAGAACATTTTGCAGATATGCACCGAAAGCCCTTGATTGCTGGTCAAGCTCACGATACGTGATCGTTGTGCCTTGATTGCTAAATGCTGACAACTCTGAATAGCGCGCGCACCCCCATTCAAAGATATCTTTAAGAGACGTGAACTCAGTAAGATCGACCTCTGCAGGTACACCTGGTGGAAAGCTCTTGAGCCAGATTTTTTCCATGATGCATCTCCTTCCTTAACTGCACGGATTTGACAATTCAGTCTAGTTGATCAGATTGCTGCACTGTTGATTTTAGTCAAATTTTCGCAGTCAAAAAAAATCGAGTTTCGATCTTTGCGTTTGAGAAAGATACGCTCAATATCGATTCGCCTGAAATCAACTGGCTCCATCCATTGACTCAAACGCGTACGGTCGCGAAATTTGCATTACTTTAGGTATTCGGGGTTGCTTCCTGTCAGACGCGTCTCAGCTTAAAAATGTACCCCATGTAACAATTTTTGCAGCACCATTTGATCGGCATTCATATGTTGCGTCTTATTCTCGCCTTCCCTGGCATTCGCCGCATCCGAATCCGGAAACATGCGGAAGCTTGTGTTCATCACTATCTGTGCGACTCGTGGCACTAGTGCATGCAGAACTTCGCCGAGCACACCCAAGCGGGTGGCAATACGTACTGGCTTGTAAACGATTGCCTCGATGATCAACTCAGCAGCTTGTTCCGGTGCAAGGGTTGGCATATTTTCGTAAATTTTGGTAGGTGCAATCATCGGTGTGCGCACCAGTGGCATACTGATGGTGGTGAACTTAATCCCGACATCGGCAAATTCCGATGCCGCGCACCGGGTCCATGCGTCCAGTGCCGCTTTTGATGCTACATAGCCCGAAAAGCGCGGTGCATTAGTCAACACGCCAATCGATGAAATATTGATAACATGCCCGTGCTTTTGCTCAATCATCTTTGGCAATAAACCCATGGTCAAGCGCAAAGCACCGAAATAGTTCAGTTGCATCATGCGTTCAAAATCGTGGAAACGGTCATAACTCGATTCAATGCCGCGCCTGATGGAGCGCCCGGCATTGTTGACAAGTATGTCAACTCTGCCGTGATTGGTGAGTAATAACTTCAAAAAACGATCAGAATTCTCCATGTCAGCCAAGTCGGCACAATAAGTGATCACGTCAAAGCCACACCCATTTATTTCCATTTTCGCTGCAGCCAGCTTATCTTCATTACGTCCGCAAATGATAGTGATCGCGCCCGCTTCTGCCAGTTTGTGCGCTGCCGCCAGACCAATCCCCGACGAGCCTCCGGTGACCAGCACGACCTTATCCGCGACCTGACCGCGCAAAGTGCGATCAATCAACAGCGCCGGATCAAGATGTCGCTCCCAGTAATCCCATATCTTGTCCGCGTAGTTCTCCAACCGCGGACAACTGATGCCACTTCCTGCCAGGGCTGTCGCCGTATTTCGATTATCAAACCGCGTCGGATAATTGATGAACTGCATCATGTCGTCGGGTAAGCCGAGGTCTTTCAATACCGCATTCTTGATGCGACGTACCGGCGTCAGCGACATCATTCCTTTCTTAACAGATTCAGGAATGAAGCCCATTAACGCCGCATTGATGCGAAAACTCATGGTCGGCGCATGAGCGGCACGGGCGAAGGTATTGAGTACGTCTCCGACCCGCATCGCCTCTGGATCGGTCAAATGAAAACAATGGCCATCCAACTTTGGCTGGTGCGCGATGTAATCCAATGCATCGACGACATAATCAACTGGCACGATATTGAGCCGCCCTCCCTCCAGCCCTATCATCGGCATCCATGGAGGCAACAGCTGACGGATACGCTGAATCAATTTGAAGAAATAGTATGGGCCGTCGATCTTATCCATTGCGCCGGTCTTCGAGTCTCCTATCACTATTCCCGGACGGTAAATCCGAAATGGGACTTTCGATTCACTGCGAACAATTTTTTCTGATTTGTGCTTAGTCGAAAAATATGGATGATCAAAATTCTCTGCCTCGTCGAACATATCTTCGCGAAAAACGCCTTCGTACAGACCTGCGGCAGCAATCGAACTGACGTGATGCAGGTGGAGTGCTCCGATGGCATTGGCAAAGGCGACCGTTTTTCGGGTGCCATCAACATTGACCGCAATCTGGTCATCTGCGTCGGCGGCCAGATCGTACACCGCGGCCAAATGAAAAAAATGATCAATATTTTCTGAAAGCAGCTTGACGTCATCCGTGGATATACCCAATTCGGGTTCTCGCAGATCGCCAAATACCGGAATCGCGCGTGTTTTGGAGACGTCCCAATACTCCAGTAATGCAGGCACTTTGTCTAGGCTCTGTTTACGTATCAGGAAGTAAACCAAACTACCTTTACGGGTTAGTAATTTCTTAACTAATCGCTTGCCAATAAAGCCCGTCGCGCCCGTGACGAAATAGTGCATGGTGACTCCTTTGCGTAAGGAAGAAACAGTCACATTCAGGATGAAATTTTCATGATCAAGGCACCACAGCCAAATCTTAGGGCAATGTATGCTTACGCTTGAAAGACGACCCAATCGCAATCTAATCTTAGTATCACAATCGGGTACGAGATTGATTTATCGCAAAAATCCAGATCAAACCGAAAAAGTCCCATAACTGAAGCATCTCAGGTTACGCGCCAATACGCATATAAAAAGGTGCGTGCACTCCACGCCTATCACGGGATGGGTGATGCTACGATTATCCAACGCTGGCAAACCCTACCCAACCGGAGGACTACAGCCACTCTAGCAACTGCTTATATACCGCGTCCCGGCTCAATAAGTCTAGATGATTCATGCCGTATTCGATCCGTTGATTTTCCGGTGCAAAGACCAAACTCATACTAGGATCTTCGTGCTGGCCCAAGGCACTTTCCAAAGGGACCAAACCATCGCCGAGCAAGCGATCCCTGATATCGCCAGCTTGTTTTCCGGTTGTCGCGGCGATGGCATAACATTGCACCTTAAGCGGCAACGGTACGGCAATACGTTGATCTCCGACATGAGCAAAGCGGTCAAATCCTTCCCAGTCCTGATCCAAAATATTGCCATATCGCAAGTCGGTAATGCCCGCACTGCGAATTTTTCCAAGACTCGACAATGGTGCCGTGTACGAACTGTTATCAACAATCACGTGAAACCAATTGCCACCGCGCTCAAGCGGTGCGCCGTGGTGCGGCGTCCCCAGAAACACCAGCTTACGTAATTGTCGCGGCCAGCGTTGGCGCGAGAGCGTGCCGTAGTGAAAGGCGCTACGCGCAATCATTCCACCCATGCTGTGGCCTAGGATGACCAGTTCTTCTATGGCGACTGGCCATTCCTGAACCAGAACCTCTAATTGTTCAGCAAATTCGCGGCCATTGGTCGATATGTGGCGTCCACTGTTATAGTATAAATAGACTGGCGTATAGCCGCGATCGTGCGCCAGAGCTGCGCCATGATCATGACGGCGGCGTCGCCATCCAAGATCGTTCATGCATAGACCGTGCGCCAGCACCAAGATACGTCCATTCAGGTGCGGCATTGCTTTAGTCAGCGCCTGTTTTTCCAGTGTCAAGGTTTGGCCGCGGTATCTGAAAGCCATCGTAATTGACAACGGATTATGCGTCTGCTCAAGATAATCCCCCAATACACCATTCAGAACAGCCAACACGGGCTCTCTACCAGGCCATCCGCTGTTTTTAGCCAGCAAGGGGGTAAGCCAGTTCAACAAAGTGTCAATACCACTACCGACCAGACTGGTGATGGCGCGAATGTTGCCATACAGCATTGAGACGGCACTAGACAAGGGTTTGTGCACCGGAACACCCCATCTAACGGTGCTTTTCAAGATATTCATGTTAACTGCTTCGACCATTTCTACCAAGCCGACGATAGCGTCGATAGTCAAACGGCTCAAACCGCGCAGGTCGGATGAATGTGAGTGATCCTTAGACATAAAAACTCCGTAAATTGGCAAACACCTACCGGCCAGTAACGTTGACTAAATGTACTTAATCCGATCAACGTTGTGTATTTATCTGTTACAACAAAATCTACGGCGCAAGCTTTTCGATATAAAAAAATAATTTCACTGCAAAGCAATCGAAGATAAATCGTTACTCAAACGATGTTTTAACTACTCTATCTTTCGCTGGTTTTACTTTATACGTTAGACGCTCCGTTTGCATATTTTCATCGAGAGTAGCCGGCTTTTTCAAAAAAATGGCCAGCCAAAATTGCAAAATCTGTATAAGATTATTTTAACTATATTTCTATCTAATCCCTATCGCGCACCCATAAAGCCATTAACGTTATTGTGCGCGATTTGACTTAAATCAAAATGCGTGACGTTATCTCAACATAGACTTAATTGGGGATGTGAACATAATGAACATAAATTAATGATATTTTCAATTTTATTACTGAACGGAAAATATCAAAATTGACTGTTATTGATTGTGTAATTGAAAAATTACCGTCTTGAATAGAGTATTTCGCAAACGTCACGCGAAGCTAATCCACAGAACCCTTGCCTTTCAGGATGATATTGAAAAGCGCCACGTTTAGTTGTTCAGCGCTGTTCGGCAATAATGAAGCAGTGATTTATTATAAGGAAATATTCCATGTCCTCTAATCATGTCGTCGTATGGATCGACCATACTGAAGCGCACGTCATTCACTTCACTCCGGAAGCGGGAGAAAATCAGGTCATCCTGACACATTCGACACATCCGCATTTACACGTCAAATCTAGAGTACAGGGGTCAGGGCATGCTGCCGAAAATATTCCTTATTTCGATGATATTGCGAAGGCGATTAAGGATTCTCTTGAAATCTTGATTGTCGGGCCGGGCCTTGAGAAACTCGCATTCATGAAACATTTAATAAAACACCAACATTTAGTTGCAGAAAAAGTAGTAAGCGTTGAGACTGTCGATCATCCAACTGATGCTCAATTAGTCGCTTATGCTCGAAAATATTTTGCCAATATAGATTCTCGTCTACGTTAAATGGGAAGGCAATTTACCATCATGTGGTAAAAATAGAGGCAAACGCGGTTTCACCCGTAATGAGATGCGTCCCGTCTGGACACCGCAAGAAGGAGGATTTAGCCAAGTCTTATGCTGCCACCAAGGCTGCGCCCTCGGTCTTATGTTTACAATTGCGTTCAAAGATGCCTCGATCGGGCGGTAAATCTTCATGATTGCAATAGCACTACGCTTAAAGGGGACTCCCCATGGAAAAACATCATGCCTGACATTGACCCTGGAAGCACCTACCGTGGGCTTCCCTTGACTGCAGAGCAAGACGCAGAAGTCCGACACTACATAAAAAAGAAAAAGCAGCATGGTGAGTCATGGGATAGCCCAGAGCTGGCAGCTATGCTTAAAGATATGCTGGAACCCCCGAGCGAGAACGACGAGGAGCTCGACGTTCTCATTGACGAAACGAAAGCGGCTGCAGAGCGGGCAGCTGCTTCTATCGACGAATTTATGGAACCGATTGAGGCCAGTGAAGAGCGGACTGCTGCCATGGAATCCGAAAAAATGAAGAAACCAGAGAGCTAGATCCCAATCGGAGCAGCAGGTTTAGAGATGACTCTGTCGCGTTAACAATAACAGGCATATTTTTAGCAAACTCACCTCAAATGCGACAGAACATTAAATATTAATTGAGCGGAACTGCTCCGACAACTGCCCGCTTTTCCAGAGTCCACTGATGAAGCGAACCATCGTACAATTTCGATGATTTATTTCCAAGTAGTTCTGAAACAATAAACCAAGGTCCTGACGACAAATGCCCACTATTGCAATAGGAAATTGAAGGCATGGCAGTATCAATCCCTTGCGCAGACATCAACGCTTTATAGGTGTTAGTGCTCATGAATTTAACGGCACCTCCCGCCGATTTGAACATGAGTTCAGTTGGGTAAAGTTTTGCTCCTTCCAGATGTCCGTAGCCACTTACATAGTCGCGTTTGACTAGTCCAAGGAAATGTTTGCTATCCCTTGAATCGATTAAGTTAGTCTTCTTGTCTGCGATAGCCTTAACGACGTCCTCAGAGCTGGCAAAGTATTGCGCGCTTCGATCTGTTTTCGCTAACCAATTCCCCGTTTTGGCACTTGCTGCCGCAGATGTAAATTCGCGCCCTTCTAGCAGCCAATTTGCCATTCCGCCATCCAGAACGGCAATATCATCTTCGCCATAAACCTTAAACTGCCAATAAACACGCAAAGCATCATCCACTTCAGTGACCTCAGTACCTACCGATACCAGGACGATAGGTTTTCCCGCATCGATCCCGGCGGACTGAATCGTTTTTTCGAAATCAGCTTTTTCAGGAATCATGTATTTGACTTTTTGATCTCCAAACATGCGATCCGTGCGCATGGTTTTCATATCAATCAACCTGGCACCAGAAAGATGCCCGCCAACTTCGCTTAATGTTTTTTTGCCCGTCTTGGCATCAGTCTCAAACTCTGGCTTGCCGACGAAGGACTTAATGTTTCCACGTACGTCCACCACTTGTACTTTGTCCAGATTTGCCGCCAGCCAGGCACTATCAATAACAGTGCCTGGAAATATGGCGGCAAAGACCGTATTTGTGACAGCGGAAAAAGTGATTGCAAGCGCAAACCCTTTAAATAAATTTCTCATGATTTTCTCCATTCATTGAGGTGTAGCGGTAGATCAAAAACCCAACTGTTTAATCTTGGCCGGGAGGGAAGCAGAACATTCGGTGATGACATCAAGCTTGCGATTTTCAAAACTAAATTCTCGTCCAGAAGAGGCTATATGTCGTGCCATTAACTTATCTCTTCGATAAAGAAGTTGTGCGATTTGAGGCTGAAACAATCTCACCATTGCATTAATCCAATTGGCAACAGGTGCCAGTCGTCCGTTAGTCTGAACCAAAAATGTGGGAAGCAATTGCACCAACTCTCCGGCAGGCCGCCATTGCTCACCGCTGACCCATCGGTTAGTAGTGAACCAGCGCAACGGCAGGCCTTTATCATCCAAAGATAGTCCGATAAAATGAGAAAAATCATCACTTTGAGAAACTATGTCGTTCAGTTTTTTTTCATAAAAAAACAAATGGAAATGACCATGTTCGTTTATCGGAAATTTTTTGGAACGATGTGCATGATAAAAAAAACTTGTCCCATTTTTGGGATCAAATACATCCCTTGCCGGATAATGGATCAGCTCTTCACGACGTCTGGCGCCAGCCATTGCTGCTAGTGCCAGACTAGAACCCACTTGTGCATAACGCAACTGTATGTCTAGCACACACTGCGCAGCTTCCATTTGGCGCTCATCGTTTATTATTTTTTTGGCGCGCACGGATTTGCGGGCGAACAAGGATTATCAGAAGATCGCTTCTTTTTCTTTTTTCCAGGAGCACAGGGATTGCTTGGCCCGCACGGGTTTTCAGCTTTCTCTATCTTCGGATTTTTCGCATCATTTTTTGGCTCTGCCTTGCTATCAGTTTTTGCAGGAAGATCTGCAGCCATTAGCGCTGGCGCCGGTGCAACGAATGCTGTTGCAATAAACAATGCCGATAAGGATTCAGCGAGTTTGTGCTTTGTTTGCCTGCCTTGTTTCATATGATTTCTTTCTAGTTTCTGTTTAAAAATAAATTTAGGTAAGTAATTCAGTCATCGGATGCGGCACCAGCAACCGCCTGTTCTGCCGTGACCGGCCCCGATGAACGCCGTTCGAACCACGATCCGAAATAAAAAATAGCAACTAACGCCAATCCCATGATGACTAAAAGCAGTATTTCGGATATGCCAAAAGCCTCAGTGAAGGTGTCGCCAGAAGCGATCTCCCCTGCTGCCATCAATGATTCAATCACGGGCCCATATAATCCGGCAAAAACGAAAGTTCCGATTAATAAACCAACGATGAAAACCAAGGCGTCCAGTCGTCCGGAAAAAAGTCCAACGATAGAAGTACCCGGGCAGTAACCACCAACTGCAAATCCCGCGCCAACCAATACACCACCCACACCAGAAGCGACTAACAATGCGGGAGGAACAAAGACGGCATCAACAGCAAGTAAGCCAGTTTCACGCAAACCAAGTAAGCCTGCAGCAGCAACCACGATCGCCGTAAACATCACCTTGAAAACCGACCAGTCTGACAATCTAAATTGTGCGGTGAGTTTGCATGGGCTTCCAAAGCCCGCATTTTCAAGAACAAAGCCGAATAAAATGCCGCAAATTAAACCGGAAGTGATGCCAACATCATTTAATGGAAACATATCAAATCCCTCGTGCGATACGATTGACTACAAGGCCAGCCGCAAAAAAAGCACCTAAAAAAACGAAGGCGGCAATACCAAAAGTCGCTGCACCCGAGAGACCTAAACCGCTGGTACAACCTGCTGCAATGCGAGCACCAAATCCTGCAAACAAACCTCCCGCCAACGCGGCAAGTAAGCGTCTCGGGATGCCGACGCTGCGAGCGCCATCAAGCTGCACTCTAAAACGGCCGCCTAAAAATGCGGCGATTAAAGCACCAATAGCCACCCCGACAACCTCCCATGTAATCCAGGAAGATAGTGGATTGCCACTGCCAACCATGGCGCCAAAATAGCCATTGGCATGGGTCGCTGCAGGTGCGACGGCGAGGCCGATCGAGGCGGCAAGTCTGGTCGATGCCCCGGTTGCCCCTAAGCCGTGACCGGTCAATACGAATGTCAACAGCAACACAAGTCCTAGAGCAACGCCTGCTATCCATGGCGTCCAGAAAGGCTTAATTTTGCGTGTGGATGTGGAGTCGGAATTAATCATAGGTATAGTTTTTTAAATAAACTTCTTTGTGTTTATATGACTATATACGCAATTTAAGAGTATGACAAAGCCATTAGTTTGACAAGTTGCGCAGACACCTTGTGTTCTGATAAATCGGAAATAATTGAACTATGGCGCCCGCATGTTTGCCTGCAAAGGATGGGGGTTTTCTTTACCTACATCATTATCGATCAAGCGATCGGTTAATCCGGCACCTATCCACATCCCGATTAATGCAAGCCATGCAGTGAGTGCGAAAATCGCACCTCCCGTAATTCCGGCCCCTACAGCGCAGCCTCCGGCAAGCATGGCGCCAAAGCCCATCAGCATCGCCCCGGCAATGTAACGGCTCATGCTGTAGCCATCTTTAAACCCTTCCAATTTCAGGTCTTTTCCCAGCCAGGCACCAATGAAGGAGCCGACAAAAACGCCGGGCAACATGCCAAAATCAAAATTAAGGGTCATTGCTGGCGAGGACAATACGCGCATCAGCCATTCGGCAGAAGGCCCGCTAAAAGTCAGGCCCTGCAATGGCACAATTTCAAATGAATTTTTCGACACGAGGTAAGTGAACACCCACGCTAATGCAACAGACAATCCAGCGCCAATGCCACCCAGCCATTTCCACATCGTCAATTTACTGCGGACAGAAAAATACAGCGCCGCATAGAGCCAGATCAACCCAAAAAATACCCCGCCCCAATGCCCTATTCCAAGCAGCGCGAGCAAATCTCGCGAACTTCCGCCCTCCACTGTCCACCAGCTACTAATGGTATTGCGCAAGGGTGAGAGCATGCCCGCCAGCGATGCCTGGGCAGTGACGGCGAACACGAGGCCCGACAATAATGCCCGCAAGTTGCCATTGGCAGACAGAATCAGCAGACGGCTGGCACAACCACGCGTGAAGATCATTCCAATACCAAACATTAGTCCACCGATCAAGGCACCGGACAAACTGCCTCTGCTGGCAAGTTGTCTGGCAGCACTGAGATCGATCGTATTATTCAGAATGAACACTTGGACGGCGACGACTGCGCTCGAAAATGCCAGCAGCCAGACCGAGAGTTTTTCACCGAATTTTCTATGTCCGAATTCAATCACTGCGGCGCGCAAACAAAATTTTGATCTCTGCGCAAAAAAACCGAACAGCAAACCAATAACGGCTCCGCCAAGAGCCAAAATAGTCCCTTCTCCGTAGTTCTCAAACATCGTGGAAAGATCCAAAACGCCTCCAGTAACCTGCAATTAGGAATATATCCGTAAAATGAAACATGGCATGCCCAACACGCAATGCCCATGCGGCTTACAGGCCAGATAGGCTGGAAAGGCGCATGGATAATGCGCACTGGGCCTGCCTATATTTCAACTTCGCCTATGGCGACTATTTCAACTTGTAGTACTCGCGGTTAAGATAGGCCGCGAGATTGAGTTCATCTTCAGGAAATAAACCAAGATTGAGCTGCGTACTACATGCAGCGACCTGAGAAATTAATTTTTCTTGCGTACTTACTTTTCGATCGGCCCTGGTGTAGAAGGCTTGTTCATTTTTCTCGGTGCGCTGTTGATGACATGCGGCACAGTTATTTTCAGCATGCATCGTTTTGCCAGCAGAAGGGTTGGCGGCGGCAAAAAGCCTTTCCCCATTTTGCGCATTAACATTCATGGAGAACGCCATCGACAACAGACCGATGGCATACAGTGATTTTCTGGCTTTCATGCACATTTCTCCTTGAGTATCCGATTGAAATGAATGACCTAACTATGGCTTGATGTAGGCATAGCCTTCCTGTATTTGCAGGCGGCTCACTTCTGCCACACCGGAAGGAACAATACTAGTTTCCGGCAACAGTTTGGATTTATCGATATTGCGGCTAACAAGGGTGTTGTTGCAAACCCTGAATTCCACCTTTCGCGCCGCCAGTTCCTGCACTGCTATGTCGTAAGGATTGCCATTTTTATCCTGTGCGCCATCGAGCAAGAAATCGATCCCTGGCCCATGAGTGACGAAGACAATTTTCACCTTGGGACTTTGGTCCAGATGATTGCGCGCATTCCTTAAGGCGACGCTGGCATTGCTGCTGTCGCTGATATGGTAAATCACTTTCTCTTCCCGATCGGCGGCGGATGCCGCCGTGATTGTGATCAGAGAAAAAAACAGCACACTCAAAAATTTTAAAATTGCTTTCATCACGACTCCTCAGTTTTATTGACTATTTCCCAATGCTTCTTTATTGCTGCCTTATTGCAACTTCAATGTTTTTCCAGGCTTTCATGCTCCATCAATATGTAGGTACCAAACGCATTAAGGCGATTGGCCTGCTCAAATGCGGGTTGCTTTTCAAACTGCGACCAATCGGTTTGCCGATAGGCTTCTTCAAACCCCTGCAAATCCTGCACTGCCGCGCCCATTTTTTCCCGCAAATACAGCAGATAGGTTTTCGTCATTTGTATGTCTTTAATCGTATTGGTCGACGCACTGCCATGTCCAGGAATGACCACAACGGGTTTTACATCCAGCAAATGATCGAGTGTCTGCAGCCAGGTCCGGCTATCGGCATTGCCGACAAAAGGGATGCGGCCGGAAAAGTAAATGTCACCAGCAAACAAGGCCTTATCGTTCTCCACGAATAGCAGTATATCTTCGGAGGAATGCGCACCGCTACTATCGATGATCTGAAATCGGATGCCGCCCAGTTCGAATGCGATCGGTTTTTTATCTTTGAAACTGAGCCATTTATCTGCAGCCACGACCACAGTCTTATCATCAACCCATGGGAAAAGTTCTGCCTTGCGCTGCTCCAGACGCTGTTTCGCGACATCAGAGCTTAAATATAGTTTGCCATTTTCATGTCCGACAATTTCGGCACCTATCTTCTTGAAAGCCTGCAAGCCATAAATATGGTCGGCATGGTAATGCCCGACAATCACTTTTTTTATTGGCTGTTTGGTGATCGACCGGATCGCCGTAATCATCGCCTGACCCAATACCGGCGTCGCCAGCGCGTCATACACGACAACGCCATCATCGGTGACGACAAACCCGGCATTCGACATGAAGCCCTGATTGGCCGAACTTGCTACCCCGGCGGCGCCGTGAAAATAATAAACATGTTCTGATACCTTGATCGGTTTAAGCTGAATGTCCTCCGTCGCGTTGGCGTTGAGCGAGAACAGCATCACAGTGACTACGGCTGTGAATACGACAGCCAACGTATAACTTTTTCTGATCAGTTTCATTGCATTTTATCCATCGCTTGATTCGAGAAAATTCCAGACATCTACATGAAAAAAGGTCTGAGTACCCTTTTAAAGCACTCAGACCAATTCATATTTAAAACTTAGTGCTCCAGGCAATTCCAATTGAATTCTGGCTCATGCCTATGGTTTCGGTACCACCGGCATTTGGTGGCGCAGGGAACAGACCGTTGAACAGAGAAGAGCCGCTCACATTCTGGCGTGGTGCATGCATATACGAGGCTGAAATCTCAGAACTCTTGGACAGCGTATATGTTGCACCCAAAGTGGTGTGGGATTGAATCACGCCCGGAGCAAGAATGTTGAACGTTACATCCGGCGCACTAATCGGGTTACTGCCGTGGTTGTAGCCAGCCCGCACTTGCAGTTGCTCTGTCAGTTTGTAAGATGCACCGAATTTGATCACATCGACATCCTTCCAGCCGAATCCCGGACCGTTGGCAGCACCCAGCGGTGCCACTGGCATGCTGGAATTATTGATCGATTTGACTCCGCTATAACTGATGCGCTGGTAGTCCAGCGCGAAGCTCAGATACTTATCAGGTGTAATGACCAAGCCAATGTTGTAGTTTTCAGGGATATCGAAATCACCGGCTTCAGCAAACAGACCTTTGTATTTGCTAAACGCTTTCATATTCATTTTACTGGCATACGCTGCACCGACGGTAATGCCATCCGTGATTTTACCGAGGTAACCTACCCGCACACCAAGGCCAGTTGAGCTATCGTAGCCGTTATTACTCACAGACCCTGGCGCCCCCGTAAACGGAGGGAAACCTGGTGCATTATTAAATGCCTGCAAGCCGTCAGCCTTAAAACGCTGATAACCGACCAGCAGCGATACGCCGATGGAGTGATTGGCGTTGATCTTTTTGGCCAATGTCGGTGCGATGATCAATTGCATCATATCGACACCCAAGCTACCGGATCCGCACAGCATGTTGTTGCCGGATGGCGAACCACAATTGTATTTACCTTGCTCATAGGAGGAATTTAATCCGCCATTGCCATAAACAGACAATCCGAAGGACATATCGTCGCCCATCATCTGGTTGTAACCAAAATCGGGAATCAGGAAATTGGTGCGGCCACTTTCGCTACGACCATTCAGCGTTGGTATTGCTGCTCCATCGCGCTGTGCATCACGACTGGGTCTAAACCAATCGAGGCCGACATCCACGCGGTTGCCAACCCATACCATGCTAGCGGGGTTATTTGCCCCACCGAAGGTATCTTGTGTCATTGCGGTTGCTGCGCCGCCCATGCCTTTGGCAACAATTCCATAACCATGCGAAAAATAGCCATTGGTTGCTGACGCCGGATGTTGTGAAATGATGGCGATTGCTGCGGCCATTAAGCTTAACCGTAGCTTGGTTTTTTTCTGCGTCATTGCTGTCCCCCTGATTGGATTTTTTTGCGTAGCAATATTTTTTGCTTACGCTGATTTATTTAAAATGACTCTTTTCTTACGCCGCCTCCTCTGAGTTAGTGCATCAACCTCAAATTTCATTTTTGTCTTGTCTTTAAATTGCTCATTGAATCGAAATTGATTTGATATCTCATGCGTTCTTTATCGCGCTCACTATCCTTTGATCCAGATAGGCACTGTAAAAACCCGCGCTATCCAATCCGACCAAAGGCTCCGCAAGAACGCGCATTCCGCTCCCTAAAAATACAATCGTGGGAAAGAAATTCACTTTTATATTTTTCATCAAAACTTCTGTCGCTATTCGATTTCCATCTGCATTAATCAAACTAGTGGTTCGATCTGACACCAGCTCGCGAATAAGCATTTTTTTCTCTGACACAGTTCTGACGATCGGTAATAGATAATTGTTGCGTACATCGTGGCAAAAATGGCAGTCCGAGCGCGACAACAAGAGAATCAAGGGGATCCCCTCTTTTTCCAGCTGTGCCAGATCTTTGGCCAGGTTACTCAACAATGTGACATTATTCACTGGCATCTATCCATTGATCCATTAACTCATCAGTTCAAGTCAATCGCATCTTGTATCGACGCGATTCCTGCCTTGGCGCACTCATCGTCCATTTCGCCATTCGGCGCGCCGGAAACGCCGATGCCACCGATGATGCTGCCCGATGCCTGTATCACCAGTCCACCCGCGATCATTGCCACGTTTGACACGCCGCGTATACCGCTACTGGGTTGGTTGTAGGTTGTGGCCTTGGCCATCTCGGCGCTAGATGTTTTGAAACTGACGGCAGTCCATGCCTTGCGGGTTGCTGTTTCGGGAGTATGCATGCCCGCCAGCGCGTCTCTCACCATGACTAGTGGAATCCCTGATCTGTCCACCATTGCGACCGCTACCAGCGCACCCTTTTTTTGGCAATGCTTCAACGCGGTATTGGCAGCGAGTTGCGCAGCATCAAGGCTCAAACTCGTCAAGGTTTGAGTCGCTTTCATGCCTTCGTTGGCTTGGGCTGAATTAGCCGGAAACAGCACGCTCATCAGCGCGAAGAAAAGACCACACTGTGTTAACGCTGCAAATGACGACATGCGGCGATTCATCTTGTAACTCATCCAGTGGCTCATTTTGCAAAACCAGGATTGCCATCCATGCCAAGCAATTTCGGCTGATTCAGTTTACGAGCCTTGATCACCTTGTGCGATTTGAAATAGGTTTCCATGACATCCCAGATCGGTTCGCCTTGTGCTCCTTCAGCCACTGGCGCCCAGCTGGCGACCTTGTATTTCTTACTTGCTTCAATGCCCTTACCGTTGAGGGTCATGTTATTAATCCGTGCGCCCGCCTTCGCATTCGGCGTACAGCTGTACTCCAGGCCACCAACTCTGACCATGTCGCCGCCCTGCTGAAGATAAGGGTCGGGATTGAACAGGTTGTCACATACATCTTCCAGTATGGTTTTAATGGTATCGCCACTCATCTCGGTCAATGTAGTCGCAGGATAAGTGATCGCCACCTGATCCATCAGGTTGTCACGCGTGATCGCCTGTCCAGGCAAAATCGTGGTGCCCCAGCGAAAGCCCGGTGAGAAGGCGATTTCAGCGCCCTTTACTTCCATCAGCGCATCGACGATCAATTGATCCCATGAGCCATTGAAGTTTCCGCGGCGATACAGCAGGCCTTCACTGACAGCCAGTTTTTCATCAAGCTTCTGTTTGTACGGTGCACGCACTTTATCGATGTGCGTCTGCATTTCTACATCCGCTGGCAACAGGTTTGAAAATACGGGCAATAAACGGTATTTAAATCCCTGCACCTTGCCAGCACGCACATCCAGATCAAGCACGCCTAAAAATTTGCCGTTGGAACCCGCATTGGTAACCAGAGTTTGACCTTTGGCATTGCTCACCACGATCGGAATTGGGATGCCGTCATGGGTATGCCCGCCCATGATGGCATCAATGCCCGTTACCCGTGAAGCCATTTTCAGATCGACATCCATACCGTTATGCGACAGAACTATAACGGCCTGGGCGCCCTTCTGGCGCGCCTCATCGACCATTTTTTGCATGTTCTCGTCCTGAATCCCGAATGACCAGTCTGGCACCATATGGCGTGGATTGGCGATCGGCGTATACGGAAATGCCTGACCGATAACAGCAACAGGAACGCCGTTCATCTCGCGGATAACATAGGGTTCAAACACCTGATCACCGAAGTCGGTGGTCTTGACGTTTTGCGCCAGAAAATTAATTTTCCCCTTAAAATCTTTCTCAATGATTTCCTTGACCCTGGCAGCGCCCAAGGTAAATTCCCAGTGCGGACTCATCAGATTGACGCCCAATAATTTACAGGCATCTACCATATCTTGTCCGTTGGTCCAAAGAGCAGTAGCAGAACCCTGCCAGGTATCGCCACCATCAAGCAGCAAGGCATGTGGACGGCTGGCGCGTACTTGTTTAATCAGGGTGGCAAGATGGGCGAATCCGCCAACTTTTCCATAAGTTTTCGCTGCTTTTTCAAAATCAAGGTAAGTAAATGCGTGCGCCTGCGCAGTATGCGGAGCGATGCCGAACTGCTTCAATAACGCGTCGCCAACCAGATGAGGCGCTTTACCAAAGGCGCCCGCCACACCCAGATTTACACTTGGTTCACGAAAATACAAAGGCATTAATTGTGCGTGGCAGTCGGTAAAATGCATAAAGCTGACATTGCCGAATGCCGGCAAATCGTACAGGAGCTCGCTCATACCCGGCTTGGCTGCCAACACATCCTTATGGCTGATGGCCATTCCTCCGGCACTGGCAATGGCCAGGACTTGCATAAATTCGCGGCGACTAATACTCATATTTAATTCCTTCGCTATATGTCTGAGCACTCAAACTTTGTGTTGAAGATTGACGATGTCATTCAGGCATTTTTTGTTTATTTGTTTACTTGTTTATTGGTGACTGCGGATCCAGCAACAAAGCCATTACGTCTTGCATCTGTTTTTCACTTAATATTCCGGCTGCGCCATAGCGCGGCATGACCGAGCACGCATTGAACGCATGTGAGCTATAGATTTTGCTCCAGGTATATTTGACGATTTCATCGGACGGGCCGCCGCGCAATTTTCCATATTGAGACAGACTAGGCCCGATATTTCCATAAGCGATCTCTTCTTTGGAAATCTGGTGGCATGCATAGCAGTTGCCGCCATTAACGGTTTTACTATCGTCTGAAAACTGCAGACCTCGTCCATTCTGGGCAACTTTCTCCCCCTCTTTCCAGTCGCCCAAATATTTTCCAATGGCTGGATATTTGACACTGTCCATGGCCGCTTTTTCCAGCTGCGCACGGATCTCGGCAGGCAGTTCTTTCTGCGCATAGTCAGAGCAAGTTTTTTGCAGTTCAGACTGATCCAGCCTATCCATCTTGGCAATGCCTTTTTCAGCAAAGGATGCCTTGATGCTTGCGATGCTCTCTTTGGCATCGGGCAAGTTCACCACTGTGGCGCAAGCTGAAACGGCAATCAGCAGCAATAGCAGTGTCATTTTCTGTTTAGTATTCATCACTTGTCCTCGACTGATTAAGCTATTTTGTTTGCGTTATCTCTTCAATGCGGGAGCATCCATGAGTCCGCCTTTGGCCATCACGCCCAGATATGTGATCAGATCAATTGAGGTCTGAGAACTATATTTCAGTTCAGGAAAGCGCTGCTGGCGGAAACAATCATTGAGACGCCATTGCATGGTGCGTACGGCACCTTGACTAACGCGATAAGCGGGCCAGGTGGCGAAAGCTTTTTGTGCTTGCAGGCTATCTTGGAGATTAGGTAAATCTTGCAGACGAATCCTCTGGCCAGTTGTCGAGTGACAAGATGCGCAGGAGAAATCAAAAGGTCCACCGCGATAAAAGAACGCCTTTTCGCCCCTTGCATACGCGGCTTTTTCTTTGTAATGATTTTGCGGAACACTGATTGCGCTGCCGCGTGATTCAGCGACAGCATACGCGGTGAGTGATTCCAGATCGGTGGCACGTTCACCTTGTGCAGAGAAAGGATTTTTGATGATGTCTTCGCGCTGAAAGCCCTGCATTTTCACCATGCAATGCACCAAACGGGTTTCAAAATCCATGACAGCATCGGTGTCCTTGAAATAGCGTGGCATTTCGGCATAAGCACCTTTTAAGATGCCCGGCCCCTTACCGAAATCACATTTTTCCATCGAAACATTGTTGGGGCCACGCTTCTGCTTCCAGAGCACTTCACCTTGCCCCTCAACCAATTCAGCCGGATTACCATCGGCTAGCATGGCGCGATACTTTGCGAGTTCGTCAGCAACGGATTGCGCCAGAGCCGCACCTGAGCTGAGTCCGACACCTGCGAAAAAAAACAGGTAAATGAAAGTCTTTTTCATTTGTTCGTCACCTAAATTAATTGGGAGGCAAGTTATTTGTGCGTGATGATTTATTTAAGCGATGGTCGCTTCATCGGTACGTGCATCACCTTTATTATCTTTCCAGTTGATCTGGATTTTTTCGCCTTTTACACCGCCCTTGAATTTAAAAGCAAGAAAAGGATTTTGTGAAACCGATTGACCCCACAGACATTGCAACACCACTTTACTGCCATAAGTAGCAGTCACTTCATTGATGAAATGAGCAGGAACAATTTTCCCTTGTGAGTCTTTACGTAATCCACCTTCCATAGGGTGGGCCATCAACACTTTTACTTCCGTCACGCCATTGTTGAAATTAGCGCGAATTTTCATTGGATCTGCCATGGTATTCTCCTGTTTCTTTGATCGATAAGATTAGCTATCCGCCGCGATTAACCGCCGCATCCGCCCAAAGTGACTTTGGTTTCTTTGCTGGCAGTGAACAGCTTGCCATTCGCTTTGACTACCACCACGACATGGGTGCTTTGTCCCATTTTCAGACGTGTCTGAACCTGGCTTTCGGTATCGGCCGGAATCATGAAGATAGCCGCTAACGGATTAGGATTCTTCTCTACGAAGATGTAGATTTCCTGTGTATTAGGAATCGAGCTATTGACCGAAACTGGCACGACTGCACCGTTTTCTGCAATATCCGGGGTAGTAATGGCGATATCCTTACTATCAACCGCTGTGCCTCCTAGGACGGCCAAAGCCTCAGATAGCGTCTTAGCGTCAAACCCGGCACGCGCATCGGCAGCCGCAAACGCTTGTTTGGCAGTAATGACACCTGCTGCAAGTAAGATGCCAAAAGCGCCAGTCGATTTCAACAGGGAACGTCGTGTCGTGTTCATAATGTCTCCTTTATTTGGACGGATGAATCAAAAATTGTTGATAAAAATAGGGTCTGCCCAGATTTCGCTATTGAACGGTTTGGCTTTTCCATAATTACTTTGCTCCTAAAGACAACCATTGCGCGATCGCTTTTGCGTCAGCGTCTTTTAATTGAGCCTGTGGTGGCATAGGAACTGCACCCCACACGCCTGAACCTCCTGTTTTTATTTTGCTGACCAGGTAGTTTTCAAGATCTGCCTTACCCTTGTATTTGGCGGCGATCTCATTAAAGCCCGGACCGACAATCTTGTTTTTGATTCCATGACAGGCAGTACAGGTGTTTTTAGCGAGTAACTGTTTAACATCCGTTACCGTGCCTGCTGCATCAGATGCAACCAGTGGTTTCGCCGCTTCTTTTAACTCCGGGCCAGCGTTTTTTTTCGCAGATGGATTTACCTCAAGTGCCTGAGGTGCCGGCTTGCTTGTATCCGTACCGCGCACCGCGCCTATCACGCGATTCTGCTCGGCCAAATTACCATGCGCATTTCGTGCAAAATCAGGAAGGAAAGAGGTGAGTTTTTGATCGACTTCGCAGTTGCTCATGCAAGCAACATTCTTGACATCCGGTTTGCCCTTCACGTCCCACAAGCCATCAAATCTGACCAGCCCATTACGATTAGGCAGGCGCTCCTGAACCTTGGCGATATTTTTATCCGACAACGTAAAGTCTGAAGGAATAATTCCACCCAAGTTAAGAATATAAGCAGTGACCGCATACACTTCATCGTGGGTCAGGGACTTTGGTGCGTTCCACGGCATGGCGCGGTTGATGTAATCCCACATCGTCGACAACCTGGCGAGTTTCATTAACGTTGTTTTTTGCGCGACGCCGCCTTTCGCATTTGCCGCCACAACGCCGTTTTTAATGTCTTCTTCTGTAGTGCCACCCACCAGCGGGGGGAAGACCTCATTCAGCTCACCGAATGATCCGTGACAGCTGGCGCATTTGCCTTCCCAGACATGCTCACCTTGTGCGACCGAACCCTGGCCCTTAGGAATACCCTTGAAGTCCCCACGCACATCAATATCCCAAGCCTTTACTTCATCAGTAGTCGCTTTGCGGCCTATCGATTGCCATGGTTTATCCTCGGCAGCATTTGATAAAGTGCTGATTGCTATCAGGCTAGAGGCAAGGCTGAAAGCCAATACGTTTTTAAACTTGAATTTATGTTTGATTATTTGCATCAGGACACCTGCACATTCGACACTTCGCCATTGGAAGAAATTTTCCAGGACTGGATCGCATTGTTGTGATAGATCGACTTGGTTCCCCGCACCGCACGCAACTGATTTAATTTTGGCTGCACGTAGCCGGTCTCGTCGATTGCCCGACTTTGAATAATGACAGGAGAGCCATCCCAGACCCAATCAATATTGAAGCGAGTCAGCGCTTTACTGAGAATTGGGGTCTCCAGTCGTGCCGTACGCCAGTTTTTCCCACCGTCAACACTCACGTCAACGCGCTTGATTTTGCCGCGACCTGACCATGCCAGACCGGTAATGTTGTAGTAACCCTTATCGAGCAAAATTTGCCCGCCCGATGGGGTAGTGATCACGCTCTTACACTCCTGTATTGAGGTGTATTGCCTGTGCATACCATCAGGCATCATGTCGATGTAATGGATGGTCTCATCCTTGGTGTCGTAGCGCTGATCACCTACTTCGATACGACGCAAATATTTGACCCAGCTGACTCCTTGTACTCCCGGCACCACCAGGCGCAACGGGTAACCATTTTCAGGACGCAACATTTCGCCATTCATCGCCCACGCCACCAGCACATCGTCCATGGCACGATCGATACTTATCGTGCGCGTCATGCTTGAACCGTCAGCGCCCTCCGCCAGTACATACTTGCCATTTTTCTTGTCGTAGCCGCACATCTCAAGTAAGGTCGAGAGTAATACACCGGTAAATTCCGAGCAGCTCAACATGCCATGCGTGTATTGCACCGTGGGCAGAGCAACATTGCCCCACTCGGCACCAGTGTTGGCACCACATTCGATGAAGTGAATTCTGGAGACACTAGGCAAGCGCATCAGATCATCCATAGTGAATACGCGTTCCTGTTTAACCAAGCCGTTGATCATCAATCGATGATTACTAGGATCAATATCGTGCCAACCCTGATGATGACGCTCGAAATGCAAACCGCTTGGGGTAATGATGCCAAACAATCCTTGTAAAGGTGTGAAGCTCACTGAAGCCTGCGATACGCGGGTCAGGCCGGGGCTTTCACGTCGCTGCAGGTTTTTCTCCCATTTCGACGGCATTCCATAACCCAAGGCAGCGACAGATTGCCCCAGTGTTTTACTATGCTCGGGCAAATTGAGTATGACGCTCTCTCCATCTGCAGCCAGTGCCGCAGAACCTACTGCCGCAGATGCAACACCAGCACCCATCGAGAGAGCTTTCCCCATAAATCCGCGCCGCGCTTTTCTGGCTTCTTCTAAGGATGCCTGATCCAGGAAACCTTCCGGAGCCTTGATTATGCGACCAATTAATTTACTTAATTCATTCGACACCGGTGATCTCCTCTTTCTCGTTTTTCCTATTTGAAAAACTTTATTTGCATATATGAGTATGCAAGCATATACAGATAAAAGAAATTTTCAATCATTATTCATGATGCGACGCAACAAAGATGACTAAGAAAAAACATTTTTCCTTGATCGCCCTCAATAATTTCAATATAACTTTCTGAAAATATCTTGCTTTCATTTAGTTTACTTCATAACTAAATAGCGATAGAGTGATATTCAGAAATATATTCTGTGAACTTATATTTTTAATGTTGGTGAAATAATTATTCAAATAACTACAACAAGGAGACTTAGAAATGAAATATCTCAATAAATTAAAATACATCTCAGTTTTAGCTGGTGTGATGTTATTAACTACCGGTTGCGGCACGATCAGCGCGGTGAACAACCTGGCTGATGGCGCGGGTAGCGAATCAATGAAAATGTGGGATCGCTGGGTAGACTCAAAAGGTGACATCGCTGTTGCCACGACATGGGAGCGCAAGGTAAAAGCGGGCGTAACTATTGAGCAAATTGAAGCATCATTACAAAGCATCTCAGCAGAAGACAACATGCGCTCGGTGGGTGAATTACCTCTGTCTAAAGAATTGGAAGCGCGCACTGGAAAAAAAGAAAAATTTCTTAAGGTCTACTCATACTGCTCACCAGCAACAGCACGAATGATGGTTGATTTCAGCCCACACATGGCGGCGTATCTTCCTTGCCGTATCAGTGTCGTAGAACGTGCCGATGGTTTATGGATGTACACACTCAACATGGACATGATGGTGCGAATGGGTAGGAAATTGCCACCAGATCTGGCGCGGGATGCGATGAAGGTAAGAGATACCATCTGGAAAATGATGGACAGAGCTTCACAAGGAGATTTCTGATTATTCTTAAGGAAGTTGCGTGAACAAGAATACTCAAATTTACCAAAAAAACTCAGAGAGCATAATCAACTCTCCGAGTTTTTTTAAGTAAGTTTGCTGGAAAAAGTGATTTCACTTTGTATGATAAATAACTTCACTTCGATTCGCCATGCATCAACTTTGCATTCAAGCCAATCCGGTCCGAAATTTGGCCACAAACTGCCTGGCACATGACCAAGGTTTTTTGGTCATCAATTCTATAAAAAACTTGTGTACCTTCCTTGCGTCTCGCCAAAATCTTCCCGCGATAAAGCATATTGATTTGACGAGATACATTTGCCTGTGTTGAGTCCACAGCGATGACGATTTCACCAACTGATTTTTCACCATTGCATACCGAGTTCAAAATCTTTAGCCTAGTGGGTTCACACAATAGCGAGAAGTAATTTGCCACTTCTTCAAACAATTCTTCTGTTTGGTCTTTATTTAGATTGTCATTCACAGCAATATGTTCACTCGTTAGTTATTCACGGATATTCATAATTATAAAGTCAATAGAGTTTATTTAAGAGCATTTATCTCAAGTATAAAACTACTGATCAATGGCAAAGCATAAAGTGACACATAGTAGGCAACATTAAAACGGGATTGTAATGCGCGAAAGAACAAATCATTTTATAGTATGAAGAACGCGAAGCTTTACCACTAACATTCACCGGCTGTTGATTCTTCCATGAAAAAATTTTGCATTTTTTGCACCAAATTAAGGTCGCCATCATGATCAGTTTTTTCAAAATGCGTTTTATGTCAACACATAGCAATGCCTAAACAAGCAAAAATTGCTGCTTTTTTGTTTTGCCTTAGCTTATTCAGTGCGAGTTCCTATGCGCAAAATGACACTATTCATTTGACACGCATTGAAAAAAATCCTGACCAATTTGTCGCGGCACAATTATTAAGCGACATCTATCAACGAAGCGGCCTGCAGGCGAGTATAAGCGCAGTACCGCCACTTCGAGCAAATCAGATGGTACAAGGAGGTCAATCTGATGGCGAAGTTGCACGAATTGAAGCATATGGAGAAAAAAATCAAAATCTTGTCATGGTTACCCCAGCCTATTTTTACTTAACAACAGTGGCGTATTCCAATCAACCTATTTCGATCAATTCGATAGAAGATTTGCGAAAATATAAAGTCGGAATTATTCGCGGAATAGTTCGTTCTGAAGATCTCACTAAGAACATGGTCAATGTCGAAAAAGTTGTAGATTTTAAATCTCTATTTTTGATGCTAGAAGCAGGTCGTTTTGATGTTGCACTGGAAACCGAACTGAGCGGAAGTTACATGATTAAAAAATTTTCTCTCCATCATATCAAGCGAGTCGGCACACTGGAGAAACATGAAGTTTTTAATTTTTTGACACAGGAAAAAACTCTTCTTGCGCCAAAAATTTCCGCAACAATTAATGCTCTAAAAAAATCTGGGGAACTTGAGACGCTTAAGAAAAAATATGAGCAAGATTTTCTTCGAGGAAATATCGATCCAAGCTAAAGTCGATCTCGTCTGCATCATCCAATCAGAGCAAAATAAATATTAGCTTGAAAAGTGATTCTATCGGCCTGCTAACCAGCGACTATCGGATCGAGCTCACCTTTACCATATCGCTGCGCCATTTTTTCCAGCGAAATCACCTTGATCCTTTTTGCCTGGCCGGCTGAGCCGAACGCCTCAAAACGTAACTGGCATATATCTTTAGCGGCCACGGTTGCTTCCTTAAAAAACTTACGTGGATCTATTTCATTCGGATACAAGGCCATGCTGCGACGCATCGCTCCAGTCATTACCAGCCGGATATCAGTATCGATATTAACCTTGCGCACACCGTGCTTGATTCCTTCTAAAATCTCTTCGACCGGAACACCATAGGTCTCTTTTATGTCGCCGCCATACTGGCGAATGATTTCCAGCCATTCTTGTGGCACAGAAGAAGAACCGTGCATCACCAGATGCGTGTTTGGCAGCCTTGCGTGAATTTCCCGAATACGCTTGATCGCGAGGATGTCACCGCTCGGTTTTCGGCTGAATTTGTAGGCACCGTGGCTAGTACCAATCGCAATGGCCAGTGCATCCACGCCAGTACGTTTGACGAAATCAGCAGCCTGGTCTGGATCGGTAAGCAACTGCGCATGCGACAGGACGCCTTCCGCACCGGAACCGTCTTCCTCGCCCGCCTGTCCTGATTCAAGCGAGCCAAGACAACCCAACTCCCCTTCTACCGAAACACCAATATAGTGCGCGAAATCCACCACTTTACGAGTGACTTCGACATTGTAATCGTAGGACGAAGGGGTCTTCATGTCCTCCATCAATGATCCATCCATCATCACACTGGAAAAACCAGACCGGATTGACGCCTGACAAACCGCAGGACTACCGCCATGATCCTGATGCATGCAAATGGGAATATGCGGATAGGCCTCTACTGCCGCTTCCACCATCTTGCGCAAGAATACCTCACCGGCATACTTGCGAGCACCCGCCGAAGCCTGCAATATTACAGGGCTGTCACAGGCATCGGCAGCCTGCATGATGGCTAGAATTTGCTCCAGATTGTTGACATTAAAGGCAGGCAAAGCATATTGATGATCGGCAGCATGGTCTAACAATTGACGTAGCGATACCAGGGACATGACAATCTCCTTTTGGGTTTACGTAACAAAATTTTGTATTGTGTGTTTTTCAGATCAAAATGCACATTAGTTTTGCATTTGAGAGATTGGCAAAGACTCCAATTTCGGCGCGAGGAAATCAGGAATCTCGATAAATGAATCAATGAATGCATCACAACTCAGCGCAGCCAAGCCTTTGCTACCTGGGTAGCCGTAATTGACAATCAACACTGGCATCCCCGCTGCGCGCGCAGCGGCGACGTCCACTGCTGAGTCCCCCACCATCAATGCGTTTTCTGCGCATCCACCCAACAAACGGCAGGCGTGCAGCAATGGTTCTGCTGCTGGCTTCATCTGGGCTAGTGAATCGCCGCCGACGACCGCTTCAAAATATCCAGCGAGACCTGTTATTTGCAAGAGGATCTGGGCCATCTCAAAAGGCTTATTGGTGACACAGGCCAGGCGGCATCCGGCTTTTTTAAGAATAGTCAATCCCGCTACGACTCCAGGAAAAACCGCTCCGATATAGCCGTTGGTCTGACGATAATATTTAAAGAAAATATCTTCAGCATACGACACATCCGTCACATTCATTTTTTCAGTAACTTCGCTGACATTGAGTACGCAGCGCACCAGATTTGGCACGCCATTGCCAATGAAACTGCTGACCAATTCGAATGACAAAGGTGGTGCATTCAGTTCACTCAGCATGAGATTGGCGGCGGCCACGATGTCGGGTGCGGTATCGACCAATGTGCCATCAAGATCAAATAAAATCGTCAATTGTGCGGGATCAAAGTTATTCATATTCACGTCCTGATCAAACTTAGTGCGCATTCGGTCATATGTGCAGGCGTCAACTTGAAGTGTTGATACAACTGATCGGCTGGTGCCGATTCACCGAAACTATCAATGCCCATGGCAATACCGTATTCACCCACGACAGCGCGCCAAAACCATGTCACCCCAGCCTCAATGCTGACACGAGGTACAGCAACAGGCAGGACGCTATGACGATACTTGGCATCCTGTGCAAAGAAGGCTTCGACACAAGGCATGGACACCAAACGCACAGATACGCCCTGCCTCGCCAATTGCTGCGCCGCTATGGCGGCAATTTCCACTTCAGAGCCAGTGGCGATCAGTACCACTTGTGGTTCTGGTGCATCGATTAATACATAGCCGCCGCGTGCGATCGCGCGCACTTGGTCAGAATTGCGCTCAAACGGTGTCAATGCCTGGCGTGACAGCACCAGACAAGTCGGACCGTCGTTGCGGGTGATAGCCGCTTGCCAGGCCGACGCAGTCTCGACGCCATCACAAGGACGCCATAGACGATTATTCGGAATCATACGCAAGCTAGCGGCATGCTCCACCGGCTGGTGGGTAGGACCGTCTTCGCCCAGTCCTATCGAATCATGTGTCAGCACATGAATCACGCGCTGCTTCATCAGCGCGGCCATGCGGATCGCATTGCGCGAGTAATCCGAAAAGGTCATGAAGGTGCCCCCATAAGGGATAAAACCACCGTACAAGGCCATACCGTTCATCATTGCCGCCATGCCAAATTCGCGTACGCCATAACTCAGGTAGTTGCCACTGGCATGATGGTTCACCCATCTTGATGCCTTCACATTGGTCAGGTTGGAACCTGTGAGATCGGCCGAACCACCGAAAAATTCAGGCAATGCAGAGCTGATATATTCCAGCACAATTTGCGATGCTTTTCGGGTGGCGATTTTTTTTTGTATTTCACCCGGAGTCGTGATCAACTGCAAAAATATGGCCATCAATCCTGCTGGCAATCTGCCTCCCGTACGTCGCTGTAGCTCAGCCGCAAGCTCAGGATACGCTTGCTGATACGCTTCAAATTGGGCGTTCCATTTAGCTTGGCGGGCTTGCCCGATTTCCCGCGCATCCCATGCTGCAGCCAACTCTTCCGGCACTTCAAATGGTCCAGCTTTCCAGCCTTTTTTCTCGCGCATGGCTGCAATTTCTGCTGCACCAAGCGGCGCACCATGCACGTCATGTCCACCCGCCTTGCTTGGTGCGCCCTGCCCTATCACTGTTTTGCAACAAATCAATGTAGGTCTACTGTTCAGCGTATTCGCTTGCGCTTTAGCCTGAACAATTGCCGCATCCATCGCAGTGACGTCATGTCCGTCAACGGCAGCGATCACATTCCAGCCATAGGCCGCAAAACGTTGCGGGGTATTGTCGGCAAACCAGCCCTTCACATCGCCATCAATGGAGATGCCATTATCATCGTAAAAACAAATCAATTTACCCAGACCAAGCGTGCCCGCCAGTGAACACACTTCGTGGCTGATGCCTTCCATCAGACAGCCATCTCCCACGAAGACAAAAGTATGATGGTCGATGATGTTGTGACCCGGTTGATTGAAGCTGGCGGCCAGCATTTTTTCTGCCAGCGCCATACCGACCGCATTCGCCAGACCCTGACCTAGTGGACCTGTCGTGGTTTCTACCCCAGGCGTCACGCCCACTTCCGGATGGCCCGGTGTTTTGGAATGCATCTGGCGAAATTGCTGCAGCTCAGTTATCGGTAAATCGTAACCGCTCAAATGCAGCAGGGAATACAGCAATATCGACGCATGGCCGTTGGATAAAACGAAACGATCACGGTTCAGCCAGTCCGGGTCAAGCGGATTATGTCGCAGATGGCCACGCCACAGCGTATCGGCCATTTCAGCCATGCCCATAGGCGCGCCGGGATGACCCGATTTGGCTTTTTCTACAGCGTCAGCAGCCAGAAAGCGCAACGCGTCAGCGGGTGTGGCAATGGCAGGCAATTTTTCAGGAGCGTTCATCATAGACATTTTTAGAGTAAGCCGGTGGCGCGTTTTTGTCGTTCCATCATGCGCAAGATAAAGGGGGTAAAAATCAGCTGCATCGCCAATTCCATTTTCCCGCCGGGGACCACGATGGTGTTGGCGCGAGACATGAAAGAATCACCGATCATGCTGAGCAGATACTGAAAATCGATGCCCTTAGGATTGGCAAAACGGATCACCACAAAGCTCTCGTCCGGTGCCGGAATCTCACGGGCAATAAACGGATTTGAGGTATCCACACAAGGTACGCGCTGAAAATTCACATGTGTGTGTGAGAACTGCGGGCAAATATAATTCACATAATCGGGCATACGGCGCAATATCGTATCCGTCACCGCTTCGGTGGAATAGCCACGCTTGGATTTATCGCGCCATAGTTTCTGTATCCATTCCAGATTGATGACTGGTACGACACCGATCAGCAGATCCGGGTGCTGGGCGATGTTTACCTTGTCGGTCACGACGCCGCCGTGCAAGCCCTCATAAAACAGCAGGTCATTCTCCGTATCCAGCTCTTCCCAGGGCGTAAAGGTACCCGGCTCTTGCCTATACGGCGCTGCCTCCTGCTGGTCGTGCAGGTATTTTCGGTGTTTGCCGGTGCCGGTTTTTGCGTAGTTGGCAAACAGCGATTCCAGTTCGGCAAACAGATTATTGTCAGGGCCAAAATGGCTGAAGTTATTGTCACCGCTGGCTTCTGCAGCGGCCAGTTTCACCTTCATCTCCTGGCGGTCGTAGCGATGAAAACTATCACCTTCTATCGTCACCGAACGCACTTTTTCGCGTCGGAAAATATTTTCAAAGGTACGAGTCACCGAAGTGGTGCCCGCTCCGGATGAGCCTGTAATGGCAATGATGGGATGGCGTTCAGACATGCTGTGCTCTCAAAGAAATTAGTTGGCAACGCGAAACAGGCTGCGCTCGTTAAAGAGCGGGTTAGGCAAATCGTTGGCTTGCGGCGCAAGATGGTAATGTTCGATGCGTTCGACCTCGTTGCGAGAGCCAAAAATTACCCCTATGCGCTGATGCAATGAACTTGGCTGCACACCACTAATTGCCTGACGACCGGTGCTGGCCTTGCCGCCGGCCTGTTCTATCAGAAAAGCGATAGGATTGGCTTCGTACAGCAGGCGCAGACGTCCGGGTTTATTCGGATCCTTGGAGTCGCGCGGATACATGAAGACGCCACCGCGCATTAAAATGCGGTGCGCTTCAGCCACCATCGAGGCGATCCAGCGCATATTAAAATCCTTATCTCGCGCTCCGCTTTTACCCGCCAGACATTCATCCACGTAGCGTTTGATCGGTTCTTCCCAGAAACGGCTGTTCGAGGAATTGATGGCAAATTCATTGGTATCCGGCGGGATTTGCAAACCGGGGTGTGTCAAAATGAATTCACCTAAATTGGGGTCCAGGGTAAAACCATTGACACCGGTACCGACTGTCAATACCAGCATGGTGGCCGGTCCATAAATCGCATAGCCAGCAGCCACTTGTTGTGTGCCTGTCTGCAAAAAATCTTTTTCGCAGACAGTATCGACACCCTCCGGTGCGCGCAACACAGAAAAAATACTACCGACCGCCACGTTGACGTCGATATTGGAAGAGCCATCGAGCGGATCAAACACCAGCAGATATTTGCCTTTGGGGAAATGCTGTGGAATCTGATACGGATCTTCCATTTCTTCTGAGGCCATGCCGGCCAACTGGCCACCCCACTCGGTGATGTGCAGGAAAGCCTCATTGCTCATGACATCGAGTTGTTTTTGCGTTTCGCCCTGCACGTTGATAGAAGGCGCTGAACCTGCGCTTGCTCCTGCGTTGCCAAGCACGCCGCCCAAAGCACCAAAGGCGACGGCGCGGGCGATACTTTTGCAGGCCAGTGCGACATTTAAAATCAGGCTATTGAAGTCTCCGCTCGCGTCTGGAAAGCGGCGCCGCTCTTCGATCAGAAACTGGGTCAGTGTGGTGCGATGCGGGTTCAGGGGCATGATGATCTCCGGTAGTTTTATGTGTGGTATCGCTATATTTGTATGACTGAGCGCTGTATATTTTTTATATCAAATTACGCTACAGCAGCAAGCCGAATCTCAATGGACGTTCTATGCCGCTTCCAATAAACTGCCTTGATGCCAGCGCTGTAGTGTCGCCAGATCTACCCAGCCTCGGCTGACATCGTAAAAATCGGATGACAAAACATGATCCGGATCACCCAAATGTGGCAGTACCTGGAGTGCCTCGCTAAAACACTGGCAGATCGTGTAGCAGCTAGGCGTGATGATGGTCGCTATGCCGGCCAGGCGGGCGGCGCGCAGGCCGTTCTCAGAATCCTCGAAGGCGAGACAATCGGTAGCAGGCAGGTTCAGCGCTTCGAGCGCGGCCAGATACACATCCGGTGCTGGCTTCTTATTCCTGGCAGTCGATGCATCGCATACCGTCACAAAAAATTTTCTCCAATCGACTCCCATCGTCGTACGCAGCAGCACATCGATATTGGCAGATGTGGTGGTAGTAGCGATAGCCATCGGCAGCTGCGCTGCATAGGCTTCCCGTATCAGTCTCTGTATCCCAGGGCGCAAGGAAATTTCACCAGTGCTGACCAGCGCTTCATAATGGCGGGTCTTGATGCGATGGATCTGCGCTATCACTTCACTGGCCTTGTTAGTGGCAACTTGATCCGGATCGACCATATTCCAGTAAAACAAAATACGTTCCTTACCCCCGGCCACCTCTAATAATGTGGTGTACAGCGCTTCATCCCAGTTCCAGGTCAGCCCGACCTCACGGAAAGCGAGATTAAATGCGCTACGGTGCGCGCTCTCGGTGTCAGCAAGCGTGCCGTCGACATCAAAGATCAGCGCCTTTAATGTTGTTGACATGACATGTCTCCTTTCTCAATCAGGCTCTGTCTGGTATCGGAAAATACCCGGCTGGCTAACAGGTCAGGCGCAGTGATGGTGGTCAGTGCGGTGTCGCTGGCGACCGCGAGCGGGTCTTGCATCAGGCGTGAGGCATGTCGCAAGCGGGCGCGGTCGAGTGCATTACGGACGCTGCGTGCATTGGCAAAATGCGGCTGCTGCATGCGCCTTGCCAGATAATCAGAAAACACGTGTCTGGCCTCATCGTCAAAGCGGTATTGCATGGTTTCCAGCATCAGATCAGCGATCTGTGCCAGTTCATCTGCGCCATAGTCCGGAAAATCAATATGGTGCGCAATCCGCGAAGACATGCCTGGATTGGAAGCAAAGAACTGATCCATGCGGTCTTTGTAACCCGCCAGAATCACCACCAGATCATCACGATTGTTTTCCATCACTTGCAGCAAGATTTCGATCGCTTCCTGCCCGTAGTCTCTTTCATTTTCAGGCCGATACAGGTAATACGCCTCGTCGATGAACAATACGCCACCCATGGCTCGCTTCAACACTTCCTTGGTCTTGGGCGCGGTATGGCCGATATATTGGCCAACCAGATCGTCGCGCGTGACTGCCACCAGATGCCCTTTGCGCACGTAGCCAAGCCGATGCAAGATCGCTGCCATGCGCAGCGCCACAGTGGTTTTTCCAGTGCCAGGGTTACCCGAAAAACACATGTGCAAACTCGGCGCATCCGCCGTAAAGCCACGTTCGGCACGCAGTTTATCGACCAGCAACAGTGCCGCGATATCACGGATGCGCTGCTTGACCGGCGCCAGGCCGATCAGCTCGCGGTCCAGCTGAGCCAGCAATTCAGTAATGCCTGAGCTGGCCAGTGCCAGTGCAAATGGATTGACAGTGTTTGATGAGGTGTCCGGCGTGTGCATGATGGGTCACAGTTCTCAATTCGCAGTTCTCAAACTTCACATGTGGCAGGCTGGACACGCATATGCCATGCGGCTTTATATGAACGCCTTCCATTTGCCAAGGTTTTTTTGTGTTTTTTAAAAATAGGTAAAGCTGCAGTTTTATATCCGGCCTTATCGCAGGGGAAATATTCTGCGGGCCCCGATGGAATCTGCTGATTCACGCC
>NZ_JAUSFI010000028.1 GCF_030651495.1 Undibacterium sp.
CAGATAATCCGGGTCAGTTTTCAGCAAACCCCAGCGCTTGTGTTGCGTAAGAAACCACATGCCATCGGATAGGTAAGGGAAATTCACCGCACCGTCGTTGAAAAATTTCATGTAATTAGGATCATCCCAGGTCTTGCCCAGGCCGTTTTGGTAGCGCCCTAAAATGCGCTGGTTAATGACATCGACCGAAGTATTCACATACGATTTATCGGCGATGGTTTCGGCCATCTTGTTCTTGTTGGCCAGCGAAGCGTCGATCCAGCGGCTCGCTTCGAGGATGGCGGCGACCATGGCACGCGCCGTGTTCGGGTATTTCTGGGCAAATTCGGCGGTGGTGCCGAGCACTTTTTCCGGATGGTCTCTCCAGATATCTTGCGTGGTGGCGGCGGTAATGCCGATGCCGTCGGCAATCGCGCGGTGATTCCACGGCTCGCCGACGCAATAGCCATCCATGTTCCCGACCCGCATGTTCGAGACCATTTGCGGTGGCGGCACGGTGATGACCTTGGCGTCTTTCATCGGATTGATGCCATGCGCAGCCATCCAGTAATACAGCCACATCGCATGGGTGCCGGTCGGGAAGGTTTGGGCAAACGTGTATTCGCGCTTATCGGTTTGCATGAGTTTGGCCAGGCCAGCGCCATCTACTGCGCCTTTCTCTGCGAGTTTCTTCGATAAGGTAATGGCCTGGCCGTTATTGTTCAGTGTCATCAGCACGGCCATGTCTTTCTTGTTGCCGCTGACGCCCATTTGCACGCCATATACCAAGCCATACAAGACATGGGCGGCATCGAGTTCGCCGTTGACCAGCTTGTCGCGCACGCTGGCCCAGGAAGATTCTTTACTGATCACGAACTTGACGCCGTATTTCTTATCGAAACCGAGCACCGATGCCATCACGATCGAGGCGCAATCGGTCAGCGGGATAAAGCCGATGCGCACCTCTTCTTTTTCGGGCTTATCCGAGCCGGCGGCCCAGGCACCGCCGCTATGCAGCCCTAGCATGCCAGCGCCGGTGCTCATCGCGGCCGCTTGCAAAAAGCTGCGGCGGCTGAGATGGGTCTCGCTGCTGCCAGACGTCTTGTCGCTATCATTGTTAGCCTCCATGCTGCTGTCAATTTTTGGGGATGGGGTTTTATTCAACATGTCTGCACTCCAGCTAATGAAATAAATTTGAAATAAATTCGTCGGAAATAAAAAAAGGCGCCTTGCCATACTGAATAATCAATAGGGGAAGACACCTTTGTCTTGGGAACCGACCGCCGTTAGCCTGATTCACCGTTGCGCCAGCTTTGGCGCTTATCTACGTATTAGCAATTGCTATGCCAGCTTTTTGCCCGCCTTAGCCGCTGAAAAACTCGCCATGAACGCCCATCCCGGCCTAAAAATGCGCACTGCAATGACGCGGCGCACCATTTATGCGCAAAATGCGGGCAAAAATATTGCCGCTATCCTTAGCCGCCCAATAAATCGGCGACATCGAGCACCCGCTGCGCCAGGTCACCCAGCTTCAGGTTCTTTTCCATCGCCTGCTTGCGCAGCTTTTGATAGGCATCGTTTTCGGATAACTGATGGCGCTGCATCAGCAAACCCTTGGCGCGCTCGATGGTTTTGCGTTCGGCCAGCTTGGCCTTGGTATCGAATAGCTCGGAACGCAGCTTCTGATCAGCATTAAAGCGCGCCATCGCCACATCCAGCACCGGCTTGATGCGCTCGGTCTGCAAGCCCGCCACCACATAGGCCGAGACGCCCGCCTCCATCGCGGCCGCCATATTCGTCTGATCGCCATCTTCGGTAAACAGCACGATGGGGCGCGGCGCGTCACGCGTGGCCAGCACCATATGCTCCAGCACATCGCGCGAATCGGATTCGGCATCGATGATGATCATGTCGGGCTGCAATTGGGCGATACGCTCGCTCATGTAGAGGTCACCGGGAATCACGGCAATAATGTTGTAGCCGGCCTGCAAGAGGCCGATGCGCAAGGCGCGCGAACGCGCCAGCTGCGCCTGGGCGTCGGCTTCCTGCTCATTTTCCAGCTGGATCACGGTGTTCACCACCACGATCCTTAAGCTGCTGGGCTTGCTGCTGTCATTCATACTTTGTCCCTTGATTAGTGCTAAGACTGCGCTGATCCCCTGCTTAGGACCTATAATCTTGCTATTGTCGCTTGCTGCCTTAGTGAATAAAGCAATTTTCGCACCAGAAATTCGCCGTCAAAATTTCAAACAGAAAATTTGCAGCAGAAAAATAATTTAACTAGAAAATAGAATCCCAATGATAGTTCTCGGCATTGAATCCTCCTGCGATGAAACCGGCCTGGCGCTGTACGATACCGAGCATGGCTTGCTGGCGCATGCGCTGCATTCGCAAATTGCCATGCATCAGGAATACGGCGGCGTAGTGCCGGAACTGGCGTCGCGCGACCATATCCGGCGCGCCCTGCCCTTGCTGACCGAAGTCTTGCACTCGGCCAAGCTGGATAAACACCAGATCGACGCGATTGCCTAGACCCAAGGCCCCGGCCTGGCGGGCGCGCTGCTGGTCGGTGCTTCAGTCGCCTGCGGCCTGGCGATGGCGCTAGATAAGCCGGTGCTCGGCATCCATCATCTGGAAGGCCATTTGCTCTCGCCGCTGCTCGCCAGTAAGCCGCCAGAATTCCCGTTTATTGCCTTGCTGGTCTCCGGCGGACATACCCAGCTGATGCGGGTCGATGGCGTTGGCCGCTATCAATTGCTCGGCGAAACCCTCGATGATGCGGCCGGCGAAGCCTTTGACAAGTCGGCCAAGCTGCTCGGCCTGACCTATCCAGGCGGTCCGGCGATTTCGCGCCTGGCCGAATTTGGCGACCCGACGGCATATAAACTGCCGCGCCCGATGCTGCATTCCAAGGATCTCAATTTCAGCTTCTCTGGCCTGAAAACCGCGGTACTGACGGTGGTCAAGAACCATCCTGCGAATATCTGCGAACAAGATAAGGCGAATATCGCACGCGGTTTTGTCGATGCGCTGGTCGATGTGCTGGTCGCCAAATCGATGACCGCGCTCAAGCAGAGCGGCTTGAAGCGCCTGGTGATCGCCGGCGGCGTCGGCGCCAATCAGCAGCTGCGCACCGCGCTCAATGCAGCCGCGGCCAAGCGGCGTTATCAGGTGTATTACCCCGAGCTGGAATTTTGCACCGACAATGGCGCGATGATTGCGTTTGCCGGTGCCATGCGTCTGAAAAACAATCCGGCGCTGGCCACGCGCGACTACGGCTTCAACGTGCGGCCACGCTGGCCTTTGCATGAACTGGGTGCGGCCTAAGCGCGCTTGAAGCGCGCCCGGCTAGCTCGCTGAAACAGTAAAATAGGTTTTCTAGAAATGCATGACGCAGTATCCATGCGCCTTCCCAAGGCAAAAGCGGCCAAGACCCGCATGGATAGTGCGCAAGCCATTTCAAAAAATGCCTTTCCCGCCCTGCCGGCGCAAAACTGGCCACACTAATCACCCTAGCCGGACGCAAAGCCGCGTCTGGCGCTGTTTTCGCTGTTAAAATAACGCTCTTGTCCGTTTAGAAAAAGTGCATCAATCATGACCCGCCAGCTGTTCGTTACCACTGCCCTGCCTTACGCCAACGCGCCTTTCCACCTCGGTCACATCATGGAATACATCCAGGCCGATATTTGGGTCAGGCATCAGCGCATGTCGGGTAGCGAAGTGCATTTCGTCGGGGCCGACGATGCGCATGGCGCACCGATCATGATCGCGGCCGAAAAAGCCGGTATTACGCCGCAAGAATTCGTCGCGCAGATTGCCGCCGGGCGCAAGCAGTATCTGGATGGTTTCCATGTCAAGTTTGATAATTGGCACTCGACCGATGGCATCGAAAACCACCAGCTATCGCAAGATATCTACCGCAAGCTGAAAGCGGCCGGTTTCATCACCAGCAAGACCATCGAACAGTTTTTTGACCCGGTCAAAAACATGTTCTTGCCGGACCGCTATATCAAGGGCGAATGCCCGAAATGCGGCGCCAAGGATCAGTATGGCGATTCTTGCGAAGTCTGCAGCGCGGTTTACTCGCCGACCGAAGTCGTCAATCCTTACTCGGTATTGACCGGTGCAGTGCCGGTCATGAAATCGTCCGAGCATTTTTTCTTCAAGCTCTCGGATGAAAAATGCGTCGAATTTTTACGCGGCTGGGCCTTGCAAGACAACCGCCTGCAATCCGAAGTGGCCAACAAGTGCCGCGAATGGCTGGAAGGCGATGATGGTCTGGGCGACTGGGATATCAGCCGCGATGCACCTTACTTTGGTATCGAGATTCCTGATCAGCCGGGCAAGTATTTCTACGTCTGGCTCGATGCGCCGGTCGGTTATCTGGCTTCGCTGAAAAATTACTTCGGCAAAATCGGCCGCGATTTTGATGCGTTCATGGCGGACCCGACCACCGAGCAAATCCATTTCATCGGCAAGGACATCACTTACTTCCACACATTGTTCTGGCCCGCCATGCTGAAATTCTCCGGCTACAAGACGCCGGACAATGTGTATGCGCATGGTTTTGTCACGGTCTCCGGCGAAAAGATGTCGAAATCGCGCGGCACCGGCATCTCGCCGCTGCGCTATCTGGAAATCGGCATGAACCCGGAATGGCTGCGCTATTATTTTGCCGCCAAACTCAATGCCAAGGTCGAAGATCTGGACATGAATCCGGATGATTTTGTCGCGCGCGTGAATGCCGATTTGATCGGAAAATACGTGAATATCGCCAGCCGTGCGGCGGGCTTTATCACCAAGCGTTTTGACGGCCGCCTTGGCACACAAGACCCGGAAGCCAGCGAGCTGATGCAGTCCAGCCTGGCCGCCGTGACCGAAGTCCAGGAGTTTTACGAAGCGCGTGAATTTAGTAAAGCGCTGCGCAAGATCATGGAAGTGGCCGATCATGCGAATCAATACGTAGCGCAAAAAGCGCCGTGGCTGATCGCCAAAGACCCGGCCCGCGATGAAGAATTGCATCAAGTCTGCACCACCGCGCTGGCACTGTTCAAGACACTCAGCGTGATGCTGGCACCGGTGTTGCCGCAATTGACGCAAGCCGTCGCTAGCTGGCTCAATTGCCAGATAGCGCGCTGGGACGATGCCGCCACGCCATTGCCAGCCGGTCACGTGATACAGGAATACGCGCACCTGATGCAGCGCGTCGATATCAAGATTTTTGATCAATTGTTTGATGCGCCGGTCGTAACGGCTACGGTAACGGCTGCAGCGCCAGCTGACGCGGTATCAAGCAATGCCAATGAGCTTGAAGAACTCGCTGCCGAGATCAAGATTGATGATTTCTCCAAGGTCGATCTGCGCATCGCCAAGATCGTCAATTGCGAGCACGTCGATGGATCGGACAAGCTGTTGCGCTTGACCTTAGACGTCGGCGAAGGCCGCACACGCAACGTCTTCTCGGGCATCAAATCGGCCTATCAGCCAGAACAGCTGATCGGCAAATTTACCCTGATGGTTGCCAATCTGGCACCGCGCAAGATGAAGTTTGGCATTTCCGAAGGCATGGTATTGGCCGCCTCGGCCGCCGATGAAAAAGCGAATCCGGGCTTGTATATACTCGAAGCCTGGCCCGGCGCGCAGCCTGGTATGCGGGTACGCTAATCATTCTAAAGACGAGAGACGAGAGACTAGAACCGGAATGGAAGTCCTGATACGTGAAGCCACACCGGAAGATGCGCAACTCATCGCGCATCTGACCAGAGCCTGCTGGCACGACAAGGTGGCGGCCGGCTCCAGCGGCCATCACGAAGCGCTGGAACGCGTTACCCTTGACTTGCAGCAAGGCGGCGGCTTCGTCTTGCTGATCAATGAAGAACCCGCCGGCTCGGTACGCTGGTTGCCGATGGAAGCCGATAGAGATACCTGGGAAATGCTGCGCATGGGGGTGTTGCCCGCGTTTCGCGGCACTGGCCTGTCGCAACACTTGCTCGAAGCGGTGATCCATCACGCACAGACCACCGGCATTGCCGAATTGCGTCTCGGTGTCAGGGTCGACCAGCCAAGATTGCTCGACCTGTACGCGGCCTATCACTTTGAAATGGCGCCGGAACTCGAATATTCGCACGCCAATCCCGACGAGCCAGCCCCCCATGTCATGCGCCGCTTTTTAAAAAGAATGTAGCCGGTTCGGCGCAAGCTGGGTGCCATTTGGCATGAACAAGACAAGCAGTACTCAATTTTAATTTACTTACCGTAGACTTAAATGGCTCAATGACCAAAAATTGAGCCCCAAAAATTGACCGCACGTTGACCAAAAGTCGACCAACCTGATCTCTCTTTTCTGACTTCATCACTCCATGAATAGCCCACAACACCCCGCTGCGCTCGCTTCTGCCATCCCCGCCCGCCTACAGCAATTGCGTTACGCCATGCGTGAACAAGGCCTGGACGCTTACCTGATCCCCTCTGCCGATCCGCACCTGTCAGAATATTTGCCTGCGCACTGGCAAGGACGTGAACAGTTTTCCGGCTTCACCGGCTCGGTCGGCACGCTCATCGTCACCGCGGATTTTGCCGGCCTCTGGGTCGATAGCCGCTACTGGGCACAGGCACAGGCGCAGCTGGAAAACAGCGGCATACAGATGATGAAAACCGCCTCAGCCGCAGCAAGCTTGCATATAGACTGGCTGGCCGAGAACCTGCACGCTTCCCAAGTCGTGGGCGTAGATGGTGCCGTATTAGGCCTGGCCAGCGCGCGCGCCATGCAAGCGGCGCTGGAGCCTAAAGGCATACGGATTAACACGCAGCACGATTTACTTGAACAAGTCTGGGCCGACAGGCCTGCCCTGCCGCAAGCGCCGGTGTATGAGCACCTGGCACCGTTTGCCGTCATCAGCCGCGCCGATAAACTCGCCAGCCTGCGCCAGCAAATGCGCGCCAAAAATGCCGACTGGCATTTTCTCTCTACGGTTGACGATATCGCATGGATTTTCAATTTGCGCGGTGCCGATGTCAGCTACAACCCGGTATTTGTCGCGCACGCGCTGATCGGCCTGGACAGCGCCTGCCTGTTTGTCTCGCCCGCCAAAGTGCCGGCCGAACTGGGCGCCAGACTGGCCTTGGAGGGCGTCACGATTGCCTCTTACGAAAACGCGGCCACGGCATTGGCAAAGCTGCCTGCCAAGGCCACACTCTTGATCGACCCGCGCCGCATTACCTTTGGCTTCAGGCAAGCCATCGCGCAGCATGTCACCGTGATCGAAGCCATCAACCCGTCGGTGTTTGCCAAATCGCGCAAGACCGGGCCAGAAGCCCAATTTGTCCGCGCAGCGATGGAGCAAGACGGTGCCGCCCTGTGTGAATTTTTTAGCTGGCTGGAACACGCCCTCGCCGACGGTAAGCAAGGCATTACCGAACTGACGATAGACCAGCAAATCACCGCCGCACGCGCGCGCCAGCCGCATTTTGTCTGTGCCAGTTTTGCCACCATCGCCGGTTTTAATCAGAACGGCGCGATGCCGCATTACCACGCCACACCAGCATCGCATGCGGTGATCGAAGGCGATGGCTTATTGCTGATCGATTCCGGCGGCCAATACCAGAATGGCACCACCGACATCACCCGCGTGGCGCCGATAGGACGCGTATCGGCCGAGCAAAAGCGCGATTTCACGCTGGTACTCAAGGGCATGATCGCACTATCTTGCATGCGCTTCCCGCGCGGCACGCCCTCGCCTTTGCTCGATACCATCGCACGCGCGCCGATCTGGGCCGAAGGGATTAATTACGGCCACGGCACCGGCCATGGCGTCGGTTACTTCCTGAACGTCCACGAAGGCCCGCAATCGATCTCTTGCTATACCGCACCGGAACCGCACACGGCGATGGAACCGGGCATGATCACCTCGAATGAGCCCGGCATTTACCGCCCCGGCAAATGGGGCGTGCGGATAGAGAACCTGCTATTGTGCCTGCCGGCGCCAGCCAGCGAATTTGGCGAATACCTGCAATTTGAAAGCCTGACCCTATGCCCCATAGACAGCCGCTGCATAGACTTGAACCTGATGCGCGAAGATGAACTGGCATGGTTAAACGACTACCATGCCACGGTACAGCAACGGCTGTCAGCACGGGTCAGCGGCGACGCCAAGGCCTGGCTGATCGAGCGCACCAAGGCTATCTGTAAATAATCGGAAGCCGTCGCCAGAGCAAACAAAAAACAGCCCCCCCGCCAACACGCATATCCCATGCGCCTTGCAAGCCAACATGCTTGAAGAAGCGCATGGAATATGCGCGGTGGCGATGTCGTCAATTAAAATTCAATACGGCGCAATACCTGACATGCGTACGATTACGCTACGCTAATCGTACCTACGAACTTCGCAAAAAAAGGTAAGTAGCCGCCGGTCTGCCACCGGTCTGCAATCGCACAACAAGGACAGAAAATCATCCGGCGCCAAGCCAGAGCAAACAAAAAATACACCCCCGCCACAGCGCATATCCCATGCGCCTTGCAGGCCAACATGCTTGAAGAAGCGCATGGAATATGCGCTGTGGCGATGCCGCGATTTAACTTTCAAAGACGGCCAAATCAGGCCATCTCGATTAATTCGCTACCGCCACCTCAGCCGGAAACTGTACGCAAAACTTGCTGCCGACGCCAGGTGTCGATTCAATCAGCAAATTCGCCTTGTGCCGCAGCAATACGTGCTTGACGATGGCCAGCCCCAGACCGGTGCCTTGCGTCTCGCGTGAGCGGCTCTTGTCGACGCGGTAGAAACGCTCGGTCAGGCGGGAAATGTGCTCGGCGCTGATGCCGATACCGTTGTCTTGCACGATAAACCTTGGCCCTTGCGGCAGGTTTTGCCAGATCAGCTTGACCTGGCCTTTTTCCGGCGTGTAGCGGATCGCATTCGTGACCAGATTGATCAGGGCGCTGCGGATTTCGTCGCTGCTGCCGATGATATCGGGGCCGTCGCACTCCAAGACTAGCTCATGCCGCCCAGCCGAGAGCGCCTCCCCTTCCTGGAAAATTTGCTCCAGCATCTGGCGCATGTTGATGCGTTCATGGCGTACCGCATATTCCATGGATTCCAGCCGGCTCAAGGTCAGCATGTCTTCTACCAGACGCTGCATGCGTTCGCCCTGCTCGGTCATCAGCTTCAGGTGCGAGGAGCGGATCGAGACTTCCAGATCCGGCTGCATCGAGGCGATTTCCAGAAAGCCATTGATGACCGTCAACGGCGTACGCAACTCATGCGAGGCATTGGCAATAAAATCACGGCGCATCATGTCTATCCGTTCAGATTCAGTGACATCATGCGTGACAAGAATTTGCCGGCGATTTTCAAATGGGATGATATGGACAATCAGCTTACGGTCGCGGAAAGACAAGACCAAAGGCGTTTCATAGCGAGCTAGAATAATATAATCAATAAACTCCGGCGTCCTGACCAGGTTGGTGACGCGCATGCCTTTGTCTTTCAACAGGCTCAGGCCCAAATGCTGCTCGGCAGCGGGATTGCACCATTCCAGAAACATCACGTCATCCATAATGGCGACACCATCCGGCAACAGAGTCATCGCCTGGCGGAAACGTGCCAGCCATTCGGCCAGTTCCGCCTGATTTTTTTCATCGCCGCGGCGTAGCTTGTACAAACGTGAAAATATTTCGGTCCAGGCGCCCCAGCCATCGGGCAAGCGCGCACTGCTGGGGTTATCCAGCCAATCGGACAAGCTGAGCAAGTAATGCAATTGCACGCTGATCAAACCGATCATTCCGGCCAGCCCCAGCATCAGTCCCGGTACCGCCCCCCAGAAAAACCAGCCCAGGCCAGCGCCCATGAGTACGATCATCATCCGCACAATGGCGGATATCCAAAACACGAGATGGGGATGCATTAGGGCCTGTGATCTATCAACTTGGGGTTAACTACGGTTACGGATTTGGCTACGAATCGGGGTATAAGTGGGAGATGCCTCAACTACCCGCTTTCATCGATGAAAAGGGGCGGTTTTGCGTCACTCCACAATCATTTTTCCGACAGCATATACCCAACACTGCGCACGGTCTTGATCAGGTTTTCAGCCGTCTTGAGTACCTTGCGCAAGCGCAGTACGTGGACATCGACAGTGCGCTCTTCAATCACGACATGATCGCCCCAGACTTTATCGAGCAATTGGCTGCGCGAGAAGACGCGCTCCGGATGCGCCATAAAAAATTTGAGCAACTTATATTCGGCATGACCGATATCGACTTTTTGCTCATCGATCTTCACGGTACAGCTGACCGGATCGAGCAAAATACTGCCGGCCGCCAGCGTACCCTGCGCATGTTCCGGGCTCTTGCGGCGCAACATGGCCTTGATGCGTGCGGTCAGCTCGCGCGGAGAGAATGGCTTGGTGACATAATCGTCGGCACCGTGATCGAGGCCGGCGATTTTATCTTCTTCCATACTTTTGGCGGTGAGCATGATTACCGGCATTTCATTGAAATGACGGTCTGAACGGATCTTGGACAATAAGCGCAAGCCACTTTGATCCGGCAGCATCCAGTCTAACAAAATCAGTTGTGGCGTGCGGCGCTGGAGAAACTCCCAGGCATCCGCCGTATTATTGACGGAAAAGGTATTCCAGCCAGCGGCACGCAAAGTGAAGGTTACCAACTCCACAATGGCCGGCTCATCTTCAACGATGAGAATAGTAGTTTTATCAGCAGCCATCATGATTTGAGAACGATTTGCTCCTGTTTGGACGTCACATAGTCCGAATGCCGGATATCCTTGCCTTCTACAATGTAAATGGTGTATTCGGCAATATTTTTGGCATGATCAGCAATCCGTTCAATCGCCTTAGCGACCCATAAAGCATCTAACGACGATGAAATGGTGCTGGGATCTTCCATCATAAAGGTGATCAGATTGCGCATGATGGAACGAAAATCATTGTCGATAATCGCATCGTAGGCGATCAGCTTGATGGCTCTTTCGCCATCTTGACGGGCAAAAGCATCAAGCGACTGGTGCAGCATCTCGGCAACACTGGTGGCCAGCACGCGCACGGTCTCGTAGCCGCTAAACATGGCGATATTGCGGTGCTTGGCATGCGCTTCATGCGCAATACGGGCAATTTTGGTTGATTCGTCGCCGATGCGTTCCAGATCGGTAATCACTTTGCCGGTTGCCATGACGGTGCGCAAATCATTCGCGGCAGGCTGGCGCTTTACGATCAGATGGCTGCACATATCATCGAGTGTGACTTCGAGGCGATTAACTTCCTCATCGGATTTGATCACGGCTGCCGCCTGCACAATATTACCGGTGCGAAAGCAGGTCATCGCATCATGGAAATGGCTTTCAACCAAACCGCCCATCAACAAGACTTTGGAACGTATCGTTTCCAAATCAGTATCGTATTGCTTTGAAGAGTGTTCGCCTATCATCAGTGTGCTCCTAAATTTTTATCAAGAAGGGATTTCGCATTAACCGAAACGGCCCGTAATGTAATCTTGTGTTTCTTTTTTTACCGGATTCATGAAGATGTGATCAGTTTCACCAAATTCGACCAATTCGCCCAGATACATATACGCGGTATAGTCAGAGCAACGTGCAGCCTGCTGCATATTGTGCGTGACGATGGCGATGGTGTAATCCTGTTTTAACTCGTGAATCAATTCTTCAATTTTCACGGTAGAAATAGGATCGAGTGCGGAAGTCGGCTCATCGAGCAGCAACACTTCCGGCTTAACCGAGACGCCACGGGCGATGCATAAACGCTGTTGCTGACCACCCGACAAGCTCAGGCCACTCTTGTTGAGCTTGTCTTTGACTTCGGTCCAGAGTGCGGCTTTTTTCAGCGCCCATTCGACCCGTTCATCCATCTCGCCTTTTGGCAGGTTTTCATACAAACGCACACCGAAGGCGATATTGTCATACACCGACATAGGAAAAGGTGTCGGTTTCTGGAACACCATCCCAACCTTGGCGCGCAACAGATTAATGTCTTGGTCTGCATCGAGGATGTTTTTACCGTGGTACATGATCTTGCCTTCGGCACGCTGGCCAGGGTACAGATCGTACATGCGGTTTAGGGTGCGCAGCAAAGTCGACTTGCCGCAGCCGGACGGGCCGATGAAGGCGGTCACTTTTTTATCACGGATATTCAGGTTGACATCGCGCAGGCTGCGCGTCGCCCCGTAGAAAAAATTCAAACCTGAAATCTCTATGGACATCTTGTCAGTGCTGGTGTTGGGTATAGACATGTCGTTTTTCCTGGTATTAATTTTTTACTTTTTGGCTGAACACAGTGCGTGCCAAGATATTTAAGCCTAAGACACTGAAGGTAATTAACAAAGCACCACCCCAAGCCAGATCACGCCAATTATCATAGGGACTCATGGCAAACTGGTAAATAACTACCGGTAAATTTGCCATCGGCTTATTCATATTCGGACTATAGAACTGGTTGTTCAGGGCCGTAAAGAGCAAGGGGGCAGTCTCACCGGAGATTCGCGCCACCGCCAGTAAAATACCCGTCATCACGCCTGCTTTAACTGCGCGCAAACGGATCAACAATGCCACTTTCCAGCGCGGCGCACCGAGTGCAAATGCCGCTTCGCGCAAGCTGGTCGGCACCAGGCCGAGCATGTTATCGGTGGTACGCACCACGACCGGAATTGCAATGAGGGAAATGGCAAAACTCCCGGCCCAACCGGAAAAATGTTTAACGTGGAAGACATAAATAGCGTATACAAACAGGCCAATCACGATCGATGGTGCAGACAGCATAATGTCAGTCACAAACCGGGTAATGGCGCCAAACCAATTTTTGTCGCCATATTCAGCCAGATAAATACCCGCCAGAATACCGATAGGCGTACTGATCAGCGTGGCCGAACCGACCATCATCAGGCTACCGACGATGGCATTCATCAAGCCCCCGCCCTCGCTGCCAGGCGCCGGCGTAGTCTCCGTCAGAATACTCGGACTCAATGCAGAAAAACCTTTGACCAGCAGGGTAAACAAGATCCACATCAGAAAAAACACCCCGATCGCCATGGCCAGTGACGACAAGGCAATGCCGAGTCTATGCATCAGCAAGCGGCGGCGATAGACCGGATTTTTTACAGCGCCCATCATTTTGCACCTTCTTTTTTACTTAATCCCAACAGCATCAATTTAGCTGCAGACAAAACGATAAATGTAATCACAAATAAAATCAGGCCGAGAAAAAATAGCGATGAGGTATGCAGGACCGTTTCCGCTTCGGCAAATTCGTTCGCCAGAGTCGAGGCGATACTGTTTCCCGGAGCAAACAGCGACCAGGATAATTTATGCGCATTGCCGATCACGAAGGTAATCGCCATGGTTTCACCCAGAGCACGACCCAAGCCCAGCATCACGCCACCGACCACACCTATTTTGGTGTACGGCAATACAATTTTTCTGACGACTTCCCATTTGGTGCAACCTAAGCCATAGGCGGATTCTTTCAACACCGGCGGCACCACTTCAAACACGTCGCGCATCACCGAAGAGATGAACGGAATAATCATAATGGCAAGGATAATCCCAGCCGACAAGATGCCGATACCGATCATCGGGCCAGAGAATAAAACACCGATCACGGGTAATTGTCCCAAAGAGCCCGCGAGCGCGGGTTGAACATAATCAGAGAACAGCGGTGCGAATACAAATAAGCCCCACATGCCGTAAATAATGCTAGGCACGCCAGCGAGCAATTCAATTGAGGTGCCTAATGGGCGCTTTAACCACGGCGGGCAAATTTCAGTTAAAAACAGAGCAATACCAAAGCTGATCGGAAAAGCGATCAGCAAGGCGATAATTGAGGTGACCAGCGTCCCTACAATCGCAATCAGTCCACCGTATTTATCGTTCACGGGGTCCCACTCTATCGTGGTGACGAAGGCAAAGCCAAATTCCTGCATCGCAGGCCAGGCATTAATAAGCAGAGAAATGATAATACCAAGCAGTACCAACAACACCATTAAGGCGAAGCTGAAAGTAAGCTTATGAAATAGAAAATCCTGCCATTGCTGACGTCGCATTACCGCCGCCATATTCACTTCCGCACTGCGATCTTGCTCTGACAATTGTCGCGCGGTACTGATGTGAGGTGGTGAGGTGGTCTGAGTGGCGGGCATAACTAACGGAGCTTGTTGGGTATTCATGGAATATCTGTTCCATCTGTTTGTAAACCGCTATCGGCAAAAATTTACCCATAGCGGTTCACGTTTTTTAAACACTAAGATTTACAACAGGCCGATCATAGTGAGCATCTCACTGATAACCGGTGTGATAACCGTAATGCTGATAATATTTACCACAAAGCCTTACCGGATGCGTCCTTGATCTTGGCTTTCCAGCCTTCGCCGATCAGTTTAATAACCGGTGCTGGCAGCGCTACGTATTCCAATTCAGTGGCCATCGCGCCGCCGTTTTTGAATGCCCAGTCAAAAAACTTCAAGACTTCTTTACCTTTTTCTGCATCTGCCTGGACTTTATGCATCAGGATAAAAGAGGCACCAGTAATTGGCCATGTTGCTTTGCCAGGCTGATTCGTCAGTACCAAATTCATACCAGGTGCTTTCGCCCAATCTGCACCAGCAGCAGCAGATTTGAAGTTTTCATCATCCGGCTCAACAAATTGACCATCCGCATTTTTCAACTGGGTGTATGTCATCTTGTTCTTTTTGACATAAGCGTATTCCACATAGCCGATAGAATTTTTGATTTGTTTTACGCTGGCAGCAACACCTTCATTGCCTTTTCCGCCCAAACCGACTGGCCACTTCACCGCGGTAGACGAACCGACGGCTGTTTTGAATTCTGCATTCACTTTAGACAAATAATCGGTCCACAGGAAAGTCGTGCCAGATCCATCCGAACGATGCACGACAGTAATTTCTTCCGCTGGCAATTTTAAGCCTGGATTCAGGGCGGTAATTTCAGCCGCATTCCACTTAGTGATCTTGCCCATGTAAATGCCGGCCAATACATCGCCTGTCATTTTCATTTTACCCGGGGCCATGCCTTCGATATTCACGACTGGCACGACGCCACCGATAATGGCAGGGAATTGTGTCAAGCCTTCCGCTTCCAAATCTTCAATTTTCAATGGCATATCAGACGCGCCGAAATCGACAGTCTTGGCCTTGATCTGCTTGATACCGCCACCGGAACCGATGGATTGGTAATTCAAGCCATTACCAGTTGATTTTTTGTAAGCCTCGGCCCATTTTGCATAAATTGGGTAAGGGAAAGTTGCACCAGCGCCTGTCATATCAGCAGCATGTACGGCAGGAAAGGAGATTGCTGCAGCAACAGCAAGCACCAGAGACTTGACGATACGATTCAATTGCATATTCACCTCAGGGTTAATTATTCGGACATCCATTACGGGGTCGATTACAACATCAAAGACACAAACCGGACTGTACTAGCAGAATATGACAAGATTATGACGTGTGCTAAATAATTATGAAATGTTTATATATTAAGGAATAATTTGTCATAAACTTGTCATATTGCCTGCTTACAATCAGAAATATCAGAGACCAACGCTTTTATGACATGCGAAACCCTATGCAAGACCGAGAAGCGCAAATTCAGCCAGCCAATGACACCACAAACCCTGCTGGTGCCAGGAAGGACGAGAATGCAAAACAAAACAGTCTGCCAGACGACCATGAGACCCAGCTCGTGACAAAACTCGAACTATCGCGCGCGGTTGTTTTTCTCGACCGCGAAATGTCACAAATCGCCTTTAACTGGCGCGTGCTGGCACAGGCGGAGGACCGCAGCATCCCTTTATTAGAGCGCCTGCGTTATTTATGTATTGTCGGCAGTAATCTGGACGAATTTTTTGAAGTACGCGTCGCCAGTTTACTGGCGCAAAATACAATCGATGGTGAATTAGCGCAACATCCTGCTTTTTTAGCAATGATGGAGCGTATCGCGACCGAATGCCACCAACTTGCCACCCGTCAATACGAGGTATTGAATCAGGAAATTTTGCCGCAGCTATCGCGCAAACGCATCCATCTGTTGCGCCATACAGATAGAAATGAAGCGCAGCGGGCCTGGGTCAAGGCGTATTTTGATCGTGAAGTGAGGCCATTGCTGACCCCGATTGGGCTTGATCCGGCGCACCCGTTCCCGCAAGTGGTCAACAAGAGTTTAAATTTTATCGTCTCGCTGGCAGGTAAAGATGCGTTCGGACGTGGCACCGGTATCGCCATCGTCAAAGCCCCTCGGGTATTGCCACGGGTAATCCGCTTGCCGGATGAATTATCCGACAAGGGTATTTCATTTTGCCTGCTGTCTTCGGTCATTCACGCCCACATTGGCGATCTGTTCAATGGACGTGAAGTCAAGGCTTACTCGCAGTTCCGCGTGACGCGCGACAGTGATTTATGGGTCGATGAAGAAGAAGTCAAAAATCTGCGTCAGGCCTTACAGGGCGAATTGCATGGCCGCCAGTTTGGCGTCGCAGTCCGCCTTGAAGTGGCAAAAAATTGCCCAGAAGAATTGTCGCGTTTCCTGCTAGAGCAATTTTCGCTCGATAGTGACCGGTTATATCAGGTGGATGGTCCGGTTAACATGGTGAGGTTATCTGAGCTGGTCGATCATATCAAACAGCCCAATTTACGCTTCACCCTGTTTACCGCCAAAGCCAATCCCAAATTAGCCAATACCAACATCTTTAGTTTGTTACACAAACAGGATGTCTTGTTGCATCATCCTTTTCAGCCATTCCAGACGGTGATTGATTTTATCCGTTCGGCCTCGCTTGATCCTAGCGTACTCGCCATCAAACAGACCATCTACCGTACTGGCATGAATTCGGATTTGATGGAGTCGCTGATCACGGCGGCGCGCTTAGGCAAAGAGGTCACCGTGATTGTCGAGTTGATGGCGCGCTTTGACGAAGAGGCGAATATCAACTGGGCCGACAAATTACAGCGCGCCGGAGCGCAAGTCGTGTACGGCGTGGTAGGGCTCAAAACCCACGCCAAGCTGGCGCTAGTGATACGCCGTGAAGAAGGTGGCGTGCTGCGCCATTATGCCCATCTCGGCACCGGCAACTATCACCCGTCGACGACCAAGTTTTACACCGATTTTGGTCTATTAACGGCGCACCCGCAAATGGCGGCCGAAGTCAACGAAGTATTTATCCATCTGACCGGCTTGACCAAGCCGAAAAAACTCGACTACCTTTGGCTGGCGCCGTTTGCGCTGCAACCACAGATTATTAAAGCCATCCGCAACGAAGCCAAAATCGCCAGAGAAGGCCGGCCCGGGCGCATCATCGCCAAGATGAATGCGCTGGTAGATGAGTCGGTGATCCGCGCGCTGTACGCGGCCGCAGCCGACGGCGTGAAGATTGACCTGATCATCCGCGGGGCTTGTACTTTGCGCCCGGGGGTTCCGGGTTTATCCGAAAACATTAAGGTGCGTTCAATTATTGGACGCTTTCTGGAGCATTCCCGCATCTATTATTTCCGTAATGATCTGCAACATGACACCCTGCTCGCCAGCGCAGACTGGATGAGCCGCAATCTGTTCAGGCGCATAGAAGTCGCCTTTCCGATTCTCGACAAAGCGCTTAAAAAGCGCATCATGTCGGAAGGTCTCACCCCCTATCTGAAAGACAATGTGAATGCCTGGACACTCGATTGCGAAGGCCATTACGAGCGTAAAAAAAGCCGCGCCAAGCAAGTGCCTTTCTGTGCACAAAAATATTTGATGCAACAGTTAGGCTCCACTTCCGAAGAATAATCACAGAAATGAGCAAGCGATGGATCTGATCTTATGGCGACATGCAGAAGCAGAACCCGGCAACCTGGATCTGCCAGATGATGCGCGCAAGCTGACCGCAAAAGGAATCAAACAAGCCAATAAGATGGCGTACTGGCTGGACAGCAATCTGCCCGACAGTTGCCGTATTCTGGTGAGCCCAACGGTCAGAACCCGAGAGACCATGGCGGCCCTGGACCGTAAATTTAAGATCGTGCCTGAACTAGGGCCAAACGCGAGCGCAGAGGCTGTTCTGGCTGCCGCCAACTGGCCGCATAGCCGTGAGCCGGTATTGATTATTGGACACCAGCCGTATCTGGGACAGATCGCTGCGCGTCTGATTGCGCCGATGATGCTGGAATGCGCCGTGCGCAAAGGCAATGTCTGGTGGATTACGCAAAAACAGAGTGAAGCCGAAAGCGTGCAAACCTATCTGAAAGCCATCATGACGCCAGATCTGGTGGTGAAGTAAGTCACCCTTTTTATGTATTGAAAAGGGAACTTCTAAAAACAGCGGCGCATATTCCATGCGCCTTCCAAGGCTTTTCGTGCCAGAAGGCGCATGAAATATGCGTGTAGCAGTTTTTAAACCCGTTTACGCGGATACACTTGATGCCAGCGCCATTTCCGGGATCGTGTTTGATATTCGGTCCGGCAACATGATATCGTGCCAGCTTACCAGGCGCAGTTCGCCACTGACATCTTCCACCAGCGCCGACAAACTCTCCACCCAATCACCGTCATTGCAATACGTAATGCCGTCAATCTGACGAATTTCGGGCTTATGAATATGGCCGCAAATCACACCATCCAAACCGCGTTGACGCGCTTCGTCAGCGAGCGCATGTTCAAATGAACTGATATAGCTGACGGCATTTTTCACCTTGAGTTTCAGGTATTGCGACAGCGACCAGTACGGCAAGCCACGCCGCGCACGCCAACTATTCAGCACCTGATTGAATTTAAGAATCACCGTGTACAAATTATCACCGAGATACGCCAGCCATTTGGCGCAGGCAATCACGCCATCAAACCTGTCGCCATGCAAGACCAGCATGCGCTTGCCTTGTGCAGTGACATGCACCAGCTCATCTCGCACCTTGATACCACCAAAATCGAGATCAATAAACTGCCTCACCGCCTCATCATGGTTGCCCGGAACGAAGATCACGTTAGTGCCCTTCTTGGCCTTTTTTAACACCGTCTGCACCACGTTATTGTGTACCTGATCCCAATACCAGCGCCGCTTCAATTGCCAGCCATCGATAATATCGCCGACCAGGTACAGGGTGTCCGATTCGGTCGCCTGCAAAAACTCCAGCAAGCGCGCAGCCTGACACCCAGTTGTTCCCAAGTGCAGATCAGAAATCCAAATAGTACGAAAATGAGTCAACTCCTTTTTACTGTGCCTAAACAGCTTACGGCTCATTTTTTCACTGAGGAACTGATCTGCCGGCGTCATTCTGTCCGCCCGTCTGTCCCATAATGTTTGGCGTAACGATTATCCAGGTTTGCCAGCGGCAGCATCACAAACAAATCAGCACAATGGAAATCATGATCCCATGCTGGCTCACCACAAACCCAGGCGCCTGCCCGCAAATACCCTTTCAGCAGCGGCGGAATGCGCGCCACATGGCCCTCATCCATATCATCAATCGGAAACGCTAGATGAGGCGTAACACGATAATCAAGCGGCGCAAAATCAGCGTCTTTAAAACTACGGTAAATGGCTGCCGCATTATGGCCGCCGTCAGTGAGGCTGATGCTGGCGCAACCGATCAGATACGTGCAACGCTCACGTTGCATATACGCTGCCAGCCCCGCCCACAACATCATGATCACGGCACCACTACGGTAATCAGGGTGGATGCAGGCACGCCCTGCTTCGGCAATGCTGCCGCGTATATTTTGCAGGCGAGATAAATCGAATTCGGTTTCTGAATAATAGCGGCCAATATGGCGCGCGGCGTTCGGACCTAAAATACGATAGGTGCCAACGACTTTCAAGGTTTTGGTATCACGCACGATCAAGTGATCGCAGTGCTCGTCAAACTCATCCTTATCCAAACCATCAGGATTGGTCAGCGCGGATAAACCCATCGCTTCAATAAAGACTTTGTAACGTAAACGCTGCACTTCCTTGACTTCTTTAGCGGTACTGGCAAGGCTTAAACTCAGCTTGGAAAAACTTGGATTGGCATCCGCGGGGTGGGTGAGTAGTCTCATGTATTATCCTGTTCAGTCGATTGACGAACGAAGAATAAAGCAGGATTACTTCAACAAGATGACGGTTTGATGTCGGTTTTATGACACGTAAAAAACAACAGCCCCGCTACCAGGTAGCGAGGCGGTAAGAGATCATTTAAAACGACACGCTTACTTGTCTTTTTTCGGGCGGCCAGCTTTCAGCGGTGCCAGGTTAGCGATCAATGTTTTGAGGCTATTGACATCGGTGCGGCTCAACAACAGCAGACCAATACGCAATAACTGGCTTTTTTTCACTTCAACACCGGCACCGATACACGCTTTTTTCACCAGTCCAAGCGCCGCATATTCAGACTCAGGCATAGTAAAACTGTCGCGCACCAATTTTTCCTTCTTTATCTTTTCTTTAGCAACAACAGAAATTAATTTTGTTGGGGCGGCTGGCTTAATTGCGGACTTAGTTACGAGCTTAGTTACTGGCTTGGCGGCAGGCTTAACAACCGGCTTAACAAAGGACTTAGCAACGGGGGCATTCACCGTTTTATTCACCACCTTGCCGACAGCCGCAGGCTTTGCAGCCACGACAGGAGCCGCCTTCGGCATAACTGGCTTAACTGGATTAACAGCAGCAGCTACTTTCACCGGAAGCGCTTTCGGAGTCTTGGCTTTTTCTGCGGACACTTTTGCAGCAGCAGTCGCAATTTTTTTTGCCGGAACTACCGACACCTTACTTTTTACAGCATTTTTATTCTCTGGAACGGTTGCCATTTGACACTCCTGAAGTTAAGTATATAAATAATATAAACAATTTATTAAATATTTACAAGATGATTTTACGCATATACCGGCAGTCACTCTGGCTGAAACTAAAGTGTAGACTAAGATCGGCATATGACCAGCGCATTACGACACTGGAATTCATCATGATGTCATAAATCGATGTCAAAATTGCGCATTGGAAATATTCTCTCATTGAAATATCATTCCCGTCCTCACCAATCTTTTTTGATTTAAAACATGTCTCGATTTACTTCCTATTTGCTGCTTCAACTCTCTTTTCACCTATTCTTTACTGGTATCGCTACGGCTGCCAGCATCACCGGCGCGGGCTCCTCCGCCGCCGCGCCTCTTTACAATAAATGGGCAGAAGCTTTTCAGAAAAAAAAGGGAGCGACACTCGAATACCAAGCGGCCGGTTCTTCAGCGGGGATCAAGCAGATCAAGGAAAAAAGTGTGGATTTCGGCGCCAGCGATGTCGCACTGAATCCGGCGGATTTAAAAAAATATAATTTAATACAATTCCCGTCTGCGATTTCTGGCGTGGTACCCGTCATCAATGTTTCCGGCATTAAGTCTGGTGAGTTACATCTCACTGGTGAAATTTTGGCGGGTATATTTGCGCACAAAATCACGATCTGGAACGATGCGGCCATCAGTGCACTTAATCCCGGCGTGCGCTTGCCAAACAAGGCCATTGAAGTCATCGTGCGCTCGGACGGCTCAGGCACTACCTACAACTTCACCGACTACCTGAGTAAAATAAGCCGCGACTGGCAAGTAAATTACGGCAAAAATTTTAATATTGCCTGGCACAAAGATCTGACAAAAGTAAAGGGCAGCAGCGGCATTGTCGCCAGCCTCAAAAAAACCAACTATTCAATAAGCTACGTGGATTTTAATTATGTGATTCAGGATAAGCTGGATTATGTGCAGTTAAAAAATCACGACGGCAATTTCTTATCTCCGACTGCTGAAACTTTCGCCGCAGCATTAACCAATAGCAGCTGGAAGACAGTGGGTAATTTTGAAGAAACGCTGACCGACAAACCCGGCAACAATGCATGGCCGATTACGATGGGCACCTTTATCATCATGCAAAAAAATGCCGTAAATTCAGATCGCTCCACCGTCGCATTGAAATTCTTCACTTGGGCCTTTATGGCGGGAGACCACCTGGTCAATAGTGTTGATCTGGTGCGCCTGCCGGATCAAATTCAAGCCCGGGCATTTAAAGAAATGACCACGGTAACCGACCTGAACGGCAAACCACTGGAATGGATTGCGCAATAAATTGAACCCGATTTAACTTATCCAAGTTATTGGATGGCTGAATCGGATGCGGCATGGACTTTGCCAATTTACTGACCGAACACGGCGGCAATCCGGCGACGCCGGCGTAGGCCGCCTATTCCCGCTAAAAAGCCTATGCCTTGCATTTCAACGTACACTAAGCGACCAGGGATTTTTCCCTCGATAGGGACCGGACACAATAGAAAGCAAACATGGCTAGCGTAATCATCCTCGGCGCAACTGGCCTGGTCGGTCAGCAATTACTCAAACAGGCACTCGACAACGAGCGGATCAGCCAGGTGATCGCTCCCACCAGACGCCCTTTGACTAGCCACCCTAAGCTCATCAATCCTATCGTCGATTACCGGCATTTGCCTGCTGAGGCTGATTGGTGGAAAGCCGACGCCGTGCTTTGCGCCTTGGGCAGTACCATGCGTCAGGCCGGCTCAGAAGCCGCTTTCTACCATGTCGACCATGACTATGTGCTGGATGCGGCCAAGCTGGCACAGGCGGCCGGTGCGGCATGCTTTGTACTCAACTCATCGACCGGTGCCAAGCTGGGCGCAAGCGCATTTTACTTGCGGGTAAAGGCGGAAACCGAACGCGACCTGGCCGCGCTGAATTTCGCATCACTGAGCATCATTCGCCCTTCACTGTTGGATGGTGGCGCTCGCCCTGAGAAACGCCCGGGAGAAGCTGTTGGCATCCTGATCGCCAAGCTGTTCGCCCCCTTGCTGCCGAAACGGTTACGCCCGGTTTCTCCCGAAAAAGTCGCGGCCGCAATGCTTGATGCAGGACTTAATGCGCTTCCCGGCGCAAAGATTATTGAATCGGAACAACTCCAAACGCCATTAAGCAGAGCCGGAACGCCACGTTAATTGTGTTGCGGTGCAATCACAGGGAAGCGCAGTAAAAAGCAGGTGCCCTGCGCTGGCTGCGACTCGACCGTCAGATCGCCACCCAAGACGGCGGTCGCCAGATTATGTGTGATCGAAAGACCCAGGCCAGAACGCCCCTGCCCCAACCTGGTGGTAAAAAAAGGATCGAAGACGCGTGCCAGCATTGCCGCGTCCATACCGATGCCATCATCTGAAAAACTTAGAACTACCCAGCCTTGCGCCACCGTTGCGGAAATTTTCAGACTGCCGTGTTCGGCACCGACAAAAGCATGCGTAAAGGCGTTTTCGAGCAGACTCGCGGCGATTTGAGCCAAGGGTTCGGGATAACTGTCGCATTCGATACTCGATGAAATATCGCCAGAAATATCGCACGTAATATCCCATCGTGCACCATCTAGCTGCTGACGCTGCAACACCACGACCTCATCGATTAATGCACGCAGGTTGAACTTACGGCGCCGCTCCAGCCTGCGGTCAACGGCGACCTGTTTGAAACTGGAAACCAGTTGCGCGGCCCGCTCGCAGGCACGAGTGACAATGCCGGCAAGACCGGCGACGTCAGACAGATAAAGATCCAATTGCGAGCGCCGCATGTTGCCACAGGCGATGATGTTGTGCATCTCCAGACAACGGTCACTCAAGGTGGATGCTGCCATCAAGGCGTTACCGATCGGCGTATTTAATTCATGTGCCACGCCGACCACCAGCGACCCCAGAGCGACTTGTTTTTCGGCTTGCACCAAATCGGCTTGCGCCTTGTGCAGCGCCTCTTCGGCCTCTTTATAGGCAGTTCTATCTTCGACCAGCCAGATCGTGCCTTCAGCAGGCCGTTCAGGATTGGTAGGGTAGGCAATCAGTTTGACCCATAACTGCTTTTCTTGATTGGCGTGCTGGGTGTAAAGCTCCGTCTGCAACGGCAGGTTAATCACAAGCAACGGGTAAGCCATCTGGCTGAGCCGCTCATACTCTTCCTGCGAACCAAAAAATATCGATGCAGGAAGACCGATGGCGGTGTCTCCCGGATAACCATACATCTCGCTGAAACGCGGGTTATAGCGTGTGATTTTTTGGTCACGGGTAAATAAAATGCCCACGGTGGCATTTTCCATCAATGCTTCGAGGTCACGCATCGATGCTGTCAACTGTTCACGGGTGCGCCGCGCCTCTTCTGTATCGACCAAGATCCAGATGCTTCCCTGGCTGATATCCTCGGGGTTTAACGCCTTGCCGTAAAGGCGGCACCAGGACAGGCTACCATCCTTGTGCTTGCAACGAAGCTCCGTTTCAAACGACTGGCCACTGTTCATCGTTGGGCCAGCTGCGACTCTTAACGCTTGGTAGTCGGCCTGTGAGGGGAACATGCGGGCAGTGGATTGCCCGATCAGCTCTTCCGGACTGTAGCCGAGTATCTCGGCACAGCGGGCATTACATCGCTGCACGGTATGGCCGCGGGAGTAGATAAAACCAACCGCTGCGCTGGCGAAGACGGCCTCCAGTTCCAATAGGGTCTGGCGCTTTTCTTCCTCCGCTGCTTTACGCGCACTAACGTCTTTAAAGATCCAGATCACGTCGTCACCCGACTGCACCGTCCCCGTCACCAGACTGCCGGTAGCATGCACCCAGATCAAATGTCCATCGCGATGCGGCATTTGCATCTCTACGCTATAAGGCTGCCCCGCCTTCAGGGTAGGATAGACTCGCCGGCTAAGCTCACCATATTGCTCATCGCTGTTAAAAAAAAGACGGGTCGAGCGGCCCAGCAACTCTTCTGGCTGATAGCCAAACATCGTGGCCAGTTTATTGTTACAGCGCGCAATCGAACGCTGGTGCGAGTACAGTATGCCAACCGCAACACTCTCAAAAATGACCCGCTGCTCTTCCAGAGTGCGGCGCAATTTTTCTTCGTGCAAATGCTCGGGGGTGACATCCTCCAAAAACCACAGCGTGCCTTCTTCAGTTTTTTCCGGGTTGACTGCCCTGGCAGAGAAGCGCGACCAGAATACGCTGCCATCTTTGTGGCTAGCCCGAATATCACCGCGATATGGTTTGCCGGCGGCCAATACCGGACCGGCAACACGCCCAATTTCTGCGTAACTCTCTGGAATAGTATAGAACAGCAGGCTTGCAGGCTGACCAATCAACTCGTTCAGTTGATAGCCCATCATCGCTACAAAACTGGCGTTGGCCTGAACCATGATGCCGTCTTGGGTAAACAGGATACCTACCGGTGCGCCGTCCATGATGGCATCGAACTGAAGCAGAGACTGCGCAGAGCGCACGCTTTCAGGACTGAGGATAGCGGCCTCGGCACCCATCTGATTTGGTTGTTTACCCAACGTCACAATATTGACCTTTTAATACGTGTTATTTTCATCTGCGCCACCGCACTCCAACATTCGGCAAACCCAGCCACTAAGCGAACCGGTGCGATGTCGAGAAGTGAAAATTCAATCAAGCAAGTATCCTACAATATGAAGACTATGAAAAGACGACAATGACAACACCTTGCGCAATAGCCTAGCCATACCACCGCCAGCACCGGAGCAAAAGCGAAATCCAAAATTCGCATTTCAGCTACATTCCGAGTAACGTCCACGTCAAATTTTTAAACAATTAAAAATATGTCTACTTAAAAAAACATCGGTCTTCTGCGCAAATGGAAAGAAGTGTCTCATCTGAGTTCCCCCTCTAAAAATTATTGGCTATCAGCAATGACCTGTTGATACTATCCATGTCGAAATTATTTTTTCTCGACAACGTGCATGCTACAAAAAAGACTATTTAAGTTTACAACGGTCTAAAGCATTTCAAAACATCATGCTTTTTTGCATTCGCCGTTCTCCATCAGCAAAAAACTTATTTCATTAGAAATCAGTCACGCCAAATTCATCAGAAAACTCAGGAAAACAAAATCATGCATGCTCGTCACTCAATCTCTAGTCTGGTAGCCGGTTCCCTGTTATGTGGTGTTTGCAATATTGCCATGGCGGCAGAAAACAGCGAACTGGCGGTACCGCTAGGCGTGTGGGGTCTGGACTCTGCGATCTTGCCGTTATCCGGAGTGTATGGTCAAATTGTTGCGCCTAGCTATAGAGCCAGTAGCGCGAAAGATGCCAATGGCAATGATGTCGCATTTAGTAAGTCGATCCCCGGGATAACCGTTAAAGGTACAGTGAATGCCCGCATTAAGGTCGATGCAGTGGTGCCAAAATTGGTCTATGTGAGTGAAGACCCGATACTCGGTGGCCGTTACGGTGGTTATATCGCCGTGCCACTACTCAATAAAAGCCGTGACATCACAGTCAATGTCACTACCCCATTGCCACCAGCACTGCAGCAAAAAATTGGACTGGCGGCATCACAGGCAGCAAGTGGCAGTAAACGCGGCCTGGGCGATATAGAACTCGCTTCATTTATCGGCTGGAAATTCGAAAGCCTGTCAATCGTGGCCGCGATGAATGTGGATTTACCTACAGGCTCATTCGATAAGAATAGCCAAGTGAATCTGGGTCTTAATTCCTACTCTTTCCGCCCTTTAGTGTCAGCGGCTTGGTCGACTGAATCGGGTTTTGATATTGCTGCCGCAATGAGCTACAACGTCAGCACGGCGAACCGCGAAACCGACTATAAATCAGGCCAATACTTCCACATGGAATATGTAGGAACGTATCAGTTCACTGGCAACTTCAAGGCCGGCCTGCAAGGTTATGTCTTGCATCAAACCACCGATGACAAAGACCCAAGTAGCAGCAGCGCGCTTCCTTTAGTTAACGGCAACCGCGCGCGCGTAACCTCTTTGGGGCCGGTCATGAGCTACCAGACCGATGACTTAAAAACGCAGATCGAACTGAAGTATTTGAGAGAAATGTCGGCGCGCGCACGTCCTGAAGGTGATCTGGCACTCATCACATTCAGTCGCTTGTTTTAAGACTCGCGACAACGACCACTTCTGGCAATTAACCTATCCAAGACTTACGGAGGAGAGACATGAAAACAACTAATTATCTCAACAAATGCTTCGGTGCGGCATGCCTCGCCTTTTCCTTGCTGGCCTTGGGAATGTCATCAGGATTCGCCAGAGAGGTGGCTGGTGTCACTTTAGATGAATCGATACAAGTAGAAGGACGCACTTTGGTACTCAATGGGGCGGGCATTTCTTCGGTCAATCGCAATAAAGTATTTGTCTTGGCTTATTACCTGCCCAAGCTCAAAACTACGCAACAAGAGCTGCTCGCTTCAACAGGGCCGATCCGGGTCAAGCTCGTGATGCTTAAAGCGGTTGAAAGTGAACTCATGAGTCGGAGATTCTTGGCCGACATTCGCACCAGTACCACCAAGGAAGAGCGCATACAGTTAGTCTCTCAATTAATGGCGCTGGGCGAAGGGTTCGCCGCTGTTGGCGAATGGAGAGTCGGCGACATCATGACGATTGATTGGCTGGCTGGCAAAGGCACGACATTTCACTCGAATAATAAACAAATCGGTGAGTCATTAAAGAACGATTTGACGATGCAGGCGATTATGAGAATCTGGGTCGGCGATACCGTTAACGACATGAAGTTAAAACGGTTATTGCTCGGTGATAAAGAGTAATTTAACGCCGCAGGATTGCCACTGGCAAGACAGAATACCTGGTCATCCTGACATGCCGCTTCAGCGCAACGCTGAAGCGGTGCAATAATCAATCCAGCGGCGCAGTCCGATAGCGATTCACTTCAGCCGCAGTCACCACCCCAGCCTGGTTACCCCAGGCATTCCTAACATATGACAACACCAGTGCCACTTCGCCATCGGACAAAACGGGGCCAAATGGCGGCATGCCGTAAGGGCGTGGATTGCCTGCTGTCGCTGGGGGGAAACCGCCCGCCAGTATCAGACGCACCGGATTGGCGACATGCTGCATTTGCAGGGTCTGGTTGCCTTTTAAGGCAGGATAGATCGCTGCCGCACCGCGGCCATCTGCGCCATGGCAATCACTACAATGGGTCTTATACAAACTGGCCCCCTGCACCATGATTCTTGCCATTTCCTCCTTGCCCACTACCGGTCCTTGTAACGTTTTATCCAGCATATCTGCTGTCGCCTTCGTTACTTGCGGCAACGTTTGCAAATAATTGCTCATGGCGCGGATATCGGTATCTGACAAGTATTGCAAACTGCCACTGACCACTTCTGCCATAGCGCCGGATACCGCCGTGTTTTGCGAAATGCCGGTCTTGAGCAATGCCTGCACTTGCGCCGCCTGCCAGTGCGCCAGACTGGCCTCTTCTTGATCGACCAATGAAGGCGCATACCAGTTAATCATGGCTAGCTCACCACCGGATAAATCCTGGCTGCCGCCGTTGGCCCCGAGCGCATTGCGGCTGCTATGACAGGCGCTGCAATGGCCAAGCCCATTGACCAGATAGGCGCCACGATTCCACTCGGCCAAGTGTTGCTGGTCGGCCTGATACACGGCAGGACGAAAATACAGGGCGCGCCAAAACGCCAGCAAGCTGCGCTGGCTGTAAGGGAAGCGCAAGTCATGCGGCTGATTCGCCTTGGCGACCGCCGTCAGCGTTTTTAAATAGGCAAACAACGCATCTGAATCAGCCCGCGTAACGTGAGTGTAATTGGCGTAAGGAAAAGCGGGATAGAGCAAACTACCATCTTTCGATTTACCGTTATGTAGCGCACGCCAAAAATCATCGGCACTCCAGCGGCCTATGCCAGTGGTCGCATCGGGCGTGATATTGGGCGAAATAAAATTGCCAAACTCGGATTGAATCACACGCCCGCCGGCATACGCCTGACCACCACGCGGGGTATGGCACCCCATGCAATTACCGGCGCGCGCCAGATAGGCGCCGCGCAGAACCTGTTCGCTGCCATTCTGCGGCGAAATATCCTGCACATATTGGGCCGTTGCCGTATCGCCCAGGAAATAACCATAGCCAGCCAAACTGCCGACAGCGAGCAGCACTAGCAATATCAAAGAGTAAAAAATTCGTTTCATGCGTTTCTGCTTTTATTTTGGGACGCTGCCACAAGACAGTGGCAGACTAAAGTTGGCGACACCGTTGGCGTGTTCTTTGGCACTGATAGCAAGCGCATTGGCGGGCATGGTTTGCGCCGCCAGCCAGGCCGAGACCGCACCGATATCTTGCGGCTGCAATTTAAGGGCGATTTGTTGCATGCAATCGGGCGCCAGCGCATGTCGGCTTCCGGTTTGCCAGGCACCGAGTTGCGCCACGATATAGTCACGCGGCAGTCCCAGCAAACCCGGGATAAACGGCGCAACACCGGTCATTTTTTCACCATGACAGGCGATACAAGCGGGTAATTTTTGCTGTTTATCGCCTTGCTGCACCAATACCCGTCCACGCTCAAGCATGGCGGGCGTCGCCTCGGTACTTTGTGGCGCGGCATACGGTGGATGTTGCGCAGAAAAATAGTGGGCGATTTCACTCAGATACGCATCGGATAAATTGCCGACCATATAAGTCATCAAGGGATAAGTGCGTTTGCCATCACGGAAATTTTTCAGCTGGTTCAATAAATACCCTTCCGGTTTGCCCGCAATCCGCGGGTAATACCCATCACTGGCAGCCCTACCTTCCTTGCCGTGACAAGAGGTACAGGCCTTGAGCCTTTGCTCTAATGTGTCTGGCACCGATAGCGTGGATTGGGCGGCAGCCAGCATCGGCAGGCAGGCAAAAAGCAAAACAGCGAGTTTTGCAGCGAGAGGGGAAATAACCGGTAAATTTAAGGTGTGCATGGGAGCTGATGCATTCAAAGACAATGTCTTAATTTCAAAAAAGGAAACTTCCAAAAACGGTATGTATAGAGATACAGAGTTCGCTGCAAACCGGAGCTATACCCCGGTATTGCCAGAATTTACAACAAAGGTATGCGCTCCAGGAATAGGGTTTTAGAAGATCAAAAAAACCTTAACGCAGTATTCATGCGCCTTCCAGGGCATTTTCGTGCTGCGAGGCGCATGGAATATGCGCTCTTCAAATTAAAACTAAAATTATACGTTGGCTTTGACAACGAACTCCACACCGACTTCGCGCCAGCACTCAATTTCTTTCTGTAACCAAAAAGCCACCGTAGGATGCAAGGTGACCCAGTCTTGACGAATTTCGAGTTCGATCTTATTTTTCATCTTCAGACTAAAATCCGCATAATCGAGTTCTACCCGTGAATGCATAAAAGTGACAGAGAGGCGCAAGGCCAGCACCGCCTTGGCAAAATCGAGATCGACAAAACCGTCGCTGATTTTTCTGAGATTGCCTTTCTGGCTCAAGATCAGCTTACTCATCACCCTTTGCTCGCGCGTAGTAAAACCGGCCATATCGGCATTTTCTATCATATACGCACCGTGCTTGTGATAACCGGTATGCGAGACCACCATGCCGACTTCATGCATCAGCGCGCTCCAGTAGATATGGCGCACATAGGTGTCAGTTGCGGGCTTCAGCTGCGCGTACAGAGAGCGTGCCATATCCGCTACCCGATGGGCGCGCGAGACATCGACATGGAACATTGTCACGACATTGTGCACCGCCTGCTCACGCCGGTCGCGCTTGGTGGAACGCAGGTACAAGTCCCACATCACCCCCATCCGCAAACCAGCTTCGATGGGGTGGAGTACCTGAATGTTAAATTCTTGCAGCAAGGCGATCAGAATCGCCAAGCCACCCACCACCATGGCAACGCGCTCCGGCTTAATGCCATTGAGGTCGAGCAGACTGATCTGGCCAGTTTGTATGAAGTACTGTTTGAGCGTCGTCAGGTTCTTCAGCGTAATACTGCCGTCACCAATACCATTTTTGCTGATCGTATCAGCAATCGCGCGCATGGTGCCGGATGAGCCATAGGCATTGCGCCAGTGTTGCGGCTGATACGGCGGTGCCGCATCTTCAAAAAGTGAACGCGCAGATAAAATAGCGGCCTCGAATGCCGCTTCGGTAATTCTGCCATTCGGAAAAAAAGTAGTGCTATGTTTGACGGTCCCGATACTGAAAGATTCCACCTTGACGACTTCATGCCCACGCCCAAGTATCACTTCGGTCGAACCGCCACCGATGTCCAGCACCAGACGCCGCTCACCGGGAATGGCAATGGAATTCGAGACCCCCATGTAAATCAGACGGCCCTCTTCTTCTCCGGAAATGACTTCGATAGGACAGCCAATTGCCGCCTCCGCTGCAGGCAATAAAGCCCCGGCGTTTTGGGCGATTCGCACCGTATTGGTAGCAACCACCCGGATCGCATCGATAGGATAGGCGTTCAGAATATCTCGAAACCGGGTCAGGCAGGCGAGCGCACTCTGGATCGCGGCTGGCGACAAGTTGCCTTGCGCATCCAGCCCTGCCGCCAGACGAATCGGATCGCGGGCGCTCTTGATGACGCGAATCACATCACCATCATGACGACCAATGTGCAAACGAAAACTATTGGAACCAAGATCTACGGCAGCAAACATAGTCCAATTTCCTTTTTGGTAGGCGAGTGTGAATGACGCATTTTTCGGATCAGTGACGAAGCAGTGGCGCGGCGGCAAGCTTTGACAGTGAACTCATAACGATTTTATAACTAAATAAGATAAATCATATTAATCATTATTTATGACGTGCCGGTGACCTGCGATCGACATTTACTGCGGAACAAAAAAACGGTTCTGCAGATTTTCCAGCCCAGTGGTTTTCAAGACCTCGGCCAGGCGCTCTGCAGGCCTCCTGGCTGCCTGACCTTTGTATTCAGCAATAATCAATTCATTCTTCATTGAATGCTCCCATCCGACCAATTCTGTCACCCGGACTTGATACCCATGCGCCTCCAGTTGCAGGCAACGCAGCACATTCGTGATCTGGCTGCCAAATTCACGGGTATGGATAGGATGGCGCCACATTTCAGACAAGGGGTTATTTTTTACCGCTTCGCCCTTGTTCTTGCTGAGTTCTGCCGCCACTTCAGCCTGACAACACGGTACCAGCACCATGAATTTCGCTTTCTTCTTCAAGGCAAACTCGATCGCATCATCGGTCGCGGTGTTACAGGCATGCAAAGCCGTCACGATATCGATCTGATGCGGCAGCTCTGCCGAAGAAGTCGAATCGGCCACCGACAAATTCAAAAAAGACATGCCGGGAAAAGCCAGTTTATGCGCCAGTTCACGCGATTTCTGCACCAGCTCATCGCGCGTTTCTATGCCGTAGATATGCGACTTGCCGCCGTCATTGAGCGCCTTAAAAAACAAGTCATACAAGATAAAACCCAGATAGGATTTGCCAGCTCCGTGATCGACCAGGCTAACATGACCCCGCTCCGCCTGCACTTGTTGCAGCAGCGGTGCGATGAATTGATAGAGGTGATAGACCTGCTTCAGCTTACGGCGGCTATCCTGATTCATCTTGCCATCACGCGTCAGGATATGCAACTCCTTGAGCAACTCCAGCGACTGCCCCGGCCTGATTTCATTTTTATCATTGGTAGGCGCAGGCGCCGGTTTTGCTTTGCTTTCTTTGCTGACCTGTTTGTTTTTCATCAGGTTTCCTTGATCGGTAAAATTGCGTGCGAGTTGGTCGAGTTGGCCGGGCTGCTCATATACCACGCCACTCCATGAGTGTAGTTGACATTGAGGGCAATCGCAGAAAAAACAAAAAAGGACTCAGGTTTTCACCTGAGTCCTTCGTATTTGGTAGGCCGTGCGGGATTCGAACCTGCGACCAACGGATTAAAAGTCCGCTGCTCTACCAGCTGAGCTAACGACCCAAAGACTGCTTGTTTTTATACCCTAAGCGCCATCGGCACTTAGGCATAAATGAAAAAGACTTAGATTTACACCTAAGTCCTTCAAATTTCGTGGTAGGCCGTGCGGGATTCGAACCTGCGACCAACGGATTAAAAGTCCGCTGCTCTACCAGCTGAGCTAACGACCCGAAAGAACGAAATTATAGGGTGTTTCACTCATCCTGTCAATGTGCAGGCCCGATTATTTTGTCATAACCAGTCGGCTCTTGGCCGTTTGCGCCGCTTCTGTGTCGGGATATTGGCCAATGAGCGCTTCCAGTATTTTTTTGCTGGCGAGTTTATCTTTTAACTCAAGGTGGCAAGCGGCGATATTGAGCATGGCATCCGGCGTCTTAGGATGATCGGGATGATTTCTCACCAGCACCTGCAAAGAACTAATGGTGTTTTTACAGTCGCGTTGCGCATAATAAGAGTTACCCAGCCAGTATTGCGCTGCCCCTGCATACGCGGACTGAGGATAATTCAGTGCAAAACTGGAAAATGCCGCACCGGCATTTTTATACTCAGCCGCCTTAAACAAGGCCATCGCTGCATCATAAGAGCGTTGTTCGTTGACCTCTACCGTCGATTCTTTGCCATCAACTGTCATCTTTTTCGGCTCTATCTTACGCAGGCGATTGTCCAGATCAACATAAAAATCCTGCTGGCGGCGCTGCGTATTCGACAGATCATTCGTGAGCACTTCAATCTGGCCGCGTAATTTTGCAATTTCTGCACGCAGCTGTTCATTTTGATTGGACAGATCAAGCGCACTACTCTTATCTGCCTTGGTATCGAGTTTGGCATCGAGCTTACTACTGACGGCATCGACCTTGGTGCGCATATCAAGTATCGCCTTGCGCGCCTCATCGTCGTCAAATAGGCCCGCCGACGCGAGGGAAGGAGCCAACAGCGTTGCAAACGTTACTGCAATGGAGAACTTGGTCAGAGAAGGGAATTTCATGGTGCCTTGGGCTTAGAGTAAGTCAATTCAGATTCAAAGATGATGCAGCCTTGGCGAGCAGGGAGTCGATGGAATTCGGGCTTTGTGGCATAACGCGACAAAGCCCGATCCGAATAAGACTGGCAAGCTTATCCGACTGCTCGATTATTGATAAACAATATCAGCGCGACGGTTTTCAGCCCAAGAAGCTTCATCACTACCCGTCGCCTTTGGTTTTTCTTTACCCAAGGATACGGCCTCTACTTGCGACTCTGGTACGCTCAACAGCGCCAGCGCCTTACGTACAGCTTCGGCACGTTTCTGACCCAACGCCAGATTGTATTCGCGACCACCGCGTTCATCGGTATTACCTTGAATCAAGATCTTGCGGCCTTTATTGGCGACCAGATATTTGCCATGCGCTTCGACCAAAGATTTGAATTCATCCTTAACGACATAACTGTCATAATCAAAATACACGCTGCGCTTGACGAGTATGCCCTTTGGGTCATTCAGCGGATCAACCGAAGCGATAACAACAGGATTGACCGCACGGGCATCTGCCGGAGTCGTCGTGGTAGTCGCAGATTTATCGACAATCACTGGTTTATCTTCCAGTTTCACCGGAGTGCTGCAAGCGCTGATCAGCAAAATGCTGGACATAAGCAGGCCAAGGGTTGTGGTATTGATACGCATATATTTCTCCTGTTGATTAAAAATTAAACAGATAACAACACAAATTAAGCGTTATCCATTATTTCATAAAAGGACCCCAGGTGGGCTCCCGAATATCTCCGGCCTGAACCGTCAATTTTTGTTTTACCTTGCCATCGACGGAAACCACCGCCAACGAACCGCGGCGACCTGATTCTGTCGCATACATAATGTACCGGCCATTGGGCGAAAAGCTTGGCGATTCATCTTTCACCGTATCCGACAAACGTTGCTCCTGACCACTGGCCAGATCCAGCGAATAGAGTTGGAACTTGCCTTCACGGCGCGAAATATACGCCAGTGTTTTGCCGTCGGGCGAAATACGCGGTGTTATATTATAACTCCCGCCAAAAGTGACACGTTTGGCTTCGCCTCCGGCAGCGCTCATACGGTAAATCTGCGGACCACCGCTACGATCACTTAAAAAATAAATAAACTGACCATCGGCCGAAAATTGCGGTTCAGTATCAATGCCGCTGGTCGTCGTCAAGCGTTGCAAGCCACTGCCATTCGCGTTCACCTGGTAAATTTGCGTGAGCCCGTCACGCGACAGCGAAACCGCCAACTTACTCCCGTCTGGCGACCAGGCTGGTGCAGAATTGCTGCCTTTATAATTGGCAATGACAGTACGTTCACGCGTGATTAAATTTTGTACATACACCACCGGCTTTTTGGCTTCAAACGAGACATAAGCGACCTTGGTGCCATCCGGTGACCATGCCGGTGAAATAATCGGTTCATTTGACCTGAGCGCTACCTGCACGCCCTCACCATCGGCATCGGCGATTTCCAGGCGGTATTCATTACCGGCCTTGGTAACATACGCGACACGCGTCGCAAATGCACCGCGCACGCCGATCAATTTTTCATAAATATCGTCAGCAATCCGGTGTGCCGTCAGACGGGCGTTGGCTGGAGGCGTAGCTAAAGCAAAGCCGGACAAGGTTGATGATTTAATCGTATCGAGCAACTTATAACGGACATCAAAACGACCGTCACTGAGTCTTTGTACGCTGCCAACCACCAACGCTTCGGCTCCGCGCGATTTCCAGTCCCCGAAATTGATTGCAGTGGTTTCAGAAATCGCTCCGCCCACCTCGATCAATTTAAAATAACCGCTACGGGCCAGATCGTCCCTGATGATCGCGGTGATTTGCTGCGGTGCGATGCCTTCATCGGCAAACGCTGCCACCGCAATCGGCAACTGATTGGAGCCGACACCGGATACTTCCACCCGTAACTGGGCATGTGCTGCGCTCATGACGAACAAGCCCGTCAAGCTCAACACTTTAAATAGGGGAATAATTTTCATCAAATTTTATTCTTTCATTTTGTAAATCAGCACAATACTGTCAGGCGCCAGACCCGATTTATCTTTGGGAAACGGGACGGATTTTTCTATCCCTTTTTCTACCGCCTCATCAAAACCGGGCACGCCAGAGGACTTCAGCTTACGGATAGGGCCACGCAATGAGCCATCAGGTATCAGTTCTATCCGGTATTCAACCGTAGGATTTCCGCTGGAGTTATCCGTTGCATTAAACACCGTATTCGAGCGTACCTTGGCAGCGATACGCGCAGCATAACTCGGGTCACCGCGATTATTACCGGTCGATTTGGCGGCATCGCCGCTACCGCCACTGCCGGCAACACTTGCTTGTCCAGTCATTCTACGCATGTTGTCTTCACGTACTTTTTCAGCCGCAGATTGCTCCTTCGCTTGCTGTGCCTTGATTTTTTGCTTATTCTCAACAAGCTGCTTTTTCTTCTCGGCGTCCTCTGCCGCGGCCTTATCAGCGGCGACTAATTTTTCTGCTTTCTTTTTCTGCTCGGCAAGTATCTCTTTTTCCAGTTTTAAGGCCTTCTCGTGCTCAGCCTTCATTTCGGCTTCCTGCTTTTGTTTTTCCAGTCGCTTACGCTTCTTTTCCTGCGCCAAGGCGATTTCAGGATCTTCTACGGGCTCGTCTACTGGTAAAACCTTTGCCGGCACAGGGGTCCGCATTTTTTCAGGTTCTGGCTGACTCAATTCTACCGGCACCGGCTTGGGTGCCGCCTCGCGGGCAGTCATATCCCAGACCTCGGCCTCGACGGCGGTGGTTTCTTTACTCTGCCACTGCACCCCAACCCATAAAAAAACAAGCAACAATCCATGTACCAATGCGGCCAGCGTGATCGACTGCCATTGAGCGGATGAATGGCCCGTCAAACCTGGAAGTGTATTCGAAGGAAATACTTTCATAACTTTATTAGAGTTGCCACGCTTTGCTTAGTTCCGCACAGACAGATAATTCTCTGTTCAGGCATAAATTCATCTGCCAGCGATGGTAAAACTTTCTTTACCTATTCATTTTTTATTTAATTTAATTTTTATTTGGCTTTTTGCAGGAAAAAATTATATTTTGCTTGTTTCTAGCACCTGTCTTTGTGATTAATCGCAATATCAATGAAAAGAAAAAGTGTAATACACATCTATTGATGAGTCAGTACCGGAACGTCCTATGATACTGATGCGGCGGGTCAGTTGCCAACTCAGCTTGACCGCTCCGCTGGCATCTGACAAACCCCGCTCTACCGACAAGACCAAACCTGGCTTGAGCCGCTTGCCGACACTCACCACCTGATCACCAGAGGAGGAACTGACCGACGTCGCACCTGCCACGGTCTGGCCTGGCAGTTTAGAACCGCCGCCAATGTCAGCAGCCCCGACCGAAAACTCATCAAAACCCAAGCCTTGTACAATGTCGCGCGGAATATTTCGACTGCCGTCACCGCCAAAAATCGCACCTGCCGCCGACATCAGTACGCTGGCATCATTGCCCGCAATTTGATTCGACCCACGTCCCAGTACCAACCAGGAAAGCTTATCCGCATCCGGTACACTGGGCTCAGAAACCAAGCGCACCTGAGGTGCAGAAACCGTTCCGACGATTTCCACTCCAGCCTCCACTTCCAGCCCGGTGCGAAGCGCACGAATGTTCAAACCCGGATTGCTCGGCGAACCTTGAAAATTCAAAATCCCCCGATCGATCGCCAATTGTTGCCCATAGCCTTCATAAACGCCCCCTACGGTGCGAATCGAACCGCTTGCTTGCAAGGGGCCGCCATCGTTGCTGCGTAAGCGTATCGTCCCCGCCAACGAGGTATCGAGTCCGCTTCCGGTGAATACGAATCTGGGTCCCATATCAAAGCTGACATCGACACGGGTTTTGATGCCTTTTTTCTCTTCCACTACGTCACTTTCCTGCGCGCCATTTTTTCCTTTTGCGCGCTTTACAATGACATCGCTGGACAAACTCGGCGGCGGCGACTTAGGCAGCTTAAAGTAAGCCCCATCCGTACTTATTTTTCCGGTCAGCGCCCAAATGTCACTGGTTTGATTAATGGATGCCTGTCCACTCACCACCAGCCATCGGTCTTTACGCTGCAATAGTGGGAATTGTTGAAATTGCGCCTGGATGGTACCGCTATGCTGGCTGAAATCGATCTCGCCGGAAGCCGTCAGCTCCCCTTTTTGCCCTATCCAGTTGATGTCACGGAAACGGGCGTGGGCTGGCATGCTCGACACTTTATTGCTAAATTGCAGCTGCGTGAGCTTGATATGTTTTTCATCCAACTGGGCACTCAAGATGCCATTGGGCAATAACAACCCTTCCGAAGCGAATGCTAGTTCCAGCTCGCGACCTTCAATTTGCGCCTGGTATTTTGGCGAACTGATGATGCCACCTAGCTTGGCATCAACTTTTAATTTGCCTTTCAATGCCAGGCTCGGATTGAGCCAAGGACCGAGCCATTGTAAATCGGGCACATCAGCCCGCAAATCGCCATCAAGCGCCGCGTCGGCGGGGAGCGTCCACAAGTCCAATTTTTTTCTTAACTGTGAATTGGCTTTCAACTGCCAGATTCCTAAACGCGCACCAACCGCATCCAGTTGCAAGGAGACCCGTTCGGCGTCGCTTCCTGCGATCAGTCCGCCAAGTCCCAGACGTAATTTCAAATCGCTCACACCCAGTGCAAAAGGCTTGCCAGTCCCATCCACGTCGTTGACACGGATATCACCGCTTTGCCGTTGCATATGAAGCTCACCGCGCACATTCTCTTTTAACTGGATATCCCAGTCGGCATTGACCTGTAAATCGCCACTCACCGCAGTTTGTGGCTTGATCAAATTAAACAGCTCAACCAATCTGACATCACTCATTTTGCCACGCGTTTTGATGTTGCCGGGCATCCATTCAAATTGTTCCAGTGCCAGCTTACCCAAAGCGCCGCTAAATTGCGCACGACCCATATGCACCGCCTGTTTTTCTGCATCTAGCTGCATGGGTTCCAATAATTGAAGATCAGGATTACCGCTCAGCGTCAAACGTGCAATCTGGCCACTCCATTTTGAGCTCTTTCCAGCCAGTGCCTTCAAACCGCCCGATGCGACCATAGACAGTTGACGTGCTGCATTAAAACGCGCGTTCAGGTCGATCTGGTGCGCATCACGCCGCCCCTTGATGGTCAATCCTAGCTGTTCCGCTAGAAGTGGCAATTTTTTAGCCGGCGGATGCTCTGCCGATTTGGCTGTCGGAGTCCCGGGCGATTGTGTATTTTTTTCTACCTCGGGGATATTCGCCCTGAACTCTTGTACTGATAATTCGGCATTGATGGCACCGTGCACATCATTTTCGAAGTCAATTTTGGCACTCAGCTTATCCAGACGTAATTGCTGTTCTATTCCTATCCCTTGCGCTGTTAAAGTGAGCTTGCCGGCGGGTACAGCCAGCGTTCCACGTAAATGTGCTTCTGCCTGGACGCTACCGGTCAGGCTAGTGCCAAATAAAGGCGACAGCGCTGGCATATCCGGTGCATCTAATTTAATGATCAGCTCACCTTTATCACTGCCCCACACGCCATGTGCGTTGACCGTATTTTTACCCCAACGAAGATCCATTTTTTGCACCGACAAAGCGGCATCTTCCTGCCAACTTGCCGTCATCAAACCCGACAGCATCTGTCCGGCATAGTTGCCCTGTAAGCGAGACACTTGAGCATTCAACATCAATGCAGGTTTCAGCCGTCCGTGCAAAGAGACATCGGCATCGATGCGCCCGGCAGGGACTGTCAGCCAGCGTGAGGGATCAAAACGCTGCAATACACCTTGAAAACTGAAGTCTTGTTTATCTGCAAGATTAATTTCCCCCTGCCCTTGCGCACGCGAATCTGCCGCAAGCAATTCGAAGCGGGTTAATTTTAGTACAGCAGTTTCGCCAGTACCTGCCAGTTGATAACTAGCTTCAGCGTTCAGACTGGCGCGCGGATCACGCAATTGGGTTTGAATCGTCAATAAGGTCGTGGCATTCTTATTGACGAGGGCATCGGCGCGCGCCTGTGCGTGGATCGCACCACTGATTTGGGTGGGACGGATGCGGCTGTCGAGTTGTGCCAGATTGATGCCCGACAAATCAAAACTTGATTCGACCAAAGGCAATCCTGTTGCTGGCAATACTATGCTTGCGTCACCGCGAATCACTCCATTTCCGGGCAACTGTACGCGTGTATTTTTAAGCGTAATCAGTGCGTTCGACCAGTGTAAATCCGATCGTAACGCAAGCACCGGCAACCCCTGCTGATCAATACGAGCAGGCTGGGTGTTTTCTAACATGACACTGCCGACTAAGGCATCGACAGGCGAGATTGGTTTTTTTGATCGTATTTCTGCAACTGCTGACCGAGTTGCTGACTGAGTTGCTAACTGCACTGAAGGCTGCGCTTGCAAATTTGCCTGAATATTCAAGCGCGCGTGCGGTGCGGTCGCAGAAAAATCCGCTGGATTCAAGCCGGTTATATTGGCCTGTAAAGAGCGTAAAGGCTGGGTTGAAAACGCCGTAATCTCAGCGCTGAAACCGCCTTGCAGTACGGGAATCGCAGCCCCTGTGGCACTGATGGCGGCACCGTTACTCACGGCGTCACTGAGAGCCTTCGCCTGGATCGATAATTTTTCCAGTGATCCCTGCAAAGTGCCGGTCACGCCCAAATTTGGAATGGTTTTATGCACTTGCCCGACGTAACTGAACTGTCCCTGCAACTGAAATGGTTTACTGCTAGCCATCTGCGCCTGCAATTGCAGCTTACCCCATGGTGAAGTCAGCGCAGTATGGATGGCATGCTGTAAAAGAGTTGAGTCAAGTTGTGCCGAAATGGCACTCAGTTGCAGCGTTGGCAGTTCGCTGCCATCACTTTGTAAGGCGGCAAAGGAAAGCCGTCCGATCTCAATATGTTTTACATTGAGCGTCACGGGCAAGCGCAAATCTGCGGGCAACTGAGCAGGCGTCGAGTTCGGTGTGCTAGCGATTTTGAGCGAGGCGATCGACAGGGTATCAACTTCTAATTTACCAGCCAGCAGCGAGCGCGGTTGCCATACCAGCTTTACCCCACTGGCAAGCAGCCGGGTATTTTTACTGAGATAAGATAACTCATCGATCTGCAATTCGTCTGCCAGCCTGCCACTGACTGCCGTCACTTTCAGGGCGCCGCCAGCGGCTGACTGCGCCAATTTCAGCAGTGCCCGGCTGCCGGCTTGGCTCCAGTACATCCATCCCAAAGTCAGCAATAAAATGGCGATCAGCGTAGCTAGGACTGCCAGCGCGCGCCAGATAGTCCGCGCTGAACCTGGCCGCGTCTTGACTGCAAGCGTCTCGGGCATTGTGCTTGCTCCAGACACTTCGGTGGTATTTTCGGGCAAACTCATCTTATTTATGGCTCAACTTAAAATGCGATCGCAATAGAGAAATCCAGTCGGAATTTTTGCACCTGCTTGGCATAGGCTAAATCCAGCGCTATCGGACCAGCCGGTGTCTTGTATCTGGCACCGACACCAAACGCCTGTTTCGCACTGTGTTCACGCCAACTATCTGCCGCATCACCTAGATCCATAAACACGGCGCTACCCCAGGTTGGATTGAGCCAATGGACATATTCAGCACTGGCAACCGCCATCACACGTCCACCCGTAACACCACCTGGATGTTGCACACCCAGGCTCTGGTAGGTATAACCGCGCACAGTCGTGCTGCCACCGGTGCGAAACAGATAATCTTCCGGTATCCCCTCAGAACCTTGGGAAAATATTTGGCCAAGCTCTGCACGCAACAGAAGATTGTCGCGCAAGCCCACTGGTATCCAACGCTGGTATTTTCCAACCACGCGAATAAAGCGCTGATCCGAAACCAATGCTTTTTCGGAGATGGCAAAATCAATTTGCGCGATCTGGCCCTTACGCGGGGCAAAACTATCGTCCACATCGCGCCAGGTCCAGCCGACCGTACCGACCAGTGCTCTCCTAAAATGCTGTGCCTCGCCATTCAGCTGAGTACTTTCCAGCGTCAAATTCACGCCCAACCTTTGCTCCAGATGAGCACGGGTAGTGCTGCGTTTGACACCAATGGCAGAGCGTGACTGCCGCAGTCCAGCGACATTCGAATGATCGACCAGCACCCCGAAAGAATCTAACTGATCACTTTCACGTGGTGGGAAATACAGGTCGGCATAGGCCAGCTGGCGTTTTTGCTCGACCCGAATGGCACTGCGTAAATCCCATGCTTTTTCGAGAACATTGCGATCGCGGTAAGTCAATTCGGTTCTAAAACCGGTATTGGTACTGTAACCGACACCCAAAGCAAGATCTCTTGATTGCCGCTCCACCACATTCACCTCGACCGGCACTGCGTCCGCTTTGGTTGGATCGGGATCAACACTGATCGCGACAGTAGAAAAATAAGCTGAGTTTTGCAAAAAACGCTGGTATTCCAATAAGCGTGTCCTGGAATACGGTTCACCTTTTTTGGGCGGATTATATCGATTCAGCAACCAGGGCGGATAGCGCTGCAGACCAGTAATGTTCATATCGCCCAAAGTAAATGGTGGACCACTGTCGATCTCCAGCGCCAGCGTAGCGCTATGATTTTCCACATCAATGGTGGCGCTGCTATCTCCGATAGAGGCTGCTGCATAAGACTCAGAACGCAAATTTTCTGTCAGCTGATTTTTCGCCTGCACCCAGTCGTTATCGCGAAAAGGCGCGGCACGCGGCAATGACCAACTCGCGATCACGCTATCGCGTCGCTTAACCGCCTGAGCCTGCCCTGTATTGGCCGCATCCGCCAAGGCACCTGAAAACTTCAGATTCACCTCCTGCACCACGGTTCTTTGCCCGGCATCGATATTGATCTGGATCACAGCGGCATTTTCGGCCAGTTTTTCAAACCGGATCAGGGGAGAAAAGTAGCCTTCTGTCGACAGGATAGAGGCGATCGCCGTACGCAATTTTCGCAACACGCCCGGGGTCAGACTTTGCGCCTCGGAGGAAGAAGACAGTTCAGGGATGTGTTGTTGCAATAGGCTCAACCAATCACCGTTGGCCGAACCAATCCGAAAACGTGTCAGTTGGGTCGAACCTATCAAGACCGTGTCACTGTCGAGCTCTGGCTCTTCATCCGGCGCGCTCAGCTGCGCACTGGCATTGCTTACCTGAGTCTCTTGCCGATCCTTAACCTCTTGCTGTTCCGCCGCCAAACATCCACCAAACGACAGCAACAGCAGCACTGCTGAGGTGAAGGTTGAAAAACGCGGATGCTTCACTTGGTGGCCAATCCTACCCGATTGATACCGAGTTTTTTGGCTTCAGAAATGACTTGAATCACCTCATCATATTTGATCTCTTTATCTGCCGACACCAGCACTGACAGTTCTGGTTTAGCGTCATGATACTCACGTAATTTTTTCATCAATTGCTTGCGATCGGCGGCACTTTCTTTATTCTCGCCATGACTGCTGCCCTTGCTATTGAGACTGATCGTCGAAGATGCATCCGGCTTTAGGGAGATTTCTATATAGTCGCTGGGAGGTTGCGTCGATTGCCCCGCAGTCGGCAGATTGATCACACTGGGGTTGGTCATCGGTGCCGCCACCATAAAAATCACCAGCAATACCAGCATCACGTCGATGTAAGGCACTACATTGATTTCAGCCTTGAATTTGCGTTTACGTTCGCCACGCAGATAACTCATGCAGACTCATTCATTTTCATCGATTTTTAGCGTGATTGTCTTTGCAGAATATTCGAGAACTCTTCGATGAAGGTCTCGAAATGAATCGCGAGCCGATCTATTTCATGGGTGTAACGGTTATACGCCAGCACCGCCGGTATCGCGGCAAACAGGCCGATCGCGGTCGCAATCAAGGCTTCGGCAATGCCTGGTGCCACCGCAGCCAGGGTCGCTTGCTGCACGTTGGCCAAACCGCGAAAGGCATTCATGATGCCCCAGACCGTACCGAACAAGCCCACATACGGCGAGACGGAACCGACCGAGGCGAGAAACGACAAGTGTGTTTCCAGCACATCCATCTCGCGCTGGTAGGCCGCTCGCATGGCACGGCGGGCACCATCGAGCATGGCACCGGCGTCCAGCGTCGCCTTGGTGGCGGCTTTGACTTTATGATACTCGTTCATGCCCGCTTCAAAAATACGTTCCAGCGCACCAGTCTTATCATGGCTGGCGCGGCGGTTAGATGACGCCAGCTGATACAACTCGACCAGACTGCCGCCCGACCAGAAGTTACGTTCAAATTCTTCAGTTTGCGCACGCGCTTTTTTGATCGCAAACATTTTACTGAAAATATAGGTCCAGCTGGTCAGCGACACGACCAGCAGCAGCAGCAGCACCAACTGCACCAACAACGAGGCATTGGCAATCAGGGTAATAAACGACAAATCTTGAGTAGCGGTCATGGCTTGTTTATCTTTTTGCGTAATAGATGTAATAGAAGATGTAATAGACGTAATAGAAAATGAGGGAGTCGCCTATTTCATCGGCTCCCTTTGAATACACTAAGCGTTAATCAGCTGCAAGACATCGGCCGGAATGGCGCTGGGACGCAAACTTGTCACGCCAATACAGCCCACCTTAATCTTGCCCGTTACCAGCAAGCGATCACCACACCAGGCTTCTTGCACAAACTGTACTGAGGCGCGCCCCAACCTTTCGACCACGACAGTGATTTTCAGTTCATCGTCCAGTCTGGCTGGCGCATGATATTCGACGGCAGTGGCTTTCACGACAAATATCACTTCGTGCTCGGCTGTCATCTGCTGCTGGCTGATAGTGGCCGCACGCAGCCATTCGGTTCTGGCACGCTCAAAAAATTTCAGGTAATTGGCATAGAAGACGATGCCACCCGCATCCGTATCTTCATAGTAGATCCGCACTGCCCAGCTAAATTCTTGTTGCATATAAATTTATATAAAATGGGGGAGTATATGCAAGTTTATGGTTCCTAGCGCATAGCTGTAGGGCATCTGTGAAAATACCCCACCCCAGTATTAGTAAAAAATCAGAGTGGATTACGCTTAATCACCAAAGGCCCAAAACCCTGGCAGGTCGGCATCATCTCTATGTAGTTGATATTGACATGGGGAGGCAAGGTAGCAATCCAGTAGGCTGACTCGGCAATATCTTCCGCCGTCAGCGGTACCGTGCCTTCATAGACCTTGGCCGCCGCATCATCATTGCCACGAAAGCGCACATTCGAGAACTCGGTCCCACCACACAAGCCCGGTGCGATATTGGTAGTGCGCACCCCGGTGCCGGCCATATCGGCACGCAGGTTTTTGGTAAATTGGTCGACGAAAGCCTTGGTCGCACCATACACGTTGCCGCCAGGATAAGGGGTAGAACCGGCGACAGAACCAATATTAATGATCATGCCGCTGTTGCGCGCCACCATCTCAGGCAAAATAGCCCGCGTCACCGTCACCAGACCCTTGGCATTGGTGTCGATCATGGTTTCCCACTCTTCCAGCGAAGCCTGATGCGCCGGCTCGGTGCCGAGTGCCAGTCCGGCGTTATTGATCAAGACATCGATCGTTTTCCATTCGGCAGGCAATCCTGCCAAGGCTTGCGCGATGGAATTCTTGTCGATCACGTCCATCGTCACTGGCAACACCGCAGCGCCTAATTCATTCTTCAGTGCAGCCAGTTTATCAGTGCGGCGCGCGGCAGCAATAACCCGATGTCCGTGGCGCACAAACTTGCGCGCCATAGCCGCGCCAAAACCTGAACTTGCACCAGTGATTAAGACGATCATGGCTAACTCCCTTGAATAAAATAATGATTGAAATAGCGATTAAAATAGGCGTGAATTAAATACATTGCCACTATTTTAAGGCGTTTTTATAGCAAGCGCCTGTCAGATCTGGCTCGCCAAGGGGGAATCTGCTGATCCGAGAGTTAAATGCGTCGAGCATACGCCCCAATCTGGACTCCATTCGCAACCCGCTAACTATTGCCATGCCTTCGGAAGTAAGCAATCAAGCCGGTGGTCGACGTATCCAGATGCGCATCATAAGCTTGATCTCCCTTGATCGCCGGCAACAGACGATTCGCCAGCTGTTTACCCAACTCGACACCCCATTGATCAAAAGAATTCAGCCCCCAAATCACTCCCTGCACGAATACTTTATGCTCATACAGCGCCAGCAGCATGCCCAATTGAAAAGGATCAAGGCTAGGCATCAGGATGGTGGTGGATGGCTGGTTGCCAGCAAACACCTTGTGTGGCAATAGCTTGGCGATACTACTATCATCCAGACCTGCTGCGCTGAGCTCGTCACGCGCCTGCTGTTCGGTCTTGCCAAATGCCAGCGCCGCACTTTGCGCCAGGCAATTTGCCAGCAACGGAGCCTGATGTCCCGGCAAAGGATAGTCGCTCGATGCCGCGACCACGAAATCGCAAGGGATCAGCCAGCCGCCCTGATGCAATAACTGGAAAAAAGCATGTTGCCCGTTGACACCGATCTCACCCCAGACAATAGGGTTGGCGCGACAGGTCAATGGTTCACCGTCGCGACTGACGGTCTTGCCATTCGATTCCATTTCCAGTTGCTGCAAAAAGGCGGGAAAATGCCGCATAGACTCGTTATATGGCAACACGGCCGTCGTTTCGGCACCCAAAAAATTGGTATTCCAGATAGAAATCAAGGCCAGCAAGACTGGCATATTTTTTTCCAGCGGCGCGCTGCAAAAATGCTTATCCATGGTTTCGGCACCTTCCAGCAAGCGCTCAAAACCACTCATGCCTATCGCCAGCGCGACCGACAGGCCGACCGCTGACCACAGTGAATAACGGCCGCCGACCCAATCCCAAATCTGCAGGATATTGCTGTCCGGGATGCCGAATTCATGCGCCTTGTCGGGACTGGAAGTGACGGCAATAAAATGCTTGCTGATCGCCCACTCTTCCATGGCGGCAGCCATCAGCCAGGTCCGCGCGGTGTGCGCGTTAATGCTGGTTTCCTGAGTGGTAAAGGTTTTTGAGGCGACGATGAACAAGGTGGTGCGCGGATCGAGTTTTTCCAGCAACGGTGCCAGATGGGCGCTATCCAGATTGGAGACATAATAAAATTCAAGACCAGGGCGTTGCAGTGCCGACAAGGCACGCGTGACCAGCTTAGGGCCAAGATCAGAGCCGCCGATGCCGATATTGACAACGCTCTGTATCGCATCGCCTTTAAAGCCGCGCCATAAGCCACTGCGAACCCGTTCAACGATATCACGCATCTGCTTGCGCACGGCCCGCACCTGTGGCATCACATCCTCTTCCGCGCTCGGAAAAGGCGTGAAATCGGTATGGCGCAAAGCGGTATGCAGGACGGCGCGATTCTCGCTAAAATTGATTTTTTCACCAGCGAACATGCGATCACGCCAGCCTGCAACATCGGTGCTGCGCGCCAGTGCGAACAAGCCATCGAGTGCCGCCACATCTAGCCGCTGCTTGGAATAATCCAACAATAAATCGTCAAGCTCTAGCGAAAAATGCGTAAAGCGTTGCGGGTCGGCGGCAAATAAATCGCGTAAATGCTGCTGCTCGAGTCGATTTTTATGTGCCAGCAGGTCTTGCCATTCGGGAGTGAGCGTCAGATTCATTGGGCTTATCTATAATTAGTCGGCCAGCAAATTTGCCAGCGTCACATACTGTTCCAAGGAGAGTGTTTCAGCGCGCGCCTGCGGATTGACACCGGCATCCATCAGCTGTTGTTCAGTAAATAATCCGGCCAGGCAATTGCGCACGACTTTGCGGCGCTGTGAAAATGCCTTGGTGACGACTAGTTCGAGTTTTTGTACGTCGCAGGCCAGCCGCGTCGCTTTAGGGATCATACGCACGATGGCCGACTCCACTCGCGGCGGCGGATCAAAGGCGGTCGGCGGTACGATAAACAGTAAGTCCATGTGATAACGCCATTGCAGCATGACCGACAGCCGGCCATAAGTTTTACTCCCTGGCGGCGCCACCATGCGTTCGACGACTTCTTTTTGCAGCATGAAATGCTGATCTTCAATCAATGGCGCAAACTCAGCCAGATGGAATAGCAAAGGACTGGAAATATTGTAAGGAAGATTGCCCACCACGCGCAGTTTTTTGCCCGGAGCGACCGGCAACGCGGCAAAATCAAATTGCAGGGCGTCGCCTTCATGCACGATCAGTTTGGCAGGGTCAAAGGTTTTCTTCAGGCGTGCGACCAAATCCCTGTCGAGTTCGACTACATGCAGCGTGCTTAGACCGGCCAGCAGCAAACGCGTCATCGCCGCCAGCCCGGGGCCGATTTCCACCATGCTTTGATCGGGCTGCGGATCAATGGCAGCAATGATCTGGCTGAGTACCTGTTGATCGGTCAAAAAATTCTGACCGAAACGCTTGCGGGCAATGTGTTTCATGAGTTAACTTAATTTTTATTATTTGAGTGAAAAAGACCGTGCGCCCTGACGCAGCACTATCCCTGGCGTCTGACCATATCAGCGGCGATCCGGATAGCAACGCCCATGCTGCCAGCATCGGCATGACCAACGCCCTGTTGGGCCAGGTCAAGCGCAGTGCCATGATCGACTGAGGTGCGGATCAGTGGCAAGCCCAGTGTAATGTTAACGCCCAGACCAAAACTAGCGTATTTCAATACAGGCAAACCCTGGTCATGATACATCGCCAACACGCAATCGGCATCTTGCAGGTATTTTTGCTGAAACAGGGTGTCGGCCGGATAAGGGCCGCGCACATCCAGGCCCAGACTTTGCGCATGCTGTATCACGGGAATGATGACATCGATTTCTTCGCGCCCCAGATAACCATTCTCACCGGCATGCGGATTGAGTCCAGCCACCAGGATGCGTGGTTTCGCTATGCCACATTTAGTTTGCAAATCATGTTCAATGATTTGCAGGGTCTTGAGCAAAGTATCGAATTGGATTGCCGCCGGCACGTCTTTCAACGGCAGGTGGGTTGTCGCCAGCGCCACGCGTAGCGTTTGCGGCACGCGATCAGATGCTTCGCAAGCGAGCATCATCACGACCTGGGCAGTGTGTGTTTGCTGGGCTAAATATTCGGTATGACCAGTAAAAGGAATACCGGCATCATTGATGGTGCTTTTTTGCAGCGGTGCCGTGACAATCGCATCGCACCAGTGTTGCTGTACGCTTTCTATCGCGACATCGAGCGTCTGCAATACGGCACGGCCATTGCGTCGATCCAGTTGCCCGGCAAAGACATGCGCATCCAGCGGGCAGTCAATCACGGTGAGTTGATCTTTGCCGCAACCCGGCAAGCCGCTATAGCGCAGCGCCTGCTGCGATACGCCCATCAGACGAATCGCAGGATCGATCTCACTTGCCAGCATCGCCAGATAGGCGGCATCGCCAAGCAGAACCGGTCGAACTTCAGCACGCAATTGCCATGCTGCACGCAGAGAAATCTCGGGGCCGATGCCGGCAGGCTCCCCTACCGTCACGGCAATCACTGGGCACAACAGAGACATTATTTCTCATCCAGACGGAATTCAACATAAGCGCGATCGCGCAACTGACGCAGCCAATCTTGTAGGGCTTCATCGGCTTTCCGCTCGCGCACGATCTGACGTGCCGCCATCCGTTTACGATCCTTGGAAACATCATCGGTCTTGCGTTCGGTCACCTGAATCAGGTGAAAACCGAACGGCGACTCAACTGGTTCGCTGACTTCATTCAGTGCCAGCTTGTTCATCGCCTGTTCAAATTCAGGGACAGTATCACCAGGATAAATCCAGCCCAGATCGCCGCCTTTAGATGCGGACAAATCGTTCGAGAAAGTTTTTGCTAATTCCTCGAAAGTAGCGGCCTTGTTATCCAGGCGTTGCTTGAGTTCCACCAATTTACGTTTGGCTTCAGCCGGGGTTACTACCTGACTGACCTTGATCAAAATGTGCTTTACGTGTGATTGTTGCACCGCATCTGCAGCGACCGGATTAGCCGATGCCGCGCGTTTCCCCGCCAATTTAAGGATATGAAATCCATTGGGGCTTCGAACAATCTCAGAAACATCACCCACCTTGAGTTTAGCGATCGCATCCAAAAACAATTGCGGCAATCGATCTTGTTCACGCCAGCCTACATCACCGCCCTTTAATGCCTCTGGAGCATCGGAATAAGTCGCCGCCAACTTGGCAAAATCTTCTCCGGCGCGAATTTTTTGCAAGGCTTCTTCAGCGCGGACGCGCTTATTGGCAATCTGTTCGGCGGAGGCATTTTCAGGGGTGCGCACCAGTATTTGCGCCAGATTCAATTCTTGCTGGCCATTTGGCGAAGCCGCATCTGCCGCGAGAAAATTATCCACTTCCATTTCAGACACTTGTATCTTGCTGTCGACTTCGCGTTCACGTATGCGTTGCATGATGATGTCATCACGAATCTCTTCACGAAACCGGGCAAACGACGTGCCCTCACGCTCCACCTGATTACGGAACTCTTGCAACGACAACTTGTTTTGTTCCGCCAGACGCAACATAGAACGATCCAGCATGACATCATCGACCCGTATGCCATTTTCTTTCGCCAATTGCAGTTGCACCCTGTCAGTAATCATGCGTTCTAGCAATTGTTTTTGCAGATCAACACGCTGAGGAAGAGCCGTTCCCTGCGCCGCGAGACGACGTTCAACCGAGCGCAAGCGCTCATTCAATTCCTGGCGCGTAATGACTTCATCATTGACCACGACCACAATGCTGTTCACCAGTTCGGCTTTGGACGTTTTTTTGGCCGGTACTGCTGGCGGCGTTATTGGCTCCGCCGGCTGTACTGCAAGCGGCGCTCCAATGATTGGGCTAGTCTTGTTCTGCGACCATGCGGTACCCGCTACTAGTAAAGAGACTGATACCGCCAGGGCAGAAAAAATAGGCCGTTGATTCATGTGCAAGATGTGTCGCATAGTGATCCAAAATTCATGTTAAAAATGAAGGCATAGCCGCTGGCCATCGACCTCCATCGCCGGGTACCGGCGAAAGCTGCAATATACACGCTAATTTATCGGCTGATAACCTGAAATATTCTTTTTCAGGGCATCAATCGGGTTCGATCCAAAGCCTAATCTGGCCAAACCAGTCAACTCCAACTGTACCGAAAGCCCCGATGTACTGGTAGAACTGTTGGTGGTGAAACGCTGTGCCAATAGACGAAATGCCCAACAATCCTGCTTGTACTCAAAACCGACCAAGCCATCGACCAGTTTATTGTTTTGCAAAGAGAAATTACTTCTGCCCACCATATACCAGCGATCCGCTACTGGCCATTGTACTGACAGGTCAACTTGCTTCAATAAATCGCGCTGAAAACGGTATTCGAGATTCAACACTTTTTTTGCTCCCGGCTGCCAGCGCACGCCGAAATTCGAGCGCTGGGCCTGACGGTCACTCTGACTCACTTGGACGCTGGCTTCGGCACTCAGGCTAGCCGACAACTTGCCGGTAGCAGCCAGTAACAGGTCAGAGCGGCTCTGGTTGATCGCCGTATCGAGCGTAACTCTCTGCGTATTGAAATAAAATCGTTGCCCCAAGGCAAATTTAACGCGTTCTTCACCATTATTTTCAATGTAACGCGATACCAGTGCGGCAGTAATCTGATTTGAATCGCCTACCCGGTCATTGCCGGTGAAGCGGTTTTCGCTAAAAATCTGGGCAAAATTAAAATCAGCTACCGCGCTATCAAAATTCGGCAGCAAGCTTTGATCGCGATACGGGGTATTCACGTAAAACAAGCGCGGCTCCAGCGTTTGTGTCATCGACTCGCCCAACAAACTGGAGGGGCGCTCAAAGACCAGGCCGCTATCGATAGAAAACGTCGGGACAACACTCTGAAAATCATTGCCTTGCCCTGCGGCAGTATTACTCAACTGGTAACTGGCGGCATGCAGCGCGAGTTTGGGAACCACAAAGTAACCTGGCTGCACAAAAGGGGCAGATACCTGCGTATTGACCACGGCCCGGTCACCGCGGACCAGACTAGGATGCCAGAAGCGCGTCAGTATCGTATCGGCCGACCAATCCAGCCCCATATTATCGAGCTGTCCGGTATGCAAAGTGAGTTGCGGCAAGCGGTCATACGGCCGGGCTATGGGCGCCAAAAGATCCTGCAAAACCTGATAATTCGAGGCGCGCAAATCGGCACTCCAAAATGCGCCGTAATACTGCATGCTGGTCTCGCGCAGCAGCAAGCGCTGCGCCGTCTTGGTAACCGTTTTTGAAAAATCCGACGGATAATCGTCATCCGATGCGTGATTCACGTTCCATGAAAAAACGAGTTCCGGCAGCAGCTTCTGTGTATGTATCGAGGTGATCGCGTAGCGGTTGGTTTTGGTTTGCTGATCATTGAGCAAGCCTTCGATACTGGTTTCACCGGCATAGGTTTCGCCCAGATAACGGCCTTCCAGCCCGAGTTGCAAACCGCGCCGCTGGATCAAGGTCGGATGAACCGTTAAATCACGATTCGGTGCAATATTAAAATAATAAGGTATGCCTAGCTCGATGCCGCCTTTGGAGGTGGTGCTGAGCGTGGGCGGCAGCAAACCGGAGTGCCGCGCGCCGGACAGGGCAAAACTCAGCGGCAACAGGCTGGAAGTTGCCAGGATAGGCACGCCCTTAAAGTACACCACCGAATTGCCGGCCACACCGGTATCGAGGCCAGTGTCTAGCTTCAGCGTATCGGCGCGCAGATACCAGTCGGGGTCCAAGCCCTCGCAGGTACTGTAGGTGCCGTTGTAAATAGTGGATTGCTCTTCGTTTTCAAAAGTGATTTTGTCTGCGTGCCCCTGCGCATTGTTGCGCAACAGCTTGTAGACCGGATGCATGACAAAACCGATGCCGGTACCGAGTTGCATACGAGCGGAATCACCGCTGTAACAATCGCCCTCACGCTGCATGCGCACATCGCCGGTAATATCGACCTGATCTTCGAGATTGCGGTAAATGGCATGATTGGCGTTGAGAGTCGTTGCGCCTTTGAGCACTTCAACCCGATCATCAAATTGGATGAATCTTTCGGGACGGCCCGAGATCTGCTCTGCCTCGATAATCGTAGGGGCGTCTTTATCATTGGGCTTCACCGTCGCCTTCCCGGTAAGCGCCACGCTTTGCGTCTGCGCCAGCGCGGGCAAACACAAGGGAGCAAGCAGCACGGGGAGCCATACCGATACCTTCACGGCTAGCGTCGGAAAAGTAGGAAACAACCGCTGCGGGTGAGATAATACGAATTTCCGGCGCATGTAATCAGTAGTCAAGGGCGTTTAGACAAAAATTTTCTATTAATGCAAAGTGCGTGCAAAGTGCGGGCAGCTATTATTTTTTAATACCTGCCTGAAATCAAGCGCACATTATAGGGGGAAATAGACGAAGCCCGCCGTTTTTACCTAGAACACCCGCCTGCACAGGGGCGGCCAACCGCTTTTTACAAAAAACTATTCCGCCATGTCTTCTACATTAAGCACTGAAATGACCGACTCCAATACAGCCTCAAGTACAGCCTCAAGCACAGAATTGAATAACTCCGTAGCCGCAACCGATACTCAACGCATGCAGGCGATCCATGACTGGCTAGGCCAGATCAGCAGCCCCGCCCTGCAGCTGGCCAGCTTGCGCCCGGCTTCGGCCGACGCCAGCTTCCGGCGCTATTTCCGGATTGACGCCGACGATGGCAAGAGTTACATCGTGATGGATGCGCCGCAACCGGCAGAAGATGTCAGGCCCTTCATCCGTATCGCTGAATTGTTTGCGCAGATCAACTTGACGGTACCGCAGGTACTGGCACAGGATGCCGAGCAAGGCTTGCTGCTGTTGACGGATCTGGGCACGACCACGTATTTTGATGCATTCAAGCAAAATTTAGGACCAGACTCGGCACCCGATCCGCAGCGCGCCCATCCTTTATACATGGATGCGATCGCCGCCCTGGTGCAATTGCAAAGCCAGAGCCAGCCTGATGTCTTGCCTGAATACGACCGCGCCTTCTTGCTGCGTGAACTGATGATTTTCCCTGAATGGTATCTGACCAAGCACCGGGGCGCCACGCTCACCGAAGAGCAAAGCAGCAGCCTGCAGAAGGTATTCGATGCCTTGCTGGCCAATATCGTGGCGCAACCGCAAGTCTATGTGCACCGCGATTACCATTCGCGCAACCTGATGCTGCTGGAGCAGGGCAACCCCGGCATTCTCGATTTCCAGGGCGCGCTGTATGGCCCGCTGACTTACGATCTGGTGTCGCTGCTGCGCGATGCCTACGTGCTGTGGGATGAAGACCAGGTACTCGATTGGGCGATCCGCTATTGGGAGCAGGCGCGCCGCGCCGGCTTGCCTATCAGCCCTGAATTTGACAGCTTTTACCGTGACTTTGAATTCATGGGGCTGCAACGCCACCTGAAGATACTCGGCATCTTCGCCCGCCTGGCGCATCGCGACGGCAAAGCGGCCTACCTGAACGATATCCCACTGGTGATGTCGTATGTCCGCAAAACCGCACAGCGCTATAACATCCTGATCCCGTTACTGCGCCTGCTCGATGTACTGGAAGACACGGCACCGGTAGTGGGCTTCACCTTTTGACGATAAAAACCAGAATAAAGGGGAGTATAGGCAAAAACCCATACTCTTGCGCAATAAGAATGAGCGTGTTTAAAAATACCCCACCCCAGTATAGTAAAGAAAAACAGATAAGCCTATGAAAGCCATGTTACTTGCCGCAGGTCGCGGCGAACGGATGCGACCGCTGACCGACACCTGCCCGAAACCGCTGCTGAAAGTGCGCGGCCGGCCGCTGATCGTCTGGCATATCCTGAATCTGGTCAAGGCCGGCATTACCGAGATCGTCATCAACCACGCCCATCTCGGCCACATGATAGAAGCGGCGCTCGGCGACGGCAGCCAGTATGGCGCGCAGATCCGCTATTCGGCCGAACCGACCGCGCTGGAAACTGCCGGCGGCATCGCCAAAGCCTTGCCGCTGCTGGGCGATGCGCCGTTTATCGTCGTCTCTTCCGACATTTACATCCCGCATTTTAACTTTACCGAATGCCTGAACACGCTGGAAGACAATGACATGTGGGGCAATCCGCATCCCTTGGACAAGCGCGATGTGGCCTGGCTGTATATGGTCAAAAATCCGCCGTTTCATCCCAACGGAGATTTTGCCCTGAACCTGATGGGCCTGTCGAATCAGGGCAAGGAAGGCGAGCCGCGCCTGACCTTTGGCAATATCGGCGTGTACCGTCCCGAGATGTTTGCCACCGTCCAGGCTGGCGAACACGCCAAACTGGCGCCTTTACTGCGCGACTACGCCGATCGCGGCCAGCTCGGCGGCGAACTGTATAGCGGGGTCTGGCACAATGTCGGCACGCCGGAACAACTGGCCGCCCTGAATGCACCGCTGAATCTGCCTCAAGGAAGTCGCGTATGAGCACAAATATGAACAACAGCATCGGCACTGGCATGGGCGCTTTTTTCCAGCGCCGCAACCAATTGCTGGCGCAGATGCAGGCGCACGGCGGCGGCATCGCGATCCTGCCGACCGCGCACGAACTGACGCGCAACAATGACAATACTTTTCCGTTTCGCCATGACAGCTATTTTTACTACCTGTCCGGTTTTACCGAACCGGAAGCCCTGATCGTCTTGGTCGCCGATGGCAGCAGCCAGCGCAGCATCCTGTTTTGCCGCGAAAAAAATCTGGAGCGCGAAATCTGGGATGGCTTTCGCTTTGGCCCGGCCGCCGCCCAGACCCAGTTTGGCTTTGACGCCGCCTTCCCTGTCGAGGCGCTGGCAACCGAAATGCCCACGCTGCTGGCCGATGCCGCCTGCCTGTTTTACAGCAGCGGCGTTGACCACAAGTGTGATGCGCAATTGCAGGGCTGGATCGAAGCGGTGCGCGCCAAATCGCGCAGCGGCATCCAGGCTCCCGGCAAGAGCATCGACCTGCGCAGCCTGCTCGATGAAATGCGCCTGTTCAAGGACGCCTCAGAAATTGCGCTCATGCAGCGTGCGGCCAGCATCTCCGCTGCCGCCCATGCGCGCGCCATGCGCAGCGCCCGACCCGGCATGCATGAATACGAACTCGAAGCCGAATTGCTGCATGAGTTTCGCCGCCAGGGTTCGCAAGCGCCGGCCTACGGCTCCATCGTGGCGGCCGGCGCCAACGCCTGTGTATTGCACTACCAAAGCAATGCCGCACCAATTCAAGACGGCGACCTGATCCTGATCGATGCCGGCTGCGAATTTGACAGTTACGCCTCCGACATTACCCGCACCTTTCCGGCCAATGGCCGCTTTAGTCCGGCACAAAAAACCCTGTACGAACTGGTACTGGCGGCGCAACAGGCCGCCCTCACCTGCGCCCACCCCGGCGCCGGCTACATGGACGGCCACACGGCCGCCGTGCGGGTACTCACCCAGGGTATGCTGGACACCGGTTTGCTGGATAAAAACAAGGTCGGCAGCCTCGACGATGCGATTGCCAGCAATGCCTTCCGCCAGTTTTACATGCACGGCACCGGCCACTGGCTGGGGCTCGATGTGCACGACGTCGGCGACTACCGCGTCGCCACTAAAGTTGACGCGGAGCGGCCCTATCGCAAGCTCGAAGCCGGCATGGCAATCACCGTCGAGCCCGGCATCTACGTCAGGCCGGCAGCCGGCGTGCCGGAAGAGTTTTGGCACATCGGCATCCGCATCGAAGACGATATCCTGATCACTGCCGACGGCCACCTGAACCTGAGCCGCGACACGCCCAAAACCGTGGCCGAGATCGAAGCCGAGATGAAACACTCGACGAGAAAATCACCATGACAGCGCATGTACCTATCGCCATTTGCGGCGCCGGTCCGGTTGGTCAGGCCTTGGCGCTGATGCTGCACCAGCAAGGCATCGCCGCGCACGACATCTTGTTACTCGACGCCAAAACCAGCGCGCAAGCCAAACTCGATGCACGCACCATCGCGCTGTCTTACGGCAGCAAGCAAATCTTGCAGGCGATACAGGCCTGGCCGGTGCGGGCTACCGCGATCGAGCAAATCCATGTCTCGCGCCGCGGCCATTTTGGCCGCAGCCTGATCCACGCCAGCGATTATCAGCTGCCGGCGCTGGGCTATGTGGCGCGCTACGGCGACATCATCACGCCTTTGCAGCAGCGCATCGAACAACATGGCATCCCGTTCCAACGTCCGGTACAAGTGACGGCGATGGAAGAGCAGGAACATCAGGTCGGGCTCACAATGGCCGACGGCAGCTGCATCAGCGCCGACCTGGTGATCCAGGCCGAAGGCGGCAGCTTCGGCGACCAGGATCAGCGCAACCAGTATCACGATTATCAGCAAACTGCCGTCATCGCCCACGTCACTTGCCGCCAGCCCATTGCAGGGCGCGCCTTTGAACGGTTTACCGAACAGGGGCCGCTGGCACTGCTGCCGCAAGAAGATGGCTATGCGCTGGTCTGGTGCACCCGTCCCGCCAGCGCCGACGCCTTGCTGGCACTCGATGACAGCGCCTTCCTGCACGCGCTGCAGCACACTTTTGGCGGCCGGCTCGGTAGCTTTTTGACGGTGTCCACGCGCCATGCCTACCCGCTAGGGCTGAACGCCCAAGCCCACGCCAGCGCGCGCAGCGTCAAGATCGGCAACGCCGCCCAGACCTTGCATCCGGTAGCGGGACAAGGATTAAATTTGGGCTTGAGAGATGCGCTGGTACTGGCAAAATGCCTGGCTCAGCAGCCGATCACCAGCGCCCCGAGTCGCGCACTGAATAACTTTATTGCGCAACGCGACAGCGACCGCAGCAGCACCATCCGCATTACCGACAGCATGGCAAAAATGTTCGCCAGCGCACCCGATGGCGCGCTCAGCCAATCCTTGCTAAGTCTGGGTTTGGGCGTACTGGACTTGCTCGCACCGGCCAAAAAACTGCTGGCAGAACAGATGATGTTTGGCCGGCGCTAATTGACGTCAAACCGTTAAAAAAATAACATGGGCACGCCGCTCACGCATATTCCATGCGGGTTGGCGGGCAGATGCCTTGAAAAGGCGCATGGGATATGCGTGAGCGGTCGGTGCCTATTGTGGAATCGGTACATCATAGAAAATGCGTGCGCTGGCGCTCAGCGGCCCCTGCAAGGTGCGGAGCCAGGCTGGCGGCGGTGCATAGCTGCTGGCCCATGCGCTGACGGTCTCGGCCGGCATCGGGCGCGCGATGCCATAGCCTTGCGCCTGGTCGCAACCTAACTGCATCAATGCGACGCCATGCTCGGTAGTTTCTACCCCCTCGGCAATGACTTCGAGCTTGAACGCTTTGGCCAAACCGATGATCGCGCTAATCAATGCCAGATCTTCCTGATCAACCAGCATATCGCGCACAAAACTTTGATCGATCTTCAGGGTATTGGCTGGCAAGCGTTTCAGATAAGACAGGGAAGAATAGCCGGTGCCAAAGTCATCCAGTGCAAACCTGACGCCAAGTTGCTGGCAGCCCAGCATGACTTCGCGCACATATTGAATGTCCTGGATAGCGGCAGATTCCAAAATTTCAATTTCTAATAACTTTGGCGACACTTCCGGATAGCTTGCCAGAATGCTGCTCAGGCTAGCCAGAAAATCGCTGCGCTGAAAATGTCGGGCCGCGATATTCACGCTCACGACCCAATACTCATTGTTGGCAGCCCAGCGACGCAATTGCGCGAGCGCCTGGTGGATCACCCACTCACCGATATCAATAATCAGATCGGTGTGCTCTACCAGCGGTAAAAAATGCAGCGGCCCGACGATGCCTTGCTCTGGATGCTGCCAGCGCAACAGGGCTTCCATGCCCATCACTTTGCCTTGCGGCATGTTGACCTTGGGTTGAAAGTACAGCCTGAATTCGCCATCCATTAAGGCCTGCCTGATTCTGGCGCGCTGGTTATGGTGCGTGCGCACTTGCTGGTCTTGCTGAGTGTCGAATAAATGAAATTGATTGCGGCCGCTTTGTTTGGCCTGATACATGGCTTGATCAGCACAACGCAATAAGGTATCGGGATTGGCATCATCCCCAGTGTAAATAGCGACACCAATACTGGCTGACAGCGTGATCGACAGTTGCTCGACTTCATACGGTAGCGACAACTCAGCGAGCAATAATGCCAACCGCTGTTCTATGCCGGCGGTATCGGTCTGCTCCTGCAGTAAAACCACAAACTCATCGCCGCCCAAACGCGCGACATGATTACTAGCCCCGACACTCGCCTCTAGTCTGTGCGCAACTTGTTGCAGTAATTTGTCGGCCAGCTGATGCCCGTGCTTATCGTTTATCGCCTGAAAATAATCCAGATCCAGCAAACACACGGCCAGCCATCGCTGCTGCATTTGCGCCTGCGCAATCGCCTCTTTAAGACGTTCTGCCAGAGAACTGCGATTTTCTAAACCGGTCAGCACATCATGACCCGCTTGCCAGGATATCTGCTGCATCAAGTGACGCCTTTCGCTGACATCGCGAAACACCAGCACACAGCCGATCACGCCGCCGTCCGTCTGCCTGATCGCCGCGGCGGTGTAGTCGATTTCAAACTGCTGACCGGCGCGACTGAGCAAGATCTGGTTACCGGCCTGCAAGGTATCATCATGAGGTAAGCCATCATTGCGGAAAATATGCTGGACAAACTCCGCCATCGCCAGGCTCCCTGTCGTATCGGCCAAGGCAAACACTTGCGCCAGGTTCTGTCCCTGCGCCTGTTCGCGACACCACCCGGTCAGCTGCTGTGCGACCTTGTTGAGCGTCAGAATGCGCCCTGCGACATCGGTACTGATCACCGCATCGCCGATCGATGCCAGGGTGGTTTCTACCTGTTCTTTTGCGGCGGCGAGTGCCGCCTGCGCCTGATTGCGCTCACTAATATCGACCAGCGCACCGATGCAGCCGGCGGGTTCACCATCGAAATTAGTAAAGGTGGCGCGATAATAGATGGCGTCGAGGATTCTTCCTGCGGCCGCTGACATGCGGATTTCCTGCACTTGCGTATCGGCGTCTGGCATCGGTTGGCGCAGGATCGCCGGCGAGGCGGAGGCCAAAAATTCCTGCATGGGCTGGCCCAGCATATTCACCGCAGCAATCCCAAACATCTGCTCCCAGGCCGGATTCACTCCCTGGCAAAGGCCTTGACGATCTTTGAAAAAAATCGGAATCGGCAGCGCAGTCAGTAACTGCCAGGTGAAATGCGATTGCTCGCTTTGCTCATGCTGACTATGCTGCAAAGAAGCCAGCAGCGCCTGCACCTCTTGCGCCATATTATTGAAAGTGGTCGCTAGCGCCTGCGCCTCGGTGTTACCGGTGACGCTCATACGCACCGAATGCTCACCACGTTTAAAGCTATCCGTCGCCAGCGCTAAACGCTGCAGGTTTTTAGTCGTCGAGCGCAGTATCAGACTGAGCAAAAAAAAGATCGTCAACACGATCGCGGCGGAGATCTTTAACTGCGTCAGCACCTTGCGCCAAATACTTTCTATCGCCGCAACTGGCGTAGTCTGCAAGTGTAAAATCCCGCTCGCGCCGCCTGCCAGCCTGACCTGATGCGTTGCCACTTCCGCCCGCAGATTAATCATCTGCGCAAACCATGACGGCGCTGCAATAGCGCTGGCTGGCTCAGTTCGGGTGGCAATCTGATTCTGCCAGCGTAATTGCCGGATCTCTGGACTGGAGCCGATTTCCTGTTCGAGCAATTGCTGTATCCCCGCGCTGTCCTGGTGCGCCGACAGTGCGCTTATGCTCGGTATCAGATAATGCGCTAATTGCCTCAGCTCGGTCTGAGAACGCTGCCTGGCATCAGCAGTTTCTGCCTCCAACAGTAAATAATAACGCAGGCCACTGACCGCCAGTATCAGCAGGAACAGGGATAAAAATAAGCGGGTATAGGTCTCCGGCCGCAACCAGCTATACAAAAATTTTTGTAGTATATGCACAAGCTCAGTAAATATCAGAATAGCGAATAAGGACTGCAGCGTGACCAGATAAATGCTTCATCGTCACTTTTGCACAATCACGGATTCTAACCCGAACCAGAGCCGGCCGAACCCTAAATAGTTGTTTTACGGAAACAATTTTTACGCATGTTACAAATTACCTCCTGCCGCACGCAGCCAATCGGGTGGGAAATCGAAGCGCAAATCATCGGCAAAGCCACCCGCGTTGCCGGCAGGCGGCTGTTACGGCACTGCCGATCGCCCTACACTTGTCGCGGCGGCCAATGCCAGCGACAAAGGCATCTGCTTCTGAGCGCCGATTAAATTGGCCGACGCTATCGAAGACTCCACCTGTATACGTCTGGTCGGCGTGCTGACTGATCAGCCACTGCCAAGCCTGCCCGTCTGGCTGAGTACGCATCGAGAACTCACATCGAGCAAACGGATACGCACGGTATGTGATTTTTTACGAAAAACTTGGCGGATGCAGCCAGTCAATGAGGATAAAAATCGCTGCATCTGACAAATCACCACAGCGCCTGGCATAAATGCGCAGGCTATCAATGTAAAGCAATGAAACATTGCCTCTTTTTATTCCCGTTGAGAAGCATAAAGCTGTACTTTGAAGCAATTCATCATGCTATATTCGCTGCGCTGCAGTTTGCACGCAGCCATCACTTTTTATACCTATATCAAGATATCAATATGGACGACTCATCAAAACCAGCGAACTCGAGCCGGTTTTCACTACGCACGATATTAATCGTCCCCTATGTCGCACTCGTTCTTGGTCTGGCCGCAGCCATAGGCTTGCTATCTTACCGTGCGGGCGACCGTGCGGTACTGACGGTCTCTGAGCATTTATTGTTAGAGACGGCAGAACGTATCGGCCAGGCGATAGACCGGCATCTGGTGGGCTCTGGCGCCACGCTGGAAGCGGCATTTCCAGACGGCATGCTGGCGCCCGACGATATCGCCAAAGACTTCACTAATCTGCGCACCCGATTCTGGATCGCCACTTCATTGCATATTGACCCGAATAATTACGTTTATTACGGCAATACTGCCGGTCAAGCCCTGGGGCTATATCGTCACTCATTGGAGCAAGGCGAACTGAGGATTAAACTAAAATCCGAAGAAAATCGCATCCGTTACCGCTTTAAGGGTATCGCGGGCAAGCTGCAATTTCACTCAAAAGAAGAAAAGCTGTTTGACCCCAGAACGCGCCCTTGGTACACCGCAGGTGCCGGCGCCAAAAATGATACCTGGACCTCGGTGTACATTGATTTCGGCACACAGGATCTGGTGGCGACGCGGGCGCGCAAGGTGATGGGCGCGGGGGGGAAACTAGCGGGGGTGGTCGCGACGGACATGTCATTGCGCTCGCTCAATGACTTCGTGCGGAATCTTAAAATGTCACAGCATGCCTTGGCTTTTATCATAGAACCGAATGGCGATTTAATCGCCTCCTCAGCAGGGCCCAATGTAAAACGACTCCCAGATGGCAGCAATGTCCGCATCAATGCCAAAGACAGCGGGAATGAATTCCTGAATGCCGTGTATCGGGAACTAATGGATTTAAACCCGGAATCAGACAGCAAATCGAACGCCAGAACTTTCAGCTTTGAAGATGACGCCAATGAACGGATTCATGTCGCATACGAAAAAGTAAAAGACAATACAGGCCTGGAATGGATTACCGTGGTCGCGGTACCGAGCAAAGATTTTATGGGCGATGTGATCAACAACATCAAACGCACCGCATTGATTAGCGCCCTCGCCGCTCTGTTCGCGATTCTGATTGGCTTGAAAATTTTAAACTGGGTCGCATCCGATTTGAAGCGCTTATCGGAGGCGGCGGTGCAAGTAGGTAACGGCGTGACCGATACCCCTTTAGAAATTAAGCGAAGAGATGAAATTGGCGTGCTCGCAAACAGTTTCAAAACGATGCAAAGGCGTTTGCAAACAGATCGCTTAACCGGATTGAGCAACCGCGATGCATTCGAGCGTCGACTCAATGCCAAAATTATCGAATGCACTCAGCAGGCTGAGAAAAAATCGTTTGGCGTATTATTCATAGACCTCAATGGCTTCAAGGCAATCAACGATACCTTCGGGCACGATGTTGGCGACCTCGCCTTAATTGAAGTGGCACGTCGCCTCAGTAACAATGTGCGATCGGGTGATATCGTAGCGCGCTATGCCGGTGACGAATTTGTCATTATGCTGGACGACTTGCCAAGACGCGAAGATATCACGCCGATCCGCCACTATATAGACGCGGCGCTAGCCATGCCGCTCACGCTCACCAGTGTGGCTGGCGCACCAGCGGTACAGCTCGGCGGAGCAATTGGCATCTCGCACTTCCCTACCGATGGCCATGATGGAGTGACGCTGCTGAAGGTGGCCGATCGCGATATGTATGTGCAAAAATTTGCCGCCAAGTCACCATAATTAGGAAAGGCAGTTGATAAATCTAAAGCGCCGTTAACCATCATCGATCAAAATAGTGTGGACATGCGTCATTTCTTTCGATTGGGAAATCATGAGAACCTTTACCAAACTATTTGCGATTATGAGTGTAACGCTTGGCGCTCTCATTTTCATCGATGAGGCATTTGCGCTTGAAGCGCCAGATGCGCTGATCAAACGCGTCAGCCAGGAGGTGATGGAAATTGCGCGCAACGACAAAGAAATTCAAGCTGGCAATCGGCAACGCATATTTTCATTAGTGGAAGAAAAAATTATTCCGCATCTCGATTTCCAGCGTGCAACCGCATTGACTGTGGGGCGCTACTGGCGTGACGCCACGCCCGAGCAACAGCAGCAACTGATCAATGAATTTCGTACTTTGCTCACTTATACCTATTCAGGCGCGATGTCGCTGATTAAAGATCAAGAGCTGAAGTTTTCGCCATTGCGCGCCGATCCTGCCGACACCGAAGTGGAAGTGCATTCCCAGGTGATATTGCCGCGACGCCCGGAGCCAGTCAAGGTCGCATATCGCCTATACAGATCACCCGATGGTTGGAAAATTTATGATGTGAATGTGTTGGGCGTTTGGTTGAGCGAAACCTACAAGGGTAGCTTTTCCACGATCATCAACGAGAGCGGCATTGATGGATTGATTCAGGTACTCTCGGATAAGAACAAGAAACGGATAGCCGCTGCTGATGTGACTCCCTGAATATTGAAATGCCGAAAACACCTGTCACTTGTTAGCTTTCCGTGATGACATAGCGCCTCATCAATTGAATCTATTCGCCTTTCGCAAATACCTCAAGTGCTGCATCTTCGCGGACAGTTTTGCACGGGCGTGCTGTGACGCTTGTGGTCATGATTTTCTGGTCGTCGTCTCCTGCAAGGGGCGTGGTGTTTGCCCTTCCTGCAATACGCAGCGCATAATCGAAACGGCGGCGCATCTGAGTGACCTTATTTTCCCAAAGCTGCCGGTACGGCAATGTACTTTACTTGAAAGCTCTCTCAATTTCACTTTAACCGTTTAAAAAAGCAATACCTGAAATGATACCTATTTAACACCAAACCATACTAGACTACCATTCCCTATCATTGAGAAAATGCTCCATAAAACGTTGTTTTTAAATGACTTTATCAACTACCACATCATTGCGACAAAAACAAAAAAGCCCACCAAAGGCGGGCTCTCCATTTCATTGCGACGACTTGCCGGCAACCCATGCTATCTGCGTGGTGCCACCGGCGAACCAAAAACCCGTGCTATCTGCGCGGTGCCTCTGGCGATGTTTCATCGTACGTTAAGCTATCCGCCTTGCGGCAGACCGTTAGCGCACCAGTCGTACTAGTAAACAAATTAATTGCTTCACAAATCAACTAAATCATTTTCCGAAAAGCCTGCGTTGTGCAAACCTTGGCCGATTAGAATTGATTGCGCGTTCGAGAATAACGCCATGTGATCAATCATGACGATGACGCTCTTACTGGTGATTTTTTCACTGAACAATTAAACCTTTTCCCAAAAACCCATGCTATCTGCGTGGTGTCCTTAGCCGGTAGGAATTGTTCTGCGCTGTAGAAAATATCGCAGAGCGAATTTTCTAGTATGTGAATTTTGCCTCACTGTTGATTCCGACCACTCTGCTGACTCAGAAAAAACCCATGCTATCTGCGTGGTGTCCCTACTAGGCATGACTAAACAGAAGGAATAAAGTGAGGCTAAGGTCTATCTTTTAAGTCATCGGCAACGCAACGAACGTTACGTAACATTACCGACCGTTACTTAATTAAGAAAGAACTTGAATATTGCTAGCTTTGTCGCCTTTAGCACCAACACTGCGTTCGAAAGAAACGCGTTGGTTTTCTGACAGGCTCTTGAAACCAGTAGATTGTATGTCTTGAAAATGGGCGAACAAATCTGGACCGCCTGCATCTGGAGTGATGAAGCCGAAGCCTTTAGCATCGTTGAACCATTTGACTATACCTGTTTGAGTGCTCATGTTATTTCCTTTAATTTTAAAATAGGCAAACTTGCCTTGAAGGCACTTGAAACCAAGAATTAAACCGGAGGAAATAAAACAGAACGACTAGAAGAAACAGCCATGCAGAATTGGGACCAACAATATTACGACCTGATGCAAGTACGAAACGAAATATACACCATGAATTAATATTTAGCTAGATTTATTTTATTTAATGTTTAGAACGATACATTGCCAGCACAACATATAAACACGCACATTGTGCTGGAGTCCACCGGCAGACTTATGCATGCTTGCGTTTAGCGATCAGCATGAACACGCCAGTCAGCAGCAAAATTGGCAACAACAAGGGCGACAATGCCAATACTAGCGCACCAAAAACAACTCCTGCCAACAAGAGCGAGACGCCAACCAGCACCAAACCAGTCAGGCTGAACGCAAAAAATGTCGCAACCAAGGCAATTACGCCACCCGCCAGCGCTACGCAAAACCCTGCCGCACCATTCATTTTCTCACCATCGATGATGACCGAAGTTTCATCCGCGAAGAACATCGCACTACAAACCAATACCAACAATACGCCTAATACGAGGAGAGCGTTACGAGTCCTGGTTTTCATGGCATTTGCCTTTCTGCTGTTACTAAACAAGGGGAAACAAGGATATCTTGATTCGATGACCCCATCATAAAAACAATACGTGCCAGGCTCAATTGGTTTGCGACAGAATGCAGAAATGGGCGCGTGAAATGCGTCGGCAAACGATGAAGAATTTACCAGGAAATAAAATAGAGCGGACAGCAAAACTACGGTCTACAATAAAAATAAGCGGGTCACCGGGAGTGCTTCATGCTAGTCACACCAGAACAGCTACAAGAACTGATGATGGAGGTCGAAAAAGAAGACCCTATCGACTTCGCCGATTTGCCGTTCGAGGAAGACGATTTACGCAGCCTGACGGTCAATCACTTGTGCGAGATGGCGCAATCACTAGAGAGCTTCAGCGAAGAAGACCGGCACATTACTCTATTGGCCGTAGCGGCCAAACTGGTACTGGAAAATATGGTGCTGCATATTCAGCTATTGCGCCGACATAGCATTCCACTGAGTCAGGAGGTGGATACTTTACTGCAAAGTTTGCAGCGCAAAAAATAAACCTTAAACGGATACAATCCTTGCGATCACCCAGACTTGGGTCAGCAATCGTTTGTGGCTTAAAACCTGGCATGACAGCACTCCCCCACTTCTGAGCGATGCCGGATCACGTCACCCTAAACGTTGGTTTTGCCCGTGATAAGCGGCGCAATGCGGCAACATCTGCCCGTATCAGTGAGCAAATTCTCCTATACAAATGAAAACCCGTTAAAATCTAAGGTTTGGCAAACAATATTCTTCGCCGCTCCCATTCAGCGAAAAAAGGCAGATAGCACGATGCTTACATTTCAACAAATTATTTTAAAATTACAAGAATACTGGGCTGCGCAAGGTTGCGCCTTGTTACAACCTTACGATATGGAAGTCGGCGCGGGTACTTCGCATACCGGCACCTTCTTGCGTGCGATCGGACCTGAGCCCTGGCGCGCCGCCTATGTACAGCCTTCGCGCCGGCCTAAAGATGGCCGTTATGGCGAAAACCCAAATCGCTTACAGCACTATTATCAGTATCAGGTCGTACTGAAACCAGCACCGGAAAACATTCTCGATCTGTATCTGGGTTCGCTCAAAGCGCTGGGCCTGGATTTGCAGCAAAATGATATCCGTTTTGTCGAGGATGACTGGGAAAACCCAACGCTGGGCGCCTGGGGTCTGGGCTGGGAAGTCTGGCTGAACGGCATGGAAGTGACGCAATTCACTTACTTCCAGCAAGTCGGCGGCATCGATTGCAAACCTATTTTAGGCGAAATCACTTACGGTATTGAACGTCTGGCGATGTATCTGCAAGGCGTAGAAAACGTCTACGATCTGGTCTGGACCGAGCGCGAAGAAAACGGCCAGATCGTGCGCCTGTCGTATGGCGATGTATTCCATCAAAATGAAGTCGAGCAATCGACTTTTAACTTTGAATATTCCAACACCGATTTCCTGTTTACGCTGTTTAGCAATTACGAAGCCGAAGCCAAGCGCCTGCTGGACGTGGAAGAAAAATCTCTGGCTTTGCCAGCTTACGAAATGATCTTGAAAGCGGGCCACACCTTCAATTTACTCGATGCACGCGGAGCGATTTCAGTCACTGAGCGTGCCGCGTATATTGGCCGCATCCGTAATCTGTCGCGTGCGGTCGCTGCGGCGTATTATGCCTCGCGCGAGAAGCTCGGTTTCCCTATGTGCGCCGCGGATGACAAGCACAAGAAGGCTGCTTAGTTTATTCACATGCGATATTGGATTTTCGCTCCCTCTTGATTGTTAGCTAGTTAGCTAGCTACTGGCTACGATACCTCCCGGAATAAAGAAACATGAACCAAACACTATTAGTAGAATTATTTACTGAAGAATTACCTCCCAAGGCACTGGCCAAACTGGGTGAGGCATTTGCCGCTGGTATCGTCAATGGCTTGAAGTCACGTGATTTTTTAGAAAACGACTCTGTCGCCACTAGTTACGCCTCTCCGCGCCGTCTGGCCGTTTCCATCAGCAAGGTACGCGCCACCTCGCCAGATAAATTATTACGCGAAAAAGTCTTGCCAGTCTCGGTCGCTTTGGATGCCTCTGGCAATGCCAGCGCACCACTGGCGAAAAAATTAGCCGCCCTGGGATTTCCTGATTTACAGATCAGCGATCTCGAGCGTGCCGTCGATGGCAAAGCCGAGAGTTTTTTCTATAGTCACACCGCACCAGGCACCTTACTTGCTGCCAGTTTACAAATCGCGCTGGAAGAATCCATCAGTAAGTTGCCGATTCCTAAAGTCATGAGTTACCAGCGCCCCGATGGTGAAACCGTACATTTTGTGCGTCCGGTACACCGCATATTGTCACTGCATGGCAACGACATCGTTCCGCTGGCATTGCTAGGCTTGACCAGTAACCGCCTGACATTAGGACATCGCTTTTTATCCGCCGGTGAAGTCAGTATTACGCATGCCGACGATTACGCCACCGCGCTGGCAAGCCAGGGTAAAGTCATCGCCAGCGTCACAGAACGCAAAGAAAAAATCCGCAGCGCCTTGCTGGCCCAAGCCGGCGACGATCTGGTGCTGATGCCAGAATCGCTGCTGGACGAAGTCACCGCCCTGGTAGAATGGCCGGTCGTGTATGAATGCCATTTCGAGCAGGAATTTTTGGCGGTGCCGCAAGAATGTCTGATCTTGACCATGCAGACCAATCAAAAATATTTTGCACTGACCGATGCGGCAGGCAAGTTGCGCTCGCGCTTTTTGATCGTCTCAAATCTTGAGACGGCAACGCCACAGCACATCATTCAGGGCAATGAGCGCGTAGTACGCCCTCGCCTGTCGGATGCCAAATTTTTCTTTGAGCAAGACAAGAAAAAATCCTTGGCTGAGCGCTTACCGATGCTGGCGAATGTGGTGTATCACAATAAACTCGGCAACCAGGCTGAGCGCATGCAACGCGTTAAAACATTGGCAGGAAAAATCGCACAGGCATTGGGCTCAGATGTCGCCCTGGCAGAACGTGGCGCGATGCTGGCCAAGGCCGATTTACTGACCGATATGGTCGGTGAATTCCCTGAACTGCAAGGCATCATGGGTACCTATTATGCCCAGCATGATGGTGAGCATGCCGAAGTTGCGGCGGCGGCATCAGAACATTATCAACCGCGCTTTGCCGGTGATGCCTTACCTGCCACTGCCACTGGTACGGCGGTAGCGCTGGCGGATAAGCTGGAAACCCTGGTTGGCATCTGGGGCATAGGCCTGCAACCGACTGGCGATAAAGATCCCTTTGCTTTGCGCCGCCATGCCTTAGGTATATTGCGTATGCTGGTCGAAAAACGTTTGTCTTTGTCATTAAATCAGTTGATGACAGATGCTGCCGGCGTGTTTGCCGGCAATAGCAATTTTAAAAACCCGTCTGCTGATGTCTTGACCTTTATGTTTGACCGTTTGCGCGGTCAGTTGCGCGATAAAGATTTTTCGCAGCATGAAGTTGAAGCCGTCGTCGCACAACACCCCGACACCCTGAATAATATCGTCGAACGCCTGCAAGCAGTGCAAGCCTTCGCTGCCTTGCCAGAATCAGCTTCGCTGGCTGCCGCCAACAAACGCATCACGAATATCCTGAAAAAAGCCGAAGGCGCACCAGGAAAAATCGACGCAAAGCTGTTGCAAGAAGCTGCCGAACTGGGCTTGTACAAGGCCATGCTGGACATCAAACCGCAAGTCGATGCGGCGTTTAGCCAAGGCGACTTTACTGGCGCACTCAAGACCCTGGCAGCATTGCGTGGCGAAGTCGATACCTTCTTTAATGACGTGATGGTGAACGCGGACGATCTTGCGCTACGCAACAATCGCTTAGCCTTACTGGCAGAGTTGCACGGTATGCTTAATCAGGTAGCTGACATTTCAAAGCTGGCAGCTTAACGCACAGGGACGCACGATGAAACTCATTATTCTCGATCGTGATGGCGTGATCAACCAGGATTCAGACAGCTTCATCAAAGGCCCTGATGAATGGCATGCCCTGCCCGGCTCCATGCATGCAATCGCCCGTCTGAACCAGGCTGACTATACCGTGGTGGTGGCAACCAACCAATCGGGCATTGCGCGCAAGTTATTTGATATGGCAACACTCAATGCGATACACCAAAAAATGCACGCCACAGCGCAGCAAGCCGGCGCCGAGATTGATGCGGTTTTTTTCTGCCCGCATATCGCCGATGACAGTTGCGATTGCCGCAAACCCAAACCAGGTATGCTGCAAGAAATCGCGCGCCGTTATGAGATTAACCTCAAAGGTGTGCATAGTGTCGGTGATTCATTGCGCGATTTGCAAGCCGGATTTGTGCTCGGATGCGTTCCTCATCTGGTCTTGACGGGCAAAGGCCAGAAAACCCAAGAAAAAGGCGGCCTCCCCCCTGGCACACAGGTTTATCCTGACCTGGCAGCCATGGTGGATGCGCTGCTGAGCAGCCAGCAAGAGCATGCTGCAACAAGCTAATCTGTAGCCATATAGGGCTTACGCAAAAAAGCTTAAAAAATATTAACTATTTGCGTAAGCGCGTTACCATCATTCCAGCTAAAAGTTAGACGGAATGATCCATTAGAATTGAAAAATACAATGCTCAAGTTCACACTTTTTATACGTTCTTTGCTGTTTTTATTGGTCATGATCACCGTAACGGTAATCTGGGCACCCATCTGCTTTTTATTTGCTCCACTGCCCTACAATCAGCGCTATTACGCTACTGCGCGCTGGAATGTGTTCATGATCTGGGCAGCCAAAGTCATCTGCGGTATACGCTACCAAACCAAAGGTTTTGAAAATTTTCCGGATGGCCCTGTGATCGTATTGTCCAAGCACCAGTCCGCCTGGGAAACCATCTTTTTACTGATTGCGACACCCCGCCCGCTGGTGTTTGTGTTTAAAAAATCGATTACCTATATTCCTTTTTTTGGTTGGGCGATCGCGTTAATGCGCATGATCCCGATCGATCGCAGCAAAGGCAAAGACGCTTTTGCGCAAGTTGTCGTGCAAGGCAGAAACCGCTTGGCGGATGGCCAATGGGTCATCATGTTCCCGGAAGGAACGCGCATCCCGGTGGGACAAAAAGGCAACTACAAAGGCGGCGGCACGCGTCTGGCAATTGAGACCAATACCCCGGTCATTCCTATCGCACTGAACTCGGGCGAATGCTGGCCGAAAAACTCGTTTATCAAAAAGCCCGGCCTGATTACCGTTTCTGTCGGCAAGCCCATTTACCCAGAAGGCTTGACAGCAACAGAGTTAATGCAAAAAGTAGAGAATTGGATAGAGGCAGAAATGCGCGTGATTTCGCCTCAGGTATATAGACAAGGCGACCAAAAAAACGATCAACAGAATAATCAGCAAAAATAATCTCTTTTAAGACTATTCAGCGACAAGTACTGAAATGAAACCGCGCTCGTTATCATTAGGCCAGGCAATACAACGCGCCTTGCAACTGGATTTTTTTAGCGACCTGCTGTTCTCCGACAGGCCGCCGCCAGGCGTCAAGAAAGCGCTAGCAAGACCCATTCCGCCAACGCTTGCGCCTGTTGCGACGCCAACCGCCCCGCCCGCCAATCAACGTAAAATTCTGCTGCAAGACCAGGTGCTGGAATATACCTTGCAGCGCTCCACGCGCCGCAGCATAGGCTTTCTGATCAATCAAGATGGTTTACGCGTGACGGCACCGCGCTGGGTCAGCATCGCCGAGATTGAGCAATCAATACAAGAAAAGCAGCGCTGGATACTCACCAAGCTTAGCGAAAGGCGCGAGCGTCTGGCACGCCGCGTACAAGTGGCGATGCGATGGGAAGATGGTGCGACTTTTCTATATCTGGGTAAGCCGATGACGCTGCGTATCGCCAGCGCTGGGCGTGCCAGCATGCGTTACGATGACGTCTTGCATGAGCTGCATCTGGCCCTGCCACAGCCACACCCTGAAGACAAAATCAAGGACAGAGTAAAGAGCTGGTTGCAGCAACAAGCCAAACAAATTTTTTCTGCCCGTATGCCGGTATATGCAGAAATGCTCGGCGTACGCTATCAGTCGATGGCACTTTCCAGCGCCACGACACGCTGGGGTTCCTGCACCTCGCAAGGAAAAATTCGCCTGAACTGGCGCCTGGTCCATTTTTCACCCGAGCTGATCGATTATGTGATCGCACATGAGCTGTCTCATTTACACGAGATGAACCATAGCCCGCGTTTCTGGGCGCATGTGCAATCGGTGTTCCCGGATTTTGAGCTCGCCAGACGCCACTTGCGCCAGCATGCAACGGCTGATCTCCCCGTGTTTTAGGGGAGTATCCATAGTAATGCTCCTATTGCGCAATCATTATGTGCGCAAATACAGTCAAACCAATCATACTCCCATGGAGTATATTTTATAGAAAGAAGCTATGCGCATCCTCCACACCATGCTACGCGTCGGTAATCTGCAACGCTCTATCGATTTCTACACCGAAGTATTGGGCATGAAACTGCTGCGTCAATCAGACAACCCCGAGTACAAATATACCCTGGCATTCCTCGGCTACGGCAGTAACCCGGAACACACCGAGCTGGAATTAACTTACAACTACGGCGTAGCAAGCTATGAGCTCGGTACCGCCTACGGCCATATCGCGATTGCGGTGCCTGATGCGGCGCTCGCTTGCGCGGCAGTCAAAGCCCAAAACGGCAAGGTCACGCGCGAAGCTGGCCCCGTCAAGGGCGGCAAAACCGTGATCGCCTTTGTAGAAGATCCGGATGGCTATAAAATTGAACTCATCGAGCGCAAGACAGAAGAGCAAACAGTTACTTTGTAGAAAAAATTCTTTCCAGCACCCCGCCGGTTACGTGAATAGCGATCTGATCAAGCGAATTAAAACAGCGCGGATACGTCATCGGAGGGGGGTAATTTTCCAGCGAGAACATATTTCTTTTTCATCGTGGAAATCAGTCTTTTATCTCTTAAGTACCGGATTCATTCATCACGGAACTTGCCCAATTTCTCTGCTTCACGTAAAATTTGCTCACCATTTCGTCTCACGTAACTGGCGCAAATGCTCAAAACTTAATAATGTATTGGTTTTGCAGCACAAGATGGAGTTCCATCGGGAAGCGTGAGATTTGCAGAGTTGATCCGTAGCATTCATCAATTCTAGCCGTGCGCCTGGGTAAGCCTGATGGTAAGAGCGATTGAGGCTGCCCACACTTCATGTAAAACACCTCAGTCACCACAATCATTCACGATTTTACGTCTTTCAACAGGAAAACCATGTTTGCAAAAAACCATACCCTCGCCAATATCGATCCAGAAATTTTTGCTGTCATCCAAAAAGAAAATCTGCGCCAGCAAGAACATATCGAACTGATCGCCTCTGAAAACTATACATCGCCAGCCGTGATGGAAGCGCAAGGCTCACAACTGACCAACAAGTATGCCGAAGGTTACCCTGGCAAGCGTTACTACGGCGGCTGCGAACACGTCGACGTGGTTGAGCAGCTGGCGATTGACCGTCTGAAGCAATTGTTTGGCGCGAACTTCGCCAATGTGCAGCCGAATTCCGGCTCGCAAGCGAATCAGGGCGTATTCTTCGCCCTGCTCACTCCAGGCGATACCATCATGGGCATGTCGCTGGCTGAAGGCGGCCACTTGACACACGGTATGCCACTCAATATGTCGGGCAAATGGTTCAATGTCGTGTCTTACGGCTTAAATGCACAGGAAGATATCGATTACGACGCCATGGAGCGCCTGGCACGGGAAAGCAAACCTAAGCTGATCATCGCCGGTGCCTCTGCTTTTGCACTGCGCATTGATTTCGAACGCTTTGCAAAAATCGCCAAAGAAGTCGGCGCTTACTTCATGGTTGATATGGCGCACTACGCCGGTCTGATCGCCGCAGGCGTGTATCCGAATCCGGTACCGTTTGCCGACGTTGTTACCTCCACTACCCACAAGAGCCTGCGCGGCCCCCGCGGCGGCATTATCCTGTGCAATGACGAAACCATCGCCAAAAAGATTAACTCAGCAATTTTTCCTGGCATACAAGGCGGCCCGCTGATGCATGTTATCGCAGGTAAAGCGGTAGCATTCAAAGAAGCCCTTAGCCCAGAATTCAAGGTTTACCAGGAGCAAGTCGTCAAGAACGCCGATGCCCTGGCAAAAACCTTGATCAGCCGTGGCTTGCGCATCGTCTCTGGCCGTACTGAGTCACACGTCATGCTAGTCGATTTGCGTCCAAAAGGTCTGACGGGTAAAGAGGCAGAAGCTATCCTCGGTTCCGCACACATTACCTGCAATAAAAATGGCATCCCTAACGACCCGGAAAAACCATTCGTCACGTCTGGTATCCGTCTGGGCAGCCCGGCCATGACGACTCGGGGCTTTAAAGAAGCCGAAGCCATCATCGTCGGTAATTTGTTGGCCGATGTACTCGATAACCCACATGACACTGCCAACATTGAACGCGTGAAAGCAGAGGTCAAAAAATTGACTGATGCCTTCCCTGTCTACGCAGCCTGAGTCGTATCGCAAAAGCGCCACCCCTAACAAGGTGGCGCTTTTTTAACTCCCGTTTAAAAGCAAGGCCCGCGCCATGAAATGCCCTTATTGCCATCACGATGAAACTCAGGTAATCGACACCCGCGTACCGGAAGAAGGCAATACCATACGCCGCCGCCGCCGTTGCGCCAGTTGCGATAAGCGCTTTACCACTTATGAACGGGTTGAATTGACGATGCCATCCATCGTCAAAAAGAACGGCAGCAGGACAGAATTTGAAAGCGCCAAATTACGCGCCAGCCTGATGCTGGCGCTACGCAAGCGCCCCGTCTCGGCGGAAGCCGTCGACACCGCCATCGAACACATAGAAGAAAAACTATTAGCCAGCGGCGAACGTGAAGTGTTGTCAGGCCACCTGGGCGAACTGGTCATGCGCGAGCTAAAACGCCTGGACAAAATCGCCTATATCCGCTTTGCTTCAGTGTATAAAAGCTTTGAAGACGTATCAGAATTTGCCGAGGCGATACAAGAAGTGAAAAAAAATTAAGCCGGGGAGCATGCACTGCTCACCGGCTTAACTTGTCATTACCTATTAAGTAGTCTAATTAGAGTGCCGCAGTATGAAGCACGAATTAGGCCATTTTTCGCCACGCACAAAACACTTTTCAAAACAAGCGAACAGGGTCCATTCAGAACTTCAGGCCCTGCGAACTGGGCACAGTTACCAGCATCCGGCAGTCGTTGGTGTTTGCACACCGGTATTATCTAAAGTCAAAGTCCCACAGGTATCGGCGGTCTGGCCACCATTTGGCACAGCCTGAAGAGTATACGCCGTAGCCCCAGGTACCACAGAAAAGCTGATGTTGTACTTTATGGCGCTCCCGGAGGCCCCCTTCGGCACCGTTGCAGACAATAAGGGTGCGCCAGTATAAAAACTATTGGTGGTGTAAAAACGCTCCATTAATTGGGCAGACTCCATCAAAATGGCTTTAGCGCTCGCCCGATTGGCCCTCAGTACATAGGTCGTATAGGCCGGATAGGCAACTGCGGAAAGGATGCCAACAATAGCGACCGCGACCATCAACTCGACTAAGGTAAAACCCCGTGAGCGCTTACCCGCGGAAGAAGTGAATTGTATAGGTATCATTGCTGCATCTCCCGCCAAGTAATTCGTCCGAGTATCGCTGCTTTTTTAGTCACACCATCGGGGTTAATGGAGCTAGTGCAGCCGACACCGGTGCAAACAGCTCCACCAGTCACAATTCCAACACTACTCCCGCTTGATCCACCTGCTGGAGGTGTCACTGTGATAGTCGTCGTAACTGTACTGCCACCGAGAGGTGTCACAGTGGTGACAACAACGGTAGTCGTTACAGTGCCATCCGCGGCGGTGACGCTTGTCGTGATGGTTCCTGCCGTTGGTGTAGGAGTAGGATCACCAATTCCAAAAACACCGGCGAACGGATCAGAAGAGCCTATTGCAATGGTACCAGGAGTCGCCGATGAACTCGCATCCTGAGGTGGTGTTTTAGTCCAACCAGAGTCTGTCATGCACTTACCATTCGGGTGATGCCAGAATATGGTGTATTCGGCAATCAGATTATTGGTCATGCTGGCACCGCTTTTTAAGCGGTAACCCAATTCAGGATGGCCAACCACATTCAACTGAACGTTGCTATCAGTAACGGCTGGATCAACAATTTGTACTGTAATAGCACCATTACGGCGTTCGCCGAGTGACCCGTCTTTAGGATTAGCTACCACGCAATCATAAGTTGTAGGCTGCAGACCCGCACGTGTGGTGCCGGTACCCCAATCTTTTGATTGAAAGGCATCGAGCGGCATCTCTAGCGCCAGCGACTTGATAGTCCCAAGCTGGTAAATGGGTAGCGACGCCATCGTAAGCCCAGCTGTTGCCTGATAAGCGTATGCACTGGACGATACGCCATCCAGGCTTAAATGCACGGCTGGAGAATACGCTTGATTTGATAATAATACTTTGAATGAAAAGTTCGGCGAAGTCGCGACATACGTGGTAACCGTACTCCATGTTCGTACGGTTGTTTGCAAGTAATAGGGGTATTTAGAACCAACTTTAGGCCCAGTACTGATAGCTTCAACCTTAGTCAGCGTCGTCACGTAAGTGGATTTTGTCGTAGTAATGACATTCGATCCAGATACGGTTTTATTCGGAAACACGGTCGCGTCAGTGGTAGCACCATTAACGTAATTATATGTTGTTGTCGGAAGACTACTCGCCGTTTTTCCTCCACTGTTAGTGCTAGATACTAAGGTAACACCAGAACTAGGATAAGTCTTAGTTGTAACCAGGCTAGGTGTATTGGGTACGTTGGTGGTGACATACGTTGGCGCGGTTGCACCATACTGCACACGGCTTAATCTGTGCAAGTCTTGGCTAGGTGCCAGCAGATTGACACCAGTCTTATCATAAATATCATCGTATTCATGCATATGCGACCAGCGCAAAGCATTGGTACTGGTTGTACTGTTCGTACCTGTAGAAACCGAACCGGGGGAAGGCTTTACTCTATCATTGCAATTGGTATAACAATAAACATCAAAGTCAAAATGCCCGTCTGAGATGCCACGATCACCGGTCGTCGTTGATGTTACTGTTGTTGTTGGTGGTGTAGTTGGTACCGGAGCACTATTTCTATCATAATTGGATTGATACACATCAAAACCATTGGCAGATAAAGCAATCAATTGCGAACGCACGCCGCCGCCCATGTTGCGGCCAACTGGATCAAGTCCACCGCTGACCTGGTCATCCGAGGTAAAATTCCCGTCCCCATTTAAATCAAATAGAGTCGTCCCAGCATCACCGCCGGTCATTGCATTCAACTGCATCCACCAGTTTTCTCCGGGGGGTATTGCGGTAGGTGAGATAGTGGGATTGGTACTAAAGAATTGAAATACCAAACCCGTACTAAACGCACCATCGCCCACCACACGTTCACCACCGATAGGTAACTGCGTTTTCCACCCCTTGTGATGACCGGCTCCGGCGGTCCAATCAGGCCTCTTGTCAGTCGCAGTGCGGACGCGTATGGTTGAAGTTGGTCCAGTGTAATTAGCCTCGGTCAGTGTTTGCTCTAGCAATATATTGTTGGCAGCGGGCGCGCCATCCCAGATGCCATACGCAAAATGGTAAGAAGTATCAGTTACATCGGCAGCGGTCAGCATGCGGCCAGTTACAAACGACACCATCACCCCCGTTAAAGCAGGATGTGCCACATCAAAAAATGTTTTCAGGCTCGGTGCCATCGTGATCGCTTGCGATGCACCCGCCGTATTGGTATACAGCGACGTCACGGTGTAGGGCGCAACTAAGCTGAATTTCCATAGATTGCCATCGATGTCGCCGGCATAGGCGGCATCCAGCTTGCCGTCACCATCGGTATCCCAGAGAGATGATGATGACAAGCCATTTGGGCTGGCAACACTACCGGAGCCAGTATCAAATGCGTGTAGTAATTCGCCAGTGTTTGCTTTGATCAGATATAGCCAGGCATGGCCATTACTACCGGTATTATTATAGCCGTTGCCCACTACGACAGCCGGGGTACCATCAGGCAAGGTAAGTAGGGTCGGCGCGCTATAGGTATAACCAAGATCGGCATAGACGCTGCTGGCAGTGCCGTTAATACTTGTATTGGTGATTTCCCACATGACTTTGGTGGCAGCATCTGGTTCTGAGGTGGCGGCGGCATTCGTTACATTGAGCGCATACAAGCCTTTTCCTCCTGAGCCTAGAGCACCCACCAGTATCGTTTTACTGGTCGGCGCGGCAAAATTTTTAACGTCAAGTCTTCCATCGACATAATATTGGTGGGTATACGAAGTGTTTGTGAGTGCTGACAGTTTAGGCATCAATACCGACGGAATATACGCAAAACGCTCACTTCCATTGTCAGCATTAATTGCATGCAACATGCCATCATTGGCGCCGACAAATACTGTCTTGTTGGTACCGTCGTCCCAATAGACCGGTGTCGAGTGAATGATGTCGCCTAAGCGGGAGGCGCGGGTACGGTAAGTCGTGCCCTCACCAGTATTGCTCCCCCGGATGTAATTCAGTATCGGGGACGTGCTGGCAGACGCCGTGCCACTGACCGGATCGAGTGCAATTTTCTGACCACCGGCACCAGATGACAGCTGAGCCCATAGAAAAGGTATCCCTGTATTGCCTTTCATGGTGACTATGTAACGCGTATCTGCAATGCTCTGCGCATCAATCTGCGCTGCAGCGCCACCGGTCCAATCATCTGTTGTATTGATCGTACCAGAGCTAGATAAGGGAAAGGAATGCAGATTTCCGCTCCAATTAGTAGAACTGTAGTCAATCGAATACAGTTTGGCCGTGCCGGTAGAGACATCCGCACTCGACGCCACAGGCTGCCCAACATAGCCAACTGGCTGCGCGTCCGGCACAAAGCTGACAGCCGCGATTACTTTCGCCAAGCCAGCAATAGCCAACACAGCAACCGCAGCCTTGAGGAAAATTTTATTGTTAGCTTGCATGATATTTCTCCGAAATGTTCCGAGACGTTAAATCAATAATTACAAATATTGGTAGAAACTTTGAATCGCACCGTGGATTGAACAACCGCGGTCGAACCATCTTTGCCCACTCCACGCGCTGTAATTTGAGCCAAGCCAGGTTCACAATGGCCAACGGTGCCTTTGGGCGGCAAGATAATTTCAACGATGTATCTAGGCTGCGTAGTCAAAGTGGGTATATTGGAAGTGACACTGGCAAAGGATCGCGTAACTGCTGCAGAACCCCAGTCAATTGTTTGCCATGTGCTGGCAGCATTCGGTTGGTAACAAAGGCCATTGGTACATGTATTGGTAAACTGAGTGATATCGAAAGGATCAAAAGGTGCTGTTGGCGCTGTCAGCAAGCTTATTTCTGCATCGCGCAGCACGGCTTCAGCCGCCTGTAATGCAACCTGTTTATTGCGTGTGTTGGACGCCATGCGCTCTTCCAGCGTACCGCTACGCAATACAGTGAGTACGATCATGGTGAGGATCACTAGAAATATCAACCCAGTAATCAAGACCGCACCGGATTGTTTATATGAATGATGATTCAGGTCATTTTTTAACATTTTTTTCACCTTGCCTGACTTCTGACGGTGAAAGTAGAGGTATACACTTGGCGCAAAAAACCATCCGTTTTAGTGACGGATGCACCGTTATATACATAAGTTTGACTATTATTGGTTGCGACATTGGCTACGGGACCTTTAACCAAGAGACTAATACGCACAGCCGCCGTGCCGGCAAATTCGTTGGCGGCAGGTGATGTTTCATAAGCACTGATGGAGCCGGTTTTACCCAGATCGATGCCATAGCTGATCTGCATGTCTTCTATATTGTCGACAATGACGCCGCCATTACAGGTGAGTGTAGGCGGCGTAGTGGCCGTAGCCGGAACTATTGCAAAAACCTGTGTAATTACCGCCCCCGCGGCAATGTTGGTTCCGGTGCAATCGGGCTCACCGCCATTCTGAGCTTCGTATTGAACAGTAATGGTATCTGGCGCGCCACTCGCACCATCGGTACCATCCAGCGAGGTAAGCGCCAAAGCCACACCAGCAATCAGATTGGTATCGTTTTGATAGCCCGCTCGGCGAATCACTCCACCCATGGACTCCAAAGCATTACGGCCACTTTCCTGCATGCGCGAGACATCGTCATGCGAGCGATTCATTTGTTGGCTACCAAGAAAAAAATAAGCCAGCGCACCTAGCAATACCAAACCTATAGTCATCGCGACCATGAGCTCGATCAAGCTAAAACCTCGCTGCAAGGCATTCTTTGAAATTATTAAATAACGATTCATAAACGTGTCTCGACTGTAATTGACTGAACGCTGCTGCCGGACGTCGCATGAGAATCATCCCATTGCACAACAATCGTGACTGTATTAGTTACTGCATTCAACACCACAGAGCCAGTACCGGAAGGCAAAGTGCTAGCCAGTGCTGTGCGCCATTGAGTGAGGTCATCTGGCGCCACACCAGCACCAGTCGGATCTGTGCCAAGTGCCAAGTTATATGGCGATGGTGCAATCTCCGCAGTCCCTCGGTTAGCGCGCATCCGTTCTATGATGTCATTACCTAGCCAGCTAGCCTGAGAACGCGCATAGGAACTCTGGTTATTCTTGAGACTATTCACAATGATGCCAGCAATACCCAATAAACCGAAACTCATGATCACGAGGGTGACTAAGACTTCCAGCAACGTGAATCCTTTTGTTTTTTTCATTTCAATATCCAATCTATGCAGTACAAATGGGCGCTGCCGCGACTTTATCTACGCGGACTCTGCTAGTGCTCGGAGTAATTACAATTCTTCTGCGCGTTAGAGATACATCAGGGCCGCATAAGCTAAACGTCCCTCCCTGCAAACCTCCATTGTCTAACTGAGTCCGTCCATTTGATACATACGAAACATAATTAATTATATTGGCATTTCCTTGCAAGGTAGTGCCTGCGACCAATGCTCCTTGTACTTTTAATATGGTATCAGTGCCATCAATAATTCCTGCGGTTCCACCGTCGACGAAAATAATCCACCCCGGCTGCCAACTTGCGCTCGTTACAGTCAGTGCGTCAACTAAACATGTAGTTCCATTACTACTCTTGCACATGGTAACCCGGGTATTGCGCTTGACTGCTTCGGAGCGGGTAAAATTGAGCATAGTTAAAAATTCATTGGCCTGAGTTGTCATACGTGAATTTAGAACGAAACTTTGATAGTTCGGAGCTGCCATTGCTAACATGACTCCCATAATAGTAATCGTTACCAATAATTCGACCAGGGTAAATCCGTTTTTTTCTATGGTGGACATAACATTCAGCTCGCAATTAGTTCAGGAATTAAGTGATGCGGTATAAGCAGGGCGGCTTGAATCCAATGGCATATATGATTTATTTAAAAACTTACCTAAAAACAAACATAGCGATATAAGCTTGGTACTTACTTTTATCTCAGCATGACTGGAATAGTGCAGCAATAATTTATTGCTTGATATTAGTTCTTTTGATTTCCGTGAACAACAAAAACCGGATCAACAGTAAATTGAAGCAGACGAACGGTGTGAAAAATCTGTTAATTTCATTTCTTTCATTTCACTTTGCGGCCACTCTCTCCGCTAGCGCGATTAGAATAAGTAAAATAAATTATTTTTATCAAAAGTGAAATCGGTAAATCAAGCTAAAAAGCAAAAACCCCTCAGCAGGAATCTGCTGAGGGGTTTTCTAATAAAAGCCTGACGATGACCTACTTTCACACTGGTTGCAGCACTATCATTGGCGCGGAGTCGTTTCACGGTCCTGTTCGGGATGGGAAGGGGTGGTA
>NZ_JAUSFI010000006.1 GCF_030651495.1 Undibacterium sp.
CATGGTCAAACTCAAGCAAAAAATTTCCGGTTGCTTCCGCAGCTGGCAGGGTATGGATTATTTCTGCACCATTCGCTCCTATCTCTCGACTTTGCACAAAAACAAACAAAATCTATTCGAGGCCTTAACGGAAACCTTTAATGGCCGCGCTCCTTCGGCTGTTTAGCCGTGGGGTGAATAGTTACCAAACGTTTCAGATTTGAAATGCCACCTGGCCCGTCGCGCATTAGCCATGCGGGTTTGCGAGCAGATGCCTTGAAAACCCGCATGGATAATGCGCGCTGGCAGGGGTAGTTAAATATTTTCTGCGAGCAATCAACAAGACACCTTTACGTCTTACAATCGACGCTCTCCAACTTTGAGAGTGTAGATATCACCATGACCCGTAAGTTGATTAAATGGATACTGATCGCCAGCCTGTTGCTATTGCTGGTGGCATGGTGGCGTAGCGATGCCTTGCCGGGTAACGCCGAACTGGCCAGCGCGCTACTTGATGAGCCTCTCCAGGTGGCGAATAAACAGCCGGCTTTTAGCGTACTCAGCAAAGGCGTCACTTACACGGTGCAGCCGCTATACGACTACGATTTATATGGTCTGGTGGTCAGCAAGCATGACGCCGATACTTGGTGGGATTACCTGCACCGCGAATGGAACGATAGTCTGAATATCGTCGATCTCTGCGTGGTCTGGGGTAATAACGTACGTAGCACGGCGTATGCCGATATCGATTTTTCCAGCGGACAATTCACCTGCAATTTCAGCACCCGTTCAAATCAGGCTTACGCGGCATTTGATCAGACAGCGATTTCCAATAACCACCTGCTGACCGACAACCCGGCACTCGCCAAGATCATGCGCGCAGTACGAGTCGGCGACCAAATCCATTTTCACGGTCGCTTGTCCGAGTATTCGCATCAACAGGGTTTCAACTTCAAGCGCGGCACCAGCACCGTCCGCACCGACAGCGGCAATGGTGCCTGCGAAACCGTGTTTATAGAGAGCTTAGAGATACTCAAGACCGGCGGACAACCCTGGCGCAAGCTTATATGGCTAGCGGGTGCGCTGCTACTGCTATGCATGGTCATCTGGGTGGTGTAACCGGTACGATTTAATGATTGAGAATGGCAATATAAGGTGGTGTGCAAATATCCTTAGCTGGACTGCCATCGTGTACACATAGACTGGTGTCCCTGCGAGTAATTGTTTGTCTTGCCAAGGGAGTGCGTCCTGTAACATCACAATGGGCTTGATTTGCCCTGCGCAACATAGCGAGTAAGGTATGCCGGTCCCTGATGGCCACTACCCTCGTCCAGTAACACTTCGCCTTCCCATGCGATGACCTCTTCCAGTCGAAGTGAAGGAATGTTTGCCAGGTCTGAACGGAGCATGTCTATCGTGTAAAGCATGGTTTCGTCTTTCGGGCCGCCGCTTTGATAGCCAAGTTGCCGAGGGTGAAAAGCCTCGAGAATGAACCAGCCGCCCGGACACAATGCTTGCACAAGTCGCCGATGCGCCAATGGTCGCAAGCTCGGCGGCAGATGTACGTAAGTCAGCACCAGTGCGTCGACACTTGCCGGTATCGGAGTCCAGTGTTCCAGGTCCGCCTGAACGACTTCGATGGGTACGTTTTTTTCTGCTGCCAGCCCTATTGCTTTTTTCAGACCGACGGAAGAGTTGTCCATTGCCGTCACCTGGTGTCCCTGTTCAGCCAACCACACACTATTGCGTCCCTCACCGTCGCCGGGCAACAGCACTTTGCTGCCGGCGTGCAGGCGGAAAGCCTGTTCACGCAGAAAACGATTGGGCTGTTTGCCATACTTGAAGACATCTGAAGAAAACTGTTGATTCCAGAAATTCATGATGGGTCGCAATGCAGAGAGTGTGATTCAGATTACTAAAATTGAGCTTGGGACAAGTATCGATTTATCAGCATGGAGTCGGCTTGCAATAATGCGCCATCTTCACATCAGTTCACCGTCAGGCCGAAAGCTCTTGCCAGCATTAATAACGCGATCGCCAAGGAAAACCAGGCAAACGCTTGCTGCAGATGGGTGGGGTGGAGCTTACTGGCGACAAGTCGCCCAATCAACAAGCCCAACATAGCGCCACCGGCAAATGGCAATGCCATGTCCCAAGGCACAGCTCCGTTCAAAGCGGCAGCAGAAACTCCACTCACAGAAACCAGCGCAATCACCGCCAGCGATGTCGCTTGGACGCTACGGATATCCAAGTTGGTATAACGCGTCAGCGCCGGAATAATGACGAAACCACCACCCACGCCGAGTAATCCGCTGAGCACACCGGACACCAGTCCGGTGCCAGTCAGCGCACGGGCACAGGGACGCGTCCAGGTCAGGCGCTGATCTGCATCATCAACATGGCATGGGATCGTTGCCGGATGCGGTGCAGCAAGCGCAGGACGTCGTAGCATGCGCCAAGCAGTATAGGTCAACACCAGGGCGAAAGCCGCTAGCAAGGGGCGATTCGGTAGCTGCTGCGCCAGAAATACCCCCAGCGGCGCCATTAACATCCCCGCCCCTCCCATCAATGCGGCGGCACGGTAACGCACAATACGCTGGCGCAATCCGAAGATCGCTCCCATCGCGGCCGCCATGCCTACTGCCACCAAGCCTACCGGCGCAGCTTGTTGCACTGGCAGATGCAGGCCAAATACCAGCAGCGGGATGGCCAGTACGCCCCCTCCGGCGCCAGTGAGACCCATTACCAGTCCAATGATCGTACCCAATCCAACAGCTAGCGTATTGATATCCATGTTTCAGTTAAGAGGGGGTTGGCAGGCTGTAGCATGACGTCGATCGTTTCCCGTTAGCGCGCATACCGAGTTAAACGTGCTTATTCGAAGGTCGGAACACTGGGTTTCATGACGGGTTTGCCGGCACTGGCCCACGCATCAAACCCACCTGCGATGGACTTTACTTGCAGGTAGCCCATGTCATGCAATGCACAGGCAGCAAGCGCTGCGCGTCCGCTAGTTTTGCAGTACAGCACGATTTTCAGGTCGCGTGAATTGAGCTCCGGGGTGTTGCTAAGCTTGAATTCAAGCATGCCGCGTGATGTATGCAAGGCACCTGGGATGTGGCCGGCAGCATACTCGTCCGCTTCGCGTACATCCAGCAAAACGTCGGCATCGCGGATAGCTTGTTCGGCGTCATCCACAGAAATTTCCTGAATGCGGGACTTGGCGGCAGTAACGAGATCGTGAGCGGTTTTCATAGTAATCCTTTGTAATGTTGGCTGAAGCAATGTTAACCCAGCGGATGCACCTACCCCACAAGGGTAAATGGCTTGCACTGTCGGCCCTGAGCTTGATGCGCGGGCAGAAAGATAAATCATAGTGACTTGGTAGCGAAATACCAATCAAGCATATTGTAGCTCTCGAAACTGCGTTTTTCCGCTGTATCTGCGATTTTTGGCGGCAGTGCGATGAAAAGCTGGCATGCGCATCAATTCTCTTTTATGTATTGGCCGCGCCAAAATTCTCCGGCATTTGTACTGCCACCACTTCTCCGCGTGCCGTGGCGACGCCGCCGACCAGTACCGTGGTTTCTATCACCACCTTACGCCCCTTGATCTCCTTGACTCGGCCACGAATTTCCAGCGTGCCCGTGATCGGTGTTGGCTTCAGATAGTCCACATGCAACGAGCCAGTGACAAAACGAAAAGATGGCAACGTATCCATATCCCGACCTTCGGCACGGTACATGGCTGCTGCTGCGGTGCCCGTGCTGTGGCAGTCGATCAGCGAAGCGATCAGGCCGCCGTAGGTAAAGCCTGGCACCGCCATGTGGTAGGCGGCGGGAGTGAATCGCGTGACGCTCTCATCGCCATCCCAATGCGTCTTGATCTGGTAGCCATGTGTATTAAGTCGGCCGCAGCCATAGCAGTGCGCCAGATTTTCTGGGTAATAGTCCTGAAAGGCTTTCATGGGTTCTCCGGAGGTGGGGGTAATGTTTGGGTGGACTCAGTATAGATCGCAGCAAGCAGAAAGGCGAGGATACGACGGCTCACGTCTTCCAGGTCGTCAAACCCTTCATGCGTACCGTCGCACTCGATCAAAGTGACAGGAGCCTTGCCACGATATTGCCAGAGCTTGCGGGCATCATCAATCGGGACCATGCTGTCCTGGCGGCCATGCAGCAGCAAAACCGGACAATTTACCCGCGTTAGTATTGTGCTCGGTGCGATGTCGTCGAAGCGCGCACCGATCACCCGCTCGACATAGCGGTTCACCAACCAGCCCAACGGCAAATAGGGTACGTGCCGTAAAGCTAGCCAGCGCCGCATGACTTGTTCTGGATGGGCAAAGGCCGACACGCTAATCACGGCGCGCAGGTCGTGACGGCGTGAGGCGGACAACAACACGGCAGCGCCACCGACCGAATGGCCCATTGCCATCAGACACCCGGCGTCTATGCATGCCTGTCCGGAGAGCCAGTCAAGTGCGCTGTCCAGATCTTCGGCGAAGCGCGGTAGTGAACTGTGATCGTCCCTGTCACTGCGGCCGTGATTGCGCGATTCCAGAAGGAGTACCGCATAACCCGACCGGTGCAGCTCTTGTGCAGCCAGCAAAAGAGTGCTGGCATTACCGCCCCAGCCATGCAGTAATACGACGGCCGGGCGTGGGCCCGGATCAAGTGCAGGCAAAAACCAGGCAAACAGGTTCAGACCTTGGGCACCCGGAATCTGCACCGCTTGCGCGGACAAGCCGTGGTCGGCGGGATTTGATCCTGCCACCGTTGATTCTGGTGCCAGACCCTGATGTAGCAGATGGCGCAGGCCGAGCATCGCGCCAACCGCGCCAAGTGACAGCCACAGGCTTGCAGAAGCCACTAGCATGGCAATGCCTCAGTCGACATTAATATTGGCGCCCGATGCGCGGCTTGTGTCAGAATATTCATAGGTGTGGCAGACTAAATCTCATGAGACGCTCTGTGGGTTAAGCTTGTATATTAAGCAAAGCTGGCATACTAAACTGACACACTAGGCACACAAAATAGCAGTCAGTTCATCAAACTAGAATTCGCGCAACGGGTGAAAGAAATCACCGACACCATTCACATGAAAATGTAGGTTTAGACCGCACGAAAATCGCTGGGTGTTTTTCCTGTCCATTTTTTAAACGCATGCCGGAAATTGGCAGAATCGCTGAAACCCAGTGACGAGGCGATGTCTTCTATGCTCATGCGGGTCTTGCGCAGATAATCAATTGCCAACTGCTTGCGTACATCGGTCAGAATGGTCTGGTAAGAGGAGTCCTGCGTTGTTAGCTTTCTGCGTAAAGTGCGGGAGGTCAAATTAAGTTGCGTAGCGATTATCTCGATGCTGGGAAATCTCCCCGGTTGCTCCATCAGCATCCTGAAAACCTGACCGACTATGCCTGAGGACATTTTCAATTCGGCAAGCAACTGGTCGCAGGTTTCGCGAACTAATTTTGCAGTAATCGGGTTGGCAAAGGTGAGTTTTTTCTCCATCCACTGACGGCTAAAGCGCAGTTCATTGTTTGACTGCCCAAACAGTGCCGGGCAGCCCAGTAATTCCTCATAAGCGCTGGCGTGCCCCGGCGGTGAAAACGCAAGCATAATTTCTGACGGCGTAACAGGTTGTCCTAATATATCGCTATGCAACGACAATTGCGTGCCGAGCTGGAACTCCAGAACAAAACGGAATAACTCGCTATCGACACCTAGCGATAGTACGTCTGAAAATTCCCAGACTGCGGCGTCAGAATCTTCATAAAAATGCAAGCCGATCAAGGGAGCTGCCAGCGGCCTGTATTTAATTGCAAACTCAATGGCATCGCTCGGGGTACTGCTGCTGAGCAAGGCAAAACCATATAATCCCAGATGGGTAATGTGTATGCGTTTACCCGCTTTGATGGCGATGCACGGGTCGCAGGAAAGGCGTAAGGCATTGCTGCAGACAGCGAGCAACTGGCGCGCTGAAGTGCGCGAGGCGGGATCGAGGACCTGCGCTGGCGAAATTCCGCTGCCTGCTAAGGCGTCTTCCGCCGTAATGCCTTCTTCCATCAGGATGTCCACCAGCACCGCCAGTTTATGGGGCGGATCAACCCTGTCGTCAATACCCGGGAATACGAGGTTCATACTGATGCAATTCTCCTCAATCTTTTTTATTGAATTCGTGGCGTTATCGGCGAAGTCTAGCATAATAATGTCCGTTTTAACCCCCCCCTCTTTCACTTTTGGATCGCACTTCTATGCGAAATATCCTCTGTTGTTCGTTTATAAGTTTGGTTCGGACGCTTTTCACCTTGTGCATGTCCGTTTGCCACCAATTTTTGACCGAAATCAACCTGTTCCAATTCGCTTTTTCTGTGGAGAATCCAGCTAACAATAAATATAAACAAAAAACTATTCCATACATGGAGACCCGACATGCCCAATACCGATTATATTTATAACGCCGCTAAGGCCGTAAAGCCATGATGCACATCGATCAAGTGCATCTTAATTTCAACCCGCAATCCTTGCTCGCGCTCAACTTCGTCCTGGCGCTGGTCATGTTCGGTGTCGCGCTGGATCTGAAACTGTCCGATTTCAGGCAGGCGTTACGCACCCCCAAGGCACTATTGATTGGGTTGTTTGGACATCATATTCTGTTCCCCGCAGGAACTTACCTGTTGATCCTTGCGCTCAATCCATTGCCATCGATAGGATTGGGAATGCTGCTCGTATCTTCGTGCCCGGCAGGACATATTTCCAATTTTTTTACACATCGCGCCGGCGGTAATGCCGCGCTCTCGGTGTCGATCAGTACGCTATCAACCGTAGCGGCGATTTTTATGATGCCCATCAACGTCGGGTTCTGGGCAAGTCAGCATCCCGGCATGCACGCCATCATGCGCGATTTTTCGCTTTCGCCTTGGTCAATGCTGGTCGATGTAAGCCTGCTGCTTGGCGTACCGCTGGTGCTTGGACTGACGATTTCACATCGGTTTCCGACGCTTGCAGCAAAAGCGCTCAAGCCTATGCGACTCTTTTCATTGATCGTGTTCGCAATTTTTGTAGGCGGAGCCCTGCTAGCGAACTTGAATTTTTTCCTGGCGTACGGCGCTATGGTGGTGGGTATCGTGTTTATACACAATTCTTGTGCGCTGGCGAGTGGTTATGGCTTGGCAAAAATCACCGGTCTGGCAGAGCGCGACTGCAGGGCTGTTGCATTTGAAACAGGTATACAAAACTCTGGTCTTGGCCTGGTGCTGATCTTTAATTTCTTTGGTGGCCTGGGCGGCATGGCGATCGTCACTGCATGGTGGGGCATCTGGCACATTTTTGCCGGCATGGCATTGTCGACCTACTGGATAAAAAAAGACTTGCGTCTTGCAAAGGTGACCGCATGACAAAAAAATCCATTCTTATTACCGGTGCCCACGGCTATCTGGGCCGTCAGCTTGTGGCGGGGCTTGCTGCGCGTATTGCGGCCGGCGAACTGGCCGCCGTCATCGCTACCGACGTACGGGAAGTTCCTCAGGAGCAGCGCCAGCCAGGAGTGCTCTATCTAACCGCGGATATCCGCCAGCCGGGGCTTGACCTGATCCTGCGCCAACATGCCGTCGATACGGTAGTACATCTGGCGTCGATCGTGACGCCGGGAAAGAAAAGCGACCGTGCCTTTGAATACAGCGTGGACGTGGAGGGAACTAAAAATGTACTGGAGGCCTGTATTACTGCGGGCGTCGGTCACATCATCATTTCTTCTAGCGGCGCCTCTTACGGCTACCATGCGGATAACCCGGCCTGGCTGAGCGAGTCGGATGCGATACGGGGCAACTATGAATTTGCCTATTCTTGGCACAAGCGTCTGGTGGAAGAGATGCTGGCCAGATATCGGCAGTCGCATCCCGAACTTAAGCAGACTATCTTCCGTATCTCCACCATTCTCGGCGATACGGTGCGTAACCAGATTACTGATTTGTTTGAAAAGCCGTGCCTGATTGCCATACGTGGATCCGATAGTCCCTTCGTCTTCATCTGGGATCAGGATGTGGTCGGTGCCTTCCTGTTTGCAATAGAAAGCGGCAAGAGCGGCATCTTCAACCTGACCGGGGATGGAGCATTGACTATTCACCAATTGGCGGCAAGGCTAGGCAAGCCTGTAGTAGCCTTGCCGGCCAGCGTGATCGAAGCGGCGCTATGGATATTAAAAAAATTGCGATTGACGCAGTATGGCCCCGAGCAAGTGAAATTTTTGCGTTATCGGCCCGTTCTGGACAACCGTCGTCTCAAGGATGAATTTGGCTACGTGCCGGCAAAAACCTCGGCTGCCGTATTCGATTACTGGCTGCAGTCGCGCAAACCGCACCAGCGCTGAGGCGTGAAACGGGCATCTGATCTTATTGGCTACAAGATGCGACGACCCAACGACGAAACACCAAAAAAAAAACGATCAACGAACTAACTGGGACTATCCATGAAATTCTTTATGTTCAGGTTGGCGGGGCTGCTATGTTGCAGCGCCATCAGCATCACTGCAATGGCAGCGCTTGTTACGGTCACAGACCAGGCTGGCAAACCACTGACTTCGGCGATGGTCACGCAGTCGCTGACACACACTATGCCGCCGGATATTTCTGATCATGGCTATCAGGTACCTGGAAAACCGCATGTCACACCGACGCTAATCACGGCATATACCGTTAGCGCAGGCACGGTAGTCATGCCGGATCGGACAGGCGAAATGCAATACCGGCTGCGTAAACCAGGTTATCAGGATGCTGCCCTCATTGCGCCCCCCGGTCAGACAACGCTTAATGTGATCCTGCAAACAGAAACTGACCCGGCCAAACTGGCAGCCGCCAAGCCAGCAAATGCATGGCTGGGCGAGCTCAATCTGGGTAGCGTAGATGCCAAAAAGCATTTTCAGATGCAGTGCGCCTTCTGTCACCAGCAGGGTAATGAATTTACGCGTGCAGAGCGTTCCCCGGAAGACTGGCAGAAAACCATACAGCGCATGGTCCGTTACGGCTCGCGGCTGCCGAGCGACCTGCAGAAATCCTTGCCTGAAATATTATCCGCCGAATACCGGCGTTTGCGCGAGCATCCCGAACTGGTGCAGGGCGGTATCTCGTGGAATAGCCCTCTGGAGAATGTCGTCGTCACCGAATGGCCGATAGGCAACGCCATGTCCCAGACGCATGACATGCTGCTAGCGGCAAACAAGATGGTTTATGTCGCTGATAATATCCAAGACCGCTTGTATGAAATCGATCCGTTCACCAATGCCGTCACAGTCTATAAAATACCGCACCGCCCGGATGATAAACCGGGCGGTTTGCTGGCTGGCCGGCTTAAAGATTTCCCGAGCCATGACAGTACCTCCAATGCGCACTCGCTGGCGGAATCGGCACGTGATGGCCACATCTTCATCACGCCATCTGCACAACGCCGCCTGATTGAATTTGATCCGGTCAGGAAAACCTTCGTGCTGCACGAGATCGGTGCCGGTTTTTATCCGCACACCTTGCGCATTGATGCGAAAGACCGGGTGTGGTTCACGCTGGCGCTGTCTAACCAGATAGCGAAGTTTGATCGGGACACGCAAAAATTTACGCTCTATGATCTGCCTACCCGCAGCTTGAAAGAGCGCATAACGGTATCCTCAATCGGCATCCTGTTTAAGCTGATCGGATGGGGATTGCCGTTGTCTAACTGGATGCCGATAGACTGGTCCTCAAGCGGCACGCCTCTGCCGTATGGCATAGAAGTGACAGCGGATGGCACGGTCTGGTTTGCGCGTCTGCATACGAAGGAAATCGGAAAACTAGATCCGGCCACAGGAAAAATCACCATGATCCCGACCCCGTTCCTGGGGCCACGCCGCTTGCGCGCCGATGCGAACGGCAATTTATGGATAGTCGCCTTTGCCGAATCAAAAATTGCCCGCTATGTGCCGGGGACAGGCAAATTCACGCTATTTGATCTGCCGGTCATGCCTAAGGGCAGTGAGACACCCTATTCCTTGAATGTAGACAAGAAGCGCGGCGTAGTGTGGGTCAATGGCAATCAGTCTGATGCCTTGTTCGCCTTTGACATCAAGAAAGAAACCTGGCGCACTATCCCGTTGCCGCGCCGCACCACCTTTACCCGGGACATAGAGATTACCGAAGACGGGACCCTTTATACCGCCAATTCCAATTTTCCGAGTTGGCATATAGAAGGCGCGCAACCGACACTCTTACGAATACAGATGAAATGATATTTTTTACTCAGTACCAAACAGGAATGTGCCGATGACACGCCACCATATCGCTTTTTTCCTGTCTTGCCTGGCCGCTTTTACAGCCGGTCATATCGTCAATTATTCGGTCATTATGTATGCTCAGGAGGTACTGCATTCCGACTTGTTGGCCGGTATCGGTTTCGGCTTATGCTTCGGGCCGCCGCTAGTGCTGGGATGGTATGCCGGCGTGCTATGCGACCGTCATTCACCAGTCCGTATCATTCATGGTGCGCAGATTGTTTTCATTCTTGCTGCCTTGGTCATGGCCACCGCTGACGCTTACATTGCCGATCCTGCTGCCCGCGCACCCTACCTGCTCGGAGCTGCATTGCTAGCCGGGATAGGCTGGTCCTTTGTCGCACCAGCACGGATGACAGCGTTGAAACATGTCGTCGATGCCGATGGCTTGCGACGCGCGTCGCTGGTCTTTAATTTGCTGGTCATGCTGGGATTTGGCTTGGGGCCGGTGGCAATATCGGTGTGTCGTCAGTATCTCGGCTGGACGGCGGTGTTTGGCCTTGCGACCGTGTTATTCGTTACCGGATCGATATTGCTGCTCGGTGTAGTAACACAGCCCAGTCACAGATCGCACCGCCCTGTCGTTACCGAGATTCTGGAGGGCTTGCGCGCCGTGCGCGCCAATCCGCTGATAGCCCAACTTCTGGTGACTGCGATTTTCGGTTATATGCTGATGGGGCCGATGCAAGTCATCCTGCCTAAGCTGGCACGCACGACGCTAGGTTTGGGTGAACTGGGGCGCGGCGCTTTCCTCGGCACACTGGCGCCGGCGTTGATTGCGGGCGGCATCATTGCCATGCTCATCGTTAAACGCCTGCCGCATGGTAAAACCATTTTTATTGCATCTGCCTCGTCCGGTCTCCTGTTTGCACTGATGGGCAACGTAGGCACACCGCTGGTTGCGGTAGCCCTGTTGGCCTGTGTCGGCATGTTGGGTGGAATTGCCATCAGCCTCATTGTGACCGGCATCCAGGAGAATGTGGAAGAGAATGTGCGCGGCCGCGTGCTCAGCATGTACACGATTATTTCCCAGGTGATGCCGGCCATCTCTGGCATGAGTGCAGGGGTATTGACTCACGTAACGGGTGCACAGCATGCGGTCATGATTTGCGGTAGCGCGCTGGTGATTTTTGCATTGTTCAATCTTTGCTGGATGCACAGGTTACGGCATTATCAAGGTCAGTAATACGCAAATGGATTCATTCTGTGTGACTTTTTTCACTATTATTTTCAACCAGGCGTAGGCCCAAGGCGCATATTCCATGCGGCTTTATATGAACGCCTTCCATTTGCCAAGGTTTTTTTGTGTTTTTTAAAAATAGGTAAAGCTGCAGTTTTATATCCGGCCTTATCGCAGGGGAAATATTCTGCGGGCCCCGATGGAATCTGCTGATTCACGCC
>NZ_JAUSFI010000043.1 GCF_030651495.1 Undibacterium sp.
GCAAGCCGTGGTGTACAACCTCAGACGGTGGGTGAGCCTCGCGGGGACAAATCCGTCTGTAGTGAGTTAATAGGGGAGAAATCCCCTAAAAAGAGGGGAACTTTCGTCTGATAACGTAAAAAATCTCGCCTTTTAAAAAAATTCAGCCGAAATCGCAAAGATATTTTTTGCTGTTCATTATTTCTTCAATTTCTTAGGTTTTTAGAAGTTCCCATTCAGAATCTGCTAGAGCATTATTCCACCAACCCATCTACATCACGGATTTTATTCAAAGCCTCGTCGATTCTATCTACGCCGATAATCTGCAATCCCTCTATCTTCTGTTTAGGCGCATTCGATTTTGGAATCATCGCAATTGAAAATCCCAGTTTTGCCGCTTCCCGCAATCTATCCTGTCCACGCGGTGCCGGACGAATCTCACCTGCCAGACCGACTTCACCAAATACGACCAGACCACGCGGCAAAGGCTTATTGCGCATGGATGAATTAATTGCCAGCAACACGGCCAGATCGGCCGCAGGTTCGGTAATTTTGACACCGCCGACCGCATTAATAAAAACATCTTGATCAAAGGCGGCAACCCCGGCATGTCGATGCAATACAGCCAGCAACATCGCAAGACGGTTTTGTTCCAAGCCGACCGAGAGGCGCCGGGCATTCGGCGCATGCGAACTATCCACCAGCGCCTGTATTTCTACTAGTAAGGGACGGGTACCCTCTTGCGTGACCATCACGCAAGAACCGGCGACCTCAGTATCATGCTGGGATAAAAATAACGCCGAAGGATTCGACACGCCTTTAAGGCCACGTTCGGTCATGGCGAATACGCCTAGTTCATTTACTGCGCCGAAACGGTTTTTAATCGCGCGCACCAGGCGAAAGCTGGAATGGGTGTCACCCTCAAAATACAACACCGTGTCGACAATATGCTCCAACACACGCGGTCCTGCTAACGCACCTTCTTTGGTAACATGACCGACCAGGATCATCGTAATGTTCATAGTCTTGGCGACACGGGTCAATTGCGCCGCGCACTCGCGCACTTGCGCTACCGAACCTGGGGCGGAACTCAGCGCATCGGAGTACATGGTCTGTATCGAATCGATCACAACCACCTGTGGCGTGTAGTCAACTAGTGTATTGAGAACTTTTTCAAGCTGTATCTCTGCTTGCAAATGTAAATCTTTGACGTCGGCCATCAACCTTTTTGCTCTGAGTGCAATCTGCGCACCCGACTCCTCTCCGCTGACATACAAGACCTTTTTAATTTTGGATAAACTGGATAAGGCTTGTAGCAATAAGGTGGATTTGCCAATACCCGGGTCACCACCGATCAATACTACGCCACCTGGCACCAAGCCACCACCGAGCACCCGGTCAAATTCTTCAATGCCGGTACCAAAACGTGGAATATCTTCGGTTTCAATGTCAGCCAGATTCAACACTGGGGCGGTTTGAGCAAGACTTTGGTGCTTGCCGGAAAAGCGATTGCCGCCAGTTTCTATGATGGTTTCAACCAAGGTGTTCCACTGCTGACAGGACGGGCATTGCCCAGCCCATTTATTCACTACGCCACCACATTCGGTGCAAGTGTAATTCGTTTTTGGTTTGGCCATTATTCAAGAGTGACGAAAAAAAGAGAATTCTAAAAGTACTGATATTTTAACCAGTATCACATTCGTTGCTTGTCCTATTTCATGAATATCATGTGCTTTTCATGGTATAAAGCAAGTCGGTGACATTTTGTAACAGGTTCATAAAAAGAATGAAACGCGGTTTTTACACAATCATGGCAGCGCAGTTTTTTTCGTCGCTCGCCGATAACGCGCTGTTTATCGCAGCGATGGCACTTTTAATTACCTTGAAAGCTCCAGCCTGGATGACGCCACTGCTTAAGTGGAGTTTTGCGCTGTCGTATGTTTTGCTGGCTGCTTTTGTCGGTGCCTTTGCCGACTCCCTGCCCAAGGGGAGAGTAATGTTTGTCACCAATATGATTAAGGTTGCTGGTTGTGCCTTGATGTTCTTCGATATCCATCCTGTCATCGCTTATGGCGTAGTAGGCTTTGGCGCAGCTGCATATTCGCCTGCTAAATATGGCATTCTGACTGAATTGCTCCCGCCTGAAAAACTTGTTGCCGCCAATGGCTGGATAGAAGGTTTAACCGTTACTTCAATTATTTTAGGTGCAGTGATGGGTAGTAAACTGATCACGCCCGAGATATCAACGATGTTGCTTCGGCTGGATTTTCCCGTGATTGATTTTGATGTTACTACACCCACCGAAGCGGCTTTGTTTGTTATCACAGGGTGCTATGCCTTAGCGGCATTATTTAATTTATTCATTCCTGATACCGGTGCCAGATACGATCACCAGCAACGCAATCCCGTCAAATTAGTCACTGATTTCGCAGCCTGTTTCGTGACACTTTGGAAAGATAAACTCGGCCAAATTTCCCTCGCAGTAACGACTCTGTTTTGGGGGGCCGGAGCAACATTACAATTGATTGTGCTGGACTGGGCTCAAAAGTCGCTTAATATGCCACTCAATAAATCGACTGAATTGCTCGGTGTCTTTGCCATTGGTATCGCCCTGGGCGCAGTCACTGCTGCTCGATTTGTTCCATTGAAAAAATCATTGTCTGTGATGTCTCTAGGCATTGTCATGGGCCTGGTAATTACAGTCATGATTATGGTCACCAATGTCTGGCTTGCCTACCCTCTGTTAATTCTGATAGGCGCACTTGCTGGTTATTTTGTGGTTCCTATGAATGCATTATTACAACATCGAGGACATGTTTTAATGAGTGCTGGACATTCAATTGCCGTACAAAACTTCAATGAAAACCTGTCAGTACTCACGATGCTAGCTCTTTACGCCGTGATGGTTTGGCTCAAGCTGAACATTCACGTCATCATTGTCATGTTTGGTTTATTTGTCGCGGGAGCCATGTTTGCGGTCATGCGAAAACATCAAGCCAACCAAAGAGAATTTGACTCAATCGCTCTGATCGGTGAACACAAGCATTAATTTTCCGCATGAACTAGCTTTACGCAGCCAAATGCTGTTGACGTTTTGCGCGCGCGCGTGTCGGCCAATCGTCAGAGACGATCATGCCACGACAAAACTCTTGCATTAAGTCACCACGCTTGTGCATGATAGCCAACATCACAGGACTATTATCGAGCTGAAAATGGCGACGCAACACTTCATGTAAAGCATCCTGTTCCATCACGCAATCCAGTCTGGTTTGCGCCGGTGCTAGCCATTGCAGTCGATCTAAAATCAGTGCATAAGAAATTGATAAGTGACCGATTTCATCCAGCGTCCACCAGTAGCCACGACAATGATCAGGCGCGAGTCCTTCAACAAGATTATGGTCCTTAGCCGCCCGGGGATAAAACAGCCAGCCCTTGATCAACGCCTGCGCGGCAACTACCTTTTGCTGCAACAGTTTTTGTGATGCCATATGATGTGATAGAGCTAGTTGCTGATGGAAAATTTTTTCCATCTTCGCTCCTAACGTATCCGCAAGATTCGGGCCAAGATAATCGTATAAGTCAAGCTGATGAGCAGCATCATCATCACCTTCTTCAAGTAAATAAAACTTCGTGGCAATTTCCCAATGTAGCAATCCGTTTGGCTGATGTATCAAAAAATCAAATTCACCTATCGTTAGAGCATGATCGCCATGTACCTGTAAACCATGTGCATACAATATTCCCTGATGACTCAAATAAAATGCCAGAAGATTTTCCGCGTAATGGCCTAAACGACGATGTTTATGTATGGCTAGCGCCTCATGCAATTTGGTTGGATATTGATCCAGTTGCAGCAACCAGGCGTGAAGCTCTGCTTTGTCAGGTAGCATAAGATTGGCAATTTGATTCTGCCAAATTGGGGAATGCATTGCCAGCAGACTGGGGGACGTTAACATCCAAGCAAGCGAGCGCACGTGAGGATCGTGTAAATGCTGCCACTCTTGATGAAACAGAGTCTGGAAAGTTTCCATCGCAGTTATTCTGTCGGACATAACTTCATGGCCAGACATAGATCCGACCACGCTTTATTTTTCTCTCTGGGCTGGCGCAATAAATAGGCTGGGTGGTAAGTGACGACCAATGGCAGTCCTTGGTAAGAATATACCTGACCACGCAAGCTATTCAGAGGCATATCTTTGTTTAGCCCCAATAGCGATGTCGCAGTAGTTTTACCAAGAGCAAGAATCACAGATGGCTGCATGAATTCGATCAGTTTTTTAAGGCAGGGCAAGCAAACTGAAATTTCACCCGTCGATGTCGAACTAACGTTACCGGAAGACGCATCAGAACTAGATTTGATGATGTTGGCAATATAAGCCTTGCTCCCCCTTTTTACACCCAATGCGTGCAACATATTATCCAGTAAGCTTCCGGATGCTCCTGCAAATGCTGGTTCTTGCACACTACCTTCATCAAGCGAATTTTCACCGACGAACAAATAATGCGGACTCAGTTCACCTCCTCCAAACAGTTCATTCGTGCGCATCTCAGAAAAACCGCACGCACGACACGATGATGGAGCCGATGCCGAAGAGGATAACGGTGCTTTCAAAGCAGGCATCGACTCATTGATATCGTCTGGGCGAACTGGTACTTTTGCTGCCAGTTGTACTGGAAGTTCAGGGATATGTGGATTCTGGCGTAATTTCCAGATCGGGCCGATGCCCATTTCTCTAAGCAGATTTGCTTGATGATCATTCATAGACAATTTAACATTTTTTACAGATCCATTCGCATCACGATGGCGTCTTCACGCGAATTATTTGCCGCGGGATAATACAATTTTCTGCGTCCAATTTCAGTAAAGCCATAGCGCTGATAGATTTCAATTGCTCTTTGATTGCTAACACGTACTTCCAGCAAAATTGATGAGAACGGTTTTTCTCGCACATAACTGCTCATTTTATCAAGCAAAATTCGGGCGTATCCTTGCCCCTGCATACAGGCACTCACCGCAAAGTTCAATAAATGAATTTCATCGACTACTGGCATTAGTACAAAATAAGCCACTAATTCTTGTTTATTGTCACGCAATCCAAATATTTCATGAGCAGAATATAAAGAATCATGAAAATTACCGCGTGTCCATGGATGTGAATACACCTGCTCTTCTATCTGTAATAGTTGATCCACATCGGCGTAACCCAATTTACAAAAACTGTACGCGTTCATTCTTTATATCCTGCTGGGAAGGGAGTCCCAGTATTGTGTATCAAAGGTTTTTTAACTGCATGCGCTCAGCCGTGGTCAGTGCAATTTTATTGCGCAAATACAAAGGCTGAGCCATCTCGGCAACTAGTCCTTGTCCCATTGAATAATCAAGTAAGGCAAGACGTGCAATTTGTTCTGCGTGTGGCATTTTGCTTATTATCTTGTTTTTCGTAAATTCAATCGTCTGCGCAATCCCATTCCCTACTACTAGAACTTCGGCATGCAGATTTGCATAAGCTAGAACTAGCGCAAATGTAGATAAAGCCGGCCCCGTTATTTGCTGCCAAGATTGATTCAAGAATCGATAATGGGCCCAGTAGACTTCGCCCATACGTGCATCCAGCATGCACACAAAATCAGTTTCTGTTTGTGTAGCGCGCGCGGCTTCAGCCATCGCATGCAAACTCACGATCGGTAAAATAGGTAACTCTGCACCAAATGCAAGTCCCTGCACAATTCCGCAAGCGGTTCTGACACCAGTGAATGCGCCGGGTCCACAACCGAAAGCAATCGCGTCGCACTGCTTTAGCCCAATACCAGCCTCCCTTAATAATGCCTGTATAGCCGGAAGTACTCCTTGAGAGTGTGTTTGTACACCTGATAGCTCACGACAAATCAGGCCGTTTTTGCTTAGCAAGGCGACTGATGCCATTTCGGTAGAGGTTTCAATTGCGAGAAGTATTGTCATGGGCGTATTTTACAGTGTTCGATCAAAATTCTATGAGCTTGAACTAGACATTTATCTCCCTAAAGCGATAGGTTAGAATGCGGCATGGCAGAATTTAACAAAAATACTGAAGATCTCAGCTCTATTAAAGATGACCTGCAAGGAAAATCTTGGCTAGTCGCTTGTTTGTGCGCGGCTTGGTGCGACACTTGTCTTGCCTATCGGTCGCAATTTGATGCTCTGATAACGCAACATTCGGACAAATGTTTTGCATGGATAGATATTGAAGATCAGGCGCATCTGGTGGATGAGGTAGATATCGAAAATTTTCCAACTATCCTGATTCAGTATGAGGAGCATGTTCTATTTTTTGGCACCATGCTCCCCGACGCTGGCCAACTCAATCGGTTGCTCAATTCATTTAGCGTATCGCTAAATGAAAGCAACAATCAAAAAATTGCCACGACTAGTACCTCATTGAATCAAGACGCTCCAGCCGACTGGAACCTGCGCCGTCTTATCCTGGATAACAAATTATCGTAATGTTAATTTCCATCTAAGCCGCATCGACGGTGCATCTCCTTCATAAGTAATAGCACTCAAACATTATCATTAATACATGGTATTGCTCCGGTTAAAAAATATTTTTAACAAAATTTATATGTTGAATCATAAAAAAATCTGCAATCCCATAGGAAATACAGGATCGAATCTATAAAAAACTCTAGTTATTGCTGGCCAATCAGAGCAAACTTATTTAAATGTACACAAGAAAATCTTGACCGTTGACCACCGTCAAGGACTTTTGATTACAAAACAAATATGATCAACAAGATATCGGGAAATGTAACGACTCAATTTCTTGGCTATCATTTCAGTACGTGCACATTTTATAAATTACAACAACAAGGGGGTTACTCGACATGAGCTCATCGTTCACAAAATCGACTGCCAGAAATATTTTTTATGGTGGCTCGGTATTCTTCTTCCTGCTTTTTTTGGGGCTAAGTTTCGATACCATGACCGCTCTACCAAAGCAGGATAATCGCGCTAACCTGACCGAATCTGCAATACGCGGCAAAAAAATCTGGGAAACACGTAACTGCATAGGTTGCCATACGTTACTAGGTGAAGGTGCCTATTTCGCGCCAGAACTTGGTAACGTTTACAAGCGTCGCGGCCCTGATTTCATTAAGGCATGGATCAATTCTCAGCCAACCGGTGCCCCAGGCCGTAGGCAAATGCCTCAGTTTCATCTGAGTGACAAAGAAATGGCAGACATGATCGAATTTCTTAAATACTCATCTGAAATTAATACGAATAATTGGCCGCCTAATATCGAAGGCTAATGCGCTGATATAAAAAAGATTTAAATAGATAAAATAAGCGGAGAAACACAATGCAATACAAATCACAGGCAGTCGCGAAGCCCTATTTCATCGCGGCAATTGGCCTCTTTTTAGGGCAAATTCTGTTCGGCCTGATTATGGGCCTGCAGTACATCATCGGAGATTTTCTATTTCCGGCGATTCCATTTAATGTGGCGAGGATGGTGCATACCAACCTGCTGATCGTCTGGATGTTATTTGGCTTTATGGGTGCAGCTTACTATCTGATTCCAGAAGAATCTGAACGTGAATTGTATAGTCCTAAACTGGCAATGCTGATGTTCTGGATATTTTTGATTGCTGGAGCATTGACGATCGTCGGTTACCTTTCGGTACCGTACGCCACTTTAGCAAAAATGACGGGAAATGATTTATTGGAAACAATGGGGCGAGAGTTTTTAGAACAGCCTTTACCGACTAAAGTGGGTATCGTGATTGTCGCCTTGGTATTCCTGTTCAATATCTCGATGACCGTATTGCGCGGACGCAAAACCAGTATCAGCCTAGTCATGCTTGCCGGTTTGTGGGGTCTGGCGATCTTCTATCTGTTCTCATTCTACAATCCTAGTAATTTGGTCAAGGATAAATTCTACTGGTGGTGGGTAGTGCATCTGTGGGTTGAAGGCGTGTGGGAATTGATCCTTGGTGCCATGTTGGCATTCGTTCTAGTGAAAGTCACTGGGGTAGATAGGGAAGTTATCGAAAAATGGTTGTACGTGATCATTGCGATGTCTTTGATCTCCGGCATCATCGGTACTGGCCATCACTACTATTGGATAGGCGCACCTGAATACTGGCAATGGTGGGGTAGCGTGTTCTCTGCGCTGGAACCGATACCGTTCTTCATGATGACCGTCTTTGCCTTCAACATGGTTAACCGTCGACGTCGCGACCATCCAAATAAGGCTGCGGTATTATGGGCGCTAGGTACTGGCGTGATGGCGTTCCTGGGTGCGGGTGTATGGGGCTTCTTGCATACATTGGCACCGGTCAATTATTACACGCATGGTACACAAATCACTGCAGCGCATGGTCACATGGCCTTCTATGGTGCGTATGCGATGGTCATATTGACGATGATCAGCTACACCATGCCTATCATGCGTGGCCGTCAAGCCAATAGCAATAAATCGCAAGTGGTCGAAATGTGGGCATTCTGGTTAATGACTGTGTCTATGGTATTCATTACCTTGTTCTTAACTGCCGCCGGTATTTTGCAGGTATGGTTGCAAAGAATATCTTCAACTCCGATGTCGTTTATGGCAGTGCAGGATCAACTGGTCATCTTCTATTGGTTGCGTCTTGGCTCTGGCTTAATCTTCTTGATCGGCTTGGTGCTCTACATTCTTAGCTTCTTCATCAAAGGTGAGACTGTGGCTGTCACTAACAAGTAAGTTTTTTTTAATAAGCCATCCGAAAATTTTCGGATGGCTTTCTCCTCATCGTGAATACTACTCTGGCACTACTCCCCTCCTCTTCCAGTCCCCGAATCAAACGTCCATTGCCTGGTGATTTGGCTATGTGGTTTTTTATTCTTGCAGAACTATTGGTATTTGGCATATTTTTTATCTCCTATGCTTTTACCAGATCAAGGCATGTTGAACTTTTCAATGCATCTCAGTTACAACTTGATCGAACCAGCGGCTTCATCAATACTTTACTACTTGTGACTAGCAGTTATTTTGTGGTCAGGGCTGTGGCAGCAATACAAACCGGGTATGGAAAAATTTGTAGCAAATGGTTAATTGCAGCGATCGCTTGCGGGGCATTTTTTGTTGTATTGAAATTGCTAGAATTTGCCGCCAAGATTAATGCCGGCATTAGCATGTCCACTAATACCTTCTACATGTTTTATTTGTTTTTGGCATTTTTCCATTTTATGCATGTGATACTCGGTATGATCATACTGGGCGCCGTTGCGCTAAAAGCATGGCAAGGTGGCTATACGACAGAGAATTGTGATGGGGTGGAAACTGGTGCAGCTTACTGGCATATGATAGATCTGGTCTGGATTATCTTATTTCCTCTAATTTATGTTTTACATTAGGTCCGGTGTTCATGATTGATATCAAAGCAGCTACCTACCAATGGCTTATTCTGTTAATGCTAACCTGCTTAAGTTTTGCTTTGGCGGAAAGCGGCTTTTCTGGCCGCACGTTCATTCTGCCAGTGCTGCTGGCAACTTTTGCCAAAGGCTGCATTGTGATTGATCGGTATATGGCGTTGCGCTATGTTGCCGGTTTTTGGCGTCTCACCATCCTAGCTTGGTTGCTACTTGTACTGGGTCTGATCTGGTTCAGTTTTACTCGAGTTTAAAAAGAATTTTAGTAGAAATATTAATAAAAATACAAAGAAAGCGTACGATGAACGACCTTACTTCACACAGCGTACTGAACTTACCGAACGACCTAAGACAAGACATTCCGTTTTACCAACCGGTCGCGAATGAATGTAACTTGTTTGAATACGCATTTCGTCATCAATTGCCTTTGCTCATTAAGGGCCCCACTGGTTGTGGAAAGACCCGTTTTGTCGCACACATGGCGGCAAAGTTATCTCGCCCGCTGATTACCGTGTCTTGCCATGATGACCTTACCGCAGCAGATTTAGTTGGCCGTCATCTGATCGGCGATGGGCAAACTATCTGGTCTGATGGCCCCCTGACCCGCGCTGTGCGTCAGGGTGGCATTTGTTACCTTGATGAAGTAGTCGAGGCACGTAAAGACACTACCGTCGTACTACATCCGTTGACGGATGACAGACGAATTTTGCCGATAGAGCGCACTGGTGAAGAGCTCCATGCTCCCAATGAATTCATGCTGGTGGTATCGTATAACCCCGGTTACCAGAATTTACTAAAAAATCTTAAGCCATCTACCCGCCAGCGCTTCATTGCGATTCAGTTTGGTTATCCGCCGGCCGCACTTGAACAAGATATCTTAATCAAAGAAACAGGGATTGACACTCAGCTAGCGCAACGATTGGTAAGTTTGGCGGGACACTTCCGTCAATTAAAAAACCATGATCTGGAAGAGGCTGCATCCACCCGTTTATTAGTCTATGGAGCCACCTTGATTAAAGCAGGTTGCGATCCAGTAATGGCCTGCGAAGCCGCAATGATCGAGCCTCTCACGGATGATCTTGATACCGCAGCGGCACTATTAGAAGTCATTAAAGCTAGTTTTGGCAAATGAATACACCAGATACCCACGTCTCGGTTGCAGTGCAGGCAGAGGCCTTATATCTAATCAACCTGTTGCTGGCACCAGGCTTAGGATTTTTAGGATTGCTTTGGCTAGCGTATCAAAATACCAATAGCGAATCTGAATTGACGCGCTGCCACCTACGGCAAACCATCGTCGCCAGTATCTGGGCCGGCATCTTGCTGCTTATTGTTGCTGGACTGATTATTACATTTGGTGGTTTTCAGTCGCCTTACACTTGGATGGTATTGATACTATACTTCGTTACCTGCCATGCCGCTCTGATTTTATTTGGCGTGTTCGGATTGGCGCGTGCCCTGGCAAAACAAACCTACGTTTATCCATTGATAGGAAGTAAGCGGTGGTAAGCATGATCGTCAAGCAAGCACATCACAAGGCAACCCGCACCGGCCCCAAAGTTCCTGCTGCCACTGGTTCGGCGCATAAAGGGCTATTGGGCTTGCCAGTGCAAGCTTGGCGACAAATAACGCAAGCGGGATTTTTTATCCTGTTTATCGTCTCCCCCATATTCAACCTCTTTCGCCTTGATCTTCATTTAGGGCATTTCATTTTTTTTGGTTTCGACTGGACCTTGGGCTTGGACGATTTTTCTGCCGGAAAAATGAGCGCCGCCCAAGCTGCACTAAATATCTTCCTCAGGGCATTTCTGCCGGTCTTAACGACAGGTGCAATACTCATTTATGTCAGCTGGAAATGGGGCCGATTATATTGTGGATGGCTATGCCCACATTTTTCCATTGTTGAAACAATTAATCAGACACTCAGAAAAGCAATCGGCAAGCAAAGTATCTGGGATACCGAAAAAATGTCAGAGCGCAACGCCGATGGCAGCATGACCAAACCAGATGCAATTTGGTGGTTTGGCGTGATCCCACTGGTAATACTGTGTTCGCTGTTGTGGGCTGTCGTGTTGCTGACTTACCTGCTGCCCCCTTTTGAAATCTACGGCAATATCTGGCATGGCACGCTGACCAGAAACCAGACGGTTTTTCTTACTGCAGGGAGCCTGGCCTTTTTTGTCGAGTTCATGTTTGCGCGTCACCTGTTTTGCCGCTATGCCTGCGCGGTGGGTTTATTTCAAAGCCTTGCCTGGATGGGCAGCGATAAGGCAATGGTGGTGGGTTTTGAACGAGAACGAGCCAAAGATTGTTCGACCTGCTTTTCAGCCTGTGATCATGTCTGCCCCATGCGTCTAAATCCACGCAATGTAAAACGCCTGATGTTTGCTTGTGTTCAATGTGGCCAATGTGTAGATGCCTGTACCCATACGCAAACGGACAATCCAGATGGGCCGTTGTTAGGATGGGTTAACCATGTGCGAGCGGAATCAGAAGCCGCTCTCAATGGAAGTCAGGCTCGCACCATACAAATTGCGTTGGTACGTGAAGATGATGCTAAAAAAAATCCGTTAAGAGAGCACTAAATGGAAGAATATATTGGTGGTCTGTGGGATAAACTTATCACACGAGTCGCCTATCGCGGCTTCCCTTCAGCACGGGTAGAACTTAAGCAGATCGCCGGTGTCGCACCGATTTATTTTCGCGCATTAGGTGGGGATGCAGGACTCAATCTGCAGGCAGGTACCGCCACCACCCATGGCGCGCGCCGACTTTGGCTGGAGCGGATCGCTGGCATCAGCGAAAAAGTAGAGCTGGCATGGATCGATGAAACGACCTTGCACCTGCCCGCCTGGATTGAGCACTTTCCCGACTCCGCCTTGAACCGTGAATTGTATTTTTGGCTGATTGCTTTAGCTGCCCACGATGTAGCGCCAGAGACGAGCTGGATCATACGCAACCAAAAAGCCACACTAGCAACTTTATCTGCACTGCCGGGATTACTCAGCCGCTATCGCCGTCTGTGTGAGGCTGAATTCTTATTACGTCCGCGCCCCGATCAACTACCTGCCGCAGAAGCCACAGCAGAAAAAAGTATTCGCCTGGCATTAAATGATCCGGGTAGTGTCAATAGTTATCAAGCCGGTCGTAAGCCCGCCTCGCCCGTTATGCTCTGGCTACATCCAAATCCGCCGACTGCATTAGGGCAAGAACGTAAAGCCGGACAAAACCAGCCCCAGCAACCTAACGGTGGCAAGCAAAAGAAGGACCAGGAAGCGCGCAGGCGTCAGGCAGAAAACGTCACGATGCCAAAGAACGAAAGCCCGTTCATGCTGCTGTTCCGCGCTGAAAGCCTGTTTTCCTGGGCCGAATTTGTCAAAGTGGATAGAGCGCTAGATGAAGACGAGAATGATGACGCTGAGAAAGCGGCCAATGACCTGGATTTTCTGAGTGTAGCCAGTGATGGCAAAACCACCGCCAGCCGTATTCGTTTCGATCTGGATCTGCCCGCTGAGTCGGATGATGATCTGGTGTTAGCCGACGGCATCCTGTATCCAGAATGGCATTATCGCAAACGGCAGATGCAGGAGAACCACTGTCGCATTCAAATGATGCTGGCCAGAGATGCGCAAGCGTGCGAACTCCCGGTCGCTCTGAAGCCAACCGCCAAACGATTACGTCAGCAGTTTCAATCACTGACACCCTTGCGTACCCGCCTGAAAGCGCAAGTAAGTGGCAGCGATCTCGATTTAGACGCCTGCGTACGCTTTGCCGCAGAAAAAACTAGCGGCATACCCGCAGCTGAACCAGGTCTTTACCTAGACCAGCGCCAGCAGGTGCGCGATCTTTCTTGCTTGTTACTGGCCGATTTATCGCTATCCACCGATGCGTGGGTCAGCAATTCTGCTCGTGTGATTGACGTAATACGCGACAGTCTATATCTGTTCAGTGAGGCGCTGACAGCCACGGGGGATCGTTTTGCCCTGTACGGCTTTTCTTCGGTGCGGCGCGACAATGTACGTTTTCATTTGCTCAAGGGATTTGATGAGCGTTATAGCGACAATATAAGCGGTCGACTCGCTGCGCTCAAGCCTGGCTACTACACGCGCATGGGAGCAGCCATCCGACATGCGTCGCAGATATTGTGCAAGCAAAAAACCGGACGGCGCCTATTGCTGATACTCACCGATGGCAAACCGAACGATCTGGATAAATACGAAGGGCGCTACGGTATAGAAGATACCCGCATCGCGATTCAAGAAGCACGTCGCCTCGGGCTGACCCCTTTCTGCGTCACGATAGATGAGAAAGCGGGAGATTACCTGCCACACTTATTTGGCAGCAACAGTTATGTCGTCGTCAAACATGCGGCAGAACTGCCACTGGTGTTGCCGCGACTGTATATACAGCTTACCGCCACCCAATAAGCATCTGCATCGACCTTGGATTGATTCAATCATCAACAACCTGCCGACGCGCACTATTCATGCGGGTTTGCGGGCATATGTCGCCACTAGATTCTATGATTAAAAAGAAGAGTCGATCACAAATTTATACCTAAAATAATAGCCAAACCAATCTGTAACCATTTTCGCCACAAAGCGGCGGTATTTTTACATTAAGTTCCTCGTCAAGTTTGATCTAGCGCATACCGAACTCAAGTAAAAATATTTTCTTGAGGAATATCAATGAAATTCCCAAAATGACAGCGTAATCTTCTCGACATCAGGCAGATGCAGGCAGGAACTGCTTCCAGTCCACGTTTTTAAAAAAGCTTACCAACAAGAAGGGGAAATAAAAATGAAATCAGGAATGAGTATGCCCTTAGTTCGACCACTGGTTGCTTTGCTGGCAGCCTTGCCACTGGCATTTGGTGTTGCATATGCGCAAGATAAAAAAGAAGATAAAACCCATGGTGCAGCAGAACTAAAATACCAGGCAGGTGGATCACCGCTCGCAACAGAAGCGATGCACCAGAACATCAATCCTAAAGCACCTCCTATGACCAAAGAGGAGTTCGAGCTTGGTAAACAAATTTACTTCCAACGTTGCGCTGGTTGCCATGGTGTATTACGTAAAGGTGCGACCGGTAAGCCATTAACACCTGACATTACACTGGATAAAGGTACCGACTACCTTAAAGTGTTCATCAATTACGGCTCACCTGCCGGTATGCCTAACTGGGGTACTTCTGGCGAGTTGACAGATAAAGAAGTCGATTTGATGGCGCGCTACATCCAGCAAGAGCCACCGGTACCACCAGAATTCAGTCTTAAAGACATGCTGGCAACTTGGAAAGAAGTGGTACCTGTTGCCAAGCGTCCGACCAAGAAGATGAATAATTACAATATCACCAATATTTTCTCGACTACCCTACGTGATTCTGGCGAAGTAGCGCTGATCGATGGTGATACCAAGAAAATCATTAACATCGTCAAAACTGGCTATGCAGTACATATTTCCCGCACTTCGGCTTCTGGTCGTTACCTGTTCGTGATTGGTCGCGATGCACGCATCAACCTGATCGATCTGTGGATGGCAAAACCAGATACTGTCGCTGAAATGAAGGTCGGTCTGGAAGCTCGCTCGATTGAAACTTCCAAATTTAAAGGTTTTGAAGACAAATATGCGATTGCCGGTGACTACTGGCCACCACAATTTGTCATTATGGAAGGTGAAACGCTCAAGCCATTGAAAGTTGTTTCCACACGCGGTATGACGGTAGACAATGAATACCATCCAGAACCACGCGTTGCTTCTATCGTTGCCTCGCACTATCGTCCAGAGTTTGTCGTCAATGCCAAAGAAACCGGCAAAATCATGCTGGTCGATTACAAAGACATCAACAATCTGAAGATGACGACATTAGATGGTGCCAAGTTCTTGCATGATGGCGGTCTTGATTCTACTGGTCGCTATTTCCTGGTGGCAGCGAATGCCTCCAACAAGATTGCGGTAGTCGATACTAAAGAAGATAAGATGGCAGCCATCGTCGATGTGGGTAAAACACCGCATCCAGGTCGCGGCGCCAACTTTATCCATCCTAAATTTGGTCCAGTCTGGGCAACCAGTCATCTCGGTGATGAGACTATTTCCATGATCGGGACTGATCCAGTTAAACACAAAGCCCAGGCTTGGAAAGTTGTCGATACCATTAAAGGTCAAGGCGGCGGTTCATTGTTCATTAAAACGCATCCAAAATCGAAAAATCTGTGGGTCGATACACCGTTGAATCCAGATCCAAAACTGAGCCAGTCAGTTGCCGTATTTGACATAGATCATTTTGATAAAGGTTTCGTCACTTTGCCAATCGCTGAATGGGCGAATTTGGGTGACGGTGCAAAACGCATCGTTCAACCTGAATACAACAAAGCCGGTGATGAAGTCTGGTTCTCGGTATGGAGCGCCAAAGACAAAGAATCAGCAATTGTGGTGGTGGATGATAAGACTCGCAAGTTGAAAGCAGTCATCAAAGATCCAAAATTGATCACGCCAACGGGCAAGTTCAACATCAACAATACGCAACATGATGTTTATTAAGGGGAATAAGAATGGACACTAAAATCACTTTAGCAATTATTGCTGCAGTCGGTATCGCTGCCTTGTCTTTTACTGCCACCTCATCGTATGCCGCTGGTAATGGTGCGGAATTGGCGAGTAAAAATGGCTGTATGGCATGTCATGCCATCGATAAAAAGGTGTTAGGACCTGCGTATAAAGAGGTCGCTAAAAAATACAAAGGCAATGCAGATGCAGTCGCCATGCTGTCGAAAAAAATCAAAGATGGCAGCACGGGTGTCTGGGGCCCTATCCCGATGCCAGCCAATGGTCCTAAAGTCAGCGATGCAGATATTAAAATCTTGGCTGAATGGGTATTAGCGACGAATTGACCAGCAAAACGATTCACTAAAACGAATCGCTGATCTATTAGACTAGGCGCACTGATCTACCGATCGGTGCGCTTTTTTTATTTTTAATAATGAAAACATGTCCAATTTTATCCATTATGTAAGATTGCTGTTAGTGGCTGGCATGCTTGCTTCAGTGCCGGCAAGGGCAGCTACACTGCTGGAATCCACGTCAATACTGGTCGTTACCGATGCCGCAGCTGGTCAGGCAACGCTACTCAATAGCGCGACTTGTGAGATTGACCAAACATTTAAGCTACCCTACCCTTTACACGACAAAATCTCTCGACTAGCGGGACAGCGTTATGCCTACTTATCATCGCCGCAAGGATGGATCATTAAGCTAGATTTGCAGAGCCGCACTATCGTTCAACAATTGCGCATCGGCCAGATCACGTCCGCTGTCGCCATGTCGCATGACGGGCGCTATCTGATGGTAGCCAATGCACTGCCCACCACACTGTTAGCAATTGATACCGATAATTTTTCGATACTCCGCACGCTGGATGTGAAAGACAAAAACGGTAAAGCTTCAGAAGTAGATTCCATCTACAATGCGCCTACACGACAAAGCTTTATTGCCGTCATGCGCGACATTCCCGAGTTATGGGAGATGAGTTACGACCCGCATGCAGAGCCCATCTACGAAGGTTATGTGCATGACTACAAAATGGGCGAAGGAATCGCTTTGCAAGGGCGATTTCCCGCACGCAGAACCATTCTAGAGCAGCCGCTTGCACACTTTATTTTCGATACTACCTTCACGCATGCCATCGGCGCAGATAAGCATGGGCTGATGCAAGTCATTAATCTGAATATTCGCCGCAAGATCCGCGAGATTCACTTCGCCTCAGCGGTGCAACCAGATGCGGGGGCAATTTGGCAATGGCAAAACCGTTCTGTACTCGTGTTACCGCAAACCGATGAAAAAATCTTGCACGTAATCGATCTGCAGAACTGGCAAGTGATCCGTCAGATTATCGTAGAAACTAAACATCCGCGTCTGGTTGAACACGCACACTCTCTCCATGTCTGGCTAGAAAATAGTGCAACGGACGACATCTCTTCAGCTAAAAAACAAATTCAAATACTTAACAAAAAATCCCTTAATATCGTACCGTATCTTGCTCCATCACTAGCGAGCGGTTCCGCCCCCCTGGCATGGACGGAAGATGGTCACTTGGTTCTATTACGTTCCAGTGCCGATAGCAAAGAAATGCTAATTGTCGATACCGAGACGCTGGAGACGGTTCGCCATTGTCATCTGCCATAGACATTCTCAGCTAAGCCGCGTTAACTTAGCCAGACTCGCCAGCATTTTTCAACTGCACCTCCCCCAATGCGCATATTCCATGCGGGTTGCAGCCGTGATAGGCTGGAGACCCGCATGGAATATGCGCGCTGGCTGAGTGCATTATTGAGTTTTATGCAGAACTTAATCCTGAGAATAAATCGCAATAGATTAAAATCATGCGCACACTGGGAAACTGTCGCGCTGAGCAAGAAGCGGCAGCCACATTACTTGAATCGAGCCTCATGCCTATACCTGCCTCATCCATCACGCCTGGCCTCATTATTTTGCATGGCAACCAATTGGAACAGCTGCGCGCAGCCTTGTTTGAATGGCTGCGCAATAACCCGCTGGCGCCGCTGGAACAGGCGATTTTTTTGGTACAGTCGAACGGTATCGCCGAATGGTTGAAAATTGCCGTGGCCGAAGAGATGGGCGTCTGTGCCGCTACCCGCATCGATTTACCTGGCCGTTTTTTGTGGGGCGTGTACCGAACTATGCTGGGGCGCGATCAGGTACCTAGCCGGTCGGCCTTAGACAAGGCGCCGCTCACCTGGCGCTTGATGCGTTTAATTCCTGAGCTGCTGGCGCAAGCGGGCTTTGAGCCCTTGCGCCATTTTTTGGCCGATGGCGACCCTGAGCGACGGCTGCAACTGGCGCAACGCCTGGCCGATCTGCTCGATCAATATCAAGTCTACCGTGCCGACTGGCTCAATGACTGGGCCGAGGGGCGCGATGTCTTGCGCACCGCCAGCGGCGATCTCAAGCCGCTGATGACCGAACAGCATTGGCAGGCGCAACTCTGGCGCGCCATTTTGGCCGATGTCACTGAGATGGCCACTCTGTCGGAAGAATTGCAGACTTTGGGCCGGGTGAATATCCATCAACACTTTCTCGATGCCGTTAGCAATGGCGCACAGCCTGTCGCCAGCTTGCCGCGCCGCGTGGTGCTGTTCGGTATTTCGGCGTTGCCGCAGCAGACGCTGGAAGCGCTGGCGGCATTAGCCACTCACACCCAAGTGCTGCTAGCGGTGCCCAATCCCTGCCAATTTTATTGGGGCGATATTATTGAGGGGCGTGAATTACTCAAAGCGCAACACAAGCGTCAGCAATCGAGGAACGGTAAGGATTTGGCTGAGATCCCGCTAGATCAACTGCATGCACATAGCCACCCCTTGCTGGCCGGATGGGGTCGCCAAGGACGGGATTTTGTGCGCTTGCTGGATGAATTTGACAACGTCCAGGCGACCCGCGCCAACTTCGCCAGCCTGCGAATTGATCTGTTTACTGAAGATGCCGGCAGTAACTTGCTGGAGCGAGTTCAGGTGGCGATCCGCGATCTGCTGCCACTGGATGACCACCCTCACCTCGGTTTTGACGCGCAAGACAGCTCTATCGTGTTCCATGTAGCGCACAGCGTGCAGCGCGAAGTCGAGGTCTTGCACGACCAATTACTGGGCCTGTTAGCCCAGACTAGCGCTAAACCACTGCGCCCGAGAGATGTCGTGGTAATGGTGCCGGATATTGAACTCTTCTCGCCGGCTATTCGCGCCGTCTTCGGCCAATACAGCCGTCACGATTCATCAACGCAGTCACGGCATATTCCCTACACGATTGCCGACGTCAAAGACCGAAGCATCAACCCGCTATTGCTTGCGCTCGATTACTTGCTCAGGTTGCCGCAACAACGCTGTCGCCAAAGCGAGTTGCGTGACTTGCTGGATGTGCCGGCGCTGGCCAGCCGCTTTGGCCTGGATGCCGATGATCTGCCGCAACTCAATCAATGGATCACCGGCGCAGGCATACGCTGGGGCCTGGATCAGCAGCATCGTGACGGTTTGGGTCTAGGTGCCAGCGGAGAACAGAACGCCTGGATTTTCGGTATCCGCCGCATGTTACTCGGTTATGCCAGCGGTGCCGGTGCCACCTATGCGGGGATAGAGCCGTATGCCGAAGTGGGCGGACTCGATGCCGCACTGGCCGGCTCGCTGGCGCAGTTTATCGACAGCTTAATTTATTGGCGTGCGCTATTGGCGCAACCGGCATCGCCAGCACTCTGGGGCAGCCGCGCACGCGATCTTCTGCGTGCTTTTTTCACCTCAGAGGGGGCGCGCGGAGAGCTAGATGAGCTTGACCGACTGACGCTGGCACAACTGGAAGAGTCCCTACAACACTGGCTAGCCGCCTGCGAAAGCGCCGACTTTACAGAAGCGGTGCCGCTTGCGGTACTGCGCGAAGCCTGGCTGGGCGCGATCGATGAGCCTACCCTGAACCATCAGTTTGTCTCGGGTGGCGTCACCTTTTGCAGCCTGATGCCGATGCGCGCGGTGCCGTTTCGCGTGGTCTGCCTGCTGGGTATGAATGATGGCGATTATCCGCGTCGTACCCAACATATGGATTTTGATTTATTGGCGCAGGCCGGCATGGCAAGACCGGGTGACCGCTCACGCCGTGATGATGACCGCTATCTGATGCTGGAAGCCGTGTTGGCGGCGCGCGCCAAACTGTATATCAGCTGGGTCGGGCGCAATGTACGCGATAACAGCGAGCAGCCGTCGTCAGTGCTGGTATCCCAACTACGCGATTACCTCGCGGCTGGCTGGGATTGTGATCTGGCACAGATGACGACTGAGCATCCTTTGCAGCCGTTTAGCCGGCGCTATTTTGAACAGGGTGGCCTGACTACCTACGCAAGCGAATGGCGCGCAGCGCATACTGACAAGTTAGCCATCATCGAAAAGGCAGCATTACCGCCATTTGACATGGAGCACAATGCCCGTCTCAAGCTGGCGCAATTGGCGCGCTTCGTAAAACAGCCGGCGAAATATTTTTTTCGTGAACGGCTGGGCGTCATATTTACCGATGAGCTGGCCTTGGGCGAAGATGAAGAGCCTTTCGGACTCAACGCATTAGAAGAATATCATCTGGCCGACAGTCTGCTCGATGACGAAGGCAGTGCTGAAGCGCTGCACCAGGTAGCGGACTCCTTGCGCGCACGTGCCGCGCGCCTGGCACGCGAAGGTGTCTTGCCTATCGGCTTAATTGGCGAAGAATGGCAAAATAAACTGGTGACGACGCTCACCCCTGTGCGCCAGGCATGGCTGGAGCTGTGTCAGCAATTCCCCTACCCTGCAGATAAATTACCGCTCAGTTTAGAACATGAGGGCATCCACCTGGAAGACTGGTTAGACCAGATGCATAGCGATAGCGCCGGCCAAGACGGCGAAGTGGTGTGGCTAAGCCAGATCGCCAGCAAAATCACCAACAAAAAAGGCGAAGCGCGGGCAGAAAAACTGATAGAGGCATGGCTGCGCCAATTGGCCGCGGCGGCACTGGGCTACCAAGTGACCGGTTTCGTGCTGGCTCGCGACGCCATCATCAGCATGGCGCCATTAGATATGCAGCAAGCGCGGAGCACGCTGACGAGTTTAATCAACTGCTGGCGCGACGGCATGAATCGTCCATTGCCAACAGCTTGCAAGACTGCGCTCGCGTTGCTGCAGGGCGGCAATCCGCGCCAGGTGTATGACGGCAGCTTTCAGATTAGCGGCGAAGTCGAGGACCCCTGCCTGGCGCGACTCTGGCCAGATTTTGATGCGTTGAGTGCGGAACCAGACTGGATCAGCTGTTCTAGTACGCTATATAGTCCCTTAGCCGACTGGATAGGAACGCAGATTGCGATCACACCGATCACCAATATGAACGTTGATGAGGATATCGCCGCATGAGTCAAATCCTCGCCCCCTTGAGCTTCCCTCTGCATGGCTCGCGCTTGATCGAGGCCAGCGCCGGTACCGGTAAAACCTGGACGATCGCTGCGCTGTATTTACGCTTGGTTCTTGGTCACGGTGGGCCGGATGGTTTTACCCGGCCACTGCTGCCGGCCGAGATTCTGGTCATGACATTTACCCGCGCAGCGACGCGAGAATTATCCAGCCGGATTCGCGAGCGTCTGGTCGAGGCTGCCAAGTGCTTTCGCGGGCAAACTCCCGATCACAGAGATATTTTTCTCTGTGATCTGATCGCCACGTATGCACCGGGACAGCAGCGTCAACAAGCCGCGCATCGACTAATGCTGGCCGCCGAGACGATGGATGAAGCCGCGATTTTCACCATTGACGCGTGGTGTCAGCGCATGTTGCGCGAACATGCTTTTGACAGCGGTAGTTTATTCGATGAAGAATTAGTCAGTGATGAATCCGCCTTGTTGGAAGATGCCGTACGCGACTACTGGCGGCAACAAGTTTACCGGCTCAATAGCAAGGCGCTGGCGACATTGCGCGACTGCTGGCCTGATGTAACAACTTTAGAACAGGCGATACGACCCTTGGTAGCCCGGGTCGAGTTACTCGGCGCCATACCCAGCGAATCAATGGGGGCACTGATCGCGCGTATTCAAGACGCGCAAACAGCGCAATTAGATTTACTCAAGCTAGGCTGGTTTGATCGAGCCGACCGCATGGAGGCCTGGATAGCGGCACAGCAAAGCGCTGCCCCGAAATGTTTTAGCGGCGTAAAATTAAAAGCCAGCAATGTAAGGAAGTGGTTTGACGCACTGCGTAACTGGGCAACAGATCCATCGGCTGTAACACCAGCCTCTTTTGATAAAGCGTGGCAGCGCCTAAGCCCTGACGGTATCAGCGAGGCTTGCAACAAAGGCTATGACCTGGTTACCCCGCCAGACTTTGCACAGATGGAAGTCTTGAAGGCTGCGTTAGATGCGATTGAGCCGTTAAAATTTTCGCTCATTCGTCACGCGGCATCTGCCGTCGCCAGGCGTGTAGCCGAGCTTAAGCAAAGCACGCGACAATTTGGCTTTGCCGATATGCTTACCCGGCTTAAATTGGCGCTATTTGGTGACAATGGCTCCGCATTGCGGACCCGTATCGTGCAGCAATTTCCGGTTGCCTTAATCGATGAGTTTCAAGATACCTCGCCAGAGCAGTATCAGATTTTCGATGCCCTGTACAAGGTAGCGCAGAATGATAGTGTTCAGGGACTGTTCCTGATCGGCGATCCTAAACAATCGATTTATGGCTTTCGCGGTGCCGATATCCATAGTTATTTGGCGGCACGTAGCGCCACTGAGGGCCGGCATTATCTGCTAGGCACCAACTACCGCTCGACGGCGGCCTTGGTACAGTCGGTCAACGCGGTGTTTTTACACGCGGAAGGCGATGGCGAACTGGCTGCCGGTTTTAGTGCCGGTGCTTTTAAATTTCGTAATGGTGATAATAATCCGCTGCCATTTGAAGCAGTCAGTGCCAACGGACGTAGCGAAACCTTGGTCGGTCCTGATAGTGCCTTGGCGGCATTGACTTTCTGGTGCAGTGAAACAGCAGAATTGAATAACGACGATTACCATACGCTGTTTGCGACGCACTGCGCCGAGCGTATCGTAACGCTACTGAATGACCCCGCCGTGGGTTTTCAATCCCAGGATGGTTTTACCCGATTACAGCCGGCAGACATCGCGGTGCTGGTCAGAGACCGCAATGAAGCGGCAGCAATTCGCAGAGCACTGCAAAAACGTCAGGTAGCCAGCGTCTATTTATCGGATAAGGACTCTGTCATTAATAGCGAAGAAGCGGCTGACATCTTGCGCTGGCTACGCGGGGTAGCTAACCCGCTAGAGAGCAGTCTTGCGCGTGCCGCTTTCGCCGCCAAAACAGCAGGGCTTTCACTGGCGGCGCTAGCCACCCACGTTTCCGATGATCTGAAATGGGAGGCTTGTGTCGAGCAGTTAAAAGCCTTGCATATTCTCTGGCAACGCCAAGGTGTGCTGGCGATGTTGCGTTGTTTTATTCATGATCTTAATTTACCTGCCAGCTTACTCCAGGAAGCGGGTGGTGAACGCCGCCTGACAAATCTGCTGCACCTGGCCGAATTATTGCAAAGCGCCAGTCAGCATCTGGATGGTGAACAGGCGTTGATTCGTTGGCTGGCCGAGCAAATTGAGAACGAAAGCGATGCCGGTGACGAACGCATATTGCGATTAGAGAGCGATGCTGAATTGGTCAAAGTGGTCACCGTCCATAAATCCAAGGGGCTGGAATACCCGCTGGTGTTTTTACCCTTCGCGGTAAGCGCCCGGGCTGCTAGTACAAGGAATCGTAGCTTTCTCGAATTCGTCGATAGCGACGGGCACAAAAACATCGATCTCGCCATGTCGGATGAGGTGTTGGCAAAGATGGAAGATGCGCGTATCGAGGAGGATTTGCGCCTGCTGTATGTCGCGCTGACGCGTTCTTGTCATGCCCTGTGGCTAGGCGTTGCCTCGTTAAAAAACAAAATCCATGAGTCGGCCTTAGGGTATTTGATCGCGGGTGGAAAATCGCTAGCGGCAGATCAACTGATACCGGAGTTAATGCAACTTCGAGCAGCATGTAGCCATCTACAAATAGAAAAAATTCAAGGTTTGGAGTCTGCAGAAAATATTACGCGACTCTCCAGACTTGATGACCGCCCCACCTTGATTGAGGCACCACGATTTAACGCCAACTTTGAGCGAAATTGGACCATAGGTAGCTTTACCTCTCTGACACGGGCGATGACCAGCATGCTGGTAGCAACCCGCCCGCTGGAAGAAAAATTATTTGAAGATCAGGACGCGCCTTCAAGCATCAAAACCCAGAATGCGCCCTGGCATCGGTTCCCGCGCGGCCCCCTACCAGGCCATTTTTTGCACGAGCAGCTTGAGTGGATGGGCTTAGACAGCTTTAAGTCAGTGAATCATGATATGTTCAGTACACGCTTAGCGCTGCGTTGCGAGCGCGCAGGCTGGGGGCATAGACAGCAGGACACTATAGACTGGTTGCGCGCAGCAGCCAACACGCCGCTGCCACCGATAGGAGCATCCTTATGCGCGCTGGAAAACGTATTGCCAGAGATGGAATTCTGGTTTCCAAGCGAGCATTTGCCAACCCGCCAACTCGACCTGCTATGTCAGCAACACTTGTTAGAAAATGTGCCGCGCCCGGCTCTGCCTGAGCGTGAATTACATGGCATGCTTAAAGGCTATGCCGATTTGGTATTTGAACACGAGGGGCGCTACTGGGTGCTCGATTACAAATCCAATTCGCTCGGTGCGGACGACGCCAGCTACCATACTGTGGCACTTAGCTCGGCTATGGCAGCACATCGCTATGACGTACAGGGAGCCATCTATATGCTGGCACTGCACCGACTGCTGAAGAGTCGTCTTGGTGATAGCTATGATCCTGAAGCGCAGCTTGGCGGCGCACTATTCTTTTTCTTGCGCGGGCTGGACAATCCAGAAACGCAAGGCTGCTATCACTTGTCACCTTCTAGCGGCTTTCTAGATTCATTGGATCAGTTATTGGCACAGCGGCCACATTCATCAGATCAAATATTCTCAGCGAGATGAACATGGCTATGACGACTATCAATACACATAACACCGAAACATTATTTGCGGAACTCGACAGTTTGGCCGAAGATGGCCTGTTGCGCCGACTTGGCCCCGCTTTTGCCCGCTTCATGGCATCACTCGGGATGACGGCAGCTTCACAGATTCTGATCTGCACGGCATTGTCAGAACTTGAGGGGCGCGGCCACAGTTGTCTGATGCTACAGGATTTCGTGTCAGATCCCTGCACCTTACTTGGATTAAGCACAGAGCAATGGCAAATCCTGGCGGATGCGGCAAATCCATTACCAATTGATCTACCAGCTTGGCGCAATAGCTTAAGTAACTGCAAGCAAGTATGGGCGGTCGGGAATGAGGATACTCAACAAGCTTTAGTGCTAGAAGATGACCGACTCTACCTGCGACGCTATTGGCGTGATGAAAACCAAGTTGCACAACAGCTTAGACAGAGAGCATCGCAAAAACGCGATGTCGATATTGCACGTGCGCAGCAGTGGCTAGACAAATTGTTTGATGCCAGTGATAAAAGTGATACCCGCGCCGAAACTGATACCAGCCCAGACTGGCAAAAAATTGCCTGTGCCATTGCCTTGCGCAGTACGCTGACGATCATTACAGGTGGGCCCGGCACCGGCAAAACTTACACCGTAGCGCGACTACTCGCCTTGCTATTTGCACTGGCTGATAACCGTGAGCGCTTGCGCATCGCATTAGCAGCGCCAACCGGTAAGGCCGCGGCACGGCTAAAGCAATCAATTGACGACGCGCTGAGCGGTTTAGCGGAGAAGGTCGGCGCTACATTGCCGCTGGCCGAACTCACGGCACGCATGGGGGCGGCGCGCACCTTGCACAGCTTATTGGGCGCGACTCCCAACACACGCGCGTTCCGGCATCACGTGGGTAATTTACTCGACGTCGATGTGCTAATTGTCGATGAAGCATCCATGGTGCATTTAGAAATGATGGCATCCGTGCTCGCCGCCCTGCCTGCCAACGCGATACTGATCTTGCTGGGCGATAAAGACCAGTTGGCCTCGGTCGAAGCTGGTGCAGTATTAGGCGACCTCTGCCGTAATGCTCAAGCCGGTGGCTATTCATCGGATACCGTTACCTATGTAGCGCAGACAACAAGTGAAGTCATTCCCGTAGAATTTTTGGGTATAGGCTCCGCACTGAGCCAGCAGACCGTGATGCTACGCAAGAGCCGTCGCTTCAGCGGGCCAATTGGCACCTTAGCGCTAGCGGTCAATGCGGGCGATGCGTCCAAAGCCATAGCTTGTCTGCGTTCAAACGAACAACATGCACTGAGCTGGATCTCACCTGCGCAACCAGCCAACATACTGCAACTCGCCATAGACGGACGATCGGGGGCCGAAGGCGGCTATCGTAACTATCTCAGTCTGTTAAAACGCAAGCCTTCAGACAAAGCTGTTATCAGCTACGACAAATGGGCAAGCTCAGTATTGCAAAGCTTCGAATCCTTCCGCATCTTATGTGCGGTACGTGAGGGTGAATGGGGTGTCTCAGGGCTGAATCAAATCATAGAGCAGCGACTGAAAGCTGATGGTCTCATTGAGGGTAGTGAATGGTATGAAGGCAGGCCCATCATGGTTACGCGCAATGATTACAGCACAGGAGTTTTCAACGGTGACATCGGTATCACACTGTATGATCCGCTAAGGGAAAAATCACCACGCGTCTATTTTTTAGAAGGCCAAGCCGTACGCAGCGTGCTTGCCACCAGACTACGTCACGTCGAAACGGCTTACGCCATGACGGTCCATAAGTCTCAAGGCTCAGAGTTTCGACATACAGTCTTGGTGCTACCGAAAGAAACCTCCCCGGTTGTGACACGCGAACTGGTGTACACAGGTATAACCAGGGCCAGAGATTACTTCACGCTGATTTCACCAATACCAACAGTATTTGAAGAGGCAATCAAACAAAGGACTCAGCGTGCGAGCGGGTTAGGCAGTTTACTCAATGAAGCTGACAATTCAAACAATCTTGAGTGAACAATATTTCAGACACAATAACACTAACAAATCAGATAAATAAAAAGAGCCCTAAGAACTTTAATTCTTAGGGCTCTTTAGGCAAACTTGGTTAAAGTTTGCGGTATATCTGGCGGAAGGTGTGAGATTCGAACTCACGAAGGCTTTAACACCTCGCCAGTTTTCAAGACTGGTGCATTCAACCGCTCTGCCAACCTTCCAAGCGCGCTATTATATCCTATAAATTGTTTAACTTGTGAAGTTGTAAGTGTATTTAAAGCAGACATTTTCAATGATTCATCACAAAACATTAAAACGGAAATTTTTTATTAATAGCTCAGATAACTTATCAGCACTCACTGGCCGAGAAAATAAATAACCTTGTATTTCATCGCAACCAGCCTGCTTTAAAAAATTGAATTGTTCGCTATTTTCAACTCCTTCCGCAATGACTTTATGTTTTAGCTGTTTTGCCATGCTAATTATGGCACTGGCGATTGCACAGTCATCTTGATCCTGAGGAATACCTTGAATAAAGGATCTGTCAATTTTTAAAGTATTGATTGGAAATCGCTTTAAATAAGACAGGCTGGAGTAACCGGTCCCAAAATCATCTAATGCCAAGGTAACGCCTAGTGCCGTAATTTCATCCATGATGGTAATCACACTCTCGGCACTATGCATCAGCATGCTTTCAGTAATTTCCAATTCTAGCCAGCGAGATGAAATCTGGTGGTGCGCTAGAGCCTGACTAACTCGCGCTGGCAAAGCAAAAGAAAATTCCTTAGCAGAGACGTTCACTGCGATTCGAAACGGCTTAACATCCATGTCCTGCCATATACGCGCCTGCGCACAGGCAGTCTCGAGTACCCAAGCATCAATTTGCAAGATCAGGCCGGTTTCTTCCGCAATCGAAATAAACTCTACCGGAGAAATAATTCCTTTCGTAGGATGCGCCCATCTGATGAGCGCCTCGGCACCAATTACAGCGCCGTTATGAATGTCAACTTTGGGTTGATATAACAGGAAAAATTCATCATATTGCAAAGCACGTCTCAATCCAGATTCAAGATATAAACGACCAGCAATAGTTTGATTCATTTCTTGATTATAAAAAGCATAGCTACCACTGGCACGCTCAACATTGCGTTTAGCTTTAAACATGGCAATGTCTGCTTTTTGCAAGAGTTGATCAGCATCTGCGCCATCCTGGGGATACACACTAATGCCAATACTTGCGCCTATGCGCAACTCATTCCCATTTACTTGAAATGGATTATCCAAACTTGAAAGCAACTTTTGCGCTACTAATGCGGCATGAAAATCTTGATTCACGTCGATCAGAGCGACAGCAAATTCATCACTACCCAATCGGGCGACTACATCATTTTCTCTCAATGCCAATCTAAAACGCTCGGCTACCTGAATCAATAACAAGTCACCGATTTGATGTCCTAGAGTGTCGTTGATAGGCTTAAAACGATTTAGATCAATAAACAATAATGAACCAATAGCGTTATTGCGCTGCGACTGAAGAAGCGCTTTATCTACTAATTTTTTGAACAGGGTTCTGTTAGGTAAATCGGTGAGCAAATCGTAGTAGGCGAGGTAATTTATTTTTTCCTCGGCCTGTTTACGTTCCGTTATATCGCTCAGATAACCTATCACGCCTATCGCCTCTCCACTCGCATCACAAAGCGGAGATAAACTTAAACTTGCCCAGAATACCTCACCTGATTTTTTACGCCGACGTACTTCCATCTCGCGTCCACCGCGTTCCAAAAATGGGTCAGGAAAACACAATCCATCAATATCTTCATTTTCATAAAGAAATAAAATATTTTGTCCAACCGCTTCAGCCGCGGCATAGCCAAAAAGTTGTTCCGCACCCTGGTTCCAACTGATAATAAAACCAGCAAGGTCCATGGTAATCACGGACTCATGAATTTGATCCAGTATTTGAGATTGTAATAACTGCGCATGGGTAGAATCATTAAAGCGAGTGTCTAAACGTGCCTTGGAGTTAAATAGTTTCGCTGTCAACTCCGCCAAGAAATTCAGTTTATTCAGGTCGTCTTCGGTGTAAACGCCTTTTTTTCCTGATAAAACATAATATGCTTCCGGCGAGACATATCGGCTTACAGAAACATCTTCATCGTTGGCTTTGAATGACCGACGAACATAAGCAACATTCTCATGGCCGAACACATCTCTCAAAATACGATTTAATTCAACATCCAACTCGGCGCCCTGAAGAGATAAAACTGCCTCACCCAGTGTAGCGCCCAATATAAAATCATCAGGGGCAGAAAAATCAATCATGCTCAAATTTCCTGACACACCTGATTTGCCCAGATGTATGCCTGCGTCAGGCATTGATAGTACATGTCTCCATCAATTTGCGCCGCAGCCAGGCTTGCTTGAAGTTCTCCCGTCTTATTCCGATCAGCAAGTTCAACCAATCTTAGTTGCTGACCTAAAATGCCGGTCTTGTATAGCAGCGCATCAAGAACATCTTCCTTCAAATTAAGCGGACGTAAAATCTCTTCCAATGGACTACCAAACAGTTTGTCCAGCAGAGAAAACATACCGATCATGAATGCACAATCCTGTTGATCTTTGTTACCACCGTGATGCTGACAAATAGCCTCCATCATGCTGGCACGAAATGCTGCCCGCAACATCAACGGATTAAGTGCCGAACCATGTTCATCCTGACGCGCATAAAGCAGCAATTGCAACCAACGTTGCAATTGCCGCCTTCCAAGTAAATTAATAGCTTGCCCAAAACTAGATACCCTCACGGCTTGGGAAAATGCCGCCGAGCTAACCAATTTAAAAAGCATAAAGGATAAAGTCGTATCTTGTTTGAACAGATCTTCAAGTTCACGCGATTCGGCATCGCGTGAAACTAATCCTAATAACTTAAGCAAACGGGTACGTCCACTGCTGTCAGCAGATTTGTTTCTTGCTGATGGAGAAAAAGCGTAATCACCTGAAAATAATGCAAATCCAGCATCAAGCGCTTCTTGCAAGTGAATTGGAGTGGAAATGTTTTTTGCTAAATGCTGACCAGTATGAAGACTGAATAGCCATGGTTTTATAAAAAATGGCAGCCCTGCATTGCAATCAACAGAAATAAGCTTAGTATCCTCCCATACTAGTGATGATTTAGACGAAAAATCATCCATGAAAACACGAAAACCTTTGGAGGTAAAATACTTCAACTTGGTCTGCGTTTCAAGATCAACACAACTTGCTTCTCGAACACAAAACGCGACTTTCAGGGAGTTGATTCTTTCATCCAAATCTGCAGGCAATAAAGTTGGATCAGAAATTGGAATTAAAAGAAAAATAGATGTGAGTTTTTCAAAAAACTCAACTTCTTTAAGATAGTGCAATAACGGCAATATATCTGTAATAGATGCACTTCCAAAATCTGGAATTAATGCAACAAGTTGCTGTTTGCTATTCACAACCGGCAACATAGACACAACAGGTATGGCGGTATCGTTAGCAAGAATCATAGGAGAAATTTTTTTGTTTTTAGACTCAATATTTACTTCAATGCAATAATATGATGAAAATTAATTATTTGCAATATTCTTGCAATAATTACCTTAAATTTATCGCCTTTTGTAAATTTAAAGGCCTACTTTAAAGTAGGTTAAGCTCTAACCTTGAAATATCAATTCTCAAGAAATAACTGTTGTAAATCATTGAGAAATCTTCGGCCTAAAACGGTAGGACGTATTGCTTGATGATCCCGTTCAATTAGCCCTCTTTGTTCAGCAATTAATAGAGGCTTTTCCAACGAATTTAATAACAAGCCTGTACGCTCGTTAAATAGATTAACGGCAAATCCTTGGCTTAATCGCAATGAGTTAAGCATAAATTCGAAGCCGATTTCATTTGGAGGTATGTCAATCGACTCTTCAACCGCTGCACCCAGTAAACTTTTCTCCATATATTTTTGCGGCTGTTTATAGCGCACTTGGCGAATGATGCGATGTGGGAATGAAAGTTTAGAATGGGCTCCAGCACCGATTCCTAAATAATCACCAAAATTCCAGTAATTTAAATTGTGTCGTGATTCTCTGCCTGGCTTTGCATAGGCAGAAACCTCATAGTTAACATACCCAGCTTGCTGCATCCTTAGCTGAATTTCATCCTGCATTTCAGCACTTAAGTCATCATCTGGTATAGTCGGCGGATATTTGGCAAAATAAGTGTTGGGCTCCAACGTCAAATGATACAAAGACAAATGTGATGGTGCCAAATTGATTGCGGTATCCACATCCTGTTGCGCTTCTTTAAGAGTTTGACCGGGTAAGGCAAACATTAAATCAAGATTAAAATTATCAAAATATTTTTGTGCAATATCCACCGCTTTTTTGGCTTCATCACCATTATGAATACGTCCCAGAGCATGTAAATGTTGCGAATTAAAACTTTGTATACCGACTGACAAACGATTAACGCCGCTAGCACGATACGATTTGAATTTTTCAGTTTCAAAGGTTCCTGGATTGGCTTCCATGGTAATTTCAGCAGAACCATCAATAGGCAATAAGGTCCTTACGTCTGACAACAGGCGGTCGAGTCCGGCTGCTGACATCAGACTTGGTGTGCCGCCACCAATAAAAATAGTGTAAATTTTTCGTCCCCACACCATGGGCAGCGCCGCCTCAAGATCCGCGCGCAAAGCTGCCAGATACCTATTCTCATCAAAGTGAGTCTTTACCTCATGCGAATTGAAATCGCAATATGGGCATTTTTTGATACACCATGGAAAATGGATATACAAAGATAAAGGCGGCAACATCGATAAATTTAAATTCCCCGGTCCCAGGAAATGTTCAGCGACTTGCTGTGGTATCGCGGAAAGTGAGACTTTACCGCTCTCAGGCGTGAGAGAAGTAACAAGCTTAATAGGTATCATTTTAATTTTTCAAGCAATGCACGCAATGCCTGCCCACGATGGGACATGGTATTTTTTTGCTCAGTAGACAATTCTGCAGCAGTCTTTCTCATTGATGGTATCCAAAAGTGAGGATCGTAACCAAAACCATGCTCCCCCATTGGGACGGCGATAATTTCACCAGCCCAAGAACCATCAGCAATCACTGGTTGAGGGTCAAGTTCAAAACGGACATAAACCAAGACGCAGTAGTAATATGCAGATCTATCCTGCTGATGCGCTAAATTAGTAATCAAATACTGATTATTTCTGCTATCAGATTTTGGTTCACCTGCATAGCGGGCGGAGTGTACACCAGGAGCGCCGTTCAAAGCATTGACACAGAGTCCTGAATCATCAGCCAATGCAGGTAGACCTGTTAGCCTTGCTGCGTGTCTGGCTTTAGCCAGTGCATTCTCAATAAAAGTAAGATGAGGCTCCTCTGCGTCAGATACTCCAAACTCAGTTTGGGCGTGTAGACGAATATCAAGCGGAGACAAAATTTCAAAAAATTCCTTGAGTTTCCCCTGATTATTCGACGCTAATACAATATTGCGAGTCATAATGCCGGCAAACCCAATACCTGTTTTTGTAAGGCGATCAAATCTGTAATACCTTCGCTGGCAAGGTCGAGCAAGCCATTCAGAGTAGCACGATCAAATGCCATACCTTCTGCTGTACCCTGTACTTCAATAAAATGCCCGGCCTCTGTCATCACCACATTCATGTCGGTGTCGCAGCCGGAATCCTCCAGATAATCCAAATCAAGCACAGGTATGCCTTGATACACGCCTACTGAAATCGCTGCAACAAAACGCTTAAGGGGAATACTTGCAATAACGCCATTATTTACTAGTTTAGTAAAAGCATCATAGGCCGCAACCATTGCCCCAGTTATCGCGGCGGTACGGGTTCCTCCATCAGCTTGAATTACATCGCAATCAATATGCAAAGTGCGCTCACCGAACGCATCCAGATCAAATGCAGCGCGTAGCGAACGTCCAATCAATCGTTGAATTTCCTGAGTGCGTCCGGATTGTTTGCCTTTGGCAGCTTCCCTATCCATACGGGTATGGGTAGAGCGAGGCAACATGCCATATTCGGCAGTCAGCCAACCCTTACCCTTCCCTTTCAAGAAACCGGGCACTTTTTCTTCGATGCTAGCGGTGCAAATCACTCTTGTATGACCAAATTCGATCAACACCGATCCCTCAGCGTGTTTGGTAAAGTGGCGATTGATAACTACGGGACGTAAAGCATCCGTAGCGCGCCCACTTGGGCGAAGTAATTGAGGCATAATAAATTAATTTTTAGTTGTAATACGAGATGAGTTATGGATAGCGTTACGGATTTCAGCGATGGCTTTTTCAATCTCTACATCGTTAAATATATCCACGTCTGCCGCCTCCATGTCAGCAGCAGACGTGGCCTGAATGGTCGTGGTCATAGACCCAACTGGCAAGGTGTTCGTGGAAATAATGGAGGAATCTTCCAAGTTATCACTGCCCTCCCACATCATGGCAAGTGCGGTAACGTTATCACTTTGTTTGCCAGCAATATCGGTTGCAGAGTGAATTAACTCTGGGATGGCGCGCACGATGGTATGGTCATGCAAACGTTGCGCCAAAACATGATCAGGCAATACCGACCATAATCCATCAGAGCACAATAAGATTAAATCCCCCGACTGCAATACGGCTCTACGCGACAACTCAACAATGGGTGCATTCGGTGCCCCCAGGCAATTGAACAATTTATTTCGATCAGGATGGGTGTGGCGCTCCGACGGATCAACTTTACCCTGTGCAATCAGCGTTTCCAAACGTGAATGATCTTTAGTGCGCAATAAAATTTGTCCATTACGCATCCAATATAGGCGGGAATCTCCGCAATGCGCCCAGTAAGCATATCCATTTTGAATCAGACAAGCAACAATAGTCGTACGCGGTGTTTCTGGTAAATTATTTGTCGCACGATAACGATGAATTTCGTTATGCGCAGCCAAAAAACTATCTTCCAAAAATCGTTCTGGGCGCACGATCATTGGATGTGCATGCTGCTGAAATAAATTACCTATCGTCTGCATGGCAAGGGTTGATGCCATCTCGCCAAGAATATGGCCGCCCATACCATCGGCAAGCAAAAGCAAAACAGTATCGCGCGTGAAGCTGTAGCCCATACGATCTTGATTGACCTTACGGCCACCGATGTTACTAGCTTGATAGACGGAGAATCTCATCAGATTGAGTAATTACTTTAAATTCAAAAAAACACAAAAAAACACTTAGTACATCACATCAGCGTGTTGTCGTTTATGGTGGTGTGATCTTTTCCATCATTTTTTTTAACCCCGGCACCAAACATAACTGATAATTTTTGTTTGGCCTTTTCCAGAAAATTCAACTCTTTTTGCGGCAAGGACTGAGCAGTCAAAGCTTTTTGAAGTGCAAAAACACTTTGCGGGCGTTCCAACGGATCAATTTTCAAGCATAAACGTACCACTTCTATCAGCTCAGGCGAATATAAACCATCAAGCTTTCGATAATGGTTTTCCATTTTATCCATCGTTTTTCGTTGATCCGCCGGTTGCGGCGGTGCACCAACCATACATGCAAAAATCGAAGCGCCAATACTATAGATATCCGTCCATGGGCCTAGATTGCCGTTCTTAGAGTACAACTCAGGCGCAGCAAACCCAGGCGTATACATTGGATAAAGTTTGGGCAAATCCGTTTTTAGTGTTTGTCGGGCAGCGCCAAAATCTAGCAAAATTGGCGTACCGTCCAATCGCAGATAAATATTCGCGGGTTTTAAATCTAAATGAAGCAGTTTATTGGTATGCACTTCGCGTAAACCATTCATGACTAGATTAAACATTCTTCGGATGAATCGCTCTGAGACCAGTGGTTTTTCACCTTTATCACGTCGACGCAATATATGCTCTTGCAAAGATCGGCCAGATTCGTAAGCCATCACCATATAGACTGTCTCGTTTGCACGAAAGAAATTAAGCACACTCACCACGTTTGGATGTGCAATGCGTGCCAGCGCTCTACCCTCCTCAAAAAAACATTTTAATCCGATACGATACACTGGCAAATTTTCAGAAGAAATCGAAGGTACTAACTCTCCTTGCTGACGCAAAGCAAGGGAACTCGGCAAATATTCCTTAATCGCAACAGCATTCCCATCTTCGTCGGAAGCAAGATAAACGATACTGAACCCGCCAGATGCAATTTTCTTTACAATACGATATCCAGCTATTTCTAGACCATCTGGCAAAGGAGCGTTATTTTGTGCAGCCATATCTTCCTATATCCATTTATATTAATGGATGGTGTTAATTATTTGAGCTCATGTAATGACGCGACTCTCCGCGACTACTAACAATGCTAGATTTTACTTTTTTTATTTAATCATTGAAGAAATAATTTTTACTATCGTAACAGCATATTAAGGAACACAATTGAGCATTTACAGCATGACTGGCTACGCAACCAGCACACAAGAGACCGACGCAGGAACAATAACGATAGAAATCAAAAGTGTCAATTCTCGCTTCCTAGATCTTCAGTTTCGCATCAACGACGATTTCCGCTCAGTAGAACCCATATTCCGAGATGCTATTGCGCGCAAACTCAATCGAGGTAAAGTTGAATGTCGTTTTAGTTTTGGCAAAAAAGTCAGCAATACTGCTGGCAAGGCCTTAAATACAGAAATAATTGAGCAAATCGCAGATTTTCAATCTTCTATCAGCAATCGATTCCCTTCCGCAGCACCATTAAGCAGCCATGAAATATTACGTTGGCCAGGCTTAATAGAAGAGGCCGAAATAAACACGGATTCCTTGCAAACAGCAATTACCACAACCATTCAGTCCACACTTGATGCCTTTATTCTCAGTCGTGAACGCGAAGGTGCAGCATTAGAATTGGCGCTATCGAGTCGAGTAATAACGATGGAGAAAATTGTTCAGCGCATTACGCCATTAATGCCGCAAATAGTACAACAATTTCAGCAAAAAGCTACTGCCCGCTTGGAAGAGGCATTAGGATTGGCAATAAAAAATGGCACTTCAAATGCAATGCAAACAATCACAAGAGACGAGGCACTCGATAGAATCCGGCAAGAAGTCACGATGTACGGCATCCGCATCGATATAACGGAAGAATTGGCGCGTTTGTCCGCTCATTTAACAGAAACACACCATATCCTAAAAACAGGTGGACAGGTCGGAAAGCGGCTTGACTTTATGATGCAAGAATTGAATCGAGAGGCTAATACTTTAGGGGCAAAAGCCGTTATTAAAGAATTGTCAGACGCATCAATGGAACTCAAGTTATTAATAGAGCAAATGCGAGAGCAGGTACAAAATCTTGAATAAGTTTGGGCTTTTCTCTATACTCCCGCCAGTATATTTTTTGCAGCTCGAATTGGCAGACCAATAAAGCGAAATCCCCCCCACATCGCCCATTATTTATGCTGTTTGTTTTTCATTTCATCACCAGCGAGAAATTATGCAAGTATCCAACACAACCGCGGGCAGCCTATTTTTAGTTGCGGCGCCGTCTGGCGCAGGCAAATCAACTCTGGTGAATGCGCTACTACTCCAAGAACCGGCAATCAAGCTCTCAGTTTCGTTCACCACCAGACCTCCACGATCTGGCGAAATGGACGGGCGCGAATATCACTTTACGACAGTAGAAAATTTTTTGGCTCGTAAAGCTGAGGGAGAATTTCTGGAATCTGCCGAAGTACATGGGAATTACTATGGTACATCCCGGATTTTAATTGAACAACAAATGCAGTTGGGCACCGACATTTTGCTGGAAATTGACTGGCAAGGCACACAGCAGGTCAAAAAACGGTTTCCAAATGCGGTCGGCATTTTCATATTGCCACCGTCCATTCCTGCTCTTGAAGAGCGCTTAAAAAAACGAGGACAGGATGAGCCGAACGTCATTACGAGACGAATTCTCGCTGCCGGTGGAGAAATGGCGCACGCGTCCGAGTTCGAATATGTTATTATTAATCAAGAATTTGCGCTCGCATTATCAGAATTGAACGCAATCGTAAAAGCCACCCGCTGCCGCTTTGCGCAGCAAGCTTCGCGCAATGCAGCGCTGTTTGCCCAGTTAGGCATTCATGCTAACCCCACGATTTAAGGAAATTATATGGCTCGTATTACCATTGAAGATGCACTGAAACACATCCCGAACCGTTTTCAACTGACATTGTGCGCGACTTATCGCGCGCGCCAGTTATTGCAAGGTCATACACCAAAGATTGAGTCTAAAGATAAGCCTACAGTGGTCGCTTTGCGTGAAATTGCTGAAGGTAAAATCGGTATTGAAATGCTGAAAAAAGTACCATTTTAATTTTTACAGCGCTACATTCATGAAACGGCCGGGGATCAGACATTATGAATCTTACCGACAGCAATTCGTCTCTTCCCGCCGCTTCTGAGAAATCAGTTTCACGTTCTTCTGCGCCCAGCAAAAAGAATGTCGCAATACTTCCGACCTCAGATGTGTCAGCACGGCCCGCAATAACTGGCGCAGCATCAATTACTGACCTCACCAACAGACTTTCGGATTACTTATCTCCGGCAGACCTAAAACTGGTTAAAGAAGCATATCGTTTTTCAGACGAAAAGCATCTTGGACAAGTACGTAAATCAGGTGAACCATACATTTCTCATCCCATCGCTGTGGCCGAAATTTGCGCAGAGTGGAAACTTGATGTGCAAGCCATCATGGCAGCACTTCTACATGATGTTATGGAAGATCAAGACGTCAAAAAAGAAGAGTTAATAGAACGTTTTGGCGCACCTGTGGCAGCTTTGGTTGATGGACTGTCTAAACTGGAAAAAATTGAATTTCAAAGTCATATAGAAGCCCAAGCTGAAAACTTTCGCAAAATGCTATTAGCAATGGCGCGTGATGTTCGCGTAATACTCGTCAAATTAGCCGATCGTTTGCACAATATGCGCACCTTAGGCGTGATGTCAGCAGAGAAGCAACGTCGTATTTCGCGTGAGACCATGGAAGTTTATGTACCTATAGCACATCGACTTGGTCTCAACAATATTTATAGAGAATTACAAGATTTGTCCTTTGCGCATATATATCCAATGCGCTACAGAACATTATCAAAGGCAGTGAAGGCTGCTCGTGGCAATCGCCGCGAAGTTGTCAATAAGATCATGGAGGCCGTAAAAAGCGCTTTAAGCAGCGCCGGTTTGAGTGCGCAGGTCTATGGCCGCGAAAAAACTCTGTATGGCATTTATAGGAAAATGCACGATAAACGGCTCAGTTTTTCACAAGTGCTGGATGTTTATGGATTTCGCATCGTCGTTGACAATTTCCCCAACAGTTATTTTGCACTGGGTACTTTGCACGCGTTGTACAAACCGATGCCAGGCAAATTTAAAGATTACATCGCAATCCCCAAAAGCAATGGATACCAATCGTTGCATACGACATTAATTGGGCCCTATGGCACACCGGTTGAATTTCAGATACGTACCCAAGATATGCACCATGTTGCCGAATCAGGTGTGGCGGCGCACTGGCTGTATAAAAATGAAGAAGGTAGTTTGACAGATTTACAGCAACGCACCCACGCGTGGCTACAATCCTTGCTAGACATTCAAAAACAAACCGGTGATTCTGCAGAGTTTTTAGAACATGTCAAAATTGATCTGTTTCCTGACTCCGTCTATGTCTTCACGCCAAAATCGAAAATTATCGCATTACCTCGTGGCGCGACTGCACTAGATTTCGCCTACACTATCCACACTGATATTGGAGATCAGGCGATTGCGACACGAATCAATAATGAACCAGTACCCTTGCGTTCCGAGTTGAAAAATGGCGATATTGTTGAAATTATTACCTCTCCGAGCTCGCACCCAACGCCTAACTGGCTAAGTTATGTTCGCACAGGAAAAGCGCGCTCTGCGATTCGTCACTATTTGCGGACTATTAATCTTAATGAGTCAACCGAACTAGGAAAACAGCTGCTGGCACAGGCATTGGTTGCATTACACCTCAATCCGCAACTACCTGAATCGCTGATAGACAAATTACTCAATGAATCTAGTGCAAAATCTCTGGAAGAAATTCAGACTGATATTGGCATAGGCAAGCGTATGGCTGCCTTGGTAGCAAGGCATATTCTTGATTTAGTTGAAGACGATTCACCATCAATACCGTTCCAGCAGTTCGACGGCGACAAATTGAGTAAGCCTGAACCCGTCATCATCTATGGCAGTGAGGGCGTCTCTGTTCAACTCTCAGCTTGTTGCCTACCAATTCCAGGTGATCGCATTGTCGGCCAGTTAAAACGAGATCAGGGGTTGGTGGTTCATACGGATGACTGTGAAAATGCCAAACGCATGCAAGTAAAAGAGCCAGATCGCTGGATTGATGTTAAATGGGGCGATGATTTAAACCGTCGCTTTGATTGCCGCATCACCGCTATGACGAGCAACGAGCGAGGTGCGCTGGCGCGGATCGCAGCAGAAATTGGCGAATCTGATGCCAATATCAGCCATGTTAATATCGAAGACGGCCAAGCCAATGATATTACTAATATTCACTTCACCATACAGATAGAAGATCGTACACACCTAGCTCGTCTGATGCGCAACGTCAAGCATCTGCCTGGTGTTCTCAAAATCTGGCGCGAGTATGGATAATTAACGTCCGACAGCGTCAAGAAATAAAAGTAGAATTAAACATCTCAGCTTAATGATGCATACGTCTATGCATTCGTCGCAAACCTAACCACACCGTACCTGCGATAAACGGGATCAGCAATCCGGTAACGAGATCTGGGTTAATTTGCAATCCTATCGCTTTTAATGCCTTACCCGCATATTGAAATAAGCCCGCTACGTAATAAGTAATAGCGGCTACGGACAAACCCTCGACAGCTTGTTGTAAACGAAACTGTTGTGCGGCACGGGTATTCATCGATTGTAAGATTCTACGGTTCTGTTGCTCTTGCACGATACCCACTCTCGTGCGCAATAAATCATTTGTATGCGCAATCCTATCTGCTAAAGTTACCTGACGGCGCGTAATAGCCTCGCACGTATTCATTGCAGGAGCCAGACGCCGATCCATAAATTCCTCGATGGTAGGAATACCTTCAATTCTGTTCTCTCGCAACTCTTCTATCCGCGACTGCACCAGCCTAAAATAGGCTTTGGATGCAGAAAATCGATAGCTATTCTCCGTTGAGAGTTTTTCTGTGCGAGCGGCCAAATCAATAATTTGACGTAACAATATCTGCTCAGAATCAGCATCCCCCATCTCGACAGCTTCGAAAGTTGCGCTACTCCCCAGAGTCATCGCTGCAGTCAACTTGACTAATTCATCTTCAATCGCTGTTAATATGGGCGCCGCTTTTTGGGCATATGGCAGCCCCAGTAATGCCATCATTCTATAGGTTTCGATTTCCAGCAAACGCTGAACAATACGGCCAGCTTGCTGATCCAAAAAATCTAAATCTTTGACTACAAATCGGCTAAATCCATCTGCCTGAATCAAAAAATCTGTCCAAATTTCGCCACGCTGTAAAACATCACTTCCAACCAGAACACTGCCTTCAAATATTTGCATTATTGGCGCATTAAATGTATCGGAAGAGTCCATCCCTTTAATCAGTACAACATGGGCCGCCACCATGATTTTCCCCTGCAAATCGAGCAACCATTGCTGAGGCAGATGCCTAATCGGCACTCGATTAAACGCATGTATAACCCCGTGCCCGGCGACATCCTCGCCATTTTCATTTTCGACAAAAGTAAATGTCGCAAACTCAGTATGGCACTCCCATTTCAATCGAAAACGACCAAAATCATGGAAAAAATATTTTGCATCACCCATCGGAGAAGCGACGCCAAAATAGGCGCAAAATGACGCAAGTATCTCTTGCTGCGAACTTAAATTATCCCCACCGACATGGCTGTCAGTTTTTGCATACACTGCCAGATGCGTAATCGCTTCCGGTGCGCGAAGACGTAATGAAGGGCGAGAATGAATCTCCGCCGCAAGCGGTATTCGTAAAGGGTGATTTAATTGGGAATAAGCAAGGCTCATGATTTATTTGGATGACAATTTAAATTTTTTCGAATAGGGGTCATACTCACCTTGATCACTCAGGGTAATTCACTTCTAAAATAGTGAGTTCATCCAAGCCCAGCGGGGTTCTTAAGCTCACGGAATCACCGACTCTTGCCTTAGTCAAAGCACGGGCAACGGGAGATACCCAGCTAATTTTTCCTCTCAATGGATCCAATTCATCCACGCCGACAATCGTGACCGTCACTGTCTCACCAAGCTGATTTTCATACAGAACGGTCGCTCCAAAAAAAATCTGATCAGAGCCATGATGCACGCTTGGGTTTACTACCTCGGCAATATCGAGGCGTTTACTCAAAAAACGTAAGCGCCGATCAATTTCTCGCAACCTGCGTTTTCCATAAATATAATCACCATTCTCGGACCGATCGCCATTTGATGCTGCCCACGATACGATATTAACAACCTCGGGTCGGTCTACATCTATCAAATGCAAAAATTCGTCCTTCATCCTTTGATGACCTTCGGGTGTCATGTAATTTTTTACGCCAGCAGGAATCTCAGGAGCAGTAACGTCCTGCTCATCATCATCCTGCTCCGTTTCCTTCACGAATGCTTTGTTCATGCGTTCATTGTAGCGGACTAAAGCAAATTTTTTGTTATCCGCCAACCACAATCGCATCTTCCCTTATAGAATAGTCGTCTGCTGATTACAGCAATGATAATCGCTTTCAATTCAAGGTAAATGCATGACTAATGATGCAGCAATAAAATTATTGATCGTTGACGATCATGCCGTTGTGCGGGAAGGGCTAAAACAAATACTGAGTAGCGCTGCCGACATGGCAGTTGTCGGCGAAGCAGCAACAGGGCTGGAAGCGATTAAAATGTCACGCCTGCTCGATTGCAACATTATGTTGCTTGAAATCTCGTTACCAGATAAAAATGGCATAGAAGTACTCAAACAAATCAAAAGCGAATCGCCCAATGTTTCAGTCATCATCTTCTCGACTCATAGAGAAGATCAATATGCGGTCCGTGCACATAAAGCAGGGGCATCCGGCTATCTGAGTAAAAATAGTCATGCCGCAGATATTATTAGCGCAATCCGACAAGTCGCCAGTGGTCTTAAATACATCAGTCCAACACTGGCGCAAGAATTAGCAAATAACCTCAATCAAGAGCATGAGGGTGAACTGCATAAAACCTTATCAGATCGCGAATTTCAAACACTAACCTTAATCGCATCAGGTAAAAGCGTCAGTGACATTGCTAAAGAACTGTCGCTTTCCGTCAAGACTATCAGCGAATATCGTGCCCGTTTATTATTTAAAATGAAATTAAGGCATAACGCAGAACTCACCCACTATGCGATTAAAAATCAATTAGTCGAATAATTAACTGACTAGCTCTCCAAAAATACTAAAATAAATCAGAACTAATGTCAGATGAGAAAAAAATAATGCCAAAAAAGCAACCGCCTACGCTGTTTAAAACACCAACAGATATTGCTCGTGAAACTTTCCGCCGACTTGCCATTGAACGTATAGCGCCGACACCAGAAGCCTATCGTAAGCTGTATCTGGAAATTTCAGGCGTAGAGGAGAAGGAAGAATCTGCACCGATAGAAACGCCTCCGGCAATCACTGCGGAACCATCAGAAGCGGAGAAATTACTCAACAGCTTTGCCGACAGTCTGAAACAATCGACCGGAGACCTCTCCAATTTTGGCCATCGTTTTAGTCGCGCAATAAAAACGGGGGATTGGAATGACTACAGCAAAGGCTTAACCCAACTCGCGCAAAAAATCACTACAAAACCCACATCCAGTGCCATTAGTCTGGTTGATCCAATAGCCCCCATTGCTATCGCATCAAATATCTCTTTAGTAGATGATGATGCAAGGCAATATCAGCGTCAGCAAATTCTGAAAGATTTACTCTATCGCACCTTAACCTTGGCGTTAAGCTCATTACTTAGCGCCAATCCAGAGCTTGCCAGTGAATCCGCCGCGTTAGGGGTTGCCGTGAAAGCGGCAGAGAATGAATCAACCCTCAATCACATCGGTGCGCGTCTGAAACAATTATGTTTTCAGATAGAATTAAAGAGCGGAGATACCGCTGAATTGCAAGAACTCTTGCTACGTCTATTTGGCTTGCTGCTGGAAAATGTAAGTGAACTATTAGATGACGACAACTGGCTACGTGGACAGATCGAAGTTGTGCAAAATCTTATCACTGGGCCAATAGATCACAGAGCGCTACAGGAAGCTACGCGTAGTCTCAAAGACGTCATCTACAAGCAAGGCGTCTTAAGACATAGCATCGACGAATCTAAAACCTCCGTCAAAAACATGATGGCCACCTTCATCGATCGTCTTGACGTGATGACGACGAGTACTGGCGTCTACCAACACAAGATGGATGAGTATTCGAAAAAAATCAGCCAGACCAGAGACCGCAGCGAAGTGAATGTATTAATCGGCGCCATACTCAACGAAACGCATACAGTACAAGTCGAAACCATGCGCTCACACGGCATCATGATCGAGGCACAAAAAGAAGTCAAAGAATCCGAAATACGTATTCAAGAACTCGAAGATAAACTGGCCCGTATGAGCGAACTAGTGCGCGAAGATCAACTCACCGGCAGCCTGAACCGCCGTGGGCTTGATGATATTTTTGAAAGAGAAGCCGATCGCGCCGACCGCCGCGGCACGCCACTGTGCGCCGCCATGCTAGATCTGGACAATTTTAAAAAACTCAACGATACCCATGGTCATTCGGCAGGTGACGAAGCCTTGGTCCATCTGGTACGCATCGTCAAGCAAACCTTGCGCTCGATAGACGTCATCGCCCGTTACGGCGGCGAAGAATTTTTGATCGTCATGCCAGAAACCAGTCTGGATGAAGCAGCGCAAGCCATGACTCGGGTACAGCGAGAACTGACCACGCATTTTTTCTCAGCCAACGACCAACGTCTATTCATTACCTTTAGCGCCGGGGTTGCCATCCGAGCCCCACACGAACCACAGGAATCCGTGGTAAAGCGTGCGGATAAGGCAATGTATGAAGCCAAGAAAACGGGGAAAAATAGAGTAATAACGGCAAAATGATTTGATAAAGCTTTGAACCAGAGTAATGCACCCTCTTTTTTGCCAGATGAAATTATTAAATTTAGTCCCAAACTGCCCATGAACAAAAGGGTTGATTTGGGTCTCGCCTTAATTTGAGATTATTTAAACCTATGACTTCTGCCAATGCCAAAGTTTCGCCAGGGAAACGCTGGCAACTCAATTCATCAAACACCAATACAGAACCCTTGACCAGCCGTGGCAAAATTTGCTCTAGCACATCTTTTGTTGGCTGATACACGTCCATATCAAAGATCGCCATAGAAATTACAGCATACGGATTGTGTGCCAACCAATCTACAATCGTAGTGGATGCATCTCCTTTAACCAATTCAAATTTTTTAATGTGACTAATTGGAGAAAGGCTTTCATGTAAACCTAAAATCTCTTCCAATTGCTCTGCATAGGCATCCATGCTCGCGTAATCCCCCTGCGCTACGACCCCACCATCTTTTTCATGCGGTGCCTCAAAGCCTGAGAAAGTATCAAAGCCAATAATTTTCCTGGAATAATTATATGGTTCATACATTGCACGTAAATTAGCCAGCAAGGCAAGAGAAGCACCCCATTGCACACCGAACTCGCAAATCACACCAGGGATCTCGCGTATCAAACTGTAGAGGTGATTGAAATAAAGAATACGCGACAAGGTAATGCGCTTTACAAATAAATTCGAATGCAGGTTCCAATGCGGGCCCATGTTTGGAACAATGGCATTGCGCAGTGCCAGCAAACGCGCGTCAGCTTCATCTTCCAGTACATTGCGATTTAGTGATTCACCAAGCTTAGTTTTCATGACGAGTACTCAATGGGTGAACGAAACCTGGATATTTTTGGAAAAAAATGTTTTCCTTGTCGCCGGTTGGACAACCCTCTTCCAAAAAACCGGAAGAGGTTAAATCGGAAATTCTGATTTGCGCCGTCCAGCGCGCTTTGTCCGATAGATTAGCCATACTTCTGTGCACGGCCATTTGCTTAAATATCAGTACATCGCCTGGATCAGCGGAGACCGTTACCGGTGCCGTTGTGATGTCAGTATCAATGGCCAAGTCTCTTTGTAAAAACTGACGTTGTTCTTCAACGGGTTTATCGGAAATTTTTTTGTAGGGGAGTATCCCCGCCTTATGGCTACCAGGAATAAGTTGCACTGTCCCGTGAATATCATCTACCCGACTAAAGGGTATCCATGCCGTTACCGCATTGACCGAGCCTAGTAAATACAGCGTATCTTGATGCCAGTCGAACAGATGACGTATATCATGTGGCCGATCATATCGCATATTGCAGCATCCCATCAATACCGGCAACTGCAGGCCAAGTTCGCGACATGCGGCAAGTAAATCCAGATTACCTGACAGGCGACTCAGACAAGGCAAATAGTGCAGTCGATCATATAATTGTGATTGCTTTTCTGGCGTGATCAACTCGGGGTGATAACTGTCAAACGCAAATTTATCTCCAACAATGAATTTTCCGATTTGAGTAATTTCCGCCTTAACCTCATCAAATAATTCAGGCTTAAAGAATTTCCTCAAGATAATATATCCATTTTCATCAAAAAATTCTTTCTCTGATAATTCCATATTCTACCTCTGATTTTGATGTCGTTGATGACATCACACTTGGAAAAATGATTGTTTTAATTTATGCGCTTGAGAAAGCCGTCCGGTGCCACAGTAATTTGTAGTTTATGCTGCATGCCACGATCAATTTCAAATTCCGGATGGATTTGCAAATAACTATGCACTGCCGTTTTTGGGCTATTTCCTGGTTGCCAAGGACGATTTTCAAAAACATCGGCCGGCACGTCTTCGACAAAGGTATCAAACACCACGCAATAACTGCCCTTACTCACCAATGGTGCGTAGGCTTCCAACTCTGCTAGCACATGTTCGTGAGTGTGATTCGAGTCTAAAAAAACCATCACCCTTTGCCTAGAGTTTGCAATGGCACGCACTTGCGCTACGATATCAGGCGCGACACTGGACCCTTGCAGCATTTGTATGCGTTTTGACATCGGATGTTGCAGTATCGCTTGCTTGTTATGCTCTCGGATATCAATATCTACACCCAGGACGAGTGCATCTGACTTGCCGCCACACGCTGCGATCAATTCCAGCATAGAGGCTGAAAAAATCAATGAGCCACCATGAGCGATACCGGTTTCTATCACCAAATCAGGCTGTACTGTCCACATTAGTTCTTGCATCGCCATCATATCAATCGGATTTTGAATGATAGGCCTACCCAACCAGGAAAAATTATAAACATATTGACGACGCATACTTTGTTCCAGCCATTCTCTGGACTGCGCCTGGAATTCTGTATCTTGTCCAAGTTGCTCGATACGTTGAGCTCTTTCGGCCTCAAATTGTTCAATAGGATTCATGTTGTCTCACAATAATGTTGATAAAGTGCGGGTAAATCGCTTGCTAAATCATGTTGCGCCAAGCCGAAACTCTGTTGAAGTTTTGCTATGTTAATTTCCGAAAATTGTATGCTTTGAGCGTTCGCTGCAAAATTGCACGGCACACCCAAGTTTTGCAAAATACGGGCAATTTCAAGGTGCGCGACATTCTTTCCGTGCGCCAGATTATAGATGCCAATCTCTCCCTGACTGGCAATCAAAGGTAGGTAATGCACCACATCATGTATGGAAATATAGTCCTTCTGAGAGTCTGCAGCATTACGAAATTCAACTTTCTTTTCGTTTGCTGCCGCAAACAATATCTCTGACAAGAAATTTTGCTCCGGCATGCCCTGTCCATACACATTGGATAGCCTGACTACGCGCACGGCACGACCGCTGTTCAAACACAGACTCTCCCCCATCAGTTTTGAAAGATTGTATAAATCACCTGGCTCATACGGCTTGACTGTTAACGCCGCATTTTCATCGGTCGAATTTGCGCCGGCATATACGCGGGTGCTCGACAAATAGGTCAGCGAAGTAAACTTACAACGCTGCAAAATATGCGCTAAAACCTGTATATGTGCTTCAACCGTTGCATAGGGACGCTGCCGAAAATCGGCCGTCAGTCCTGCGCAATAAAACACGTGTCCCAAATCGGTCTGTGTCAGGTTGGGGTCGTCACGCTCAGGCACATAGCAAGACCAAGCGGATTCAATTAATTTTAAATGCAGGTGCCGGCCAATAAATCCCCTGCCACCGACTAGCGTTGCTCTGGGCCCGGTCTTCATTTTCGCCACTCGACCAACCGCAAAGGATTGCCAACATTGACGGAATAGGCGGGCACTTCCGAGCGCACCACAGAGCCGGCGCCGATGACACAACCCTTACGCAAAATTGCACCGTCTAATATCACGCAATTGGCCCCTATCCAGACATCGTCTTCAATCACGATTCCCCCTTTGCTTGGAATGAAACCTTGCTCACAGATACGACGTTTTTTATCCTGATAGGCATGATTGACTGGTGCAAATGTACAATTCGAGGCGATCGCGACATCCTTGCCTATCTGTATGCCGTTACCGGTATACAACACACAGCCAGAATTGACTACGCTACCTTCGCCGATTACGACATCGCCGGTACCACCAGCGGGTTTAATTTTAACGAAACTATCTATGCAGGCAAACGCAGCGATGACAATACGCGAACCTCGCACTGAATCTTCGATATCAGCCCACTTTGAAATTTTGGCATTTGGATGAATATCGATCACGTTCTCAGAGTCCCCATAATTAAATGACAAGCAAGTTAGGAATGGCAACAGCAAAACGCCCATGCCAAGATCTAATTTGCGCCAGGTCGTGCATGATTTCAGTTTGCAAATTCCAAGGAAGTATCAATACCATATCGGGTTTATCCTGAAGTAAATGTGCCAGATTGACTATAGGGATGCGACTGCCAGGTAAATATTTTCCTTGTTTGTGGGAATTGATATCCACCACATACGGCAGCAAGTCCGGCCGTATACCGGAAAAATTCAACAAAGTATTACCTTTCGCGGCAGCACCATAGGCAGCAACGCGCAAGCCTTTACTTTTGCAATCCAATAAAAATCTCAGTAAATCAAACTTAGCTTGCTCGGCACGGATTTGAACATCTCGATAAAATCCTATTTCAGTCATGCCAACTTCTTGTTCTTTCGCAAGAATACGGGCGACACTTTCTTTTACCGGATGCAATCCACTATCAATGCGCTGTGCCAATACGCGCAAGCTACCGCCATGGGTAGCCCACTCCTGCACATCAAATACCTGCAAACCATTGTGCTCAAATATCGTTCTGACAGCATGTAAAGACAGATAGGAATAATGCTCGTGATACGCGGTATCAAATTGATTTTGCTGCACCATGTTCAGCAAATGGGGAAATTCAAAACTCGCCACACCTTGCGGCTTTAACAGATGCGTAAAACCTGAAACGAAATCATTAATATCGGGGACGTGTGCGAGTACATTATTCGCTACCGTCAAGTCCGCCATCTTGCCTTGCTCCACCAGTTCTTTAGCCAACTCGATACCAAAAAACCGCTCTATGATAGTCAAACCCTTGGCACGCGCTACGCTGGCAGTGCTGGTGGTCGGCTCTATCCCCAAACAAGGTATGCCCACCTTCTGTACATACTGCAATAAGTAGCCATCGTTGGCGGCAACTTCCAGCACCAGGCTTTTTGTATTCAAATCCAACGCCTGCTGCATCATGCTGACAAAATTTTCAGCATGTTTTAGCCAACTTGAAGAGCAGGAACTGAAGTAAGCATAGTCGGCATCGAACAAGACTTCACGCCCTGCGAAATCGAGCGTCTGTACCAACCAGCAAGCCTCACAGACCATCAATTTTAGGGGCAACCAGATTTCAGGCAATTGCAAAGCATCTGCACGCAGATAAGCATTGGACGGCGGTGCTGCCCCCAAGTCGAGAAAGTTAAGCGTTAGCGGATGAGCACAATGTCTGCATTTCATACGTTTACCCCTTTAAAAGCAGCACTTAGCATAGGTCCATTTCTGTCTTTGTCAGATATATCAGTGATTGCCAAAGGCCACACCACATTCAATTTGGCATCCAGCGCATTCAACCCCATTTCGCTGCTTGGCACATAAGCGTGGCTATGGCAGTACAGCATCTCCACCTCATCGGTTAGTGTTTGAAAACCATGGGCAAAACCCGGCGGTATCAGGTAAGAGGTCTTATTCTCGGCCGACAAATGTACCGCATGCCATTTTAAGAAGGTAGGCGAGTCAGCGCGCAAATCCAACGCCACATCCCATACTTCACCTCGCAAACAAGTAATCAATTTCATTTCGCTATGTGGCGGCAATTGCAAATGTAAACCACGTACGCTGCCAGCACGCTTGGTATACGTATGATTGACTTGCACCACGGGCTGGGTCCACCCCGCCGCTGCCAACTCCTCAACGCAAAACAAACGTTGCAGATAGCCACGTGCATCACCAAATTTCTGACGGCGAATAAGCCGCAAGCCGGCAAAAGGAGTATCAAGAATATTAAAACATGATGTCATGCTGAGGTTAGCTCCAGCGGCATCTAAAATGAGTAATCTGACGTATTAAAATCATATACTCCCCCATAATTTTATTTTTATCTAGCATATTGCGCATAATCCACGTACGTTACAAAAATATACTACCGGCAGTATCATCTTTTCCTCTTATTCACGAGTCAAGAGACAGGTAGGTTTCAATATCGCGCAGGCACAACTGGCGCGCATCTTCCCCGTTATAATAATCCCTATACCATTCCACACTACGCAGCACGGAAGTTTTCAAATCCCAGCGAGAAACGATGCCCAACTCATGTTGCGCCTGTGTCACATCGAGCGCCAATAAGCCGGCCTCATGCGGACCGATTATCTCGCTGGCAAAATCAATCTCACCACGACCAAATCCTGCGCGCGCTAATTGGACTACTTCACGCACACTGGCTGCGTCTGTCGGTCCAAAATTCCATGCTGTGCCAGCTTCTGGATGAGCATAAGCATGCTCCGCCAGACACAGATAGGCAGACAAAGGCTCCAGCACATGCTGCCAGGGTCGGACTGCATCTGGTCGCCTTATCTGCAACACATCGCCACGTTGCCAGGCGCAGATAGCATCGGGCAATAATCGATCCTCCGACCAATCGCCGCCACCTATTACGTTGCCAGCTCTGGCCACGGCAATAGTCACGCCCTGCTCTGTCAAAAATGCAGCACGATAGCTAGCGATAACCAATTCCGATGCCGCTTTGCTGGCGCTATAGGGATCATGTCCACCCAATTCGGCCGTCTCAGGATAGGGTGCCAATTGCTCCCGATTTCGATACACCTTGTCCGTGGTGACCAATAAAGCCAACTTGACGCTGGGTACCCCGCGCAGTGCCTCCAGCAGATTCGCAGTTCCCATTACATTGGTGGCAAACGTTGCCAAGGGGTCGAGATAGCTGGCACGCACCAATGCCTGCGCTGCCAAATGGATCACAATCTCTGGCTGGTAACGGTCGACCACTTGTTTGACAGCAGAAAAATCACGAATATCAGCAAACTGGCTATTAAGTTCAGAACTCGCTCCAAGCAGGTTATACAAATTAGGCGCAGAGCTTGGAGCCAAAGCCAATGCACTGACCTCCGCGCCCATGCGCGTTAGCCATAACGTCATCCATGCACCCTTAAAACCAGTATGTCCGGTGAGCAATACCCGTCGCCCCCGCCAAAATGAAGGATCAGGCAAGGGGTTATTCATCGTATTTACCAAGTTCGCCAAGGCGCGCTCCCGGATTGCCATAAATCTTCCAGTAGATTTTTCTCTCGCAAGGTATCCATCGGCTGCCAAAAACCTGCATGCTCAAATGCCATAAGCTGTTGATTGTGTGCCAATTCAGCTAATGGCTCCCCCTCCCAACTGACACGATCATCTGAAATAAGATCTAACACCTTAGGTGAAAGAACAAAATAACCACCATTAATCCAGCCGCCATCACCGCGTGGCTTTTCAATAAAACCAGTCACCTGATCACCGTCACGCTTCAGCGCGCCATACCGCCCCGGTGGCAATACCGCAGTGACCGTCGCTAACTTACCGTGTGCCTGATGAAAGGAAATCGAAGCAGCAATATCTACATCGGATACACCATCACCATAGGTAAAGCAAAATGCCTCGTCATCTTGTACATATCGCGCCACACGTTTCAACCGTCCGCCAGTTTGGGTGTCCTCACCTGTATCCACCAAAGTCACTTTCCATGGCTCCGCGTGGCGTTCGTGAACTTCCATACGATTGTGTTGCAAATCGAAAGTTACATCCGACATATGCAAAAAGTAATTGGCGAAATATTCTTTGATTAAATAGCCTTTATAACCACAACAAATTACAAACTCATTAACGCCATGCGCGGCATAACTTTTCATGATGTGCCACAAAATAGGATGCCCACCAATCTCGATCATGGGCTTGGGCTTTAAATGGGTTTCTTCACTGATACGCGTACCAAGGCCACCGGCTAAGATCACTGCCTTCATGGTTTCTGTTCCTCGCAATAAGTTTTCCACATTTCACGATAGGCTTTTTCTACCGAGCGGGCAAAGGCTGGTTCGTTCATCACAGGGGACGTCTCCATTTCTTGACGTAAATTTTTTCTTAATTTTCTCAAACCATCTATATCATGCGCGAGCATAAGGGCTTTTTGCGCGTACTCTTCTTCACTGTAAGAAATCCACTCTTCCCTCCCCAGACCTGTCAATACACTTGCGCCGATACGGCCAACTGTTGGCCTGCCAAGCAAGGTAATAAACGGTACTCCCATATATAGAGTTTCTAGTAAGGTCGTGCCTGAGTTGTGAGGAAAACAATCTAAACCAATATCTATATGCTTTAGCACTTCCCAAGAGGGTGTATTGAAGCCGATATCCAGGCGAGAACGCTCTATTCCATAGCGCGTGAATCGCGAAGCCATTTCATCTTGCACTTTAGGATCTTTGAAATCGCCACTATTAATGATCAAACGAGAATTTGGCATGGCATCCAAAATTGCAGCCCATAATTTAACCACTTTATGATTGATGCGCACTGAACGCGATAGCGACCCAAACGTAATGATCCCAGTTTTATCTGCGGGCAGAAGCGAAAGCTCCGGTATTGGCGTATCCGGCCTATATGTATAAGCAGGGCCATCAAGACAGTGAATTTTTTCGGAGAATAAATGTGCGCAATTATCGGTAACACTAGCTTTGTCGGTTAGATAATAATCAATGGCGCTAAGACCTGTTGTATACCCATACTCCAGCCAATGCAACGATACCGGCGCTGGCTTTCGTGCGAAAACTGGCAGCCTATTGTCATTAGTATGACCTGCGACATCCACTAAAATATCAATGCCGTCGGCACGTATCCGTTCGGCAAGTTCATCATCCGTCAGCATATTGGTCGGCACCCAATGCTCGACGATGCTTTTATATTGCGCGGTTGTCGCATCCTCAAAGGGGGGATTAGCGTAAGCAAAGACCTCAACAACGCTTTTATCATGCTTTTCCAATAATGGAATCAAAAAATACTTACATACCTGATCGTAAAATGATGAAGTAACATAACCAATTTTCAGCCTTTTGGTTGGTGTGGGCGCGTTCGTAAATACTTGCCACGATGCCTTATAAGGCAAACAAAAACGTTGATCAAATTCTTGATAGGCGCTGTATATTGCTTCTGCCGTCAAATCTGGCTGATAATTTACACAAAATAATAAACTGGTAAATATTCTTCGATTGAATGAAGACTGCAGATCGTCCTTAAACGACATTGCTTTAATAAATGCCTGTATCGCAGCGTCTAAGTGATTCGCTTGCTGTAAAGCGTAACCATAACTAGCCCAAATTTCCGGAAAATTGTCATATAACTTCAACGCTAATTCGCTGCAGACTATCGCGTCTTGCACGCGGCCACTTTGTCTTAAAGCATCAATCAAGTTAGGATAAACTTGGAACAAATCAGGTTCCAAGTCTAAAGCTTTATTAAAATTCTGGATCGCCAGCTCACACGTCCCTTGTGCCAAGTATGCCAATCCCAAGTTACTACGCAAATATGCCAAATCAGGCGCCAAAGTAATTGCCTCAGATATACTATCAATCGCACCAGCAGTATTACCAATGAATTTAAAGGCGTTACCAAGATTATTCAGAGCTACCACCAATGAGGGGGTGATGATCAATGCTCTGCGCAACACAATGATCGCTTCAGCATAACGGTCCAATGAAATTAAGGAGTTCCCTAAATTATTTAATATTTGAGGATTTTTTGGCAATAAATTTGCTGCCTTCATTAATGCATTATGGGCATCTAGAAACTTACCTTGCTCAATATATGCCACTCCTAAGTAATTCCACGCATTTCCATCTCTAGGTATAACTTTGGTTAACCAAATACTCGCACTTTCCAACAATACATATTGTTTTTTTTGCAAAACTTTATTTAAAATATCAAAATAAATTGTCAAATTTTCACTTGAAAGAGATGAAGCTTCATAAGCACCTCTTACATAAAACAACCCTTCTTCATCATTGCCAAGCGCATGACACAGCTTGGCAAGAAGATTGTTAGCCTCTAGGTGACGTGGAAAACGTTGAATTATTGCTAGACAAATATCTTTAGCACGACCTAACTGCTCAGCCTGATAACTTGTTTTTGCCTCACGCAAATTTTTTTGTAAATTAAAGTTCTCTTTAGTCATCACATTCATCTCAATTGGTGCACACCTAGTCGTTACAGGCATATCCAGTATTACGAAAATACCCATAAATCATAGTTTATAGGAAATAGTCACATGTCTATTTCTTAAACTAAAGCCGTAAACTTATTTAATTCTTGCCCTCAAGTATTCTTAATTGCTGCCGAAGAACGGAATGTAAGAAAAAACTTAAGGCAAAAATAAAATATTTATTTGCAGTAACTAATTAAATATTTCCAAATAGCATCCGTTACCAAATTCAACGGCGGTCCTAAAGTCAAGGTAAGACAGACCAAAGTTTAAGGCACATCGCCAAATTTGAATAACTTAGGCAAGGGGAATTAAAATGAGCTCAGTCGTCAATACCAATATTTCGTCGTTAAATGCACAACGCAACTTAACGACATCTCAAACCGCATTAGCAACATCTATGCAACGTCTGTCTTCCGGTTTGCGAATTAACAGCGCAAAAGACGATGCAGCAGGCTTGGCAATTTCTGAACGTTTCACTTCGCAAATCAGAGGTAGTAATCAAGCTACACGTAATGCAAATGATGGTATCTCTTTAGCGCAAACCGCCGAGGGCGATCTTGCTCAAATCGGTAATAACTTACAACGTATTCGTGAACTCGCAGTGCAATCTGCCAATGCGACTAACTCCTCCTCTGATCGTGCCGCACTGGATGGCGAAGTTCAAGCATTGGCGTCAGAAATTGACCGTGTAGCACAAAACTCATCCTTTAACGGTGTGAAACTGTTGGATGGTTCATTTAACGCACAATCTTTCCAAGTCGGTGCCAATGCCACCTCAAGTGACATTGTACAAATCGCTGGTATTAGCAGCGCTAGAACATCTTCACTCGGTGGTAGCGGATCTTCTACACAAACAACATTGACCTCTTCGGCGACTTCTGCAGCATTAACCGCCGGCCAACTGACGCTCAATGGCGCTTCTGTCGGCGCATCCAGTGTAGGTGCAGGGCCGGGTCAATCCGCTGCCAGCGCGATACAGATTGCTGCTGCGATCAATGCAGTGTCATCAACATCTGGCGTAACTGCTTCAGCGCAGGCAACCACAGTAAGTGGTACCGCAACGTCATTTGGTGCCACCGTTGCATCAGATAATCTGACTGTTAATGGCATAGCAATCGGTGCTGTCGCTGCAGGTGTTGATGCAAAAGGTACTGGTGCAAATCTTGCAGCAGCAATTAACGCAGTATCGAGCCAATCTGGTGTCACGGCAGCATCGGATGCCACAACTGGTGCAATCACATTTACGGCAGCCGATGGTCGTGATATTACAACTGCTGGTTTCGCTGCCACCACCGGCATTGCAGATGCAACTACTCATGGTAAAGTAAAACTCGATACCAATAGTGCAGCTGGTATCGTCATTAGTGGTAGCACTCCTGGAAATGCAGGTTTTGCAAACGGCACAACTGCGGCAACAACAACAATGACCACAAGCGCTATTTCGGCAATATCGGTTAAGACAGCAGCGAGCGCAAGTAATGCATTGGCCGCAATTGACGGTGCCTTGGCAAACGTCAATAGTAGCCGTGCCAACCTTGGTGCGGTACAAAACCGTTTCGCATCCGTAGTAACCAGTCTGCAAACAACTTCTGAAAACTTGACTGCTTCACGCAGCCGAATTCAAGATGCTGATTTTGCACAAGAAACTGCCTCATTGACTCGCGGTCAGGTCTTGCAACAAGCAGGTACTGCGATCTTGGCTCAGGCAAATGCCTTGCCACAAGGTGTGTTGGCTCTGCTGCGTTAATATAGATAGTAATGAAAAGTTAAATTTTCATTGAAAAAAGTGTACTCCCCTGGTCAATTTTTTGACCAGGGGAATTTTACTTAAAGGAAGCAATCATGGACATCTTATCGGTAGGCAATCAATTATCATCAGGGAGCCCCGCTTCAGATCGGGTTATTGTCGGTAGTAATGGGCCGCAAAATATCAAGACTGCGGCTCCGGTCCAATCATACAATCCAGTTACACCATCAGGTCAGGCACAACAAACGGCAACTAAAGAAGAAGTCAGCAAAGCAGTAGAAAGCATTAATAAAACAATACAATCTTCAGCCCAAAATGTCGAATTCAGCATTGATAGTGACTCACATGAAGTCATTGTGAAAGTAATTGATCAGCAAACTAAGCAAGTATTACGTCAAATTCCTACATTAGAAGTATTAGAAATAGCAAAGTCATTAGATAAGCTGCAAGGTTTATTGATAAAACAAACAGCCTAGAATGCAAGCAATGGTCAGATTAAAAACAAGCGGGCAAATCCCCTTCTAAAGTTTGATTTGCCTTTGCCGATAATCTAGTACAGTACTAATTATCAAAGGGGAATCAGGTGGGAATTCAATCAACAGGTATCGGCTCAGGTCTGGACGTAAATACTCTCATCACTAAACTGATGCAGGTTGAGTCGCAGCCACTTACGTCGCTAGCCAAGAAAGAGGCAAGCTACCAGGCTAAGTTGTCAGCCTATGGGACGCTGAACGGTGCATTGAGTTCGTTTCAGAGTTCACTTTCCAGCCTTAGCTCGGCTTCTACCTTTCAATCGTTTTCAGCTACCTCTAGCGACACAAGTATTTTATCTGCCTCTGCCACCAGTATTGCGGTTGCGGGGTCATACAATTTGAATATTACTAAACTGGCACAAGCGCAGTCCATCTCTACAGCTGGCCAGGTCAGCTCTACTGCAACGATAGGAACTGGCACCTCAACGGTAACATTTCAATTTGGTACGATTACTGGCGGCACATCGACCAATGGTGTTTATTCAGGTGCTGCGTTTGCACAAGACGCAGCACAGGCAACTGGTACCGTCACCATAGATAATAGTAATAACTCTTTACAAGGTATTCGGGATGCCATCAACATTGCCAATATGGGCGTGAACGCCTCCATCGTTGGTGATGGTAGTGCTGCGCCATATCATTTGGTATTAACATCTGCAAAAACCGGAGCTACATCCAGTCTCAAGGTAAACGTGACGGGTGACGCCGCAGTAGGAAATCTGCTCAACTATGATCCTGCTGGCATACAGAATCTGACAGAGGCAACCACCGCGCAAAGCGCAGCATTAACTATTAATGGGATCGCCATCACCAGTTCCACTAACAATGTTACTGGCGCAATTGGTGGTGTTTCCATTAACCTTAATAAAATTGGCACTTCAACCTTAGCTCTCGCTGCCAACACTGCAGCAGTGCAAACTGGAGTCAACGCCTTCGTCAAGGCATATAATGATTTAAACAGCACCCTCGCCGGGCTCACTGCTTACAATTCGACCACGAAAAAAGGTGGTTTACTGTTGGGAGATCCAACAACCCAAAATGTACAAAATCAGGTGCGCAAAACGCTCGCTACCGCCGTCAATGGCTTGGGTGGAGATCTGACAACTTTGTCAAGTATTGGCGTCTCTTTTCAAAAGGATGGTTCACTGACAGTAGATGGCAACAAGCTACAAACGGCGCTGACGAGCAAATTTGGCGAGGTGGGTGGTTTGTTTGCCTCAATAGGTAAAGCCTCCGACAGTTTGGTCAATGTCGTCGCCTCCAGTAAAGCAACGCAAGCCGGCGCATATGCTCTTGATATTTCAACACTGGCGACGCAAGGCGGGCTGACTGGCAATACAGCCGACCTGACTTTAGCAAACACTACGATTGCTCCCGCTACGTCGCTCAATGTAATACTGGACGGCACCAGTGCTGCCGTGACTCTGCCGGCAGGGTCTTACTCTGCAACGCAATTGGCTGCGTTGGTGCAGTCATCCATTAACGGTACATCTGCTTTTTCTGCTATAGCTGCAGCGGTTACCGCTAGCATTGATGCGAACGGTCATCTGGTGTTGCAATCGAGTCGTTTTGGATCAAAATCAAATATTACCTTGGCCGATGGCACAGGAACACCTGCTGCGACGTTAGCAGGAACCAACTTAGCAGGGAGCTCCGGTGTCGATGTTGCCGGAAGTTTTAATGGCAATACTGCTCTCGGCGATGGACAGTTTTTAGTAGGTGGAACTGGAACCTCGTCTGAAGGATTGAAAATTTTAGTGTCTGGGGGGGCAACTGGAAATAGGGGAACGATTAATTTTTCAGTTGGCTATGCATCTCAACTCAATAAAATGGTGACAGATTTCCAAGGTACTGGTGGCGCACTAGTAGGTAGTACCAGTAATATTGATCGCAGCCTAAAGGATATTGCAAAGCAAAAAGATGTTTTAAATAATCGTTTATTTGACGTGGAAGCGCGCTATAGAAAACAATTTACGGCACTCGATCTGACACTGAGTAGCCTGACCAATACCAGCACTTATTTAACTCAACAGCTTTCAGCGCTGACTGGCACTAAAAGTTACTAATCGTTTTCTGTCGTAATGACATTACGAAATATTTAGAGGATATATCTATGTTTGGATCATCACAAAAGAACGGAGCAAGCGCCTATGCCAAGATTGGAATAGAAACTGGAGTCATTGCTGCCAACCCACACAAACTCATTGTGATGTTGTTTGACGGGGCAATTACAGCCATTTCAAACGCTTTGAAAAACATAGAGACTAACAATGTTGCTGCAAAAGGCCAATCTATCTCTAAAGCGATTGCCATTATCGACAATGGTTTGCGCGCAAGCTTGGACAAAAAAGTAGGGGGAGAGGTTGCCTTGAGCTTAGACTCTCTTTACGAGTATATGAGCAGACAGTTACTAGTCGCAAATCTGAGCAATGATACCAATTTACTAATGGAAATTCATAGTTTATTAAAAGATCTGAAAACAACCTGGGAAGCGATTGCGCCTATTCCGGTTAGCCTAACAGAAATACCTAGGCAGGAATACGATGCGTTAGCCCCTCGTCCAACCAAATTTCTTGAGGCATGAGTCATAATGAATAGTATTGAATTGATTTCGATGTATGAAAATGTCGCAGAAATTACTGATCGCATGCTCAGCGCTGCTCGTGAAGGTGACTGGGATTTGCTAACAAAGCTAGAAACAGACTGTTCTTTACGCGTACAAAATTTAAAGAGTCACGAGTCTCCATCCGAGATGCCTCAAGATCTGCGGAATAAAAAAATTCAAATAATTAGAAAAATCCTGGCTGATGACAAAGAAATTCGCGATATTACTGAACCTTGGATGGTCCAGCTATCTAACTTAATGAAAAATTCAGAATCAAATCGAAAACTGTCACAAGCCTACGGCACTAGCCACGCTGGTTAACGTTGAGTCCACTATATGCTGCCTCGGGTCGATACCACTCACAGGCCCATAGCCACAATAGAATCGCCTTCTACCGGGGCATCTATTGGTGCAACAAAACAAGAGGTTGCCTCTAAGTTAGGCCAGCTTGTCGTCGGTAAATCGATACGAGGTGAGATTCTCTCTCGACTCGATGACGGAACTTTTTTCGTTAAACTGGCTGGTGTTACTGCGCGTATGGCATTACCGCAGAATACTAAAGTTGGTGATTCAATTCCACTGACTTTAGTGGCTTTAACGCCCCGCCCTACATTTTTACTGGAAGGCGCACAAAGCAACACCACGACGACCGCAGTATTTTCAAGACAAGACTTAATCGATAGTTTCTTACAAAATACATCGAAAGAGAATTCATCGTCATCTGCCGCGACATCCAAACTCATCTCTTCAGATTTGCTTGCAACAGGATCAGATCGGGCCGAATTAGTTTCGTTACAGCAAGTGATAGGCGTAGATGGAAAATCAACGACTGTAAGCCCAAATGATTTAGCTGGATTGAGCACGTCAACTAGCTTAAGTAATGCCGGAAAACTAATTGATAGCCTATTAAAAGAAGCCCAACAACAAGGTGCTGCAAACGCACTAGTCGGGAAAACTGCATTAGTCCAGATTGGTGAAGAACTACTTCATCCAGGTAAACTCGCAGCACATTTACAGCAAACCATCTCATCTAGTGGTCTGTTTTATGAAGCGCATATTGCTGATTGGGCTGCAGGAAAACTAACACTATCCGATCTGATGCGTGAGCCTCAGGCTCAGAATGCTCATGCAGCAATCCTCAATTCCAATACTGCGGCAGGAGAAGGACTTTCCAACATGGCGCAGATGATTCACCTACAACTGGATGCACTTGAACAACAACGAATAGCCTGGCAAGGTAAGCTACTCCCTGATCTACCTATGGAATGGGAAATCAGACGTGATGGACGGCGGGCACAGGATGACGAAAATGATGATGAGTCTACTTCAAGCTGGCAAAGTACGGTGAGATTTGAATTGCCACAATTAGGCGTAGTTGCTGCCACCATTAATATGCACGCTGGACATCTGCAACTATTACTACGCACCGACACAGCAGAAACAGTTAACTCGTTACAAAAACATGCCTCTGTATTGGCTGATGCATTGAAACAAACAGGTTCGTCCTTAGACTCTTTTAGCGTAAAACAGGATGACGAAGCCTAATCCAAACATGCAAAATGCCGTCGCGATTGCCTATCAGACAGGTGACGCCGCACCGAGAATCGTTGCAAAAGGCAAGGGTTTAATTGCAGAAGCGATTATTGCAAGAGCAAAGGAGCATGGGGTCTATGTACATCAGTCGAAAGAACTTGTTTCTCTGTTGATGAAGGTCGATCTCGATCATGATATTCCGCCTGCCCTCTATCGTGTTGTTGCAGAACTGCTCGCTTGGCTATACCATATTGAGACAGAAAAATCGGCAGCATTATCGATAGCAAAAAAACAAAGCCTGCCACCTTAAATTAGAAACTATACCTATGCAATCTTCTCCTCCTGCACTTGGCACTGAAAATCAAAGCCCTTTTCAAGTCGATTCACGACGCGAAATTATTGCTTTATTACGTGGACTAAAGGAGAGCAATCAGTTGATTAGTATGATGATCAACGGCGGATCAGAAATTTTCATCACCTCGGTTCTTGATCTGGATGATGTCAATAACACGGTGACGATTGACAGCGCACCCGGACAACTAAGCAATCAACGGATTATCGAAGCACCGAGAGTATTTTTTGAAGGTTTGCTGGACAAAATCAGCATACAGTTTTCTTCTTCTAGTATTCAACGAACTACTTTCGAGAATCGCCCTGCTTTACAATTTGCAATCCCTGTTAGCCTGATTCGATTGCAGCGACGTGAGTACTATCGCATTAATACCCCTCTATCAAATCCTATTCGCTGTATTGTTCCATTGAAGGAAGATACCGGTTTCGACAGCGTTCAATTATCATTGGTCGATATTAGTTGTGGTGGTATCGCCTTATTAGATGATAGGCGGATTCTAGATAATACTATTGGTAAAATTTATGAACACTGTGAAATTGAATTGCCAGTAACAGGGCTGATTAATGTGGCATTGCAAATCAGGAGTTCGCAGGATTTGATACTTCTTAACGGTAAAACCAACCGTCGCCTTGGTTGCCAATTGAGTAATTTATCAAGTACTGTTTTGGCAAGCATCCAGCGTTACATCATGAAACTTGAAAGAGAGCGCAATGCTAAGTTAACGGGACGGATTTAGCCCCATTTTCTGCACTATATTTGCATATTCATAATGTCATGGTAAGCAGAAATTAATTTATTTCTGACTTGCACGGTGGTTTGAAACGAGATATTGGCCTTTTGCATGGATATCATGACATCCGAGAGGCTAACCTTGTCATCACCCAAAGCAAATTTTTGACCTAACTGTTGTGATGACAGTTGCACCGAATTGACTTGATCAAGAGACGCTTTTAATGCATCTGCAAAGTCTAATTTCGCAGGTGCTGGGTTCTCGGTATTGATACTATTGGTGGCACTGGACTCCATACGTGCCCCGGCTACCTTTAATTGCGCTACCATCGCCTCTATTCGACTGGTATCGATCGCTCCCACTTTCATGTCTTACTCCGATATTTTATTCACCAGAGTACCTTATCACTTGCGGCATCAAACGTAGCGATGAGAAGCGAGGGAAAATTGACGCTTCTCTTTCAATTGATTTAAAAAAATAATATCACAATTGGTATCAAGGAAAAAACCATCAATGGATACGCAAGTGCAGCACACTTTTATTATGAATACTAAGCAGGAGACGCACGATGGCCACCGCTAACGATGCAACACTGGTTACGCCCGCACCAGCGTCTACCCTGCCGACTATTTTTGGATTTACTCAAACGCCAGGACTTAGGACAATTCTTCTGTCAGTCGGCGCTGCTATCACGCTAGCCATCATGGTGGGTATCTGGATGTGGAGCCAACAACCTGATTACCGCGTTCTATTTTCTAACTTCAATGATAGAGATGGAGGCGCAATCGTCGCCTCTCTCCAGCAATTGAATATTCCGTACAAGTACTCAGATGGTGGGATAGCTATCTTAGTTCCCGCAAATCAAGTGTACGATGCTCGGTTAAAATTGGCATCCCAAGGGCTTCCTAAAGGTGGCAATGTAGGTTTTGAGCTAATGGAAAATCAAAAATTGGGAATTTCTCAATTTTTGGAACAAGTCAATTTTCAAAGAGCACTTGAGGGAGAGTTAGCTCGCTCAATTCAAGCTGTTTCAGCAGTGCAAACAGCGCGAGTTCATCTTGCCATTCCAAAATCTTCTGTTTTCATACGGGATCAGCAAAAGCCAACCGCTTCCGTATTGCTTAATCTTTACCCAAATCGAATACTCGATCAGCAACAAGTCAATGCAATTTTGCATCTAGTGGCTAGCAGCGTGCCAGAACTTTCGGCAAAAAGTGTCACCATTGTCGATCAGAACGGCAATTTATTGTCTGACACAAGTAAACAAGTCATGGGCAATAATCTTGACCCATCACAATTAAAATACGTGCAAGAATTTCAACAAAATATCGTCAAACGAATTGAGTCAATTATTTCGCCTATCGTTGGCGAGCGTAACGTCCGGGCTGAAGCGACAGCAGATATTGATTTTTCTCGGAGTGAACAAGCAGCCGAAAGCTACAAACCAAATTCTCCACCAGAATCCTCAACCATACGCAGCCAGCAGTCGAGCGAGGCTTATGGCAAAAATGCGAACGCTTCGGGTATTCCAGGCGCCCTTTCTAATCAGCCACCCGTTCCAGCGACGGCACCCATTACGGCAAGTGGCCCGTCCGCGAGTCAAAATACGGCCGCATCGAATACTGGATTGACACAGAAGGACTCGACAATTAATTACGAAGTGGATAAGACCATTCGCTACACACAACAACCTATGGGGGGGGTTAAACGCTTGTCTGTTGCGGTGGTTATTAATTACAAAAATGAAACCGACAAATCAGGAAAAGTCACTAGTAAACCATTGACGGATATTGAAAAAACTCAAATTAATGATCTTGTAAAAGAAGCCATGGGTTTTAACAAAGATCGTGGAGATACTTTAAATGTTGTCAATAGCCCATTTGCGGGCCAAGAAAAAGAATCTATAGTAGAACTTCCCATCTGGAAGCAACCTGATTCCATTCAGATGGCAAAAGAAATTGGTAAATATCTCATTACTGCCTTGGTCCTCTTATATCTCTTCTTTGGTTATCTCAAACCCATGCTGTATAAGATTATGGGGAAAGAAATAAAAAAATCAAAAAATGCGGAAGAATTGGCACTGGAGAAAGCCGTAACTGAAAGCAAATTGACCGGTGAGGATGAGGAAGGCGCGGTAGTTAATCTTTCTAAAGATACGGAAGGGCAGCCGATAAAACCGGTATCAGCTTATGAAATCAATCTTGAGATGGCGAAACAACTTGCAGCGAGCGATCCGAAAATCGTGGCGAATGTAATTAAAACATGGGTGAGCAATGAGTGACGATGGCGTACAAAAAGCGGCGACCCTGATCCTGGCACTTGGCGAAGATGGGGCTGCAGAAGTATTGAAGTACCTTGGTCCGCGCGAAGTGCAAAAAATTGGTGCTGCGATGGCATCAATAGGTGCGATTCCACATGAAAGTATTGCCAAGGTGCTTGAAGAATTTAAATCACTTGCAGATGTGAGTTCATCTGTTGGCTTAGATTCCGACGAATATATTCGCAACGTCCTGACCAAAGCACTGGGAGATGATAAAGCGTCTTCATTATTGAATCGTATTTTGGGTGGCAAGGATGCGAGCGGCATTGAAAGCCTGAAATGGATGGACTCGGCATCTGTTGCTGAATTAATAAAAAATGAACATCCACAGATTATCGCCACCATATTAGTGCATCTGGAAAGTGATCAAGCCTGTGAAATTCTCAATAATTTTACCGAGCGCTTACGCAATGATGTCATTTTGCGTATAGCGACTCTCGACGGCATCCAGCCTGCCGCATTGCGTGAGCTCAATGACGTGTTAACCAAGCTGCTGACTGGTAATGAAAGTTTAAAGAAAAAATCTATTGGCGGTGTACGGGCAGCAGCAGAGATTTTAAACTTTATGAGTGGTGAAAACGAAGCATCAGTCATGGAAAATCTGCGCAAATACGATGGTGATATGGCAGAAAAAATTATGGATGAGATGTTTGTATTCGATAATATTCTTGAAATCGATGATAGAGGTATTCAACTTCTACTTCGTGAAGTGCAGTCGGATTCTCTGATTGTTGCACTCAAAGGTGCAAATCCAGATATGCGGGAAAAAATCTTCAAAAATATGTCGCAACGCGCCGCCGAGATGATGCGGGAAGACTTGGAGTCAAAAGGTCCAGTTCGTTTATCAGAAGTAGAAGCACAACAAAAGCAGATACTGCTTATCGTTCGCCGACTCGCCGACGAAGGACAAATCATGTTGGGTGCAAAAGGCGAAGATTCTTATGTCTAGCATCGTGCCAAAAGGCGAGCTTTCTGCCTTCCAGCGCTGGGAAATGACTTCATTTGATGAGGAGCGGCCAGCCCCAAAAGCAGAACAAGTCACTGTCGCTAAAATCGACACCGAGAACGCAGATAAGGCCAGAGAAATTGCACGCTTGGAAGGTTATGCATCAGGATATCAAGAGGGCTATGCGTTCGGCCTGCAGGAAGGAAAGACTGATGGTTTTGCTGTAAGTCAGGAGGAGATGAATGCACAAATCTCGACACTTCAGCAGGTAAACCTTAGCTTATCTGAACAAATTGTTAGCGCAAATCAAAGCATAGGTCAGGACTTGCTGAATCTCGCTATTGAATTGGCGCAGGCGATGGTAAAAATTAAACTCGAGATCGATCCGGAAATAATTATTTCACTAGTAAAGGAAGCGATCGAGCAACTCCCCTCCATGCAACAACCGGCACAACTCATCTTGCATCCTGATGATGCTGCGATTATCAAGAGCCATATTGGCGCTGAACTGGACAAAGCCGGTTGGCGTATTATGGTTGATGCTCATATTGAGCGCGGAGGCTGTAAATTGGAAACCGCCCATAACCTACTTGATGCAACAGTCAACACGCGCTGGCAGCGGCTAACCGATGCACTCAAGAAAAACACTCCCTCATCGAATGGATTGTAATGTCTGAATCCTCCGTGCTTTCCTGGAAATCAATGCTTGCAGAGAGCAAAGATCAGATTGCTCATCTTCAACCTATGCTGTTATCCGGCAGAGTCACCAAGGTTACGGGTTTGGTAATGGAAGCGGTTGGATTAAAATTACCTGTTGGTAGCGCTTGTGCCGTCCATTTGCCAAGTGGCTTGAAAATTGATGCGGAAGTAGTTGGGTTTGACGGAGATAGGCTATTCTTGATGCCTCACAGCGATCTCGATGGAGTAATACCTGGTGCGCCAGTATTCCCGACAGAAAATATACCTATAAACAATAGCAAACATCCGAAACGTCGCCCAAGTGACCGGAGCAGGCATCTTCCGGTTGGAATTGAGTTACTCGGACGAGTACTTGATGGCAATGGCAAACCACTCGATTCATTAGGCCCTTTACTAGCGTCAGATTCTGCAGCACTTGGCGCTCGCATTTACAATCCATTGGAAAGAGCGCCAATTAAAGATACCTTGGATGTCGGCGTCAGAGCGATCAATAGCATGCTTACTGTAGGCCGTGGGCAGCGCCTCGGGCTGTTTGCGGGTTCTGGCGTCGGCAAAAGCGTGCTCTTGGGAATGATGGCCCGCTACACGACCGCCGATGTGATTGTGGTTGGATTGATAGGTGAACGCGGACGTGAAGTAAAAGAATTTATTGAGCAGATCCTCGGGGCAGAAGGATTGGCTCGTTCGGTCGTGGTTGCAGCACCCGCAGACACTGCCCCTTTAATGCGGCTGCAAGGCGCCGCCTATGCCACTACCATTGCTGAATATTTCCGTGACCAAGGAAAAAGTGTACTTTTAATCATGGACTCACTGACCCGTTACGCTATGGCTCAAAGGGAAATTGCCCTCGCCATAGGTGAACCGCCTGCGACCAAAGGATACCCACCGTCAGTATTTGCCAAATTACCAATTTTAGTAGAGCGAGCTGGCAACGGCAAAGAAGGTGGAGGGTCAATCACCGCTTTCTATACCGTACTGACTGAAGGTGACGATCAGCAGGATCCAATTGCTGATGCTGCAAGAGCGATTCTGGATGGACATATTGTCTTAGACCGACGTCTGGCAGAAAGTGGGCATTACCCTGCGATTGATATTGAACAATCCATTAGTCGCGCGATGCACAGCATCACAACACCAGAACATCAGCAGTTAGCACGACGGCTAAAACAACTATACTCAAGATATGAGCGCAGCAGAGACCTGATCAGCGTTGGCGCCTATTCTGCCGGATCAGACCCCTTGCTAGATGAGGCAATTCGATTGTATCCACGTATTGTTTCTTACTTGCAACAAGATATATTGGAAAAATCCACCATTCCAGAAAGCTTGGCGGGACTTGCCGCTCTGTTCAATGGATAGGCACTTGGAATTACTCACTATAATTAAGTTAACCTTGGTGAAATGATGCAGAAATCTCCAATCAGTACATTGATCGAGATCGCAGAGAGTGCCTCTGATGAAGCGGCAAAGCGTCTGGGAAAGACGATCCATGCGCATGGAGAAACTGAGAAACAACTGTCTTTATTATTGCAATTTAGAGAAGATTACCAACAGCGTTTTCAGGATGGAGCGAGCAAAGGGTTAAGTACGGCACAATATAGGAATTTTCAGTCCTTCATCAATAAACTCGATGGTGCCGTTGACGGACAAAAACTGGTAGTTCGTGATGCAGAACACAAAATCAACCTTGCACGCAATCAATGGCAGGAAAGTGAGAAAAAAAGGCTCTCATACAACACATTAAATAACAGGGCACAGGCCTCTTTACAAAGAAAAGAAACTAAACGTGATCAAAAACAAACAGATGAACACGCAGCGCGATCATTTTTTTATAAACGTTAAAGCTTTTCAACAAAAATTATACAAAGAGTGCAATTGATTCTATTTGACTCTTATTCACAGAATTCTATTTGGTGTAACCATGCAAACTCCGATCACATTTCTGTCTGCCGAAGCGTCAAGTAATTCTGCCAAGCAAAATAAGTCAACCCCGACTCAACCTGTCGGCAATTCGTTTAAGCAAGTACTTACAAAAGAAATTTCTAACAAACAAAATACTTCCCCTGCGACTTCGGCAAATAAAATAGAAAATAATGCCAGTGCAAAACAGCCGCAGGCAGCAGTTGAACAAACGACGGCAAACAACAAGCAGATCAAAAAAGAAGAAGAATCCGATACCGAAGCAATACCGAAAGTGAATGATCAGGCGGATAACGCGCAACTCATTGCTTTTGTCGAAAATTTGGCGCAACTCCCATTAAAAATACAGCCGACAAGTTCAGGCTCTGCTGATGACAAAATTCAGCTTGATGGTGCCAGCCAGTTATTACAAAATTCAGAAAAAAAAGATCCCTCACTGAATTTAGCGTCTGTTCCTACGCTGATTGCGAATGAGATGGCGTCTGCCGTACCTAATTTAAAAGACCGCGCCGAAATCAAGATTGATAAGGCGCTGATTAGTAAAGATACGCCGGCTAGTTTAATTGGTGACAGTACAGATAAAAAAGCGAAAGGATTAGCTGCATCTTTAACTGATCAAGATGACAAACGCAGCGCGATGACTTATCTGGAAAAGCATCCGGACACAATCCAAGCCACATCTGACCGGATGAAGGATGCCCAACTTCAAACAGCAAAACTCACTGAAGATCTGACCTCAAATTTAACGTCTGTCACGCCAGCGGCGCAAAATTTTGCGCAACAATTTGCCATCAGTGCCAATCAAATCAACACATCGGACGCACCAGTACACTTGACTCCCCATGTTGGGACGGCCGCGTGGGATCAAGCAGTAGGTCAGAAAGTAGTATGGATGGTTGCAGGTGGGCAGCAAACGGCTGAGCTAACTCTAAATCCGCCAGATCTTGGTCCTCTGCAAGTGATAATAAGCGTGAATAACGATCAGGCAAATGCAAGTTTTTTCTCTGCGCAACCAGAAGTGAGAGACGCGCTAGAATCCGCCTTGCCTAAATTACGTCAAATGATGAGTGATGCCGGTGTACAGTTATCCGGGTTCTCCGTCAATTCTCAATCCTCGAATCAAGGAAGTCAATTCTCTGGTGAGCGCCCTACTACTCGCACACAAAATAACTCAAACGAAAAGAATGGCGATTCATCATCTCCGGCGCTGGTGAGCACTTCAATAATAAAAACCAAAGAAGGCTTAGTTGACACTTTCGTTTGATGTGAATCGACAAAGCTCTGTGCAAAAGTAATAGTCATTATCTCGCCGATCAGCAATGCTGCATCAGATGATAGAAAACAATAATATAATGGCGTGACGCAGAATCTGCGCACTTATTAATCTGCGTCTGTTCGCAAAAAATTCTTATCTAAGTATCTTATTTTGATATGAACTTTATTGACGATCATGCCTGAAGCATGAAACAGAGAATATGAGTAGAAATAACCCCTCTTTTTACAGCATATCAAATGCTTAAAATTGCAGATAATAGTTCATATATTGGCGAATTGTGCCAAGCGAGAGGAAATACATGTCGAAAGCACCTGCAAAACCAGCAGCGAACGCTGAAGCAGCGCCTGCTGGGAAGTCCAAGAAAAAACTGATTATCATGATCGCCGCGGGAGTTTTGATACTAGCGGGAGTCGGTGGTGGCGCAGCCATTTTTTTATCGAAAAAAAATCACCCCGACAAAGAACATAAGGCAGAGCCAGCAAAAGCACCTGTATTTCTGCCGCTTGAGGCTTTTACAGTGAATTTACAATCGGATACTGGTGACAAATATCTGCAGATTAGTATGACACTGCAGGTACAAGATGAAGAGCAAGTCAATTTAATTAAAGCGAATATGCCTCAAGTGCGTAGCCGCTTGTTAATGCTATTGTCCAGTAAGGACGCAGCTGAGCTGCTTTCTGTTGAAGGCAAGGATAAATTGGTTGAGGACATCGTTGACCAAGTAAAACTCCCTTTTACACCAAAGGGTGAACCACAAAAAGTGAGTGGCGTGTTTTTTACCTCATTTATAGTTCAATAGCACCATGTCTGATAATTTTCTCTCTCAGGAAGAAGTTGATGCCCTATTAAAAGGGGTCACGGGAGATCAGGACGACTCACAGGCCCAAGAGGATACCTCCGGGGTTCGCCCCTACAATCTTGCAACGCAAGAACGTATCGTCCGTGGCCGTATGCCAACATTGGAAATTATCAATGAGCGTTTTGCAAGATTATTACGGATTGGGCTTTTCAATTTTTTACGACGCAGTGCTGAAGTATCTGTCGGCACAGTCCGTGTATCCAAGTATAGTGAATTTATTCGGAATCTGGTGGTCCCAACCAATCTGAATCTAACTCACATGAAACCGCTACGTGGCACATCTTTATTTGTGCTTGATCCGGGTTTAGTATTTTTATTGGTAGACAATCTGTTTGGCGGCGATGGCCGTTTCCATACTCGCGTCGAAGGACGTGACTTTACACAAACAGAGCAAAGAATTATTCAGCGCATTCTGGAAATTATTTTTGAGACCTATTCAAAATCGTGGGAACCGGTATTTCCTGTCGAATTCGAATATATACGCTCGGAAATGAATACTCAGTTCGCGAATATTGCAACGCCCAATGAGGTTGTTATTTCAACCACATTCACCATAGAATTAGGACCGGTGAGTGGCGAAATGCACATTTGCATGCCTTACTCAATGATTGAACCAATCAGAGATATTTTAACCAGTAGCTTGCAGGGTGAAACACTTGAAGTAGACAAGCGATGGGTGCGTTTGATGACGCAGCAAATCCAGATCGCCGAGGTAGAGATCGTGGCCGATATTGGCACAACCAACATCACATTGGGTGATATTCTGAATATGAAAGAAGGAGATGTTATTCCTTTGTCAATCCCTGAAATCATCACTGCAAAAGTAGATGGCACCCCCGTCATGGAATGTAAGTACGGGGTATTCAACGGGCAATATGCATTACGCGTTGAAAAGCTACTCAGTTCCAGCGTACACGAAGTCGCACAAGAAGCAACACAAGGAGGAAAACATGGATGACAATAACGATACGCCAATCAGTGAAGATGATTGGGGTGCAGCCATTGCTGAGCAAGAAAAAGCGGAAGCAAATGCGGCTGCAAATCTACCCCCAGTTGCTACTGCTGCCGTTTTTAAAGAGTTCAGTGGTAAAGGGACTCAAACTGAGACACACAACGATATCGATTTTATTCTTGATATCCCGGTTCAGCTTACAGTTGAGCTGGGCCGTACCAAAATTGCGATCAAAAACCTGTTACAGCTGGCGCAGGGTTCAGTGGTCGAACTCGATGGATTGGCTGGCGAGCCTATGGATGTATTGGTCAATGGCTGTTTAATCGCGCAAGGTGAAGTTGTGGTGGTCAACGATAAATTTGGTATTCGGCTGACTGATATTATTACGCCTGCAGAACGTATCCGTAAGCTTAACAGATGATGCAACTGAGCTATTTTTTTCTGCTGGCAATGCTGAGCGGGATAGCAACTGCCGCTGAAACAGCAAACATATCACCGAGCACGGGATTATTGCAGATATTTCTAGGCTTGATCGCAGTGTTAATGTTGATGGCATTTGCCGCCTGGTTTTTTAAAAAAATAGGGCCCATTACCAGTGCGACTAAAGTTTCTGTCAAAGTTGTGGGAGGTGTTAGCGTTGGCAATCGCGAGAAAATTATGGTGGTAGAAATCGCTGATCAGTGGATTGTTGTTGGCGTCACCGCTAACCAGATCAACACTTTATCGACCATGCCAAAACAGGAACAACTCACCGTTGAGACCTCTTCCACAATACCGGAAAATCAGTTTTCTACTTGGCTAAAGCGTACCCTAGATAAGCGCAATCAACAAATGTAAAAATTATTAATTAATAATTGATTAATTAATAAGTTAAACCTACAAAAGAAATACACCTAGTGACGGCTATAGTAAACAGAAGCATTCCATGAAAATATCACGTTATTTGCCCAGCGGCATCTTGCTGTTGCTTACCCTTGCCGCGGGATTAGCATTGCCCGAACTGGCAGTGGCGCAAACTGCCAGCGGTGGCTTATCTGCCATCACCAGCACGCCTGCTGCAGGTGGAGGACAAAACTATTCTCTGAGTATCCAGACGCTGCTTTTTTTGAGCGCACTCTCGTTTATCCCCGCAGCATTGCTGATGATGACGAGTTTCACACGGATCATCATCGTACTCTCGCTGCTGAGGCAGGCTTTAGGTACGCAATCTGCTCCACCTAATCAAGTGATGGTCGGCTTGGCATTGTTTCTGAGCTTGTTTGTGATGGGGCCTGTATTCGATAAAATTTATGCGGATGCCTACCTGCCATTTACCGAAAACAAAATAAGTATGACGCAAGCAATGGACAAGGGCGTCGAACCTTTGAAAAAATTCATGATGAAGCAAACCAGGCAAAGTGACTTGGCATTGTACGTCAAGCTGTCCAACACACCTGATCTACAAGGGCCGGAGGATGTCTCCCTGCGCATATTGATTCCAGCCTTCATTACCAGTGAATTAAAAACGGCATTTCAAATTAGTTTTGCCATTTTCATCCCCTTTCTGATCATCGATATGGTGGTTGCCAGTGTCCTGATGTCGATGGGGATGATGATGGTTTCCCCCTCAATTGTCTCGCTACCTTTTAAATTGATGCTGTTTGTTTTGGTGGATGGCTGGCAATTACTGATCGGCTCTCTGGCACAAAGTTTTTATTAATGGATAAAATATGACACCCGATAGTGTAATGACGCTAGGCCGTCAGGCGATGGAAGTGACTTTATTAGTTTCCGCGCCTTTATTGTTAGTCGCACTTGGTATTGGTCTGATCGTCAGCATTTTTCAGGCGGCGACTCAGATCAACGAAACCACCTTGTCTTTCATTCCCAAACTGGTCGGAATTTTTGTCACCTTGATTGTGGCAGGGCCATGGATGCTTTCGGTACTAGGGGATTATATGCGGCAAATGTTCACCAGCATTGCAACCATGGCTGGCTAAGCCGCTACAATGATTGCCTTCTCAAGTAACGAGTTGATTGCCATGATAGCCTCGTTCATATGGCCATTGACGCGCATATTGGGTCTCATCGCGATCGCTCCACCGTTTGGCAACAATAGCGTTCCAGTGCAAGTGAAGCTCATGCTGGGAGTGATGTTAGCGCTCATCGTTGCTCCCACCATCCCGCCGCTAACCGATGCGGACCCCATCTCATTAGCTGGAATCATGATACTGATGCAGCAAATGGTAATCGGCATGGCGATGGGATTCATGGTGCGTGTTGTGTTTGCCGGCATTGAGATGGCCGGTGAGGTCATAGGACTCACTATGGGCTTAGGCTTTGCGACCTTTTTTGACCCGCAAACACAGGGACGGTCTTCTGCCATCAGCCAGATTTTAGTCTTGTTATCGACTTTAATTTTTTTGACACTCAATGCACATTTGTCGCTATTTGCCGCATTGATCGAAAGCTTCACTACCATCCCGATCTCAACGAGTTTGACGATGGGCTTCAGCTTCCAAAAACTAGCCATTTGGGGCGAACAAATTTTCAGCATCAGCCTGCGCCTGTCACTACCTGTCGTTGCCGCCCTGTTGATTACCAACATAGCCCTAGGGATACTGACGCGCGCGGCACCGCAACTAAATCTGTTTGGTATTGGTTTTCCCATCACCATCGGTGTCGGTTTTTTGATGCTGAGTATGGTATTGCCGTATATGCTGCTCCCGATTGAAAACGTATTCCAAAGCAGCCTACAAGCCATATTATCACTCGGAATAAAACCTCCGCTAATTCTCCCTACCAGGTGATAGCAATGAGCACTCTGCCCTTTCCGCCTCACACTGCACTGTATCGCGTTGCAGATATCCGAAAAATAGAATCTGCAGCAAATGCGGCCTTGCCCGCTGGTCACTTAATGCGCGCGGCGGGAAGAGCCGCTGCCAATTTCGCAAAATTACTCATCTGCCATACAAACGGCAAAGTACTGATACTTGCGGGCCCCGGCAATAATGGCGGTGACGCATTAGAAACGGCGCACCTTCTGGCCGATGAAGGGTTTGAAGTCAGCATCATTCTTTGTGGCGGTATTGCGCAGTTTTCAGCTGAGGCACGAGAAAGTCTAGAACGGGCCCAAGCAAGTAAGGCGAAATTTTTAAGTCTCGATTATTTTACTGCAACGCCAACTGAACCATGGGTACTGGTGATTGATGGTTTGTTTGGCATTGGCCTTGCTCGCCCAGTAGCTGGCGACATCGCCAAGCTCATAGCACAATTAAACGAATTGAGCCTTTTGCATCATTTTCCTGTTCTTGCGCTGGACGTCCCCAGTGGCTTAAACGCAGACACTGGACAGGTTGTCGGGGACGCAGGTATCGCGATTTATGCCACCCACACGCTGACCTTTATAGGAAATAAACCCGGACTACATACTGGGGCAGGAAGAGATTATTGCGGTCATGTAGAAGTGGCTGACCTGGTGATAGAGCGCAAGCTATTTCCCTTGCCTAGCGCTTATCTAAGCCATCCACAGATGTTTTCTCATGTTTTACAGGCACGTCAACAGAATAGTCACAAAGGGAGCTTTGGTGAAGTCCTGATTGTTGGCGGGGCAACAGGAATGGTTGGCGCGCCATTACTCTCAGCCAGAGCTGCACTGCATTGTGGCGCTGGTCGCGTGTATATCGGTTTTATCGCGACGGCACCCTTGTTTGATAGCCAATATCCGGAGCTCATGTGCCGACAGGCAATAAATTGTGATTTCAGCAAACCGGTATTAGTGATCGGCCCCGGTCTTGGTGACTCAGATGAAGCCGAACTGTTACTCACGCGTGCTTTGAACCAGGCAGTGGCAATTGTGATCGATGCAGATGCCTTGAATCTGATCGCCGCCACACCGTCATTGCAGGCATTGGTATTAACACGCTCTGACAGAAATGCGCCGACGATCATGACACCGCATCCGTTAGAAGCGGCACGTTTGCTCGGTATCACGACCCAAGAGGTACAAGCAGACAGATGGCAAAGTGCGCAAACCCTGGCAAAAAAATTCAAGGCAAACATCGTACTGAAAGGCTCAGGAACCGTGATAGCCGCACCGGACACCAGCATCAGCATTAACACCACGGGTAATCCGGCGCTTGCCACTGCGGGCACGGGCGATGTGCTGGCGGGTATTTGTGGAGCAATGCTAGCGCAGCATGTGGCGGCGACAGATGCTGCGAGAATCGCTGTCTGGCTGCACGGCCTTGCGGCAGACAAACTGGTAGAGCAAGACATAGGCCCAGTAGGATTAAGCGCTAGCGAGTTAATCCCCGCCATAAGAACCGGCCTGAACCGACTTATCGCAGACAGCATCAGCGCGAAAGAATAAGCGATGATATTGCATCAACTACTGCCAGGCTAAAACAGATACTCCCCCTCAGTACAATCAAATATCACTCGTTTGCGCATGATTTACATGCGTGATAAAAAATACTCCCCCTATTTATCCAAATAATTCACTAAGCCTCGGGCTGTAAACGTCCGGCGGCAATGGTCAGTGTTCTGCCGCAACGAGCGGCGATCGACAAGTCATGCGTCACCAATATCAGGGTTGAACTACGTTCACGATTGAGTGTGAACATTAACTGAATCACCGACTCGCCCGTGACTGCATCGAGACTGCCGGTCGGTTCATCTGCGAACAGTAACGGCGGCTCTGTGACAAACGCGCGCGCCAACGCCACGCGTTGTTGCTCGCCGCCTGAAAGATACTTTGGATAGTGACGTAAGCGGCTAGACAAGCCAACATGCTCCAGCATTGCTTCTGCTTTCTCATGCGCCTTTTTATCGCCGCGCAACTCCAAAGGCAGCATCACGTTTTCCAATGCATTCAGATGCATGAGCAACTGAAACGACTGAAACACAAAGCCCAAGTTATTTTTTCTAAATGTGGCGCGGCCATCTTCATCCAAGGCAAAAATATCGACACCATCGAGCAGCACTGTTCCCTGACTAGGCACATCTAATCCGGCCAGTATTCCTAGTAAGGTGGATTTGCCTGAGCCTGACGCCCCAACAATGGCAAGCGTTTCTCCCGCTTGCACGGTAAAATTGATCTCGTGCAAAATAGTTAGTTCACCGGTCGCATCAGAAACGCGCTTGGACAAGTTCTGCACCGCAATTGCCGGCACTGTAGATTTTTTAGGAAGACTCATACTCTCAATATGCATATTTTCAATCGACAACTTAATTGGCCACATAACTGGCAACATAAAAGATCATTCTATCGGAAAAACTTATCCGGATTAGCTACAGCACTTTTATTTACTGCCACTACTTTATTTAGCACGGCGGCATATTCTGCATCAAAAACCGTGCTGGTGCTCGGTGATAGCTTATCCGCCGAATATGGGATAGCTCGTGGTACAGGTTGGGTCGCCTTACTTGAAAAACGTCTGCAGGAGAAAAAAATCGATGCCAGCGTCATCAACGCCAGTATTAGCGGAGAGACCAGCAGTGGCGGAAAAACTCGCCTTGAAGCTCTTTTGAGTAAATATCATCCCACTATTGTGATCATCGAACTTGGCGCCAATGATGCGCTGCGCGGTTTGGCATTAAGCGCATCAGAAAATAATTTCCGCGAAATGGTGCGCATGTCTCAAAGCGCCAAAGCAAAAGTAGTATTGATCGGCATGCAGATCCCCCCCAATTATGGGCGAGAATATACCGAACGTTTCTTCGCTATGTATGCACGAGTCGCCAAAGATACCCGATCGGTGTTAGTGCCCTTTTTACTAGAAGGTGTCGCCACTAAACCAGAATTATTTCAGCCCGACCGACTGCATTTACTGGCCGAAGCGCACCCTGCAATATTAAATAATGTTTGGCCGTACTTGCAAAATTTACTTAGAAAATAGAATGAAATATCCTGAATTAGCCAGCTTTCCTGATCTGTTATCGCGCCTACCTGAGTTCGACACCATCATTGATGTCCGCAGTCCCTCTGAATTCGCCGAAGATCACATTCCCGGCGCCATCAATTGCCCCGTACTGGACGATCAGGAACGGATACGCATTGGTACCATGTATAAACAAGTCAACGCATTTGAAGCCAAAAAAGTAGGTGCGGCACTAGTCGCAAAAAATATTGCCAGCCATATTGAAGCGTACTTTCTTGACAAACCGAGAGAATGGAAGCCGCTGATCTATTGTTGGCGCGGCGGCAATCGTAGCGGTTCCATGGCGCATATTCTGGCAAAGATAGGCTGGCCAGTAGTGCAGCTTGATGGCGGCTACAAAAATTACCGCAATCACGTCAATACCAGCTTGCCCGAGATCGCCACCAAAGTGAAATGGCAAGTCATCTGCGGCACTACCGGCAGTGGAAAAAGTCGATTACTTCAAACCTTGGCAGAGCTAGGTGCGCAAGTACTCGATCTCGAACAACTGGCGGCGCATCGCGGCTCGGTTTTAGGGCATCTACCTAGCCAACCCCAGCCATCACAAAAAATGTTTGAAAGCAGAATTTGGCAAGTGTTATGTAATGCCGATTTTGCACAGCCGATATTCGTCGAATCAGAAAGCAAAAAAGTGGGGAATCTGCGGGTACCTGACGCCATCATAGAAACCATGCGCGCTGCACCTTGCATTGCACTCCAATTGCCAGCCGAGCAGAGAGTGGCTCTTTTGATGGAAGATTATGCGCACTTTGTACGGGACCCGGATGCCTTGAATCGCCAATTGGATTGTCTGGTCAGCCTGCATGGAAAAGACAAGATTCATGGATGGAAACAGCTGGCCAATCAAGGGCGAATGCCAGAATTGGTCGCAGAGCTGTTGGCGCAACATTATGACCCAGCTTATTTGCGCTCCATCGACAAGAATTTTTTGCAAATGCCTGATGCGCTTCAATTGATGCAAGCAGGAATATCAAATGAGGATTTCACATTCACTGCAAAGCAAATTTTGCAATAAACAAAGCATAACTATTAACCTTCGTTATCGTCAATAATGCTTTGCCCGGCTTGATCTAATTCATCAAATTGACGGTGATTTAATGCCCACCAAAATACACCGCCAATAGCAAATACCAAGACGAGACTCAAGGGTACTAGAAGGTAAAGAATATCCATGAATTAATTTAATATCAGTAGGGGTTTGGCTTCCTGATTGACCGCAAGCAGACGCAAGCCATTTAAGACAACCAGCAATGAGCTAAGTGACATACCGAGCGCAGCGTGCCATGGTTCCAATAAACCTGTCACTGCGGCGGGTATCGCCACCAGATTATACGCAATTGCCCAGCCCAGATTTTGCCGTATCAACTTTAATCCCATACGGGCGATTTTTTCTGCATAAGCAAGATCAGTAAGACGATTTGACATTAACAACAAATCACTGCGCGATTGCGAAATGGGCGCGCCCTGCCCCATCGCCACCGACACATCCGCCAATGCCAAAACTGGCCCGTCATTCATACCATCGCCTACCATGACCACTACCGCACCATTGGTCTGCAATAGTTTGACAACATCATACTTATCAGCGGGTCTGAGATCACCCTGATAATTGGTGATACCACAATCAAGAGCCACCTTTTGCACTACATCTGGCCGATCCCCCGACAATAGAATGATCTGCTTACCTCTGCTTTGTAAAATGTGTATCGCCTCTACCGCATCTTCACGCAAACTATCTTCCAAAGCGTACAGCGCAATCCAGCCGCTCTCATCACCCAATGCCGACAAGGTTGTTCCCAAAAAATGGGATGGAATATCACATGAACGTCCATGCAATGCTTGCACAAAATCAAGCTGTCCAAGCCGATAGGTTTTACCATTTAATCTAGCCTCAATACCTGCACCGGCAATTTCATTGACATCTGCCATCCCATCGAGCGCACTGATTCCGTGCAACTTTGATGACAGCGCGTCGGCAATCCCTTTTGATACGGGATGCATCGAATTCGATGACAATGCCAAACTTATGGCATCGGCCTCAGGCTCTGCCTGATCGGTATTCTGTGGACGCAACAAAATAGTATCAACCAGTTTCAATTTTCCGTAAGTCAGGGTACCTGTTTTATCGAAAACACAATGCGTTGCATTCGCCAGTGATTCAATCGCACCACCTTTAGCCACCAGAACGCCTTGTTTGGCCAACTGACCGATGGCTGCCGACATCACGCCTGGCGTCGCCAGCGACAGCGCACAAGGACAAGTGACCACAATCACGCTAATGGCAATCCAGAGTGCACGTGCGCTATCGATTTGCCACCACGCCAATGCTGTTAACAGCGCGATACAAAGGATGATCAACAAAAAACGGCTCGCATGCTTATCCGCCAATAAAACCAGCGGTGGTTTTTCTGTGGCGGCACGTTCCATCATGCCAACCAATGCCGATAACTGGGTTTCGCTACCGACCTGCTCGGCTCGCATTAGCAACACACCGTTCAGATTAATCGCACCGGCAATCAATTTAGCATCTTTACCTTTTTCGACTGGATGAGACTCTCCTGTCATTAAAGATTCATCGCACTCACTTTGGCCATCAACGACCACGCCGTCAGCCGGAATATGCTCCCCGGCAGCGATCAACAGAAAATCACCGATCTGTAATGACTGCGCGTCCACCGATTCTGTAATACGGCTATCGGGATAAGAAATCAATCTATGTGCCAGCACTGGCGTTAATTGTGTCAGCACCCTTAATGCCGCAGTGGTCTTGCGTTGGACCCGTGCCTCGATATGGCGAGCGGCAAGCAAAAGGCAAACGAACATAATTGCCGAATCATAGTAAACCGCCCCACCCATGAATGTGGCCCAGATACTGGCAAAAAAAGTCAGTAATATCCCCAAAGAAACGGGCACATCCATACCAATATGTCGATTCCGGATATCACGCACTGCAGCGCGAAAAAACGGCAGGGAAGAAAAACAAACTACCGGGATAGTGATGATTAGGCTAGCCAATTTCAACAAGCGATCGAGATCCGGCGTCAAATCTCCGTCAACTTGCGGAACTGCTACCAGATAGGCCGGAAAGGAATACATCATTACTTGCATCATGGCAAATCCGGCGATAAATAAACGCCATAACGCCATTTTATTTTCACGCTGTTCATGCTGATCAGGAGATTGATTGGCGGGTAAAGCGCCATAGCCGAGATCAACAATCGCTGTGATAATTTTTTTCAATGATATCTGCGCGGGCTGCCACGACAAATCCGCTCTATGGCTGATCGCATTGATTTTGAATGAAGTCACGCCGGGTAGTTGTCGGACACGATACTCGATCAACTGTGCACAGGCAGCGCAGCGCATGCCCGACAATCTGATCTTGTCATGCATAGCCGACTCATGATGTTCGAGCTGCATCGTTGCGCCAGGCTTTATTTCCAGGGAGGAGGAACTCATGAAGATGAAGCGGGCTCTAATGGTTTGGCTCTGGCAGCTAAATATTGCTGTATCAATCCATTGCGTTCTATTGTCTGAAGAACCGCAAGACAACCATGACAACAGACTGGATGCGATGCGCCGTTAAATACAGCCATCAAAGCATTGTCTTTGCGCATACTTTCTGCGCAATGAAAACAAAGAATCTTCTCTCTTCGCTGGAAACCAGCCAAGATCGCGTCAAAAAAAGAAGAGAAAGCAAAAACCATCAGTAATTCAGACGTAATGAGAAAAAGTTTATCTATGTTAACAAATACACTCAGTATTTTCTTGATGTAGCTCAAAAAAAATTAATTTTTCCGACTATCAATAAAAATTAAAAGAATAATTTAGAAGCAAAGATCAAAGGCATAAAAAAACGGTGGCATTGCACCACCGTTTTTGTCCTTATAACAGCGACATGATGAGGAGTCTGAGAAACCTCTGATCCGAGACTAAATCTCGGAGGGGGTACTTCACAAATTGTAGAGCCATCTACTTCATAACTAACCGGCAAAATCGAAACTACCGGAGCCCAAATTCAATCTGTCTTGGATACAAATAATATCTTGTATATCGACCTCCTTCTTTTGAACCAGTTACGATTCCAATATAGATGAGAGGCGAAGCAATTTAAAGAAAATTATAACTATGTAGTTTTTAGTTGAGATTAAAAAAATCAACTAGACGACATCCTGAAAGAGGCGCAAATGCAGTGGTCCGAGTTCTATCGCAAACTAGGAGAACTACCTTTCCAGATGGAAGATATCGCACCATTACCGATTGATGCACCAAACTTTTTCAACACCCTCTCCGGCAAGCCCTCTTTCTGGGTATAGTCAACGATATCTTCTGCCTTAAACACATCACGAGCTACTGAATCGACACTGCCAAAATCATCGGCCAAACCCATTTCAACTGCCTTAGAGCCGATCCAAAATAAGCCGGAAAACGTTTCAGGAGTCTCTTTTAACCTTTGGCCGCGACCTTTGCGCACCACATCAATAAACTGCTGATGGATTTCATTGAGCATCGTCTGAGAAAACGCTTTTTGTTTCTCGGAGTGAGGTGAGAACGGATCCATAAAACCCTTGTTTTCACCCGCGGTCATCAAACGCCGCTCAACACCCGCTTTTTCCATTAAAGCGGTAAATCCAAATCCGTCCATTAATACGCCGATAGAACCAACTACGCTGGCTTTATTGACAAAAATTTTGTCTGCTGCCGCAGCAATATAATAGCCGCCGGAAGCACACATTTCATCCACCACGACATACAATTTCTTTTGAGGGAACTCTTTACGAAGACGACCGATTTCATCACTAATCATTCCTGCCTGAACTGGACTACCGCCGGGACTATTGATGCGCATGATGACCCCAACGGAATTGGCATCCAAAAACGCCCTATTTAAAGCCGGAATCACTGCCTGCGCACTCCCACTCCCCTCAGATTCAATGGCACCGTCGATTTCAACCAATGCAGTGTGGCGACCCAGATTTTCCATTTCTCCCGAGCCAAAATCGCTAAACAGATAAAGACTAGATACCGTCAAGGCTAGAAATATGAGTTTGAAAAAAATCCCCCAGCGACGCCGCAAGCGCTGTTCTCGTAATGCTTCCATCGCCAGTTTTTCAATTAATTCTCGTTCCCAACCAAGTTTGGATGAGTTTCCAGCAGTATTTAATGGGGTATCGTTTATCATATTTTTAAGCTATAGCAGGGCTAACATAATCATCAGGGTGCCAGAAAATGTGGCCGTCTTTCTCAATCACATCAATTTTTCTCAATCGGCTACCGCGGCAAGGACCACCGGAACAATAGCCAGTGTCTGGCATATAAATGGCACCATGTGTGGCACACATAATATACAAACCACTGGACTCAAAAAATTCACCGGGCGCCCAATCAAGCTCGATCGGTACGTGAGCACATCGATTCAGATAGCCATGCGCAACGCCTTCGTAGCGCACTACAAAGCCGGTAGCATCATCACTGCCGGCGGTCACAGGGAAACGTACCCCCTTGCCTCCCTCCGTCAACTCAGCAGAGGTACAAATGAATATTTCAGACATAATTTTTTAATTCAATTAAGCGTTTTGGCTAAGCCATGCATGTAATTCTGCCACTGTTTTTGCCGAAAAAAGCGGATCGAGTTGCGAAAGGGAAAGAGCGTCATGTGCGCCATATTCAACCGCAATAGAAGCAACGCCAGCGTTTACTGCCATCTGCAAATCATGCGTAGTATCACCGATCATCAAGGTACGCTTAGTATCTTGGCCTAATTCACGCGTCAACTCTTGCAACATGGCCGGATGCGGCTTGGAAAAAGTTTCGTCTGCACAGCGAGTTGCATCAAACATGGCCAATAGATTGGTGCTATGCATCGCACGATTCAGGCCGACCCGACTTTTTCCGGTAGCAACCGCGAGAAAATAACCTTCCTGAGATAACTCGGTCAGCATTTCCTTGACTCCGGTAAACAAAGGCAGTTCATGATCTTTCGCCAGATAATGATAACGATAACGCTCCACCATTCGAGGATAATACTTTGGATCAACATCAGGCATCGCCATTTCCATGGCTTCTGACAATGAAAGACCGATCACATAGGATGCAGCGCGTTCATCTGGGATGGGTAAACCAAGATCTCTTGCCGAAGCTTGAATACATTTAACGATGGTCGCGGTACTATCCATCAGCGTACCGTCCCAGTCAAACACTATAAAATCAAATTGCTTTTTGGCCATATTATTCTGTACCAGCAAACTACAAAAGCTTTGCCACTTACGATCTCATCCAATAAAACGGGTATTTTACCCTTAATAAACCATTAAGTTTTTAACTCAAAGCAAGCTCGTTAAAAACTTTTCATACTCCGATGGGAGTGCTGCATTGATTGTCATAGGCTCGTTTGTTTCAGGATGAATGAATGTTATTTGATGTGCGTGCAGAAACATCCGCTTGAAAATTCCACGACCCGGTGCAGGTTTTAGTAATGCGCGGTTTAAAGAAAAATCTCCGTATTTATCATCACCTGCAATGGCAAATCCGCTTGATGATAAATGTACCCGAATCTGATGGGTGCGCCCTGTTTTCAATTCAGCTTCCAGCAAGGCAAATTCCGCATATTTCTTTTTCAGCGAAAAAACAGTGTGTGAAGGCATACCATCAGCCTGTACCCGCACGCGGCGCTCGCCATCTGCCGTATTGTATTTATGCAAAGGCAATTTAACGTGCTGCCGGGCATTTTTCCAGTCACCATGAACCAGCGTCAGATAACGTTTGTCCGTCACGCCATCGCGCATTTGCTCATGCAAGTTGACCAAAGCGGAACGTTTTTTAGCCAATAACAAGACGCCTGAGGTTTCCCTATCAAGGCGGTGAACTAACTCAAGAAATTTGGCATCAGGCCGAGAAGCGCGTAATTGCTCGATGACGCCATAACTAATACCAGATCCACCATGCACGGCCACACCGGCAGGCTTATCTATTATCAACAGATGACTGTCTTCAAACAAGATAACGAATTCGGCACCAGGCACATGATTTTCTTGCTTTTCTGCCATACGTATCGGCGGTACACGGACGACATCACCGATCTGAAGTCGGTACAACTGATCAATACGTCCTTTATTAACGCGCACTTCACCAGAGCGCAAAACCCGATAAATATGACTTTTAGGAACCCCTTTACATATACGTAACAGAAAATTATCAATGCGCTGACCGGCCTCTTCCTCGGAAATAGTTAATAGCTGTACCGAAGGTTGAATCTGTGTGGTTTGACGGAGAGTGTCAGTTTCAGCTTGTTTTTGTAGCACTCCCCCATTATTTATCGCTAAGTGCTTCATTTTGACTATATAATTGATTTCGCTTAAGCTTTAGCTTGAGCAAGTGTGAGAATAAACGACTATTTTACACAGAGGTATGTCCATCGGCCTCGCCAATTTGCAAATTCGATAGAAAAGATGTGTATGCACATCATCTTATACGTCAAGGTTGTGACCGATTGTGGCAATCGGACAGTATCAGATGATTTGGATCAGAAAGTTTGAATTACAAGGATAAGTCTGGCAAGAGACGTAAGTTGATATAAACATACGTGCTTGCTGGTTGATGGTTTTGATGTAACGCGGTCGATTTTGCCAAATACAATTATTTAAAGATGGTTTGGCGTTTACTAAGTTGCTCATCGCCTGGCGTTGTTTTCGCATGTTCTACAAGGATTATGCAAACTTTACAATGCGGGGGACATGTGCACTCGATTCACAATCAAAATCATTCGCGCCTAGCGCACAACAAATCAATAACAAATGCGTTGAAAAGCATGATTCCAGCGTAATTTGCTGATGTGCTCAGCTATAAATTTGTCTGTTTGTTGTTCCAGTGGCATTTCCCGCTCCCTCAAATTCTCCGTTCCCGCATACATCCCATGTAAGCTTGGTTGTTAGCCTCAATTTACGAGATAACAACAAAAGATGACCATCAGGTCACGGAGTAAAAGATAATGAAACGTATGTTGTTCAATGCTACGCAGCAAGAAGAGCTTCGCGTAGCCATCGTCAATGGGCAGAAACTCATTGACATCGATATCGAAACCACGGGACGTGAACTTCGTAAATCCAACATTTACAAAGGCGTAATCACACGCATAGAACCCTCTCTGGAAGCCTGCTTCGTCAATTACGGCGAAGAGCGTCATGGCTTTTTGCCATTCAAAGAAGTGGCTCGCGGCTACTTTAAAGAAGGCGTTGACGTCCGTAGTGCATCCATTAAAGATGCGCTGCGTGAGGGCCAGGAAATCATGGTCCAGGTTGAAAAGGAAGAACGTGGCAATAAAGGTGCCGCACTAACCACCTTCGTGTCTCTTGCCGGTCGCTACTTAGTTCTGATGCCGAATAATCCGCGTGGTGGTGGTGTATCGCGCCGCGTCGAGGGTGAAGAGCGTCAAGAACTGCGCGAAACCATGGATAAACTGGATTTGCCTACTGGCATGTCCGTGATTGCCCGTACCGCAGGCATAGGCCGCAATGTAGACGAGTTGCAATGGGATCTGAACTATCTGATGCAACTATGGACTGCCATTGACGGTGCAGGTAAATCTGCCGCTGGTGCATTCTTAATCTATCAAGAGTCTTCACTGGTGATCCGCGCGATTCGCGATTACTTCCAGCCAGATATCGGCGAGATTTTGATCGATACCGACGACATCTACGAACAAGCGCAGCAATTCATGAGCCATGTGATGCCAGATATGGTGCATCGCGTAAAACGTTACAGCGACGATGTACCGCTGTTTTCGCGCTTCCAAATTGAACACCAGATCGAAACCGCCTATTCTCGCACGGTGCCTTTACCTTCAGGCGGCGCGATTGTGATCGATCATACCGAAGCCTTGGTCTCGGTCGATGTTAACTCGGCACGCTCGACCCGTGGTGCAGATATCGAAACCACTGCGTTCAACACCAATTGCGAAGCGGCTGAAGAAGTTGCCCGACAATTGCGTCTGCGTGATTTAGGCGGTCTGATCGTGATCGATTTTATCGACATGGAAAACGCAAAAAATCAACGCGAAGTCGAAACCCGCCTGAAAGACTCACTGCGCTACGACCGTGCACGAGTACAGATGGGCAAGATTTCCCGCTTTGGCCTGATGGAATTATCACGTCAGCGTCTGCGCCCTTCCTTGTCCGAAGGCAGTCACGTAACTTGCCCACGCTGCAACGGCACTGCGCACATCCGTGATACTGAATCCTCTGCTTTGCAAGTCCTGCGTATCATCCAGGAAGAAGCAATGAAAGAAAATTCAGCAGCGATTCACGTACAAGTGCCGGTTGATGTAGCTGCTTTCTTGCTCAATGAAAAACGTGGTGAGATTCTGAAGATAGAAACGCGTCACCGTGTTACTGTCATTTTGATTCCAAACACACATCTGGAAACGCCGCATTACAAGTTAGATCGTCTGAAGCACGATGATCCTCGCCTTGAAGAAGTACATGCTAGCTATGCTATGGCAGAGCAAGCTGATACCGACATCGGTTACAGCAAGAGTCAAAAAGAAGAAATTAAGCCGCGCCAGGAAGCCATGGTCAAAAGCATTACGCCTGACACGGCCCCTCTGGTGGAACGCAAGGAAACACCCGCACCTGTTGTAGCAGCACTTGTGGCGGCACCAGCTACTGAAGGATTCTTCGCCAAGGTAATGAACTTTTTCCGCTCAAAACCGGATGAGCCAGTCGCAATTGTGCCTGTCGTTGAAGAAAAACCACAGCAATCCCGCGACCGGGCTGAGCGTGACCGCAATGGCCGTGGCGGCCAACGCAACCGCAATGGCCGTGGCCGCGATCGTGCAGAACGTGAAGAGCGTCCTGCCAATGCCAACCCGCGTGCCGACAAGGAAGCGAAGGAAGAAGTCATCAAACCTGTCGCACAAGAGCCGCAAGCACCGCGTCAGCCGAAACCGCCACGTCCACCACGCGAAGAGCGTGAGGGTCAGGAGCCACGCCGCGGCCGTCAACCTCGTCAGCGAGAAGAACGCAAAGAAACAACAGCTAATGCAGAAGTTAAAGCTGATGAGCCTTTGCTAAATCAAGCGATTCCGGCGCAAACGAACGTGCTGCCAAAAACTGAACAGCATGCTGAAGCCAGTGAGACTCTGGCCACTGATGTAGTTGGTATCGATGCTGAAAGCAGCGAACAAAGCGAAGGTCGCCGTCGCCGTCGCCGTGGTGGTCGCAATCGCAATCGTCGTGATCGCGATGATGCAGAAACCAACGAAAATGGTGAAGCTACGGATTCAGCAGCAACGTCAGAAGCTAACAATGATGAAGCACCGAAGGCATCCATCGCTGTCAGCCCTGCTCCAGTTGTGACAGAAGCACCGGTCAGCGTCACTGCGGCAGTTGCCCCTGCTGCAGTCGCACCAATTGTGGTGACACCTGTTGCCGAAGCCGCGCCGGTTGTAGCTATACCAGTTGCTGAGCTTGCACCTAGTGCAATTGTGCCAGTTGTTGCTGAAGTTGCTGCAGTAGTAGTTCCCGCTGAATCAACACCAGCACCGGTAGTTACCGCAGTGGCACCACAAGTGGACATCACGATACCAACTCAAGCCAGTCTTGATTTGATACCCGCACCTGTGGCTGAAGTAATTGCAGCGCCTGCTGAAGTAATTTCTGCTGTAGTGGCGGAAAATACACCAGTGGTAGCGCCTGTGACGGCAGCTGCACCCGCGCCAATGCAAATGGAAGGGCTACAGACCATGTTGGCGCAAGCCGATCTGACCTTGGCAAGTACCGACCCGGAAAAATTGCGCGCAGCACAAGCAGTAACTGCAGCAACTGTGGCCGCGCCACGTGTACCACGTGAACGCAAACCAGTCACACCACAATCGACTGAACCATTGGTCATGGTAGATACCAAGACCAAGCGATAAAATTGCTTAGTCATTAAAAAAACCCGGCATCAGCAATGTTGCCGGGTTTTTTTCTGGCCATGCCTAAAAACACAAATAGCAAACGTGGTATCGTCTTGCTGTATCAAACCACCGCGTAAATCGATTCAAATGAGCGAAAAATTTATTCCATTGACAGATCATCGTCAATATAAAGCAAACTTACGCATACCAGCACAACTGGAACAACCAGTTGGAATGCTGGCAGATACCATGGGGCGCCCTTTGCATGACCTACGTATCTCGGTCACAGATCGCTGCAATTTTCGTTGCGTGTATTGCATGCCGAAAGAAGTGTTTGATAAGGATTATCATTTCCTGCCGCAAACTTCCTTACTAAGCTTTGAAGAAATCACCCGCATCGCGCGCATCTTTGTCGCACATGGCGTCAGTAAAATAAGACTCACCGGCGGTGAACCCTTGTTGCGGAAAAATATCGAAAAACTGATCGCCATGTTAAGCGAGATTCCCACCCATGATGGACGGCGACTTGACTTGACGCTAACCACCAACGGCTCGCTGCTGGCACGTAAGGCCCAAAGTCTGAAAGATGCAGGGTTGACACGCGTCACGGTGTCTTTAGACGCGATGAATGAGGCTACGTTCAAACGCATGAACGATGTAGATTTTTCAGTTTCAGATGTCTTGGACGGCATCACGGCTGCCCACTACGTTGGGCTAGGGCCCATCAAAATCAATATGGTCGTTAAGGGCGGGATGAACGATGATCAAATCATTCCGATGGCCCGCTATTTCAAAAATACGCCACACATTTTACGTTTTATCGAATACATGGATGTCGGCGCATCGAACGGTTGGAAGTTAGATGAAGTCATCCCTTCTGCTGAAATAGTGCGTCGGATTAATGCGGCCGGGATGAAGCTAATAGCGATTGATCCCAACTACAAGGGAGAAACCGCTGAACGCTGGCGTTATGAAGCTGAAAATAACAGTGGCAGCGGTGAAATTGGGCTGATCTCCAGCGTGACACAGGCGTTCTGTCATGATTGCAGTCGCGCCCGCTTGTCGACTGAGGGCAAGCTGTATACTTGCCTGTTCGCCAATCAAGGTCACGATTTGCGCGCGCTGTTGCGTGATGATCAACTTACCCATTCCGATCTGGCGATTTCTAACGTAGTGGCGCAACTCTGGCAGGCCAGAGGCGACCGCTACTCTGAGTTACGCAGCCAGAATACCCCTCAACAACCGGTAGCCGGCAAAAAAATTGAAATGTCTTATATCGGCGGATAAATATCGATAATCCAACACCAAGCGTAAAACCAAACAACATTAAAATACGGACAGGCCTGCCGCGCATATCCCATGCGGCTTGCAGGCCAGAGTGGCTGGAAACCCGCATGGGATATGCGTGACAGCCGTGCTAACTTTTAGATTTCAACTAAGACATTCCACCATTTAAACAAAATAACCATGACAGCAATCGACAAACAACACATCACGGGTCTGATACTCGCGGGTGGACGTGGCACCAGGATGGGGCAAGTGGATAAAGGATTGCAAACATTCAGGGGCATGCCGATGGCAATGCATGTACTGATGCGACTGTCGCCACAAGTAGGCGAACTCATCATCAACGCGAATCAGCATCTAGCGGCATATGAAGCGTTTGGCAGCGCGGTGTGGCCCGATCAGATCGAAGGTTACGCAGGCCCATTGGCTGGCATTCAGGTTGGGCTGGCGCACTGCGAGACGCCTTACCTGGTCAGCGCGCCATGTGATTCGCCGTTCTTGCCTTTGGATCTGGTAGAGCGTTTATCTCAAGCCTTACTCATTGCAAATGCAGACCTTGCCGTTGCTACCACCATAGAGAGCCAAGACGGCATCGCCGGCAAGCAGGCCCACCCGGTATTTTCATTCATGAAATCGTCGTTACTGCCCCACCTGAGCCAGTTTTTACAAAATGGCGGGCGCAAGGTAGATGCTTGGTACGCCTCTTTACAGGTAGTCGAAGTCCCCTTTGATGATGTTGCTGCATTTCGCAACATCAATACCCTCAATGAATTACGACAATGTGAATCCTGACGCCATGAATACTCATCATCCCCATTTCAGTTTGCACGATGTCGTCGGTTGCATGTCGGATTATGATCCCCATGCATTGCCTGTAGAGCAGGCGCAACAGATCATCCAGCAATTTATTAGCCCGATCCATGCAATAGAAAAACTGGCGCTACGGCAAGCCTTGGGGCGCGTGCTTGCCAGCGATATTATTTCAGGCATCAACGTCCCGGCGCATGACAATTCGGCGATGGATGGTTATGCCCTGCGCGGCAGCGATCTGCCGGCCAATGGTGATCTGGTACTGAAAATTATCGGTAGCGCCTACGCTGGTCGCGCATTCGCCGGCGCGGTACAGGCGAGGGAATGCGTCCGCATCATGACTGGTGCTGTCATGCCAGCTCATTGCGATACGGTGATCCCACAAGAATTTACACAAAATGCCAGTGAAGAGTGCGTCACCATTCCTTTTGGCAAAGTAAAAATGGGGGATAATCGGCGCTTTAAAGGTGAAGATCTGGCTTGTGGGAAAAAAGCTCTCGCCAAAGGCAAACTATTGCGCCCGGCTGATTTAGGCTTACTTGCTTCTTTGGGCGTTGCCGAGGTACCGGTTCAGCGGCGTTTACGGGTGGCTTTTTTTTCTACCGGCGATGAATTGCGCTCACTCGGCGAAACCCTGGATGAAGGCTGCGTCTACGACAGCAATCGCTACACTCTGTATGGCATGCTGCAACGTCTAGGCTGTGAAATAATTGATATGGGCGTCATCAAGGATGATCCCGTATCGTTAAAGGCCGCGTTTCGTACCGCCTGTGAAAACGCCGATGCGGTCATTACCTCAGGTGGCGTATCGGTTGGTGCCGCCGATTACACCAAACAGATCATGGCTGAGTTGGGCGATGTTGCCTTCTGGACCATAGGTATGCGTCCAGGCCGGCCAATGGCATTTGGCAAGATTCATTCGCATGGCAAAAGCGCCTACCTATTTGGCTTACCGGGCAATCCGGTTGCCGTCATGGTGACTTTTTACTTTCTGGCGCGCAATGCCCTGCTGCATATGATGGGCGCGACAAATTCACCCTTGCCATTGGTGCCTGCACGCTCACAAGCCGCCATTCGCAAGCGCCCAGGACGAACCGAATATCAGCGCGGCATCTTATCAATAGCAGATGACGGCCAATTGCAAGTGGCCATCACAGGTGCGCAAGGCTCGGGCATTTTGCGCTCTATGTCAGAAGCCAACTGCATGGTGGTATTGCACCACCACCAGGGCAATGTCGCTGCGGGCGACCTGGTAGATCTTCACCTGTTTGAAGGATTGGTATAAAGAGTCCTGGTCAGATGCCGAAACTCAGAGTGCCTTGAGAATGCCTTGAGCCTATCTGAGATGGGCAGTTATATGGCGACGTTTTCATTCCAATCAGGCCATGTTATGATTTATATCGCAACATTTAGATGACTGTTTTGCCGACTCTTAAAACACGCGATCATGGGCTTAACAAAAGTCCATACGCATTACACTGTGGAAATAACGATGAATAAATTATTAAAATCTCTGCTGATGGTTGTGAGCATGTCTGTCTTGTTAGCAAGTACAGCGCAAGCGAAAGATGAACCGAAGAAAGCGACAACTCCAGTTGCCGCAGTCTCAGCTTCAGCTTCAGCCATGGCCTCCTCAGAAAAAGCAGTTTTATTGGATTTGAACAGCGCGACAAAAAAAGAATTAGCCGAACTGCCAAAAATTGGTGATGCGCGTTCTGCCGCCATCATTAAAGGCCGTCCCTATAAAGGCAAAGATGAACTAGTCTCTAAAAAGATTTTGACGGAAGATGTCTATAACGGAATTAAAGAACTGGTCATCGCCAAGCAAAAATCTCCAGTTGAAAAGAAAAAGTAAGTTGAGCTTGTATCTGAATTCAGCATAAAAGAAACCGGCCTGAGTGCCGGTTTTTTCTTATATTGACAGATATTTACTTGCGAAGCGCGGTAAAAATATGCGGCAAAACATGGCTCTTTAGTGTAAATTTCGCTGATCCTATTTAACCTATTTTTTAAGACTCTCTCCGGACGCCCTATGCAAACCGAAAGCTTTATCCCAGGCAAAGATGCCTCCCTCGAATCGACTATCCGCACCATGCAGACCAAGCTGGCCACACGTGGTTTTGTGCTTAATGAATCCTCCTGGCTGAATGAAATTGAAAGCATCTGGTCAGTGCACGTCAAAGATCACGAATGTCCTATGCTGTTTGCCAACGGCAAAGGAGCGACGGAGTTGGCAGCGCGTGCCAGTGCCTTGGGCGAATTCTTTGAGCGGCTTGGTACGCATTATTTCTGGACCCATTTTCACCTGGGCGAAACCCGCGCTAATCGCCCCTTTGTACATTATCCGCAAGAGCACTGGTTTGCGCCGAATGAAGATGGCAGCTGGCCGCAAGAATTACTCAACCCAGAGCTGCATGATTTTTACAATCCAGATGGCGAAATTGACGCTGAAGTCCTGGTCGATCTGAATTCAGGCAATGTCGCACGCGGCATCTGCGCCCTGCCCTACACCCGGCTGCGCGATGGCGTGCAAACTTACATACCGGTCAACATCATCGGTAACCTGTATGTCAGTAACGGCATGGCCGCAGGTAACACTTTGATGGAAGCGCGCAGCCAGGCACTGTCCGAAATTTTTGAACGGGCCATCAAATACCGCATCATCAGGGAAGGGATCTGTCTGCCAGAAGTGCCGGACGAAGTCATCGCCCGCTACCCAGGCATCGCTGCTGGTATTGCCGGCTTACGTAAGGCTGGATTTGGCATCGTGGTGCGCGACGCTTCACTAGGAGGCAAGTATCCAGTCATGAACGTAACGCTGCTGCACCCTAAAGATCAAGGGATCTTCGCCAGTTTTGGCGCCCATCCACGCTTCGAGATCGCGTTAGAGCGGGCATTGACCGAACTGCTGCAAGGCCGTGCGCTGGATACCTTAGAAGGCTTCCCTGCGCCTGGTTTTGATATGGATGAAATTAATGCCGTCGCCAATCTTGAAATCCACTTTGTTGATTCCAGTGGCGTGATTCACTGGGATTTCTTGGGCGACACGCCAGATTTCCCATTCGTCGACTGGAACTTCAGCAACACTACGGCCGAAGATTATGCCTGGCTGTGCGATGCGATCCACGCCGAAGGCAAGGACATGTACATCGCTGATTTTGACGAACAAGGTGCCTATAGTTGCCGTATTCTGGTGCCTGGCATGTCCGAGATTTACCCGGTCGAAGATCTCGAATGGGAAAACAATAGCATTGGCAATCAGATTCGCCCAGCCCTGGTCAGGCTCCATGACTTGAGTGAAGCAGAATGTGCCGAATTGCTGGAAGTGCTGCAAACTATGAACGTCAGCGAAGAACGCCCATTATGGGAGATTCTCGGCCTCGCCATCCCGGTTGGCACACCATGGAAACAACTGCGTATCGGTGAACTCAAAACACTGCTGGCACTCGCCGTCGGTGACGAAGAAGCGATCCTGGAAGGCTGCGACTGGATCCATCACTTCAACGATTTAAGCGCGAACCGCAGACTGGTATATCGCTGCGTAGAAAGCATCCTAAAATTAGAAAACAGCGAAGAGTTTTTGCGCCCACTGATATTGCTGTACGGCGAAGAAAACTTCCGTCAAGCCGAAGCACTGCTAGATCGCAGCGAACGCTTCTTCGGTCTCGATACTCTCGGGTCAGATATGCAAGGCAGCGCCATGCACCAAACTTTATTGGCGGCGTATGACAAATTGTTTGCTGAGTAAATAAGCGATGAACAAAACATCCATGCGCCTTTCAAGGCGACTTAGCGCCACGAGACGCATGGATGTGTTTTTTGATCGGTTGCGCGGCAAGCCTCACCCTTTCGGGTGGAAATGATATCAATTTTCACCTAATTAGTTACAAAGTTCAGAAAGAAGGTATTTTCGTCATTCTCGCGCATGCGGGAATCCAGAAGCAACATCGTGCGAAGCGCGCCAATATTGACGCTGCGCGTGATGAACGAACTAGATTCCCGCCGGCGCGGGAATGACGTTAATGAACATTCTGAGTTTAGTAACTAATCACAAAATAATTTAATAGAAAATAGAATCCCAATGATAGTTCTCGGCATTGAATCCTCCTGCGATGAAACCGGCCTGGCGCTGTACGATACCGAGCACGGCTTGCTGGCGCATGCGCTGCATTCGCAAATTGCCATGCATCAGGAATACGGCGGCGTGGTGCCGGAACTGGCGTCGCGCGACCATATCCGGCGCGCCCTGCCCTTGCTGACCGAAGTCTTGCACTCGGCCAAGCTGGATAAACACCAGATCGAC
>NZ_JAUSFI010000046.1 GCF_030651495.1 Undibacterium sp.
AAAATCTTGTTCTTGCATCATCGTTTCCCTCAGAAATCAACTCTCTATGAAACGTTTCTTGAGGGATTTGGTGTACATCACTTACACAAAAAAGATAGTGTTCATGCGGGTTGGCGGGGTTTTGCAGGGCCGACTAAATACAGTGTTTTTCGCCTGCAGCGCAGTACGTCAAAAAGCCTCACATGTGAGGCTTTTTTTATGGCTATGAGCCGGAGACCCGCTCTGTGACAAACTGCGGCTAACCCAGCACGGGCGCATTGGGCAGTTCGTTGCGGTCCGCCTGCCCGACTGGGAGCGGGAAGTGCAACACCAGTAGTGCAGATACTTCCTCCAGTGCCTGGGTTAAACCGTCTTCAAATCGGCTCTCATGCAAGGCCGCACCCAGACGCTTGATCATGGCTTGCCACTCTTGCGGCAGAACGCGTTGATTCAGACCGCGATCAGCCACCAGTTCTATCGCATGTTCTGCCAGCAGCAGGTAAATCAAAACACCATTGTTGTGCTCTGTGTCCCAGACGTGCAGCTTGCCAAACATCATGACAGCGCGTTCACGGATCACACTGTGCAAAGGGACTTTATGCCATACATGACGCCACAGGTAGCTGGCGGGCAGTGCCGCTTCAACGCAGATCCGCACCTCGCCACTGTGACGTTGCTCGCTAGCCGTCACGCGCTGCATCAGTCGCTGGGCCATCTCTGGTGAAACGGCTTTGCGGCTGTCGGACGCATCCAGCCAGCGGTGCTTGAAAAGTGTGATGATTCGGTTCAACATAACTTGTCTACTGGTTACCAGTCGCCGGAAGCGCCGCCGCCGCCAAAGTCACCGCCACCGCCTGAGCTAAAACCCCCGCTACCCCCGCCGCCACTGAAGCCGCCGCTGCCAAAACCACCGCCACCGAAGCCGCCACGCCCGCGACGCCCTGAAGTCGGTACAGATAGTCCGGAAAAGAGTGTAAATAATAATGCGAGCACACCGGCAATGCCCGCTAGCACCAGGCTGGTGGTGACTAAAAACGCCAAAACACCAACACCGCCGCCGGTGACCAGCGAGCCAAGCTTTTGGCCAAAGATACTTCTTGCGATCGCAGCACCAACAGGTACGGCAAAAAACAAAAAGATGGCCCAGTCCATCCAGTCAAAGCCAGCGCCAGCCAAGCCACTGCTGTTCTTGGTTGTAGAGACCTCGGGCAAGGCCTCGCCCTTGATCCGGGTGGCGATCTGATCAACAGCCGCAGACAGGCCACCTGCATAGTCGCCCGTTTTGAAGCGCGGTGTGATGGCTTCGCTGATGATGCGTTTGGCCGCCAAGTCAGGGATGGCACCTTCCAGGGTCTTGGCCACCTCAATGCGCACTTTGCGATCTTCTTTGGCCACCACCAGCAAAACGCCATCGCCCACATCCTTGCGGCCAATTTTCCAGACGTTGCCGACGCGGTTGGCATAGCTGGAAATGTCTTCGGGTTGCACTGTGGGCACGATCAGCACCACGACTTGCGAGCCTTTGGCCGTTTCCAGCGCACTTAACTTGGCCTCTAAACTGGCTTTCTGACTCGCATCAAGTGTGCCGGTGGTATCGACCACATGACTGGTTAGCTCGGGTACAGGCTGCACATCCTGCGCAAAGGCGACTGGCGACAGTGCACTGATCGCAGCCAGGCATACTATCGCAACGAGATGTCGAACGCGATTCACAAATGTGGATCAGTCAGCTTACTTCTTGCCAAAATCAACCGTAGGCGGTTTGGAGATGGCGGCTTCGTTTTCCACCGTGAAGGTGGCTTTGGGCTGGTAGCTGAACACCATGGCTGTGAGGTTGGTGGGGAAGCTGCGGATCAGCACGTTGTACTCTTGAATGGTCTTGATATAGCGGTTACGCGCCACCGTGATGCGGTTCTCGGTGCCCTCCAGCTGAACACGCAGGTCGCTGAAGCCCTGGTTGGACTTGAGGTTGGGGTAGGCCTCGCTGACGGCCATCAAGCGGCTCAGCGCACTGCCCAGTTCACCCTGAGCGGCCTGGAACTTCTTCATTGCCTCGGGGTTATTCAACAATTCCGGCGTGACTTGAATGGCGGTAGCTTTGGAGCGCGCTTCAATCACTTTGGTCAGTGTTTCTTGCTCAAAATTGGCTTCGCCCTTGACGGTGGCAACAATATTGGGCACCAAATCGGCGCGGCGCTGGTATTGGTTCAGCACCTCGCTCCAGGCGCCTTTGGACGACTCGTCCAAACGCTGGAAATCGTTGTAGCCACAGCCTGTCAGGGTGCTGCCCAAAGTGAGTACAGCAAAAATAATGAGTAACCAACGTTTCATGGGTGTTCCTTTCGATTGCAACAAAGCACATAAACGACAAAGGGCTGGCGCGGAGTTTTATCGTGCTTCAAAATCGGTACGGTAGCACAATTGCCCCAGCAACAACCATCAACCCATCAAATATGCATAAAACCAAATCCCAAGCTACTCATTTAGCCGGTTCTGCAGATGAGATTGAAGCTGCTTTTTACGGAGCCTTGCAACTCGGCGACATTGACAAGTTGATGGCGTGCTGGGCTGATGAAGACGAGATTTTGTGCATCCATCCAGGGGGGCAGCGGGTGATTGGTCCAGGGGCGATTCGGGCGTCATTTGAGGCCATATTTGCCAATGGCAGCATCAACGCCAAACCTGAGCGCGTGCACCTCTTGTCCACGCCGGGAGGTAGCGTGCACAGCGTGTTGGAGCGCATTGAAATCATGACGACCGAAGGGCGGCAGAATGCGTTTGCGATTGCCACCAATATTTACCACCAAACCACCCACGGTTGGCGCATGGTGGTGCACCATGCCAGTCCGGGCACTTCCAGAGAGTTGCAAACCACTTTCGGCAAGCCTGTTTTGTTGCATTGAACAGCAAAAGGCGAGACAATCTTCCAATATACAAACCAACCTCATAAATATGACTCTAGCCAGCATATTGATGATCTAAGATGCTATGAAATATATAGCTCCGAACTGGTTGCCTGGCGGTAACCTGCAAACCATTTGGCCTGCGTTGGTGAGTGTGCGCTCGCTCATGCAAACCCGGCCCACCACCTACCAGCGTGTACGCTGGACAACGCCAGACAGTGATTTTGTGGATGTGGACTATGCATACAACGGCGAGGACATGCCAACCATCGGGTTAGACGACACGCCGCCAGACCCCAAACGCAAGAAACGCCCGTTGTTGGCGCTGTTTCATGGCCTGGAGGGCTCATCGGCGAGCCATTACGCACTGGCTTTTGCTGAAGTCGCGCGGCAATACGGTTGGGACTATGCGGTGCCACATTTTCGCGGCTGCAGCGGCGAGATCAACCGCGCGCCCCGCGCCTACCACTCGGGGGACTATGAAGAAATCGGGTGGATGCTGGGCCAACTGCAGGCCGCGCATGCGCAGGCAGGTGGCGGACCGTTGCTGGCGGTGGGCATCTCTCTGGGTGGTAACGCCTTGATGCGCTGGGCGCAGGAAGCGGGTGACAGCGCCAGCCGGGTGGTCGCCGCAGTCGCCGCGGTCTGTTCGCCACTGGACTTGACGGCCAGTGGCCACGCCATTGGGCAAGGGTTCAACCGCTTGATATATACCCGCATGTTTTTAAACACCATGAAGCCCAAGGCAATAGCGCGGCTGCATCTCAATCCTGGCTTGTTTGATGGCAAAGCTCTGCTTGCCAGTCAAGACCTGTACGCTTTCGACAACGTCTTTACCGCGCCGCTGCATGGTTTTAAAAACACCGAAGACTACTGGCAGCGAGCCTCGGCCAAGCCGCACATGCAGTGCATCAAGCTGCCTGCCCTGGCCTTGAACGCCATCAACGACCCGTTTATTCCAGCATACTCCTTGCCCCGGGCCGGTGAGGTGGGGCGCTATGTCACCCTCTGGCACACCGCGCATGGTGGCCATGTGGGCTATCCGCAGGGACGCTTTCCGGCCAACGTGCTGGCGATGCCCGAAGCCGTCACGGCGTGGCTGGCAGGGCATATCCAGTCATCACCGCCCACGCGATGACGTACAAAGTCGGATAATCACAAAATGGATGATATTGTCAAACAAGCCATGGCCAAATGGCCTCATGTGCCCCATTGTTATGGTTGGCTCGGACTGGACGCACGCGGTAACTGGTACATGCGCGATGACCGGGTTCAGGCGGCTGGTTCTTTTGCCCAATCCAAAGGCTCACTGCTGAAGCACGAAAAGCTGATCGACTTTATCCAGCGCAATTACGGTTGCGACGATAGCGCCCATAGCGAAGCCAAAGGGCAGTGGTTTTTTCAAAATGGACCGCAGCGTGTCTATGTCGAGTTAGAGGCAACCCCATTGATTTGGAGAGTAAGCGCTGACTTTACTGTTCATGCCCACACCGGTGAACCCGCGCGCCTACAGCGCTGTGTGCTTGATGAGCATGGCCGGTTGTACCTGGAAGCCGCCTCAGGCTTTGGCTTGGTACACACGCAAGACATGGGTTACGCTGCCGACGCGGTCGAACAGGGCCTGTGGGTGCCAGAAGCAGTTGTCACGGCAGAGTTGCCCATGCGATTTGGCTATGTGCGCAGCCCGCAGGCACAACATTTACTCTTAAATTAAGAGCAACGTAGGCTTGTATTATATTGGGCACAGGCAAAATCCAATCAAAAAAATCCGCAGTAAAACAATTGTGATTGCTATACTGCGGCTTTGGGTCCCGCGAAGGGACTGATCGGGATGGCGTTTGGGTGGGAAATTTATTTGGCGGCAGGTGCTGCAGCCACAGGCGCTACGGGTTTTGCTGGCTCGGCAAACTTGGCGCCGCCTGCATTGGCCATATACACCACGGCGCGGCCAATTTCAAGATCGTCAAAATCACCGCCGCCCTGTGCTCCCATGGCATTTTTGCCTTTGAGCGCAGAATTCAACAGGGCTTCGTAGCCGGTCGCAATGCGTGCACCCCAAGCGGCTGTGTCGCCGAACTTGGGTGCACCCGCCACGCCAGCCGTATGACAGGCCGTGCACTGTGCTTTGAACACTTCTTCACCCGTCTTCAGGGCGCGGTTCGCATCGCGAATCTCGATTGAGCCCACTTTTTGGAGGCGTTGCGCCACGCCTCGCGCGCGATCATCCTCGCTCAAACCGCTTATTGTGGTTTGGGCGCCGTCTTCAGCACCTTTCACGCCTGTAGGTTTAGCGCCTGATACGACGTAATAAACCAGTCCAATGATGAGAAAAATAGGTATGACAAACGAGAAAAAAACCATTTGCAACAGTTGCTTAGGATTTTTGACGGGGCCAGTGTGGTCTTCTTCGTGTTGATTGCTCATGGTGTTCTCAAAATCTGCAAAGGAGGGATAACCGACGATTATAAGGGTGCCGTGACGAAGGGGAGGATACAAACCTCTACAATACGTGCTTACAGACAACGCGGCTGTAGCTCAGTGGATAGAGTATTGGCCTCCGAAGCCAAGGGTCGTGGGTTCGATCCCCGCCAGCCGCACCAGTGTTAGCTTTGCGCTTGATTCGTCCGTTTTTTGGGCACAAGCGTGAAGCGAGGCCAGTAGTCAAAAAGGCCTAATGTGCCCAAACGGGCCAGTAGTCAGGGCAAAACTCCAAAAATAGTCTGTGCCTTCCCAGTGCCTTGGCTGTGCCCTGGGAGTTTGAAGTTTTTGGTTTTGTGAGTATTGGTCTCTGTGCCTTGGTTTTGGTGCAAATTACCTATTCAAAGTCTTAAAGCCAGCCATTCAAAAGTTGCTTCTTGAATGAAACATCCTGATCCGGTAGATGCTTACTGTGACTTAAAGCATAGTCTGGCCAAAATAGAAGAATTAACTTCGTCGACCCTGAGAAACTCAGTTTTAGGCCTATCAAGGTGCGTTGTGGTTCGCCGATATTGATATTGGAGAGCTGGCGCTGATGCATTCGAGCCTGGCAACAGCAAGCGCACCAGTAACAGACGCAAAGTGAATCCAAAAAGGGCGTAAAAAAGCCGCAGCTTCCTGAGGATCTTGCGCATATTGTGTCCAGCACCGCACAACAGCGCATTCATCGCATCACCCTCAACCCCTTGGAGGAAGTTACGGGCCAATCGGCCATCAGACTTCAAGTGACCGATCACAGGCTCAACGGCATTGCGGCGTTTGAGCTTGCGTTCGATTGCCGGTGTCACTCCACGCCTGCTGCCCGATATCCACACCTTGAAGGTGTTCGTGTTGCAACCATGCCCCTTGTAGCCCCGGTCTGCATAAGCCTCTTTGGGCGCAATGCCTGAAACACGCGTGGCCTGCGCAATGCAGGCGCCCAGCGTGTGTCCGTCATACGGGTTGCCGGGCAATGCCTTGGCCGCAATCACAAAGCTCTCCTTGCTGGTCGAGACGATGCCCACCTTCACACCGAACTCGTACTGTTTGTGTGCCTTGCCTTTGGCGATGCACTCAACTTCCGGTGCATGAACGCTGTACAGCTTGGGTGGATCACCTTCGGACCGCTTCCTGGGCTGGCTGTGAATGCGAGCGGCTACTTGCACAAGTTGGGTCATGCGCGAGGATGCCTGCCCAGCAACTGCCAGCTTACGCTCAATGTCACGGATGACCCGGCCCAGGTAGGTGCGCAGCTTCCTGGTCTGGGCAGCGGCCCGGTTGATCTGGCGGGCATGGGCGTAGCGCTGGCTGCGCACAAAGGCGGCTTTGCCAATTCGCTCGTAGCTCTGGCGCAGTTGGACACCTTGCTTGTGGGCCAGCCGTACCAGCGCAAGGCGTGCCTTGTGCAGCAAGCGTGCATCCGTGGGGAAGGTGACCGCTTTGTCCTGAACCGTGGTGTCCACGTTGACCACGGCCAGTGAAGATTTGGCTACGGTCCTGGTGGCCAGGCCTGCGCTCAGGGTTAAACCCAAAATGAATTCGCAGCCCGTCTCGTCAATCCTCTTGCGAAAGCCGGTCATGAGGCTGGGGTCAATGGGCGGTTCGTGTGAAAAGTATGGTTCGCCGCAGAAGTATTGCCAGTACGGGTTCTCCACCCAGGTGGCCACGACTTCTTCATCAGAGACGTTGCAGGTGTGTTTGAGCAACTGCAATCCGACCATCAGCCGAATCGGGTGGCCTGGGCGCCCGACACCGGTGGCATACAGATCACCAAATCGGCTCTCACAGGATGGCCAATCGATTTGCTGGGCCAGTTTCACCAGTGGGTGGCGCAGATTGATGAGGTTGGCCAGTTCCTGGCGAAAGAGGTCTGCATCGGCTGTGTGGGTGGTCTCGCGTAGTGCCATGGTATTGCAAGGTTTGAAGCTTTTATGCCGTAAATCCATGCAATATCCATGCCCTAAATCGCCCGCTAACCCGCATGAATGCTGGGTTTTTGGGGTTTCTCAGGGGCGACTAACTTCATTTAAGTTTCGGCCAAACTGTGCTTCAGCTTTCAAACGGAGTAATTAAAGGCAATTTCACATCGGCTTACGTTAGGAAGTCAATTGGTTCCCATGAAGATGCGCAGACCACGCTTCTTTGAAAAATGGTGAATTACTACAAACGCCCATTTTTTTTGCAGCCTTGCGTTCAGAAAGTTTAATTCCGTTTGCTGTCATCGAGCTGATAGTCTCCGTAAGAGTCTGCTTTATGTTTTCTCCCAAATTTTGCTGTTCTGATAATTGGCGAGTTTTTGCTGCAATCCGAAGCTCTGGAGCCAATGGGCCAAGATTGTTAATTTTGGCTACAGGCGGAGCTTGGTAACAGAGAACGGGGTGATCCAGAAAAGACCGTGGTGGTGACGCACCACTACCCCAGCAAACGCTCCACTGCAGCGAAATGGGTCAGTGATCCTTTGACCGCTGCTTTTGGGTCCAAGCTGAATCTGGACCTCCTAACCCAAGCCAAGCTCTGGATTCATGGGTATACCCATGATTCTTGCGACTACAGGTTGGGAGACTCTAAGAGGTCAGTACGGGTGGTGTGCAACCCACGGGGTTATCCGATGAGGTGGTTGACGAACGAGTTTGAGAACAAAGACTTCAATCCGGGTTTGCTGATTGAGATCGAAAACTAGCTCGATAACCAACCATTGAAAGGAATTGAAATGACCATGCCAGATGAAAGAACGCGGGCTTTGCGCTGGGCGGGAGAGTTTTTATTGAAGGTGCAGTTTGGGGAGGAGTTCTCGGCTGAGATCAAGCGAGAGGTCAAGTTCATTCTGAGGCACTATCCGCGTGACTTTGAGATCAAAGATCAAGCGCGGTTTGATGCTTCGCGATCAACGAGTGTTTGGGAGCAGTGGTTGGGGCCGGAGGATTCGGATTTACGGTGAGTAGGGTTCATCGCGAGGGTTATGTTTTCAATGAACTTATGAAGTGTGATCGTGAACTAGTAGTAAGCTATTGCAAGACTGCAGAACCAAATACAGCAAAGGGATTTAATGGCATCAAGACTTCGGCGAATGCTTCTCATCAATACCCGTACGAGTGGTAAATTCTCATCCAACGCAATCAACGAGGTTGATCCGCGTGATGGCGCTGCAGTCACTGGGGACAATGTCATTGGAAAAACGACGACCCTTGAATTAATACCTCTGTTCTTTGGTAGTCTACCAAGCCAAATTGCAGAATCAGGGAGCGGTCGAGAACCCATGCTGCGCTTTGTTTTGCCTACTGCACAAAGCGCGATCGTTTTTGAGTACCAGCGTGGCCAATCGGAGGATGACGTTCGCTTTGTCGTCATACGTCGTCAAGAAGGAAGCGATGCCCCCGAATATCGATTCTTTCGTGGCTCTTTCAGAGATGATGTCTTTATCATGGTCGATGCCGCTGGTCAGCGCTTGCTCATGGATGATGCATCCAGTATTGATGCGGCCCGACGGCTGGGGTTAGAGTTTGAGCGCAAGATGAACTCTTCAGACTATCGCTCAGTGATTTTGGGACATAAAGCGACCAACAAATCTGAGGTCAATCTGCGTCAGATCGGCAACCAGTACTCCTATGCCGCCAAAAGTTTACCCAATCTTGACCGATTGGTAGCCGCGGTGGTGAAAGAAAAAATTGATTTTCGAGACTTTATCAATGTCGTGGTGACCATAGTGCAGGACACTATTGGTGGCCCCACAAAGGTTGGAACTGAACGGAATGGCAAATTTTCACTGGGTCAGAGCCGAGACCAGATTAATCGTTGGCTTGCTGATAGGGAGGCCTGTGAGCGTGCTTTTAAACTGGAACCGCAAGTTGAATTGATGAGGAACGCCTTGCACGGGCATTCGCATCAAAAGCGGGTTCTTGGCGACATGCTCGGCGATGTTCGTGCACTAAAGCTTGCGCGAACAAATGAAAAAACGCGCCTTACAGGGGCGCTCGCGCTAGCCAATGAAACTCGGAAACAGGCAGAGCCCCAAGAGAAAGCGCTTAGCGACACGTTGGCCGGGGTAACGCAAAAGACGCTTATCTCGATGAAAGCTGCGAATAGTATATTCGACACCGAGCAGGGTCGGCACCATTTTTTCATTCAGGAAGATGTGTCGGCATGGGAAACCAGTGTCAACAGCATCCCAGGACTCCAGATACAAAAACAGCAGTTAGAGAAGCAAATCGAGATTGCGACAGGCCAGTCAAGCGAGATCGCTTCAAACTATCGAGTCCAGATCGGACAGGTGTCACAGGATGAGTCCGCTGAAAAATTACGTTTGGAAAAATCCAAAACTGTCCCAACGACGCGATATAACGATGAAATTAATGAGTTGAACCGGGATGAGAAAGCTCAAATTGACCTGGGCGAGATTACGTCAAACGTAGCGTTAGCCGAGTTATCCGACAAGAGAGCCCTCCTGGAGGGGGAATTAGGTGGAGCTCGTGAGCAGGCGGCAAACCCAAGTGCAAGTGCGGAAGCCATTGAGGCGGCCGAGTCTGCGGGTAAGCGGGTGTCAGATCATCAAACAGTCATGCAATCGGCTAGTGTTGAGGTGCAGACTGCAAAGGAAGCCGCTTTTGCGGCTGCAATGACCTTTAGGGAGGTCGAGACAAAGCATGGGATTTGCCAGGCAGAGTTAGATAAGGCCAAAGCCGCATTGAATACAGCTAGATTGACACTTTCACCCGAGTCTGGTTCTCTGCTTGCTGCCTTGCGAGCCGCACCTGACGTTGAGTGGAAAAGGACGCTGGCGCGCGTGATTGACCCCGCATTGCTCTTGCGTGAAGATCTGAATCCCCATCAGCTTCATGGCGAGGGGCCTGATGCATCCATATTTGGATGGACGCTTGATACTCAACAAATTGCGGCACCCATTTGGACGAATGATGATGAACTACGCCGCGAAGTGAGCGTCTGTGATGACCGACTGAAACTCTGTGAGCAAAACTTAAATGCGGCCGCTTCGGATATGCGCGAGGCATCTGGTCATCTTAAAACATGTAACGAAAAATCTACACTGGAAGCCTCAAAAGCCTTGATCTTGGCAGGCAAGCTCAAGCCCTTGCAAGAATCTCGTCAGATATGCATTGACAGGCGCGATCGGCAAAAAAAGCAGGCTGAAGAACTAGCCAAACAACGAATGGTCTCCATCCAGAAGGACATCGACGCGAACAAGACGCAAGAGGTAGCTCTGAAGGGGGCGGCTATACAACTGCGAGATGAAATTCGGGCCGCTTTCAAAGGCAAGGTTGCTGAAGCCACCGCTCGACTCTCTGCCACCATCAAACTGATTGATGCGCAAATCATCGCTTGTGAGCAGCAGGCCAAGACCATGATCGCGAGTCTTGAGTTACAGCGCAACAAACAACTTCAGGACGCGGGTGTGGATGTTCCCGCTCTGAATGCGTTGGCAGAAGATGCGGCAGCTTTTGATGTCAAGATTCGGAAGCTCAACGAAAAAAAACCCACTGTTGAACAATGGAAGGACTGGCTTGTAGCGGTTGGGCCACGTGGTCTGGAGGCATTGGCAAGTGCAGCCGTTGCTGCCACGCGCGATCATGGCGTTGCTGAAGCGGCACAAAGAGGTCATGCCTCAGCCATTCGAGCAGTTATCGAGCGTTTTGATTCGGACACAACGGCTTACTTCAAGCGTTTAGGTGTTATTGAAGGAGACCTGACCGAGCTTCTGGCCCTTGAAGAATCGTTGATCGGCTACCAGTCTCAGGCGCTTTCAGCCATTGATCCAGAGATGACGGCGGCGGAGCTTCGTAGTCGGATCCAGGCGCAACGACGCAAACTGGAGAATTTGGAGGATGACATTACGCACGCCTTCAAGAAGCTTCGTGAGGAATTGACTGGTACACCTAGCACTGTTCGAGACTTTGTTGAGATGCAACTTGCTGAAGTTAAAGGTAAGGATGTTTTGAGGCAAGCGGATGAGTTGAGTCTTGTTCATCGGCGGCTTGGTCGGGAAATTGTGCCAAACATCAACAATGGCGTCACCTCCATTCTTGATAATGTCAGGCAGTTTCGCAAACGGATCACGGATTTTGAGAGTGCAGTGAAGACTTTTAACAATAACTTAGGCGAAGGACTGAGCGCCTCAACCAAATTTGATCGACTGCAGGATTTGGTCATCAATGTGGTGACGGACTTTTCAGCTTTGGGGTTCATGAAAAAACTCGATGCACTCAACGGGGTGATTCGCGATCATCAAATACGAGTGATTGGCGACACCACGCGTGATCTGCCGCCTGAAAGCACCGCTCGGGCCTTGCGTGATTTAATGAGTGTGATAGGGCAGGACGGCGGTCCAGAAGTGGACTTGTCAAAGCACATCACACTTTCAGGTAGCGTGACCGTAAGTGGTGTGGCCAAGCAGTTCAAGCGAGAAAGCGACCTGGAGCATATTTCCTCCACCGGGCAGAATGCCATTATCCTGATCACCTTGTTGTCCGGGATGCTCAACATGATCCGCGGCAAGGAGCCTATCTATATCCCATGGGTGACTGATGAAGTGGGTAAATTTGACGCCAAAAACTTTCACACCTTGATGCAGATGCTCAGGGATAACCACATCGACGTGGTGACTGCTTCACCCAAGTTGACCATTGCCGAATTACGCCATTTCTCCAGGTGTTATCGCTTTGGCGAACGTGGCAGCATAGCGCGCTACATTCTTCCTGGTAAACGTCGGGAATTGGGTGCAACGTCAACGGTAGTGGAGTACTGAGTTATGTATGCGAATGTACTCAACAAACTTCTTGCAGGTCAATTCATCTGCAGCATCGCTTTTGAAAGCGAATATGAGCAGCTCCAAGGCGCTGAATTTCGTGAAGTCGTAGAAGATTGGCTAGATAAGCTGCAGATGCGGCTGGCCAGGCTCGGCACAGACGGTGCATTCTTTATGGCACCTGTTCAGGTGCTTTCCAGCCATGCCAAGAAAGTCAGTGACGAACTGGCGAGCTTCCGAGATGTGTACGGTCCAGCCGTGCGCATGCTGGATCTGATCAGACAAGCCAAGGAAGGTTTTACTTGCAGTGCCGGTGACTATATTCAGTTGGCTGAATTGGAAACAGGATTGAATGACAGTTCAACCCTTGAAACATTACTGCGAAATTTGCACGGAGTCATTCCTGGTGCGTCAATCAAGCACAACAATCGTGAGTTTCTGAAGAGGTTGCTGGACCATTTAAAAAGCAGTGGCTACCTAATATTGGTCAACCCTCAGAATGAAACGTATCAAGTAACGGGCAAGATCGATCAACTTCACGCGGTACTGGAGTTCATTGCCGAGCAAAAGGCGGTCATCGGAGACCTGGTTGACGACAAACTGATGGATGAGGAGACGAGCGATCTTCTGAAGATCACACCCGGAGCTGTTGATGTCTGACCGAGGTGACCAGATTCAGCAACTGCTGCAGGTGCTGTCTTTCCAAGGAGCCTTGGTATCTGAAGGACTGGATGGCACGGTTTATTGGGGTGGCGGAAAGGCCAGGGATAAGGGTATTGATGCCCTGGTTTCCATCCATGCACTCACGCCCTACGAGGAAAACAGCTATCGGTTGAACCCCAGGTTGCGAGAATTCATTTCAGACCATCTGGTGAGCTACAACTTGTTGACAACGCTGACGCGGTTGAGTGAGCCCATATACAGGGCCAAGACGCAATGGGTCAATCTTAAAGACATGAAAAATAGCGGCATCCTTGGCGATGCTGAAAAGCTGGAGTGGGCGCTTGACGACACGGTGACGGAAATTGTTTATGTCATTGACCGGAATCTGACCCTGCTTGACTCCATCATATCGACCTCTTATGGCAATGTTGAATCAGTTGCTTTCAAAATTCGCCAAAATCACTTTTACGCAAGGGAAGTGGAGCGCGCGTTAAAGGAATTAGCCCAGCTCGACGCAATGATCGATCAAATTGATGCAGATTCGTTGGCGACTGGCTTTATTGGGGTGCGGCAACTGATGAATGTGAGGTTGCGCTCACGTTTGCACCTTTGGAGCACCCGCCTCAATGATATTCAGGCAAGAATCAGCAAACGCCTGTTCCAGGCTCAAAAAATAGAGAAGAAGCTGGTCACTCTCGGGAAAATGACGCTTTGGTTGACACAACACAAGACCAGCGCTGGAATCCCCGTTGATATTGATAATTCATTCCCCATTGAATTGCTGAGGCCAGATCAAATTCGAGTGAGCCCGCAGCTTGACGTTCGGGACACGGATCCCGTGGTCTGGGACACATTGGTCGACGCCGTTGACCGCATGCCAGCACCGGTTGCATTTGCTCCGGAAGCGATTGATGAGAAAATTCAAGTTGTTGAATACACTGGCATTCAGGAAATAACCCTCAAAAGTGATCCGGTGGACGAAATCATCGAGCAATTGGCTGATGCGATCTACCAAGGGACGGCAGACAAGGTCTCGCTGCTAGACTGGAAGCAATCTAGACGTGAACTTGATGAGGTGACAGAAGAAGAGTGGCTGCTATATGCCGCGTCGCAGTTGGTTTCGCAGGGGCTTCAAGCGGATTTCCAGATGGTCGCGAGAGGTGTTGGTGTGCATAACGACCTGTTTGATGATGTGCTGGTGTTTGCGCCTAGCGAGTAAAACATGACGATCAGTTCCATACAACTACGTTTTCTTCAGCGACTGCATGCGGAAAGACCGCAACGGGCCAACAACAGCCAAGCCGCCCAGCACTTCAGCGAACATTTTCATATCGGGGTGCAGATTGGGCGTAGCATTGAGTATGCAGAGGTGGATTTCCTGAAGGTGGGACAGATGCTGTTGAACAGCGGCTTGCCACTGACCCCAATGGCTGCGGGTGCGCTGCGTTCAGATGCCGCCGTAATTCCTGAACTGTCAGAGAAGATCGGAACTCAAAGTCCGCATGCTGATTCCATTGCACTGAAGCCCATTTCTGGAACATGCACAAGCGATGGACAAAAGCTGGTAGTTCCAAATGGAAGCTATCTTGTTGTGACGCATGAGCGGGCGCTCTCGATACGGGCGACTCGTCTCATGGTCGTTGAAAACTTTGAAACCTTTCGTCGACTGGAAAGCTATCGCTGGATTGACTACCAGGGGCAGGACGTGGTGGCGATCTTCCAAGGAGACAATGTTTTCCGCCAAACATCGCAACTTGAAGTCGTTCGACAACGATTGGAACCGATCTGGGCGTTCTTTGACTTTGATCCGGCCGGACTTGGAATGGGGCGCAACCTACCGCGTTTGGAGAAATTCGTACTCCCCGATCATGACGTCTTGGCCGAAAAGACGAAGCGCGCTCGACGCCAGGCCCTTTATATTGAGCAAATCTCCCAATGGGGGAACTCTATCGAGTCAGACCTACGTGATTTAGTATCCATCCCTTGGAGCCTGATGAAGGGCTTAAAGTCAGGGCTGCCACAGGAGTGGATGTGAACTGGTTGACTTTTTTGCGTTCTTTGTAGACAGAGATTCATTATTTATCGCTATTCATGCTTACTTGCGGTCATACTTTTAATGATTCAGTAGAAGCATGTGCTAAGTGTTTGAATTGATAAAAGAATTAACGGCCAAGTTTAAGTTGAATAATCGAGTTTCGGTCAAACTATTGGTTTATACACAGTCATAAATGCCGCCAAAATGCACATTTCTAGTGTCAATCCATGCGAATAATCCAGATTTTCGGACAGACTAAGATTGAGTTCGTATATTGCCTTTAGCTTAAGTCACACTTACTTTTTAATCAGCACCTACAAATCTCAAATCGGAAAGCCGCTTTTGCTGGACAACTGTGTTCGAACTGACTTGGTCGGACAGCAAAGAGAAATATTGTTTAGGTAATATTGACACCAGGGCTTGCGGAACGGTGATCAAGCAAAAAAACAACAGATAATGAATCGAATAATTTGAAATAAATCAATGGTTTAGGAGACCCCAAGTCAATGAAGTTCGTCAGCAATGCTGGAACAGATCGTGTCGTTGATTTGGTTCGTCCGTGGTTGCAGACTGATTACCAGTTGGATATCGTTTCTCAATCCGCCTCTTTGTTTGCGTTTGCTGAAGTTCTTAAAGACATACCCCGGCTCTCAAATGCGCGATTGGTCGTGCCGCCCTTGCCGACCAAAGACTCCTTAGTTAGTGTTTATGAGCAGCTAGGCCTGCTAGGCACCAAGGCAGACCGCGCTGCACGCAACAAGCTGCAGGGTCCGTGGCTCGCACGCAAGTTTTCGGCATGGCTGGAATCCAAAGCTCAGGTGCGTCACGCCCATGGCGCTATTCCACAAGGGACGCTGGTGCTCAGGGATGGCAAAGGCGATGCGCAACAAGCCGTTCTAGGTTCATTCTCATTTAGCAGTGAAGGCCTTGGCGTTACTCCAGGTAACCCTCTGAGTCTGATTCAAACCTCGGAGAACCCAGCCGAAGCTCAGATGCTAAGTCAGTGGTTCGATTTGCAGTGGGCTGCACTCAGGGATCAGCCCGAAGCAAAAGAAGCTCTGATCGCCTCAATCAAGGAGCTGAGCACACACCGCGATGCCACCAGCGTCTATACCTTGATGCTGCAACACCTGTTTGAAGCCAATGGCGAAGGCATGGACGAAGAACGCATCGTCAAGTCCGCCACGGGCATTCGCAACACAGTGGTTTGGAAAAAGCTCTATAAATTTCAGCGAGACGGTGTCGTGGGCGCTATTGACAAGTTGGAGCGCTTCGGCGGCTGCATCATTGCGGACAGCGTTGGCCTTGGTAAAACCTTCGAGGCGCTGGCCATCATCAAGTACCACGAGCTTCGCAATGACCGCGTCCTGGTGCTATGCCCGAAACGGTTGCGAGACAACTGGACGCTGTACAAGTCCAATGACCGGCGCAATATGTTGGCCCCAGACCGGCTCAACTACGATGTTCTGAACCACACTGACCTGTCCCGCGACGGCGGCAACTCGGGTGACATCGACTTGTCGCATGTGAATTGGGGTAATTACGACCTGGTGGTCATTGACGAGTCGCACAATTTCCGCAACAAAGCGGCGAACAAGGGCAAAGAAAGCCGATACGACCGTTTGATGCGTAGGATCATTCGTGAAGGCGTTAAAACCCGTGTTCTGATGCTTTCGGCGACGCCAGTCAATAACCGCCTGAATGATTTAAAAAACCAGATCGCCTTCATCACCGAAGGCGAGGACACTGCCTTGTCCGACCACGGCATTGTCAGTATTGACAGCACGACCCGCCGGGCGCAGAAGGCCTTTAATCGCTGGCTGGAGCTTCCCCAAGAGGAAAAAACACCTTCACTGCTGGTGGAAATGCTGGGCTTCGATTACTTTGCCTTGCTCGACCACCTCACGATTGCCCGTTCCCGTCGCCATATCGAGAAATACTACGGCACCGCCGAAACAGGTCGCTTTCCGGACCGACTGCCCCCCATCAACATCAAGGCAGACGTAGACCGTGCGGGCGAATTCCGCTCCATTCGGGACATCAATCAGGAGATTCGTCGTCTTAACCTCGCTTCCTACGCACCGCTGCGCTATGTCTTACCGCACAAGCAGGAGGCTTACGACGCCAAATACAGCACGCAGATTCGTGGGGGCGAGAGCTTTTTTAGGCAAGTTGATCGCGAAGAAAGCCTGATTCACTTGTTGCGCGTCAACGTGCTCAAGCGCATGGAGAGCGCGGTCTCATCGTTTGCACTGACGGTGCACCGCCAGCTCAAGGATGTGGAAGCCACGCTCGCGCAAATTGACGCGCATGCCAATGAGATTGAAGAGCTCGATATTACGGATGTGGATATTGACGATCCGGCATTCGAAACGCTTCTCGTCGGTCGCAAGGTCAAGGTCTTGTTGGGTGATGTTGACTTGATACGGTGGAAGCAAGACCTGATCGAAGACCGCAATCGCCTTGCTACCTTGTATGCCGCTGCTGAACAAGTCACCGCAGAGCGCGACGACAAGCTTCTCTATCTGCGCGAACTCATCGCCAAAAAATGCAATAGCCCCATCAATCCGGGCAATCGCAAGATCATCGTATTCACCGCGTTTGCCGATACCGCCACCTATCTGTATGAACAACTGGCGGGTTGGGCCAAGTCTGAGCTGGGCATTGAAAGCGCCTTGGTCACAGGTTCTGGCCGGAATCAGTCTACCTTACCACTACGGCGCGACCTGAGCAGCATCCTGACCGCGTTTTCCCCACGCTCCAAAGAACGCCCAGAAGAGCTTGCCATCGAGGGTGAAATTGATCTATTGATCGCGACGGACTGCATCAGCGAAGGGCAAAATCTGCAAGACTGCGATTGGCTGGTTAACTACGACATTCACTGGAACCCGGTTCGCATCATCCAGCGCTTTGGCCGGATCGACCGCATCGGCTCCCGCAACGGCTGCATTCAATTGGTGAACTTCTGGCCCAACATGGAACTGGAGGAATACATCAATCTGGAGCAGCGCGTCAGCGGCCGCATGGTGCTGCTGGACATTTCTGCGACCGGTGAAGAAAACATCATCGAGCAGCAATCCGGCAACCAGATGAACGATCTGGAGTACCGGCGCAATCAACTGCTGAAGCTGCAAGAAACTGTTATTGATCTCGAAGACTTGTCCAGTGGCGTGGCCATCACCGACCTCACGTTGACCGACTTTCGCATCGACTTGGCTGAATACATCAAGGCGTACCCCGGCGAACTGGAAGCCTTGCCCCTGGGTGCATTCGCAGTTACGTCCAGCATCGACGCAGACATTCCGCCAGGCATCATTTTCTGTTTGCGAGCTGAAGACGCTACTGCTGAAAAAAACATCGACCCCAGTTACCCACTGGCACCGCACTACCTTGTTCATGTCGGTGAAGACGGCACGGTGCTGTTGCCCTATACCCAAGCCAAGCGCATCCTCGACCGACTTAAACGGCTGAGCCTTGGCCGTGATCTGCCAGACGCTACCGCATGCGCTCGGTTTGACAGCTCCACCAAGCAAGGCGAAGACATGCGCCATGCACAAAAACTTCTGTCTGCTGCCATTGCGTCGATCGTGGGTAAGTCTGAAGAACGTGCTGTCGCCAGCCTGTTCTCACCAGGCGGCACGCATGCCATGAAGGGCGAGTTTGCAGGCTCCAACGATTTTGAAGTCCTGGCCTATATGGTGGTCTTGCCCAACCATGATGGGGAGCTGGCTGCATGATGCCATCCTCCATGGGTCAATGCGTGCCATCCGTTGCCGATCTGATTGCGGCACTGTGCCTGCCTCCGGCTGTACTGCTCAACCAGCGTGTGCCCAAAAGGTTGCTTGCCGAGAACGGGGCACCAACTGCCGCCGACCGAAAGCTGCTGCAAGACCACATCGAAGAAATCTCTTGGGTTGCCGCGCTTAAGCCCGCCAATGTGGGTGTTGCAGAGTACCGAGACGATCAGCGCACCTACCTTGAGCTGGCGGTTCTCTGCTTGACATTGCGCCAACTTGATAGCCAATCTACAAAAGTCGCTCGCATCACCGAGTTGGTGCACCGTGCCATTCCTTACCCGGTCTTATTGGTTCTGGATGACGGCGAAAACTTGCATCTATCCCTGGTTCACATTCGGTGGGCACAGAAAGAAGCCGACAAGACGGTGCTCGACGGCGAACTGGTTCAAGGTGTCTTCGTGACCCTGGGCCAGGCTGGCAGCGAAGCGACTACCGAGAACCAGTCTGCCTTTCTCGCGTCACTGGACCTCAGCAAACAGCCACGCGCAGACCTGCGTGCGCTATATCAAGGCTGGATAGACACAGTATCCGCATGGCAGGCCGCCGCCGTCACCGGACGCTTTGAGGTCAGCACTACGCCCCAGCGAGCTGCCGACCGTCGCGCAGCATTGCGGCGATGTCGTGAGCTGGATGCGCAGATCACCAGTCTGCGGTCTGCTGCCAGCAAGGAGCACCAGATGGCTCGCCAAGTGGCGGTCAACCTGGAAATCAAGGTGTTGCTGGTAGAACGCCAGCAAGCCGAAGTCAATCTTTAAAGGATAGAAGTGAAAGCAACAGAAGCGAATTTACTAAAGTTTCTTAAAAAGTCTCCGCAGTTTGTCATTCCGATATACCAACGAAACTACTCGTGGACCGCTGCCCAATGCCGCCAACTTTGGTTGGACTTGATGCGTGCTGGGCGTGATGAAAAGGTTCTTGCACACTTCATTGGTTCTATTGTGTATATAGAGCGAGGTTTATCGACTGTCACCAGCCAGGAATCTCTGTTAGTCATTGATGGTCAACAGAGGTTGACCACAAGTACCTTACTGATTGCTGCATTAGCGAAACACTTTGAATCAGAAGGGCTGGCCGAACTATTGGATGCGTTTTCATACAAGAAGCTTTTTAACTACTACTTACTCAATCCTGATGAGGAAGGCGAGCGTCACTTCAAATTGATATTGTCTGAGACTGATAAAGAGACCTTGTTGGCAATTCTGCAAAAAACACCCATGCCTGCGGAAGCTAGCAGTCGAATTACTGAGAACTATGCACTGTTTCAAGAACTGATCTTTCAGCACAAAAACGAGCTAGAAGCTATCTGCCAAGGCCTGGCTAAGTTGGTAATAGTGGACGTATCCTTAGATCGCACCCACGACAATCCGCAAATGGTTTTCGAGAGCATGAACTCCACCGGACTTGAACTAAGTCAAGCCGACTTGATTCGAAATTTCATCCTTATGGGTTTAGAGCATAAGCTACAGACGGAACTGTATAAAACATTCTGGCGTCCGATGGAGAAAGCATTCGGTCAGGCTGCCTATGTTGTGCATTTTGATGCTTTTATGCGTCATTACCTGACCGCCAAGACCGGTGAGATACCTAATGTGCGCGAAGTCTATACAGCGTTCAAAAACTTCGCTCGAGGCTTGAAGGGCGACACTCGCGACTTGGTGACTGACATACATGCCTACGCCACTTACTATTGCGCCATGGCACTAGGCGTTGAGAAGGATGAAGCACTAAAGCAAGCCTTTCATGATCTGCGTGAATTGAAAATTGATGTGGCGTACCCATTCCTGCTAGATGTCTACCACGACTACCAACAAGGCCGTCTTGGATCTGACGAGGTGCTAAATATTGTTCGTTTGGTTGAGAGCTACGTGTTTCGCCGTGCCATTTGTGCCATCCCAACCAACTCGATGAACAAAACATTTGCGAGTATGAGCCGAACACTCAAAAAAGACCGTTATTTGGAAAGTGTGCAGGCCGCATTTTTGATGTTGCCCTCATACCGTCGTTTCCCCAGCGATGTTGAATTCCGGCGTGATATACAGACCAAAGACCTGTACAACTTTCGCAGCCGTGGCTATTGGCTGCGCCGGATAGAGAATCACGGTCGTAAAGAGCGGGTGCAGGTAGAGAGCTACACAATCGAGCATATTTTGCCTCAGAACAAGGCGCTATCCCAAGAGTGGCAAACTGAGTTGGGTCCTGAGTGGGAACGTATCCAGCAGACGTGGTTACATACCTTGGGAAATCTAACATTAACTGGCTACAACAGCGAATACAGCGATCGCTCTTTCGCTTACAAGCGTGACCAAGTTACAGACGCAAATGGTCATGCAATAGGTTTCAAAAGCAGTCCGCTTCGCTTGAATACGCTGAGCATGGAGCTTGAAGTCATGGATGAGGAGAGCGGACAAAGTGTAAAGAAGAGCTTCTCCATGGGCACAATTCCCCACTGGACGGAGAATGCCATAAAAGCACGCGCCAATCGTTTGGCGACAGAGGTGGAAAAAGTCTGGACTGCTTCGAAACTTGCAGCCGATGTTCTAGACGCTTACCGACCTGCTGCTGCGAAGCTGGGACAGCAATACAGCATTGCAGATCACCCGCATTTAGCCACTGGCCAGATGCGGGAGCTGTTCGATGCACTTCGTAAAGCCGTGGTGGCGCTGGACCCTTGTGTGAGCGAGGAGTTCTTGAAGCTGTATGTTGCCTACAAGGCTGAGACTAACTTTGTCGATGTTGTGCCCCAAGCCAAACGCCTGTTACTGGTTTTGAACCTTAGTATTGACGACATTGAAGACCCCAAGGGCCTGTGCCGAGATATCTCCAACATCGGTCGTTGGGGTAACGGCGATGTGGAAGTCGGCCTTTCTACTGTCGACGAGTTACCTTATGTTGTGGGCTTGATTCGTCAATCGTTCGACCATCAGATGGGTGGCCCAGAAGATGCCTAAGCCAGTCACGCTAAGGATACGTATACAGAACATTTCGAGAAGATAAAATGACCATTCAAAAGATAGAAGCGCAATCATCGGAAGCTCAAAGCGCAGACTTGATCGGCGACAACATTGCCAAGCTCAAGGCGCTTTTCCCCGAGCTTTTGACGGAAACCGGCAAAGGTATAGCCATCAATGTGGACGTGCTCAAGGCATTGGTGGGCGATGCCACCGCAACGGATGGTGAAGAGAAGTACGGCCTGAACTGGCATGGCAAGCGCCGCGCACGCCAGATCGCATTGACTCCTAGTACTGGAACACTACGGCCATGCCCGGAAGAAAGTGTGGACTGGGAAACCACGCAGAACTTGATGATCGAGGGAGACAACCTTGAAGTTCTCAAGCTCCTGCAAAAGAGCTATGCCGGCAAAATCAAGCTGATCTACATCGACCCACCTTACAACACCGGCAAGGACTTTGTATATCCGGATAATTTCCAAGACAACATCAAGAACTATCTTGAACTGACCGGGCAAGTTGAGGGTGGTGCAAAGATAACCACGAACACAGAAGCAAGCGGACGTTTCCATACTGATTGGTTGAACATGATGTACCCCCGCTTGCGCCTTGCAAAGTCGCTGTTGCACTCTGCTGGTTCCATCATGGTTTCTTGCGATGACAACGAATTGTCGCGCTTGCTTTTGGCAATGGACGAAGTGTTTGGTGAAGAGAACTTTATTGGGCAAGTAATCTGGCAACGTTCAAAAAAAGGAGACTCAAAGCTCATTGCTACAGTACATGAGTATTTGGTCTGTTACGTCAAAGATAAGTCTTCAGTTCTCGAACAAGGAATATGGCGCCGACCTAAAGAGGGAGCCGAAGAGGTCTTGTCCAAATACACAGAACTTAAATCGTCATTGGCGAACAACCATGAGGCCATTCGTGCTGCAATGATGGATTGGTATAGAGAACTACCTGATGGCGATTCACGAAAATCGCATAAGCACTACAACTGGTCTGATGATCGTGGCTTGTACTTTGCGGCAGACTTTGCGGGTCCGGACGACGGTCGCGACTCTAGACCTCGACATGACATTCTTCATCCCGTAACGAAACGGCCATGCAAAAAACCATCAACAGGATGGCGATGGGATGAGGAAAAGACTAACTGGGCACTCTCTCAAGTCCCTCCACGCATCCATTTTGGGACAGATGAGACGACCATTCCGACGCGGCGTAGCTACCTCTTTGAGATAGACAGTGAACCGTTTTCGTCAGTTTTTTATCGGGATGGCAGATCAGCGACACTTGAAGTCGAAGATTTAGTTGGAAAAGGATGGTTTCAGTTTCCAAAAAATACCGATGTTCTTTCAGAATTAATCGAACTAGTGACCAAACCTGAGGATACCGTCCTCGACTTTTTTGCAGGCTCCGGCAGTACCGGCCATGCGGTGATGAAGGTTAATGCCTTTCATCAATCGAAGCGTCGCTTTGTACTGGTTCAACTTCCTGAACCCACCGGTAAGGAGCCTTACAAAACAATTGCCGACATTACCAAGCAACGATTGCGTAAGGCTGGCGAAAAAGTTTCCAAGGGCGCTGGCCTCATGACAAAGGACGTTGGATTTCGAGTATTCAAGCTCGATACTTCAAACATCCGCGCATGGAGTGCAAACCGTCAAGACCTGGCTGGGACATTGTTGGCGAATCTGGAGCATATAGAACCTGGACGGTCGAATGAAGACGTCTTATATGAACTGCTATTGAAGTTGGGGCTTGACCTATGCGTCCCTATCGAACAACGTGAGATTGCAGAAAAAGTGGTTTACAGCATTGGAGGCGGCACACTGATGGCCTGCCTCAATGAGCAAATCGCCGTAGCGGAAGCCGAAGCACTGGCAATAGGAATGGCCGCGTGGCGTAATGAACAAGGCACTGCTGGCGACACCACAGCCGTCTTCCGTGACAGCGCGTTTGAGAATGATGTGGCCAAGAGCAACCTCGCGGCCATCCTCGAACAACACGGCATCAAACAGGTGCGGAGTCTGTAAATGGAACAACAAGCCCTGCTGGAGACCCTGGATCGCCTGTGCGCTTTGCCGCGAGAAGCGGCCACGGTGGAGTTCAAGTCCAACCTCGATCAAGCTGAAGAAATCGGTCAGTACCTGTCGGCACTGGCCAACTCCGCAGCGCTAGATGCTCATGACCGCGCTTGGTTGGTGTGGGGCGTGGAGGATCGAACTCACCGAGTAACGGGGACGAGCTTTGACCCGTTTTCGCGCACGGTGGGAGGCAACCAAAAACTGATCATGTGGTTGCAGCAAATGACTTCACCCAGGGCGGACTTCAGTTTTCATGAGTGTGTGCACCCGAATGGCAAAGTCGTTCTGCTTGAGATTCACCCTGCCCGTAGCGCGCCAATTGCTTTCCAGAATGTGCGTTACGTTCGTATTGACAGCCACAAGACCAAGCTCTCAGAGCATGCCGATAAGGAGGCTCGATTGTGGGCGATGCTGGGGCAAAAAGAAGATTGGTCGGGCGAATTGGTCCCAGGTGCAACGCTGGACGATCTAGACCCAGAAGCTGTGGAGGCTGCACGCAAGCGATTTGTCGAATACCTGATAAAGAGCGAGCCTGATCCTGCCCGACACGACCAGATTCGACGGGACAGCGCGGGCTGGGATGTGCCGACTTTGCTGAACAAGGCGCGCATCACCAAGCAAGGACATATCACACGCTCGGCGCTCTTGCTACTGGGCAGAGACGAAGCGGCGCACTTCCTCTCACCTGCTGACGCGAAGATAAGCTGGATTCTTCGGGACGCAAAAAATCGCACGGAGTCTTCACAGCACTTTGGCATTCCGCTGTTGCTTTCAACGGACATGGTCTATGGACGTATCCGCAACGTCACCGTCGAGCACATGCCGGACGGCACACTGTTCCCTACCGCCATTCAGCGCTACGACGCTTGGGTGATGCGTGAGGCCCTGCACAACTGCGTAGCGCACCAGGACTACCGGTTGGGCGGCAAGATCAACGTGGTGGAGCATCCTGACCGCTTGGTGTTCAGCAACCTTGGTCAGTTCATCCCGCCCAGTGTGGAGTGGATGCTGGAGCATCAATCGCCACCAGAGCATTACCGCAATCAGTGGTTGATCGACGGAATGATCCGCCTTCGCATGATTGATCAGGTGGGCAGCGGTATCCGCCGCATGTTCGAGACCCAGCGCGAAAGGTTTTTCCCCTTGCCTGATTACGCGCTTGATGTGGTCGATCACGGACATCCGCGCGTGGAAGTATCGGTCAGTGGACAGGTGATGGATATGAAATACACCCAAGCACTGATGAAGCGCAACGACCTAGACTTGCGACAAGTGTTTCTGCTGGACCGGGTGCAAAAACGCCGAGCCCTTACACAGACCGAGGCGCACGAACTCAAGTCGCTTAAGTTGATTGAAGGTCGGTCGCCCAATTACTTCATCTCAGCCAAGGTAGCAGACTGGGCAGGTCAGAAGGCACACTACATCCGTAATCGGGGATTGGATGATGCCTATTACCAGAAGCTGGTTATCGAGTATCTGCAGAAGTACGGCCAGGCCACTCGCAAGGAGCTGGATGACCTGATTTTGTCTAAGCTGCCTGAGGTGCTGGATCCTGCGCAAAAGCTCAACAAAGTGCGCAATTTGCTTCAGGTGATGCGGCGCGATGCCCAGATCGAGCGTTCTGGGCCAAAGGGGGTACCGATCTGGAAACTCTATACGGACGACGGCTTTACTAAAGATGCTCAAACTAGCAATGCCTAGTAAAGAAATTAACCATAAGTTATTGATTTATATGATTTATTTCATTTTTCTGTAGCAAACAATTAGACCCGTAAACAATGAAATTACACTTCGAATCAGATTTGCCTTACCAAGCAGCAGCTATCGAGGCGGTTTGCGACCTGTTCCGAGGCCAAGAGGTTTGCCGTTCCGAGTTCACCGTGACCCTTCGCGCCGCTCCTGCGGCCGATGGCGCAACCTTGCAAGGGAACCTGGAAGGCATGCAAGAGACAGACCAAGGTGGTATCGGCAACCGTTTAACTTTACTGGATGATGAAATTGGCCACAACCTCTCCGCAATCCAACTACGCAACGGGCTTGCGCCCTCAAGCAAGCTTTCGGGAGACTTCACCGTGGAGATGGAGACGGGCACTGGAAAGACCTACGTTTACTTGCGATCTGCATTCGAGCTGAATAGGCGTTATGGCTTCACCAAGTTTGTGGTCGTGGTACCGTCGGTGGCGATCAAGGAAGGTGTGAATAAAACGCTGGAGATCACCCGTGAGCACTTCGAGGCCCTGTACCCCGGTGCAAAGGGATATGAGTTCTTCCAGTACGACTCAGAGAAACTGGGTCAGGTCCGCAACTTCGCTACCAGTCCGAATATTCAGATCATGGTCATCACGGTGGGCGCGATAAATAAGTTTGGGGACGAAGCCGCAGCGGTAATCGAGGAATCGGACGACGCAAAAAGGCGCGAGAAGTCCAAGAACAAAATGTACCGCGCCAGCGAGAAGACGGGTGGCGAGCGCCCAATTGACTTGATCCGCAACACGCGCCCCATCCTGATCGTGGACGAGCCGCAAAGTGTGGACGGCGGCATTGACGGCAAGGGCAAAAAGGCCTTGGAGCAGATGGACCCACTGTGTACCTTGCGCTATTCAGCCACGCATGCGGATAAGCACAACATGGTTTACCGACTCGACGCAGTGGATGCGTATGAGCAAAAACTGGTCAAACAGATCGAAGTAGCCGCAGCCACGGTGCAAGGCGGCAATAACAGGCCTTATGTGAAGCTGCTCTCGGTTAGCAACAAGAAGGGCGTGATCTCGGCCATTGTGGAGGTTGACCGCGAGAACAGCGCCGGAGCCGTTCGCCGTGAGTCCATCACAGTGCGAGATACCGATGACCTGGAGCAAGAAACTGGTCGTGCTTTGTACGCCAACATCCGCGTTGGTGAAATTCGAGTTGGCACGACAAAGAAGGCAGCCGATCAGTTCATCGAGCTGAAGGTGCCCGGCAACGAGGTCTATTTACGCCCCGGTGAAGCATGGGGCGATGTGGATGCTGGAGCAGTACAGCGCGAAATGATCCGCCGCACAATCAAGGAGCACCTCGACAAGGAAAAGCGACTACGCCCCCTTGGCGTGAAAGTATTGAGCCTGTTTTTTATCGACGAAGTGGCCAAATATCGTCAGTACGATGAGCAGGGTAATGTGGTGAAAGGTGAGTACGCCGTGATGTTTGAAGAGGAATACAAGCGCTGGGCACGTCACCCGGACTATCAAAGCCTGTTTAACCAAGATGGCGCTGAAATCGATCTGACGACGACAGCGGAAGACGTGCATAACGGGTACTTTTCCATTGACAAAAAGAAGGTCGGCAGCAAGACCGTGGAGGTGTTCAAGGACACTAGTGGTGAGACCAAGGCTGACGATGACACGTACAACTTGATCATGCGCGATAAGGAAAAGCTACTGAGCTTTGATTCGTCTCTGAAATTTATCTTCTCTCACTCGGCATTGAAGGAAGGCTGGGACAACCCCAACGTGTTCCAGATTTGCAATTTTTCAACCCGAGAGACGGAGCGCTGGCGCCGTCAAACTGTTGGCCGTGGGCTGCGCCTGTGCGTAAACCAAGATGGCGAGCGCTTGCGCGGCTTTGAAGTGAACACGTTGACCGTCATTGCAACTGAGAGCTATGAGCAGTTCGCGGAGAACCTGCAAAAGGACATTGAAAAGGACACCGGCATTCAGTTTGGCGTTGTCCAAGATCATGAGTTTGCAGCTATTGCCGTGACCCAAGGCAGCGGTGAAGTTACACCACTCGGCTTCGACGCCTCCAAGGCCTTGTGGACGCATTTGAAGGCTCAGGGCTACATCAACGACAAGGGTAAAGTGCAAGATACGCTGAAAACGGCACTCAAGGACGGAACGCTGGTGCTGCATGCCGTATTTGAAGCGCAGAGAGCCCAAATCGCATCCGTTCTGAAAAAGCTCTCCGGCAAGCTGGAAGTAAAGAACGCCGACGACCGTAAACAAATTTTGGTCCGCAAGTCGGTGTTGGTCAGTCCCGAGTTCAAGGCGTTGTGGGATCGCATCAAGCACAAGACCACGTACCGAGTTCACTTCGACAACGAAAAACTGATTCAAAGTTGCACTGGGGCGCTGCATGATGCGCAGCCAATCACCAAGACCCGTTTGCAGTGGCGCAAGGCTGGTATAGCGATTGGCAAGGCTGGCGTGGAGGCCACCGAGAAGGCGGGCGCTGATCTCGTTACGCTGAACGAGAACGACATCGAACTGCCGGACTTGTTAACCGAGTTGCAAGACCGAACGCAGCTCACACGCAAAACGATTGTCCGTATCCTGACCGAGAGCAAACGCTTGAATGACTTCAAACGCAACCCTCAACAGTTCATCGAACTGGCGGCGGAAGCCATCAACCGTTGCAAGCGCCTGGCATTGGTAGATGGCATCAAATACCAGCGCTTGGGCGACGAACAGTACTTCGCGCAAGAACTGTTTGAGACTGAAGAGCTGACCGGCTACCTGAAGAATCTAGTGCAGGACACCACCAAATCTGTGTACGAACATGTCGTGTATGACTCTGCCATCGAGCGCGATTTTGCCGAAGCCTTGGAGAAAAACGATGCCATCAAGGTTTACGCCAAGCTCCCCGGCTGGTTCAAGGTGCCAACGCCATTGGGCAGCTACAACCCCGATTGGGCCGTACTGGTAGACCGTGACGGTGTTGAGCGCCTGTACTTCGTGGTCGAAACCAAGAGCAGCCTGTTCGATGAAGACTTGCGCGATCGTGAGGGTGGCAAGATTAAATGTGGGGCCGCGCACTTCAAGGCGCTGGCAGTCGGTGAAAACCCGGCGATCTACGGGAAGTTCAAGGATGTGGATGGGTTGCTGACGTATGAGATATCTAGATGATGTAGCAGAATCACGCAAACAGAATGTAAAGTATTCAAAAAGCAACCAAGCGTTATACAGAGGCACGGCTGCAAACCTAAAGAAAAAAAAGGGAAGCGAATGGCATTTCACGAAAACCTAAATGATTCGCTGACAAAAGAGCGCGGAGGCAGGCACGGCGGGAAAGGCCATGAGTTTCAGAGGTATTGGGCACTGTGTCACCTGCTCAAACTAGACCTTGAGCAAAACGACTACATCTTGATGGTTGAGTTTATAGAGGATGTCGCCGTACTGAACACTGCAACTGCACCAACTGAACTTGATCTATTTCAAATCAAGAAGAAGGAGGGTGCTGTTGGGGCCAAATGGACGAAGACAACGCTGGTAAAGCCACCCAAAGAAGGCAAATCCATACTGGCCAAGCTGTACGAATCCAAGCGAATATCTCCTGACGCTAAGGCCTCCATCGCTTTTGTAAGCAATGCCCCCGTAGATTTGACTCTGCATGATGGCTCCGCTTCAACTGAACGGGAGCGTTTCTGCGCAGATGAACTCGAAGTGACCTTGAAAGGTTCACTGCAGAAGTCTATTGCTGACGAACTCAAGTGTGATGTCCAAGACATTGAATTCGGAGCCCTCAAATTTATCAGAAGCCCTTTGGCCATGGATGACCTTGAGACCCATGCGATTGGCCGCGTCTCTTCATATCTTGGGGTGAAATTCCCGACGCATGGGGCGAGAGCTGATGTATTTTGCAAGGCACTCTACGGAGAAATAAAAATCAGGGCGACCTCGACGCAAGACGCAGCTTCATTTGCAGAACTGTGTGAAATCAGAGGCATCGCCAAAAGTCAATTCGACTTAATGCTCGCGACCACTTTGGCCAGAAAGCCGGATGGTGAAATTATTAACACCGCGATCTCAAGTTTGACTCAGGAAAACGTACCTTTCGTCGAACGCAACAAGGTAAAAGAAGCTTCTCGGCGCTATCTAATAGACAAGGCTGGGAAAGGTGGTGCGATATTGGCATCTCTTGAACAAGCCATTGAACACCATTTTTCGAACATCCCAAACAGTCTTATCACCTCTTGGGGTGTGGCGAATTGGATAGAGAACGAAATAACAACGTCGGCACAAGCCTCAAAGTTCTCCATGCTCGACAAGGCATATTTGCTTGCTGCAATTCTGTATAGGATCAACCAATGAGCAAACTCAACAACACACTTCGCCTAGTAAGAAATTTAAGGAAAGGCAAACATGAAAAGTTTGCGATTCAAAAAGCTCTGGCTCGTATCAGAGGCATCGAGAGCAGCACGCAGCATCGAATTCAACCCGAAAATGACCATGTTGGTAGGGAAGAACCACACAGGGAAATCGACTCTGGTCAAACACATATTCAAGACGCTGGGATGCGAGACAAAGGGGAAGTCTGACCGCTGGGACAGCTTGGCAATATCCGTCTTGAGTTTTGAGTTGGATGGAACAGATTACTTTGCATATCGGCGTGCCACCGTCTTTGCGCTGAAGAACTCATCTACCGGTACCATCAAGGTAACGACCAAATACAGCGAATGGTCGGAAATTATGGCGCAGCTATTCGACTTCCATTTGATGCTGCCGACTCATCAGGAGACGCTTGCTCAGGCTACTCCGCCATACCTCTTCTTGCCGTTCTATTTTGATCAAGATGGTAGCTGGCAGAAGCAATGGCATTCATTTGACAAGCTCACTCAGTTTTCGGCTTGGCAAAAACCACTTACGTCGTATGTGACAGGGCAACGGCCGAATGGCTATTATCTGGCGAAGTTTGAGGAGTCAAAGGCAAAGGCTGAGGTAAATCAACTGTCTCAAGAGCTTGGCGTTGTCCAAGCCGCTCTTGCAAGGGTCAAGAAATCTTTGCCGCGCGTAACCATTCGCATTGACACCGGGGCTTTTAAACAAGAGATCACGGACCTGCTGAGAAACACGACTCAGTTGAGACAGGAGCAGGAGTCGCTACGGAGCAAAGCCTTTGAACAGGCGTCTGCCAAGGAGTCCTTGAGCGCGCAGATATCGATGGCGAAAGATGCCTTGCGAGATCTTGAAGGGGATCTAAAGTACCTCACAGAAAGCCATGTGGAGCCGACATTACTGTGTCCGACATGCGGGACATCACACGAAAACGGTTTCCCTGTCCGTCTTGAGCTTATTGATGATGCGGTCACTCTGAGGAAAATAATCTCCGAACTTGAGGCAGAACGACAAAAGGTTGACGAAACGCTTGCGGGAATTCAAGGAAAGCTAAGCCGAGTAAAGCTGAAAGTTTTGGAAATAGAAAAGACTTTGCAAGTCAAGAAAGGGGCATTGCGTCTCCAAGACGTTGTGGATAGTCAAAGTTCAGAGGTTATCCGAGGTGCCTTTGCTAAGGATATGGATTCCTTGAAGAAGCAGCTCACAGTGCAAGAGGGGTCTGCGGCAGACCTGAAAGAAAAGGTGGCCAAGTTTGACGTGCCAGAGCGAACCAAAGAAATCAATGGCTTCTATGCAGAGCGGATCGAGCTTTTCGCCAGTGAACTAGGCGTTCAAGACTTGCGTGACGACGTTAAGAAAAAACCTGATGCAAGCATAACCGCTAGTGGCAGTGCTCTGCCGAGATCGTTGCTTGCATACCAGTTCGCTGTGCTGCACACGGCCAAGGAAAAGGGTGATGCGAAGTTATTTCCTGTAGTTGTTGATTCGCCCAATCAACAAGGGCAGGACGCGGAGCATCTTTCTCAAATGCTGAACTTCATTGTCAAACGGACGCCGCCCGGACAGCAGCTAATACTGGCCGTTGAGGAAAGTCCTGCCGGGTTGTCCTTTGAAGGCACAACGATTGAACTCGAAACGCCCTACGGACTATTGGAGCCAGAGCAATATGACACGATTGCTGGCGAACTTCAGAGTCTAGTCACGGCGGTTGCGGAGGGTGTTGAGGTCCGCCTTGCTAACCAACGCATAGAGGTTTCTCAAGAAGCATCCAATTAGGCTGTCACTGGTATTTTGATTTCAGAAAACTTGGTATTTTTCGCTTCAGAGCGAACGGATAAACCTGGCAAGCATCTCATATGGTCGCTATTGTCAAGTGAAGTTGTCTTGAGTCTCTGGTCATTATCTGGGTAATTTGTGTTCCTTTCTATGGGGCAGCTTGTGATCGATCGGGTGATACGACACGGGCGTTGTGGCGACGATGAATCAGACTCATATCCGCGGATTGGTTACCAGCACTTCATCGATTCGTCGTGGGCCTGCCTCGCTCTAGTGCCGTGGATCTTCCTTGCGGAGCCTGTATAGGAGCGCCGAGGGTTGCCCGGTCGTAGCCCGTATCGCATCACCGCATCAATCACAAACATTACTTTCTTTATGCAGTGACGGCATTGTTGGCTTCGGTACCGATTGCCCAGACAAAGCCTGCAAGCTCACGGGCCACGGCCACGCACACCTTGTTTCTTTGCACACCTCGTTTGTCCAGTGCCGCAAAACGCTGCGTCAAGCGTACCTGCGCGCTCCAAGCCATGGATCGGATGTGCTCAGGCAAAGCCTGTTGACGCTGCTGTGCTTGTCGACAGATGCGGGCCTTGAAGCGGTAGTTCCACGCAGCCTCGGTTAGCAGCCGCCTGGCGTGCGAATTGCCTGTCTTGGTGATGCTCCCCCGACTAATCTTGTCGCCACTGGAGTGCTGCGAGGGCACCAGTCCAAGATAGCCCATCAGCTTGCGGGGATGGTCGAAACGGCTGAGGTCACCAATCTCCACAACCAGTCCGATGGCACTGGTCACATCAATGCCGCGCAAGGCCTGTAGCGCATCTACTACGGGCTCGAACCGCCAGCCTTGGACGCTGGCCTGCAGAGCCTTGTCAAGCCTCTTCACATGCTCGTCGCCAGCTTGTACTGCCAGCCAATACTCGGTAAAGGCGGTTTGTGAGGCCCGGTGTTCAAAGTTCATGCTCCCAAGCCATTGGTAGAACGTCTTAGTCCATGAAGTCTTGCCTGGGTAGCGCACCCCATGACGTAGCAAAAAACCCTTCAATTGTTGGCGTACCTTCATGCGGGCTCGAACGGCATCCTCTCGCGCACGAAAGAGGTCACGCACAGCTTCATGCTGCTCATCGGGAATCCATACCGGATGAAGCTCTCCGGCACGAGAGCATTCGGCCAGGCGCAGGCTGTCACGCCGGTCTGTCTTGATCCGGTCACCCGCGCGTCGGGGTATTTGGGACGGTGCAATCACCTCGCACACGTATCCGTGGCCCTTTAAAGCACGCTGCAGCCCGTACCCCGTTGGCCCTGCCTCGTACACCACATGCAACTGCTCAGGCGCGCCCAGCTTGTTCAAAGTCTTTATCAACTTGGGAGCGTCGTGTGCAAAGGTTCCAACATACCGAGCAGGCGATCGCCCGGTTTCAGCTACCGAAATTGCCACCGACTCCTTGTGAACATCAAGCCCAACGTAAATCGCAGTATCCTTATCCATGGTCGATCTCCTTTGATTGCTGAACGGTTTATCCATAGCATGTAGCTCGGCGCACCTGCGTGCGCAACCTACGATGTTGCAGATCGACCGCCCTTTGTCAAGATTGGGCGACCATGATGTCTAGTCGCTGCTGTGCTCGACTTATTCCGAATCTTGTAGGGCTGTAGACCCTCAATGTCTGATTGGGTGCAATACCCAGCACGCAATCTGTACTCACTACCGAGATGGAGCCCACCTACACCTCGTGTTCATCTGCTGTAGTGGCATCATAACGGTCGATTCCCCAAACTCTTGGATGGCTATATGCCCCTTTGGCATAGTTGCCGAGACATGGTGACCAGTGGTGTTTTAGGGCATGAAGAGTGGACGTATTGGTTTTATAGTTCTTGCATCACAAAGTGCACAGGATTTTCTACCGACGTGGTAATCCAAGTCAAAAATCTAAAAAAACAATCAAACGTTTTCAGATAGTAGGTCGAATACGTTCGCAACGTTATGCACTCAGTCAGACTGAAGTTCTGGCGCTACCAATTCCCGCAGCTTTCTTTGTTATCAGGTATCCGGTCGCTTTACGTGAAATTGCATTCATCAAAAATGCGCAATTTGAAAAAAGTATCACGCTTTAAAAAACAAAATGCCTCGAAAATAAAAATCAGGATTTGCGTCAGTGATTTCATGCCGTACCTTGAGTTCAAGAGGATTTTAAAGATCAATTTTTGAGTGGTCTTGATCTTTGAGTCAACTTGAAACTTTAAAGGAGATGGCACATGCAAATTCATATTTCACCACCTGTCACTGGATATACCTATCTGACGACCGATGAGTTGTCACTGCGAATCAAGTACGACTGCCGTACCATTCGCGACCGTTTAAAAGACAGCGTACTTTTAGAGGGCAAGCATTACATCCGCCCTTTTGGTGGACGCAAGACACTCTATATTTGGGAGACGATCGAACGGGACATGGCAGCTCCTGCAAAGCTGAGCCGCATGGCTATCCCTCTGGCAAACGGAGGTGTCATTCATGGGTAGTATCCGTTCTCGGCCTGAGAGTGGCGCGCTGTTCATGGACTTCAAATACCAGGGACGCCGCATGCGTGAACAGACCATGCTGCCAGACAACATGGCCAACCGCAAGCGCCTACAAAAAGCGCTTGATCGGATCGAGATAGAAATCGACTTGGGCAGTTTTGACTATGAGAAGACGTTTGGCAAACCCCTGTCTGAACCGACTGAAGCTTCTGATGTCGTGGCGCTGTTAAGCGGCAACCAAAGCTCGGCATTGACGATTCGACCACATGGTGCGCAATTGTTCCGTGTTTTTGCAAACCAGTGGTTTACTGAAAGCGAAGTGACATGGCGCAGGAGCTACATCATCACGCAGCGTGGTGCCTTGGACAAGTACCTGCTGCCCTGGTTTGGCGACATGGCTATCAGCCAAATCACCAAAGCAGACGTCCTTGCATTTAGGGCTTCAATAGCCAAAGTACTCGTCAGGAAATCAGAAAAAACACTGTCGAACCGGCGTATCAATGCGGTGATGAAACCGCTGCGCCAGATTCTCAATGAAGCGGGAGACCGATATGAGTTTAATTCAGCCTTCAGAAACATCAAACCGCTGAAGATCAAGAGGAGTGATGTCCAGCCCTTCACACTGGACGAGGTACAAACCATCTTGAATACCGTCAGGGTTGATTTCAAGAACTACTTTGTGGTGCGTTTCTTTACGGGCATGCGTACCGGTGAAGTGCATGGATTGAAATGGAAATACATCGATTTTGAACGGCGCTTGATCCTGGTGCGTGAATCCATTGTCCTGGGTGAAGAAGATGAGCTCAAGACCGACGGCAGCCAACGCGATATCTACATGAGTCAAATGGTGTTTGATGCACTCCAGGCGCAACATAAAGCCTCGGGCCATTTGTCGGAGTATGTGTTCTGTAACCAGGCGGGTAACCCATTGGACAACAAGAACTTCGTGAACCGCGTTTGGGCGCCACTCCTCAGGCATTTGGGATTGGCGCACCGCAAGGCCTACCAGATGCGGCATACCGCTGCAACGATCTGGCTGGCATCAGGCGAGGCACCTGAATGGATAGCACGCCAACTGGGTCACACCAGTACAGAGATGTTGTTTAGGGTCTACAGCCGATACGTCCCGAATTTGACCCGCCAGGATGGTTCAGCCATGGACAGACTGCTGGTGAAAAACTTCACGGATGCGCAACCAAGGCTACTCGCATGATGGGAATACACGCACAGGCGCCACCGATCTAGCGCCATGCCGAGGGATGGGCTCGCTTCACTGACAAGCGAGTACGCAAAGAAACAACCATCCACCTTCTGACTTCTTAGTGATGACTGCCAAAACTCAAATTTTGGCGGCAGGGAGAAGCTTTGTCCAAATTTTGGATTTTTACTAAACAGCAAGCGTTTTCAAGCCCCTGACTGTGTCGCGATCAATTTGTACCAGTAATTTTTAAGGATAGATATGAACAAGACAACTACCATCCACTTCAGCAACGCGACACCAGAGATCGGAGCATCCAAGGGTGCATCAACTGCAGGCCCTGGTGTGCAAATATGGCTGGATGCCAGAAAATCCGAGTCAAAGACGACCCGTATGGTGTCGTTTGGAATTTGTATTGAGGCGAGTGTCCTCGTACCTCCTCTCAAGCCCATCGACTTTATTCAAACGAAGCTCAGTTCGTTTGAGGAAGGGAGCGGAATAATTCGTATCGAGTTGGGCCACCTGTTTACATTCAAGGACAAGCATGCGCTTTGGAAAAAGCTATGGATTGTTTCATCGGCACCGGTCAATTACTTTTCTGAGAATCAGCCGCCGCTCATCGTATCCAAAGGACTGGGCTTCGGCATCAATCAGGCGGGTGAACTGAAAGCCTTGGAATGTTTGCCGATCAAGGAGTGCGAACAATGGGTGCACTGGTACTGGCATCAACTGGTCAATAGCGAATTCATGCTGGATCTCAGCTACCAGCGGTTTTTGGAAGCGAGTTGGGTGGAACAAGAACCAGCCGTTCAGCTTTTGAGTGATCTCATGAAGGGTGATGGCAGTTATTTAGCAACATTGGAGTCACGCCAAGCCTGGCGTGAAACGATCGCAAGCTGGGTTCCTGAGGATATGAGTGACGACGTGCACGGCGCTGTGGAGCTGGTTTTCCTGGGCATGCTTATGCTCGTCATGCAATCGTGTCAAGCCGCAGCCGGCGACGTTGAAAACACACAATCGATTTCAACGCAGATGGGAGGTGAATAAATGAACGCTCTACCCATGGGCGCTTCCATGCCGCAGCTTGATGTCGACAAGAATTACGTCTATTTGATGAAACACAACAGCGCTGATCGATTCAAAATTGGCTTGAGCAACTGCCCTACAGCTCGGGCGGGACAATTGGTCGAAGACCGAATGATCAGTCGTACGCACTCGATACAGGTTGCCTTTCCCAGCCGCAAACGGGCAAGCGAGGTGGAGCGGTCGCTTCACAAGGCGCTGGGTGACTACAGATTCATTTTTGACAATTCTTGCCGCCATGACGGTGACACGGAATGGTTTGGAATGGACGGCTGGCATGTGGCGATCGAACTCATCAAACGCATTCCAATTGGTAGAGATGAAGTGTCTAAACTTGAGAGCCTGCTGGGTGTTGCCTACCTGGACCATGCATCAAGTGCCGCCGACTCGCTTAAAGGGTTTGAAAATGACCTGAACCAAAAGGTTTTTGAAAACCTGCGACGAATGGACAACGTAGTCAATATTTTCAGGGAGTTGATTTATTGGTGCTCCAGATGGCAGATCAAAGTATCAGTTGAAACAGTGAAGATGCCATGCAAGTCCAAACAAGCGACGAGTTTGTGCATTCTCAAAATTACTGGCCTGCGTCAAACTTGGGCAGTCGCTGAACTGCGGCTACGTTACAAGCTGCTCAATATCGACCTGTACAAGTTCAAAACACATGCAACCAGGGGTATCCATACTGAAGTTTCATTGGTGCAGCACATTGAGGCAGTGCCTCTTGGTACCGATCTCATATGCATGCACCTTTGCTCGCCGGTGGCGTTGAAACGGCTGCCTGGCGGTGAAGGCATTCACGTGCGCTGGCAAATGATTCTTCACTATCTCAGTGCGCTCTCTGCTGAGGCTAGTTCGAGTGTCTATGACGGACAATGAGCCAGCTTGTTGCTTCTGAAAATCAGTAGGTCAGAAAAAACCTTATTGACAAAGATGTTGCGGTATCCCATCTTGTGGTTTCACCGTTCAAAGTTGGCTTAAACGATTGGTGAATGCGACAGGAATGGGGGTAACTTTGCGGTTTTCGCGAGTGATAAAGACGATGCCGATTTTGCCGAGAGCCACCTCCCGGTGGCTCTCTTTTTCACTCATGCGAAACTGAAGGTCAAAGCCGTACTTGTTGAAGTCTGCGGGTGCCATTTCAACGAGCATGGTTTCACCATGAAAGCCCTCGGATTTGTACTGGGCAACGATGTCTCCGACCACGATCAGCGCGCCTTCCACACCCGACTCAAAGTAACCCAGTGATTTGAAAAAACGCACCCGGGCTTCGGACACCAGAGTCAGTAACTGTGCATTGTCGAGATGCCCACCCTGGTTGACGTGACTGATGTAGATCTGAATTTCAGTTGCAAAGGGGTAGCGTATAGCGGGGGATAGTTGGATACGGGACATTGAAAATTAAACTTTGTAAAGAAATCGGAGTATTTGAATTCGGTGTGATATTACCCATGTCAAAAAACTGCCAGGATGTCCGATGGGATGTTTGTGTCATGAGAGAAGGGTCCCACTATGGTAATAGCAGAAGGCTAACCATACTCAGAATGAGGCATAAAGTATTCGTTTTTATAGATGTGATGTTTTGGGTGATAAACATCAGCCAGAATGCGGCATGCAATATTCACCGCAACAATTCAAACACAACAAGCAAGTAGAGAAACAACAGCAAACGGAAGCACTCGATGACGTGGTTCCCGACTTGGCTAAGAAAATTGGCATACCTGTTGATGAAGTTCGCAAGGGATTGCTTGGCATGGGCTTCAATGAAACCCTCTACCGAAAAGAGACTGTGTTTGCCATCGCATTGTTGTGTGAGGGCCGGTTTAAATATTTAGCAGAGCATTATCCGAATCTGAAAGACGTCATTGACAGTTTGCTGTTCGGGGCTGAACTGGGTCGTATGAACGACGACTCATCCCGTTACCGATTTTTGTATCGGGATGTGTATAAAGACAGGGAATTGAAGAAAAATAACTTTGTTAACTGGGTCAGTGAAATAGCTGGGTATTTTTCAATTATTCAAAAAGGCAAGATATTTTTTCAACATAGCGAATCCGAATTGGATCACATTGCGCTGATATGGCTTCAAAGTGCCGTGTTGCAAGCTTATCCAGATGCGCTTCCCAGTTTAAGAGCATCGCTGCAGGGTTTAAGCCATAGCGCACCATTTTCAATATTTCTTATGGAGGAGTTTTGTCGGAGTGCAGATCAAAGCAAGTCTGTATTCACTACGGGATTTGCAAAAGTTGGGCTTGAAGTCTGGTTAACCGAACATGCAAAATTGTTTGAACTCGACTCGCTAAAACCTTGGAATAATAAGTGGCATCCGGCCATCGACTCATCTTTGACTGAGTTAAAAAGCATCAATTCTGGTCACGCAAATATATTGAAAGATAGTAGTCAACGGCGATTTTCCTTCCCGGCATTGAGCGAGCGGGAGCTGCTGAAGACGCACTGGTACTACCCGACACAAAAAGAACGTGACCAAATAAAAAAATATTTCAAAACGCATTTGCTAGCAGGTGCTGCCCACGAACATGAAGCATTGGTTCTCGCACTATCAATCGCCACCTTTCGTCCGATTGAGGCGGTGCTTGAAATGACTTTTGGAAATGCTAACGAGGTTCATCTACAAGGGAGTGATGCCATCGTCCTCGAGTGGATAGGTGCCGGACAGAGTAGCCAACTTGCTGCAATATGGCGAAAGGCCGAGCACGGTGTGATAAGGAGATCGGCAGCACTTAGTCTTCCCACGCTAATCTTGGATTATTTGAAGCCTCTAGTTCCTACAACAGGCTACATTGAGATATCCCAGCTTGTGAATCGAGAATTGCGTGACGAAGTTTCTAGGTGCTACGCAACGATGGAACAAGTTTTTGAGCGTAGATTCCCAGATGCTGAGCTCATCCTTAGAAATTATCTGAGTCGAAATATTTATGCTGAGACTGCCAATTCGGCGCTTGTACGATTTTTTCAGAATCATACCCAGAGAAAAATAGACAGAGCGGACCGGCTTGCCTTGAATCACTACCTTCACATCAATGGCACTCGCGCTAGTAAGCCCTACGAGGATGCATGCGACCAAATTTTTGGTCAAAAAGCAATGCATAAAGGTTCTGAATTGCAGATTGAACAAGGTACGAAGCACTTGCATTGGACTGAAGTAGAAAATGCAGTCGAACACTTGGCGAAAGGTGTTGAAACTTCTGGTGAAGTGACAAATGACACATCTGCCACCTGTATTGAGCAACACAATCAGTTTGCAAAATATTCGCTGTTTATCTTGCTGGCGCTGACGGGGCACCGCAAATCAAAGACGCCGTTTTATTTTCCATGGGATGTGAATTTAGAGGCTAATGCGGTATTCATCGCCGACAAGATGGTCACGGGTTCCGAGGCCAGATTTGTACCCCTGTGCAACACTGCACGCGGACAGTTCAAACAGTACATCCACCATTTGACGGCAGTGGCCAATATGGATGAGATGCCGATGGCCGTAAAAGAGCATGCCCAGATGTTGAGTGAATATTTTAGTTTTGACAGGAAACAGCTTGATCCGTGTGCGAGACTTCAGGAGGCACCCCTGCACAGTCTATTCTTCACGATTCGATCAAAAGGGCATGTCATTAAAACCATCGGAACCAATACGATCGATAGTGTGATCCTGCAAATCGAACAGGGTCAACAGAAAAGTTTCACAGGCCGATTGCGCGCGACGCTGGCCCAGTATCTGTGGGAAAAGGGATGCAGTGGACGTGAGGTGCAAACATTCTTGGGTCATCATCCAGAGATGCATGCTTTTGGCCCTGAGTCGAGCATGGTGTTCGATGCATGGGTGAAGGAGATGCGTCCTGTACTGGATAGCTATGCCGCACTTAACCGGCTCAAGGTCTTGGCATCGCCATTTCGAAAAATTCATACTCGAGAAATATATGCTTCGGTTGTTATCCCAGGCTTGAGTTTGCCGACAGGTCAGCGGATGACGATTGAAGAGATGAAACGCGATGAGGTCTTGGACGAGTCCTCTTTTGTTGACATATTTTTTGGTGATTTGAACATCAATCAGCAGCATGAAATTGCTAATGTCATATCGGGCACTGCAGCTATCCAGCAAACCGTGCAAAAGCCGATGTCCTATGAAGACAGGCACATTGACAGCAGTTGGGCCATCGAGAGGGTTCGAGCTCTGGTGAGACAGGAATTGGATGACATATGGTTTTCAGAAAATTCGGTAAAAATCAAAGAGGACGACGTAAAGGTAATCAAAGCAGAATTGAAAAAAAAGATTCTTGAAAAATACCCTAATGATCTTTTAGTACAAAGAAAGCTCAACGCTCAACTGGCTGAATATTTGCAAAATTTAAATAGAAGTAGCGATAACAAAGTAACTGCAGCCTCGAGCAACCTGGTCAAAACCAAACCAGGACCAATAGAGATTGGCTTTGCCAGAGCATTGCATATCGCCACCATTCACAATCGGATTTGGACGCAACAAGTTGGGTCGGTTTTCGTACGTAAAAACAAAGTCAAAGCAGTCAATGCTCAAACTGTGGAAGACAAGATCCATCAAAAGCCTGTCTTGGACCCGCTTGATCGGACCGAACGCTTGGCGCAGATCGCCATATCGCTTGTCAGTTTTGACGCTGTCCTGGTACCGCAGAGAATTAAAGAACTCATCCAGGCCATAGATATGGGGCATGGCATCAAGTTGTACAAACATGCGATGTCACTACGTGCCAACGTGGTCAGCCATCGGTTCGCAACTGATTTTTCGGATATCCCTTGTGGTGTGACAACTGCCCTGATAGCGCGATTGCCATATCAGGATGTGGATTCGGTCGAACATTCGCCAGTGCCATGGGCGGAAGTCCAGAAGTGCATCAAGCTTATTCTGTTATCTACATTAGGCGCACGAGAGCGCGGCAAGTCATGGTCATTGCTTGATTTGTGCGATATGTATCAAGCCTATTGGCATTTGCGACTTCCGGGGGTGTTGTACGCAATTGCGATCGGCGATTTCTGCGGCCCAGCACCTACCCAGATCAGCGAGGACAGCCTCTGCGGTGACCATGAAAAGCCTGTATTGCTAGCGAAGAAAATCAGCACACGCCCAATAGTCGAAAATAAAGGGAACCGTGAAAATCAACAGCGCAGTGCTTTCAAGGCTATTCAAAAGATATTAAACCAAGCAAGAGGACGCTTGGAAGACGGAACGAAAACCAAGAAAAAGCAACGTGCCAAACTTTCAAATTACTTCAATAACCCGCATGACGAAAATTTAGACTACTGGATTAATCAGCAACAAGTGATTGATTTGCTTTTTCGTTTTGTGAAACGTTTGTATACGCATGGAGGATCACGGAAACCCATTCTCGAATTTGAAACGATCTCAAAATATTTTTCTACGATTGCGATGCCCTTGATCGAGGAGACTTGGAACAAAGACTTTGAAGTCTTCACAGAAGAAAATTATGACAATCTCTACAAGCAAGTGAAATTGAAATCCGTTGATAAGAGAGCTGATTGCACAGGCTACCTGAAGATATTCCATCAATGCGTACGAGATGCTTTTAATGCACCCTTCTGCCGGCAGTGGGCAGACGTGATGGAGCCCGCCCATTGCCGGGCGACGCTGCTGACCGCATCGGCCATAGATGACGCGCTGATGTATTTGAAAGAGGAGCAACAACCTAGCGCGCTACTTATTGCATGCGCCAATGGCTATGGCCTTCGACGGACTGAAGCCTTGGGTTTGATCTGTACTGATTTTGAGGACAAAGGACCGCTTTCGATTACTACCATTGGCATCAGAGGCCTGAAATCAGCAGATTCTCGACGTCATCTGGCCGCCACCTGCAACAGTAGCGAGGCGCAAAGAATGATCAACGAAGCAAGAAATGCCGCAATTGGATCACCCAAAAAGCAAAACTATCTTTTTGAGTCCAGACAATCAAATGATGACATGATCGAATCTGGTCAGTTGACTGCTCAGCGCAGCATTGGCGCATTAAGGCTGGCGAGCGGAAACAAGGATGTTGTCCTGCATGACCTGCGTCACACGTACGCAACGCGACTCATGCTGCTGGTGCTGTGCCCCGAGCCAAAACTGCCCATTACCGTGCTTGCTATGGAAAGGTTGTTGGGTAGAAGTTTTGAGGATAGTCGGAACATGGCGTTGAATATCCTGCAGGCACCCGAAAAATGGCCATTTAAAGTGGATGCTGTGGCGCGCGCGGTAGGGCATGCTGGTATTGATACGCTGCTCAACAGCTATTTTCATGCTGCGCACCTGGCTATGGCGGAATTTACTTACGCAAATGAACTGATTCGTTTATCAACAATGAACGACGAGTTGTTTGCACGACTGCTGGGTAAAGGCCGATCAACCTTGACAAAAAGCCGCGAAAAAGCCGCCATAGGAAAAGCTGATTTACCCGAAAAAAAGCAAGACATGCTGCATGATTTTTATGTTCAGCATGTCAAAGATAGCAATGCGAAAAAAATAAATTCTCGGTCTGAACATACATCCCACGCAGAATCTTCACGGCTGGAGTCTTCACAAGATGCCCAATCTGAGAGTGCTCAGGTGAAAGATAAACACCCGTGGTACTTGTATAACCGCTTGCTGATTACCCGAGCGCATAGACAGTGCAGCATGCAAGAGTTGACAGACCACGCAATGACCGACTTGGGAATTGAAAAGACGGCGGTCGAATCATTTGTTCAAAATATGACGTCGTTGGTCGGGCTGGGTTTCAATGATTTTGAACACTGTGACTCTGAATTGTCCGTGCACCATGCAAAAAGGCATGATGATATGCATCGTGGCAGTGCACTGCGAGAGGCATATCTCAAAAGAATGCACACGGCTATCAAGGATGGCAATGCTTTTGATGTTGACTTCCGACAAACGCTGAAACGATGGCGCGATAAATTAAATGCAAGCCAACCAACGTTGATTTGTTATTCCAAAGATGAGTTTGAACAAACACTCAGGGTTTTGGCTGGGCTAGGTATCAGTGCGAACAAGTGCAAATACGTCGGTTACGGGCCCATGTCAGAGACATTCAAACAGGAGACCTTGTACAGATTCGAAAACCGCGAATTCAAGGACAAAAGCTATCCAGCCGGAATGGTCAAAACCCATAGTCATCCTTCAGTCGGTATTGAGGTGATGAGCGCAAGAAAAAATGCAACGCCTGATAGAAATTTTCACCTGGCAATGATGGTCGCCTATTCTGCTTGCATGTAGCTGCTGATCAAGTGTGCGATGGCAATGTATCCAGGTAGTTAACAATCTTGAGAGCGATCCCATTAGAGTATATGCGTCTAGTTTATGGCCAAGTGTGATGCTCGGCTATAAGCTCACACGGTGACCTCGATAATATTTTCGGAGTTGAACTTTCAACAGACTGTTGCGTTGGGCACGATGGTTGTGATCCAAAATAATTGACAAATGAAATTGATACGCACCGATTCACTTTTGATACCGACAAGTGATTCGCCATCGATCATCTAATACGCAGCTAAAAATATTTATTAGATTTGCGTCAAGACTTTCATATGAGACCTTATCAGTAATGCAATTTTCTAACAGCTCTTCGAGCTGTTATTGCAGATTTTTAAGGTGATAGTTATGAAGAGTATTTCAACACGGGATCAGTGCATTCCAAAATTACCCGTCGCAGTCGAATCTTCGACCCGATCGGCACAATCGCTCGCAGCAAAGTTGTATGCCGATAGGCCAGATCTACGCCGTACAACAATGGGGCGATTTTTGAACCAGCAGCAATCACAAACCAAGCTAGCCCAAATTGCGCAAGACTGCGCGAATTTATGCAGAACCAACATAGAGTCGCACCTTCAACAGTATGGAGAACTCTTCGAAGAACTCCAAACTTGGCTGCTTATGCAGGGTCGTTTATTGGATGCTGCGACGACGGCGGTACTAAAGCCTGACGATCAGGCCCTGCAATTGGAAGCTGCAAAGCTCAGCCAATCCAAAATGCGTATCAAGGTGCGCATACAAATCTTAGTAGCCAAGCTAGGCATTCGGATAGTTTCAGAGACGGACTCTGAGTTGGAACCACTAGCGGTGTATATAGCCTGCGAAGCACAACTCAAAGCGCTCCAAGCGAGCTGGAAAGAGCAGCATGCAAATCATCTGGACATGACCTTGCAATCACACTCGAATGAATTGCTCTCTATCGGAGCAAATCTATTGGTTCGATTGACGGAGGCTGCAATGGCAGAAGTCTTGATCACGGACGGGTGCATTGATAATGAACAAGAAAGCGTGATGGTCGATCTTCAAAACTCGTTGTTATGGCCATTTTCGGATCAATGGCCACGAAGCATCGATTGCGCTAAGACCAGCTCTTCAGTGAATTCAGCTCATTCAGCTAAGCCAGGAGTGTCAGCATGAATAACACTACCCTTCCACCATGGTTTTGGCCAATTGCAATCTTCTTCGGCACCATCATTTGCGCCCTTCTGATGGGACTTAGTTGGAATGCCTGGGTCGATAAAAGGTGGCAGGAACGATTGGATGCCATTCAACGGTACGAGTATCCAGCAAGTGTACGGCAGCAAGTCATCGTGCGATACCCACATTTGACGGAGGCCGAGATAGATTTGGCGCTGAACCAGCTTAGTCTGTACTTCGTCATTTGCAGGAAGGCATATCCCAAACAGGTAGCCATGCCTTCTAAAGTTGTCCAAGCTTGTTGGGTAGCGTTTGAAAATGATGTTGCATGTTATCAACTATTTTGCAAAACAGTTTTCAGAGGGACCCTTCATAGGCCGAAGGAGCAGGTGAACTCGGAGATAAATTTTGAGGACGGTGCATGGTTGTATAGGCGAGCGTTGGCGTTGACTCCGATTCAAAGAGAAGCTCCCGTGAACCTCCTACCCGAGAAATCGCATATACCCACGCTGTTCTTGATTGACGAAGTTTTGCGAATCCCTGAAGGTTTTACTTTTTCACCCCAAGCATTGCAGACCATGGCGACATATGAAACCAGTCAATTGGATACTGGCAGTGATAGTGGAAGCAGTAGTAGTTCCGACGATGGCGATGGTTTTTAGTGAGCTTGTTGGAAGCGTCGTTGTCGGCGCTTTCTTGATCTCTCTGACTGACATTCGACGAAGGATTTACAGCGGTGTCCTTCGTTATCAGGCTATTTAAGCCACGTATAGGACATCAGCCGATATGAATCTAAAAGTTAAGAATTTCGGATGTTGACAGTTTGATTTCATTGATTCAACAAAGGAATCATGTGTTCGCTTACAGAAATTCTTGCTCATCGCTTTTAAAACTTTATGAATGGAAAATTTATGACAACTGCAAAATCGATCGCTCTCAACTTTGCCAAGAAAAAAGAAACCCTTGACATGAACGACATAGCACTCGCAAAAGCAACAGGCCTGAGTCTTAAGACCATAGAAAAAGTAATGCATGGTGAGAAAAGCTATCGAGTCTCGTCGCTTCTTGCAATTGCAGATGCGCTAGATCTGGAAGTCTTTTTACTTGAAAAAATGGTAGTGAAAGAAGTTCTATTTGATCCAATGCTGCATCCTAGGGCGGTCCAAGGAGTGATTGATAAGCTCAAGGATTTGTGATGATGTGGTTTACTCCGCATTAATCTGGACTTCATCAGATGTTCATTATGGCGGGAGAATTCATGTCGATGATTTGAACTGTTAGACTGCTTTGGGCTCAAAAGCAGACAATTAATTTGCCCACTTGAGCTTGGAGACTTTGCATCATTCTGCTTATGGTTGACGTACTCAAATGCAACGAATACGATCAATGAAGCAAGACATGGAAGGGGTGTTTCAATGGAGTTCGTACTTCGTAAATACGGCAGCAGCATGGCAATTGCATTTCCAGTGGACTTAATAAGACATTTAGGACTCAAAGCCGGTCAGACCCTAACACTTAGCACGACGAATGAGGGCGTGGTTACCGTAACACCAAAACGATGCTACATCCTTGTTGATCTCATTGCCCAATACAACCTAAAAGCAGCCCCTCCAGCCGTATAGCACTTTTGGTTACTGCCCGACCCGTTGGAAATGAGGCTTGGTGATGGCTATTCTCAACACCATACATTGCGCTACTAACCAAATTGGAGAACCAGTTGCTGCTAAATGACATGGTCCTACTATCGGAATCAACATGCGCATACTCAAGAGGTTCTGTTAAACCATGACTAAAGGTGTGATTGTTCTAGACGCAGATGGCGTACTCCTTGATTACAACCTCGCCTACGCTAAAGCGTGGGAGCAGGTGTTTCGTACCTACCCTCATGAGAAAAATGCAAACGCATACTGGGCCATTGATCGGTGGGCAGTCGATCGTCTAGAGGGTGAGTCCTTGGCCGACTTCAGGGGTGCCTTTGATGAGTTGTTCTGGGGCAACATCCCTGCGGTGGAAGGTTCGCTGGCGGCTTGTCATGCGCTGTACCAAGCCGGCTACGAACTCATTTGCGTGACGGCTTTGCCTGCTAAGTTTCAAGCGGCACGCAGACAGAATCTAATCCAACTGGGATTCCCGATTGATATCGTTCACACCGTTGACCATGCCGATGGTGATGTCAGTCCCAAAGCAACCCTGGTGAATTCGATCAAGCCGGCAGCCTTTGTCGACGACTATCTTCCCTATCTGGTAGGCATCCGTCCTGACATTCACAGCGCCCTCATCCTGCGTGAGACAGAAATGTCACCAAACAAAGGTGAACTATTAAGCTGTGCAGCCTCGCAACACACCAATTTAGAGGGTTTTGCAAGGTGGTGGCTCACTCAAAACAGCTGATTTTGCCGTTCACTTGCGACTTGTAGTCGATGGTGTTGATGCCGACATATTTTTGACCGGTCTACCGATATTCAGTGATCCACCCAGATACCGCTGAGGGCGTTGTCCCATGAGGGGTGGTGACCCTCCATGGTGGGTCAATCAAAAGTCGGCACATGGGTCAAATACATGTCGGCATCAACACACCAGGCACTCAATTTGAGATTCGTACTCATCGCAATACCCATTCACCAGTTGTTTTAATAGCTTGGTACATGGCATCAGGAGCCAAGTCCAAATTACCCGGCCACACGACAGCGCCATCTTCGATATGCGCTTGCTGAAAAATGATGGGGTCTTTCAGGGCTTCGAATACCCCAGTCAAATGACTTGGCTCAAATTGAACCTTGCCCTCGGTGCCGTCCGCGAATTGAACTTTGAGAGCCAATGGCGCAACCGGTTTTACATCAATAACATCCCATTCCATGATAGACCTCACTTACTTTAAAGGGGCAATAGGGTTGGGCTGCTGTTTTTCCATACACGGCCGCCAGTCTTCAAGTAACTCTTGCTGATGCAGCTCTGCCCAATCAAGAACCAACTCCTGAGCACGGCGCGGTAGTGAGCCGCTTGAAATCGTCAAGGAGCGAATTTCAACAGTCGCCTTGAATTCCGCGTACTGGACGTGAAAGTATGGTGGAGCGGGGTCTCGAAAAACACGCTGACAAGGATGCCCTAAAGGTTCTGACGGTTGGCATGGATAAAAGCACAATGAATGCCACTTTCGCTTTCATTGTAAAGTTCAATATATGGCTGTCAACTACAGAATGCTGCTACAGAATGCTGAGATTGGTGGCGAGTTATTCAGATGGCATGGACGTCTCCACCTACACCGCCACTGCATTCGAGACCTATGTGATTACCAACGCGCAGGGCCTCGCGGCAACGGCATCTTTGTGCCAAAGTGGAGGTTTGTTGCAACCACTTAACCGGAGG
>NZ_JAUSFI010000051.1 GCF_030651495.1 Undibacterium sp.
GATGAAGCATCTGCGTGAAAGGCTGGTTAGCCTCCTCAATGACGAACGGCCCGGTCGAAAATACGACCGGGCCGTCAAGGCAAGACCAAACCGCTATGCCGTTCGCGTTGTGCGAAAACCTGCTAACTGAACGGCATTACGCTTCGGCGGTTTTTTTTTATGGGATTCACATCTGCGTGCAGAGCCATATAGATGTTTTGAGGGTTAGCCGCACCTTAATACATCAACAAGGAATTTCTAAAGCACTCCTCAATTTATTAATATGGACTATTATTTGACATATTCCATCCAATAAACTTACTCCATGCATCTTTGCAAGAATCCGCTGATCGCTGAGTTCTACCTGCTCAGAGTGATCTTAGCGGTCGCCTTATTGTCCGTATTAACGATTGGCAATACTACTGAAATCCGGGTGGCTTTTGCATCCGACAGGGCGCCCTACTGCTTCAAAAATAATGGTGTTGAGTCAGGTATAGAAGTTGACGTGATGCGGGCAGCGTTAAGCCCGTTTGGTCATACCATTAAACCGATCACTGTTCCAAAAACACGTTTATCTATTATCTTAAAAGCAGATGAAGCGGATATTTCCGCAACCATTCAGGGGGTCGATGGTGAAGGTTTATTTTTTTCAGACACTTACATTAATTTCCACAACTACCCCATCAGTAAAAAGAAAAAAGGCATAGAAATAAGTACCTTGTCTGACCTGGACAAATATAGTTTTATCATCTGGCAAGGCGGCTGGAAAAATCTTGGCCCGGCATTTAAAGCGACCTATGAACCTGATCAATCAGGCAAGTTCCGCCCCAACTACAATGAAGCACATGGTCAGTTAAATCAATCAAAAATGTTTTGGGCAGATCGTGCCGACCTGATTATTGTCGACAAAAAAATTTTTGAGTATTACCGCAAAGTACTTCGTAACGAATTTAAAACCGACGAGGAAGTGGTTTTTCACGATGTATTAAAAATACAAACGAACTATCAGGCAGCATTTCGCAATAAAGTACTGCGTGACCAGTTTAATGAAGGACTGAAAAAAATCCGCGTCGATGGCACCTATCAAGCGATTCTTGACGCATACAAATAGATTATTTTCTATGGCGATGGCAAGTGCCTGATTCAGCACATTCTCGTCATTAGCAAGCGTCGTTACGCAAGGAGCACCCAACAAAATCAAAAACCATCACGCAATATCCATGCGCCCTGCAGGGTAATATCATGCTGAGAGGCGCATGGATATTGCGCATCCATTTTCTGCTGGCCGGCGAAGATACTTTTTCCGATAGTCCGTAAAACTTTACGGTATCGAATTGATCTTCTGTTTTACCCTTTTGGTATGCGGCACTTCCGCCGCCACTATTGCCCCCCTCACCTCAAAACGTAATTGATCCAGCACTTGTCCCTGGCTGTCGACCAGTTGCAGCAAATGCTTGCCCGGCCAAGGCATCCAGTCGATGCTGAGGGCTGCCCCGTTGGCCTTGTTTGCATTGACTGGCGCCTTGCCATCAAGCAGCCACGCAGCTTGCTTCACGCCTTGTGCGGCGAAGCGTATGCGCTGGCGTTCCGACGGAATGTCCGGGTCGATGGCGACCAGCATGCCTGCTGTCGGATAACGGATTGCCGGACGTATCTGCTCAGGCTTGGCGATGCGGATATGCGTTTGTTCGGTGCCGGGTAAAAAATATTCTGAGCGTGGCGCTTCGAGTTGGCCTTCGTAGGCTATCGCTTGCATGACGATGCCTGCCGGAGCGATATTGGCGCTTATCCGCTGATCAGCAGACCTGTCAACACCTTTGGCCGCGCCTTTTTGCGCTACTTTGTGCTGGTGCAGGTACTGCATGACTTCTTGCCAGACCGGCGCGGCACCAGTGACGCCGGAGACATCCCACATCGGTGCGCCCGAGGCGTTGCCTACCCAAACCCCGACCGTATACCGATCTGAATACCCGACGCACCAGTTATCGCGCATGTCTTTGGAGGTGCCGGTTTTTACCGCTGACCAGATGCGCGTGGCGAGCGCGTTCTCTAGCCCGAAGGTGATGGCACGGGCGGCGCGGTCGGACAAGATATCGCCGACGATGAAGGCGGCAGCGGGGGCCATCACCCTAGTCTGCACCGGCTTGGCGGGGTCGGCATCGCTGCTGCGCACGGCGGCAAACTGGCCTTGATTGGCCAGCGTGCGGTAAGCGTTGCTCAAAGCCAGCAGGCTGACATCGGCACTACCTAAAGCCAGGCTATAGCCGTAATAGTCGCCCGATTCACGCAAGCCAAAACCCAGTTGTTGCAGGCGCTGAAAAAACAATTCTGGCGTGACAGTGACCAGCGTGCGTACTGCCGGAATATTCAAGGATGAACCTAGCGCAGTACGTACGCTGACCAGGCCCTTAAAATGTTTGTCATAGTTTTGCGGAATATACAGGCCCGATGCGGTCGGCAGATTGACGGCAGAATCATCCAAGATCGAGGCCGCAGTCAGCCACTTCTTTTCTATCGCCAGCTCGTATAAAAAGGGCTTCAGGGTAGAGCCAGCCTGGCGCAAGGCCAGCACGCCGTCGACCTGATTCGCGTCCGACAAGGCGCCGCTAGAGCCGACCCAGGCTAATACATCGCCGCTCTGGTTATCAAGCACCAGCACCGCACCGTCTTCAATATTGCGATCCACCAGCGCCGACAATTGGCGCACCAAAGCATCGCGGGCAAACTCCTGGGTGCTGGCATCCAGCGTAGAACGGATAGCCACGGCGTCTTTATTTGCGGCGAATAGCTTAGTTGCTAGATGCTGCGCCAGATGCGGTGCCAGCTGCGGCCCGCTGATAGTGCGCGCGACATCCGACTTTGCCGTCAGTCGGGCAAAATACTGTGTAGTCTGGCCCGCCAGATTCGCGCAAAACTGCGGCAAGGCTTGCTCTTTCAATGTAGTGCAGGCACGTTCGGCGACTTTGGCGACACTGGCATTCGGGCCGCGTATCAGCGCCACCGCAATCGCCGCTTCGATTTTATCCAGGCCGCTGGGGTGCTTGTCAAACATCACACGCGACAAGGCATGTACACCGACCAGCTCACCTTTAAACGCCACCAGATTTAGGTAGGCTTCCAGTATCTGGTCCTTGCGCCAGCTTTGCTCCAGCCACTGCGCCACTACCGCCTGCGTAATCTTTTGCCCAGCACTACGCGCAGTCGATTTGCGCCGCAAGTCCTCTTCCAGCAAGCCCGCCAACTGCATGGTGATGGTAGACGCGCCACGGGTTTTCTGATTCCAGAGATTACCCCAGGCCGCCCCCGCCACCGCATTCCAATCCACCCCGCCATGTTGGTAAAAACGCTTATCCTCCGAGGCGATCAAGGCCATGCGCAAGGCTGGCGAGACATCTTCCAGCTTCACCCACGCCAGCTTGCGCTCCTTGGGATTGATGCGCAGCTGATGAATCGCAACGCCGTTGCGGTCAGTCAGGATCGCGTCTGAGGACAGGAAGTTTTGCTGCACTTGTTTGAAGCTCGGTATCGCGAGTGCGCTGTTGTGGCAGCCGATCAGGAGGGCAAGAATGATGAAAAGATGTCGGGCGCACATGGGAGCTAAAATCATTGATACTGATTAAAAAAACAGGCAACTTCAAAATCGTTTGCGCAGTATCCATGCGGGTTTCAAGAGATTTTTGGCTGGGAAGGCGCATGGATACTTATATGAACGCCTCCCTTTTGCCAAGGTTTTTTTCATGTTTTGTTCAACAGGCTAGTTTGCAGTTTTATATCCGGCCTTGTTGCAGGGCTTAATTCTGCGGGCCTTAATGGAATCTGCTGACTCA
>NZ_JAUSFI010000052.1 GCF_030651495.1 Undibacterium sp.
GATGAAGCATCTGCGTGAAAGGCTGGTTAGCCTCCTCAATGACGAACGGCCCGGTCGAAAATACGACCGGGCCGTCAAGGCAAGACCAAACCGCTATGCCGTTCGCGTTGTGCGAAAACCTGCTAACTGAACGGCATTACCGCCACTTGGCGAGGCTTTTTTATTGGACGGTGAATTTAAAAAGAGAAATGTTGGAATGTTAAAACTGACCCCATTCTTCCCTTACATTCTTCCCTTAGAACTGACCCCCGTTCTTCCGCATTCTTCCGAGTGACATGAGGAACAGTTCTTGTATTTCGCGAATTCCTGTTCTATCTTGAGTCATGCCTCGCCCGCTACCGATAGCACTGAATCATGCAATTTGACATGTTATCGAAAAAGAGGCGGTTCAAGTTTCACATCTTTGCAACATTAGGAGGTGGTGATGCTGTATTTTAATCAATTATTCAACGCAATACTGCGGCTCCGCGGCATCACGAAAGGATTGCCTATCTGGCACATCTTAGTGATCGTGCTCCTACTGGGTGGGTCGGCTCGTCCAGTTTCTGCTCAAGTCAAAGTCTATGTTGACCTGTCGAACTCCGGATTTACAGATGTCGAGAAGGCGACATTCGGCGACGGCTTGAAAAGCAAATTCGCGTTCCTGGATGCCACGGTGGAATTCACGACTGCGAAGCCCGCGAGCGGGATATTCCACACCATCGTATTAGACAACAAACTTGTCGCTTCCGACTTCGGCGTGACGAGGGGCACAGAGTCCACCGTGTATAGAAAGAAGTTGACCGACGGCCACTGGAAGAGCGTATTCGATACGGCGGACAAGCAAATGAAATCGCTCGTCGACACAGCCGCACATGAAGTGGCGCACCAGTTCCTTCCAGGATCAGGTCACAACGAGAAAGCAAAGAACGAAGCGACTAAGGCCAAGGACGCCAATGGAAACACTTATGTGCGCACCGTCGCTGGAAACGAAGGGAACCTGCCGAATGGTAAACCAGGCTTGATGGCGCGCGGAAGCAAAGTGATGCCGGCAGAAACTGCGGAGGATGAGCGAGAGTTCACCGAGGAGGAAAAGGACAAGATCAAGGACACCGTTAAAAGGGAATCGTCTGGAGAGAATATTCAGCCGAAGCCGGGTGGAAAAGATAAGCCGCCAGACAAGCAAACGGATATCAAGTTCATCAGTGGTGTAAGCTTTGATCCCGAGCGTCCGAGTCTGGGAGTGATGCAGCCATTCCCTCTGGACGAAGCTGATGACTGGCTCGACGTGCGAACCACCCTGTCGGGCAATGACATTTGGGACTTCGGATTCGTCACATCGGACAACACCTTTTTCCGGCTCGCCGCTGCAGGAGTCCATTCATTCTTCCTGGGGTTCGAGCCGGGCACGGTCGTCGACTTCGCTATCCGCCAGATTGGCTTCTCGGACGATCAGTTTTTAAAAATGTCAGCCATTGGTGTCGTTGACCTCCTGCGGGATCCTATTCCCGCCGCCCAGTCAGTGGACCCAAGGGTCACCATGGACTATTTCCGCGAGATTGGTTTCGGGTTCGACCTGAATGCAGACCCCAGCATACTTGAGGTCAGGGTGAGCATGAATATCCTTCACGAGGATCTCGATCCAGGTGACGGTATGGCGCCGATGACGACGACGATACCTGAACCCAATATTGTTACGCTGGTTCTGGTTGGGTTTGCCGGCATCGCGGCGTCGAGGCGCGCCCGGAGACCTGCCCTGTATCGGCGCCATGCGTCCTAGCCTCCTAGGGGCATAGTCGATGCATTAAGTCCGGGTGGCCGCACCGACTACGCCGCGCTGGCCATGTCGTAAGAAAAAATAGGGGTCATGACCGAGAAGGAGTCACCCATCGGGGCCGGTGGGCCGGTGGGCCCGTGGCCGGGGTCAGTTCTAACATTCCAACATTTTCAAAGCCCATCACGCATATCCCATGCGGCCTGCAGGCCCATATCCTGCCACGAGGCGCATAGGGATTGCGCAGTCGATTCAGTTATTCCAAAACATCTAGCGCTAAGTCTCATTGAAATGCGCTGGACTGATAAAGCGCGAGCCCAAGCTACGCGTTGAGATCGTTTTATCAACATAGCGCCAGCCGGCGCAGAATTAGATTGCCGCAAATTGTGCAGAAAGCGTGAAACTGCTGGACGGGGGGCGCACCATTGCCTATTCTTGCACTATTCCCATGGACAGGCGTCGTTGTACGCCAGGGGCGGTGCCGCTTCCTGTCTTTGGCAAAAGTCACGCAAAGGAGAAAGAACCATGACTAGCCTAGCCTCATCGCCGCAGAGCGATGCGCTGGAGCAAAGCTTGTTGGCGCAAGGCGAGTTGCCGGAGCCTGCGCAGCGCGCGCTGCGGCGGGTACGCGAGCTTGAGCGTGAGCTGATGTTATTACGTGGTGCGTTGCCGGACTTGTCTGCCCAGGCAGAGGCAGAGCCAGAGTCGGCGTGGGAGAATCGGGTGGCGAACCTGCTGAGCAGAGTTGTGTTGTTTCGCATGGCGCTGGCCGAACCGCCGCTGCCGGAGAATACGGTGCCTGGCTCAGGGCAAGACGACGCACCAGCTACAGCGCACCGCGCACCGCGCGGATAACAAAAAAGATTTTTTAATAAATATTTTCAGGAGTTGGTCATGAGTGATGAAAAAAACAGCGTCGTGTACGGAACAGAAGATCTGTTGACGAGTTTATGCAATTCGGTCGTACGGGTGTTGCACGTGGCGACGCAAAGCAAGATCCATTATTCTGGCATGGTGCAGCGGATTACCAAGATAGGCTTAAAGCCCGATATCGGCTGCTTCGTGTTGTTTGACGGCGGATTTTCCGGTCTGGTGGTGCTCAATTTTGCCGGCGACGCGGCCTTGGAAATTTATGAAAAATACATGTTGAGCATGGGCATGCCCAAGTCGGAACTGGCTTCTTCATTTACCTCGGATGAGGTGTCGAATATTTTGGGTGAACTGATGAACCAGATCGTCGGCGACTTCACGGGCAAGGTGCGCAGGGAGCTGCAAACCAATATCACCCAGAACCAGCCCAAAATGCTGGTGCTCACCAAGCAAGTCATGCTGAGCGTCGATACCCCGCTGGACCGGCCGGAAATACGCCGCGTGTCGTTCTTCACCGCGAATAACAATATTTTCTATCTTGAACTGGCGATAGATCGGACAGAATTCATCAAGTTGCATGACTTTGACTCTAGCGAAATCCTCGATCCGGACGCTTTGCTGGACATGCAACAGGCGAATCAGGCGAATGCAGCCGCACCAGTGACACCGGCCAGCGACAATGACAGCGATGAACTCTTGCGGTCTTTGGGAATGTAAAAAGCCGCGGTCAGTTTTGACATTCCAACATTTTAATTTTCACTAAAATCAAAAGCGATCACGCATACCCCATGCGGCTCCTGGCACGATATCGGCCTGTGGGCCGCATGGGGTATGCGCATGCGATTTCGATAATCAAAGGGCGCAGCGTCACCGACATTGAAGGCAATGCTACGCCCTATGATTTCTGCACCAACAGGGCGACGCGGCGCTAACAAGCGTCTATTGGGCAGCGGATCGGGCAGCAGGCCAATTGCGGCCTATGGCCTGCCGTTCAAACCGGAGTTCATGCCGCCGTTTTCGAACCACCATTCGAGATTATCCCGATTGCTGCCGCCCGGATAACGGCTGACCAAGGCCTTAAGGCTGAAGTCCCGGCTGGACTGATCGCCACGGTCGATGCCTGTGCCCAACCAGTAGTTGAGTAGATCCTTGTCACTCGCTCCCTGGTGCTGCGAACGGAAGTACTTGAGGTCGAACTCATAGCTGGCGCGTTCGGCATTTCCGTAACCATGGTCAGTCCAATACTGCACCAGATCGGTATTGCCCCAGGCAGTGCCGCGCGTGTCATAGTAGTAATCCCAGTTAAATATGGTCTTGTCAAATTTGTCGTGCTCATCGCTGCGTTTTTTCTTCTTGCCAAATGCGCCGCTGATGGCATTGCCTGCGTCTTTGAACACATTGCTGACGGCACTGGCTGAATTGTTGGCCAGATTGCGGGCGGCGTCTTTGGCTTGCTTGTAGGCTAAATCCGCAGCGGCTTTGGCTCTGGCGGCCTCGGCATCGGCTGCCTGTTTGGCTTCTTTTGCGGCTTTGTTGGCCGCTGCGGTGGCGTCACTGGAGATCTTGTTCAAGGCGGCACTGGCTTCGTTGGCGGTGTAACCGCTGAGCGATTTGTATTCACCGGCAACCTTGTTCAGCGCCGCTTCCAGGTCTTTGCCTACGCAGTTTTGCAGCTTGGACGGATCGACGTTGGCACCGCCCTGCCCGTCAAAAATCTGCGCGATGTCCATGCTTTCCTGGATCGCGACCTTGGCCTTGATCTCAAACGGATTCACGCAGCTGGCGGAGAAATCGATCGTCAGCGTATCGCCGGCCAGGGCAATCAACAAATTTTGTCCGGCGAGATTGCCCTTGAGACTGATGTCTTGCATCTCGCCTGTCACGTCCGCTTTTGCCAGCATCTTGATCTTGGTCTTGCCCAAAGGCCCGAGCTTGATGCTGATGTTTTCTGATACGGTGCCATGAAAGCCTGCCTTGCCGACAGACACTTCGATCTTGCCCATGGTCTGCCCGAGAATTCTGACATCACTGTTCACATAAAGCAGCGGCCCGCCATCTGCCAATGGCCCTAGCAGGATGACATTGAAAGGTTCATCGGTGGTCGGGAAAGGCTTGGTGCGGTCGCCAAACTTGTAGGGCGCTGCGGGTTTTGGATTACGCAACTGGAACACGGACAAGGGTTTTGTGACGGTGAGCAAGGGTTTTTTGATGGCATTGATATTGCCGATAAAACCGCCGCCCATTTTGGTCAGCGCGGTGGTGCTCGCTGAGGCTGCCATGCCGGTGTCTGGCATCGCCATCGCGACCGACATCAAGGCCTGATCTTGCAGCGTAAAACTCTGTGGCATCGCCATGCGGAACGAGAAGTCGAGCAGATCCATGGCGCCCGCCGGGTTCAGCGGGGTTTGAAAATGCAGCAGGATATCTTTGCTGGTGCCGTCAAAGCGGGCATTGCCCTTGTAGCCAAAGGTGAGCGCGTTGTCGATGAAGAAAGTGGTGTCGGTTAAGGTCATCTTCGGCACGTTCATCTTCACTACTGAGCTTGGCGCTAGCTGAAACTCGACATAGGCTTCGGGTTTCAGGGCATCGGCACCCGCTTTTTTCATGGTATTGCTATGCTTCATCGCATCGGCCAAGCCCGCGCCTGCGCCGGCACCAGCGGCCAGGTCGGTCGGAATCGGTAACACGACGCCAGCGCGCAGCGTGAGCTGGTCGGTCTTGACGCCCATACTTTGCAAAGTGACTTTCATGACACCGCCGAGATCGGCCCTGGCGGCCAGTTGCACGCCACTGGCAAAAGTGAGTGAGTTCACATTGAAGTAACTGTCGCGCACGATCTTTTGCAGATCGGCTGGCATTTTTGTGATGTCCAGATCGATGTCCGTCGTCGAAATAGAAATGATCGGATCGCTTAGGGAGGTGCCGCCCAGGACTTTTTGCACATTCTCCTTGAGCAGTTTGGGCAGCGCCATTTTTTGGTTGATGACCAACAGGAAGGTTTGTTGCGCGTTACTGCTGGTAAAAAAATACAATTGCAGCGCGCCTGTCTTGGTGGCGTAGCAGCCAGTCAGGCCGCCGCCACAACTGGTCTTTTTCAGCGTGCCGACCATCTTTTCCACATCATCTTTCATGTCGGCAATCGGCAATGCACCCAGCATTTTCTTCAGGCTGGGCGTGATCTCCGGCATGCCTTGCGCCTGTGCAGGCGCATGTAGCGCAAGCGCCGCGAAAAGGAGGGCACCAAGCTTAGATAAATAATTTTTCATCAATATTCTTTTTCAAATTTTCAGGAGAACCGACTGGGTTTAGTAGTAGAGAAATTCCAGCGCCTGGCGCAAACGATCGCCTGTACTGTGCATGCGGTCCCAGCGCTCCAGCGATACATCGCCCTGGCGAAACTCGCGGAAAAGAGCGTTCGTGTTCAGATGGCTGAGAACGGCTTCCACATTGGAGGTGCTGCCGCCGGAAAAACCAAATTTCTCGCGCAGCGCATGCATGCTGTCGGTCGCGGCGGCGCTTTGGCTGGTGTCGGTCTTGCCGGTGTACGCCGGTGCCCTCGGGGTGATCAGTATCAGTACTGAGCGTTGAATGTCATTGGTTTTTTTGTTCGAGAAAAGATATTGAATCAGGGGCATATCTTGCAGTACCGGCACGCCGTCGCGGATATTTGCCGACGATTTCTCGCTTAATCCGCTCAAGACCAGGGTATCGCCAAGGTTCATGACCACATTGGCATTGGCCGTGATTTCAGCAATTTCAATTTGGTAGGCCACTTTGGGATTCTCTGCGGTCGTATTGAGCGAGGTGCGCTGCGCTTCGACCTTGAGTTGCACCTTGCCATTGGACAAGAAGGCGGGCGTGACGGCCAGCTTGATACCAAAGCGCTTGTCCAGCGGAACCACCGTTGTGCCGCCTTGGGTACTCGTGGACACCACCCCTGCACTCAGGTTCGTGCCTGAGAAAAACTCAGACGGCAAGCCTTCCATGGCCGCCAGTGTCGGCCGCGCCAGAACCTCATTCACTGAGTTGTTGGCGTTGGCAATATTGAGAGAATAGGACAATGCAGGCACGGTCACGGCGCGCGTAATCGCCGTGCTAATGGCTGCCGCCGCGTTATTCACACTGTTGGAGCTATTCACCCGAGAGTAGGCTGCCACGTTGCCCGCGACCGAACCGAGCTGAAGCGTCAGCGCATTGAGCAGATTAATCCCCTTGGAGGTGGAAATCAGCTCCTGGGTGGACACCAGCACGACATCGACCAAGACCATGCGCGGACTGCCGTCGCTGATGCTTTCGGCCACGTTCGCTGGCTTTGCCCCGGGCGTTTCAGTGGCAGTTGTGGTGGTGGTTGTAACTGTGACTGGGACTGTGGTTGTGGCTGGTGTTGTGACTGGGACTGTGGCAGTGGAGCGTTTAAAGCTTGGCACTGTGAACGCCTGCGCAAGTTGCATCGAGTTCGCATCCATCTTGGCGTTACTCAAGTTCATCTTGACATATCCGCCGACCGAATTGGCCGCGATAGGCCAACTGGCCTGCTCTTGCTTGCGATAAAAAGATTTCCATTGCGCCAGACGCCGGTCGACGCGCTCGACATCGTCCTTGCCGCTACCTGTCTTACCGGCCTTGTCGCCGCTGAGCGTGCTGAACGCCTCGCGCATCACCTCAGCCTTGGCAAAATCTCCGCAAGCCGCATAGACGGAAACGCTGGACCGGGCAAATCCTGCATGCGGTTCGGTTGAGGTCTTTTTGAATTGATCAGCCATAGCGCACGCCGTCACGGCATCACCGGTCAGGTACGAGGCCACCATCAGCCCATAAATCGAGACGGTGCTCTCCGGGGTCATCAGCAGCACTTCAGAAAATTGCGCTTTGGCCTCGTCAAACTTCTTCTGATCCAGGTACGCCAGGCCCAAAAACTCTTGGGCGATCCAGTTGCCCGGGTCGATTCGCAGTGCCTGCTGGTAGCCTTCCATCGCCATTTCATTTTTTTGCGAATCCCCCTGCCTGGCCTGCAGGTGGTAAACGAAGCCATTCAAGAAATGCAGATACGAGTTGCGCGGGGCCAGTTGCAAGGCCTCGTTGACGGCAAGATTAGCCTGTGGCAACTCCATGCGCTGGATGAAATTGACGGCAAGCTTTGCCTTGGCCAGCATTTCTGACTCCGGCTCACCCGCAGGAAGCAGCGTAAATTTGCTGACCATGTCCGCAAAGGATTTTTCTGTTGTCTGGGCCGAAGCGGCAGGCAACACGCAAAACATCGCCGCGAGAACGAGGGAGGTTTTTCCGAAACGCATGAGGGAGGGAATGTTTTTCATTAACGCAGAGTGGCTTTAAAAAGGCAGGCTTAATTTGAAAGTGCCGGACGACTTGCAAATTCGCAAAGGTCTTGGCAGGCGAATGTGTCAACATTTGAAGCAAAGTATCCATCATTAAATCCTTTATCACAAGCAACATTTCCCATCATCAACAACGCAAAAATAGATCGCACAATCCCGTACTTGCCCACCACTTATTGGACTAGAATGCACAGTTTTCGCCGAGGGATGCTGATTATCTCGAATGGCCCTGGCATTGATGTTGACGTTCCCATGACAAAAAACCACTTACCGCACGCGGTATCGCGTTTGCGCTCTTCCCGTCTGGAGCGCAGTACCCGACCATTTCTGGCCCGTGGCGGGCCGCATGGCGAGCGCTGTGCGGGCTGTCGCCTGATCTTGAGCCATTGCCTGTGCGCCTTGCGCCCGGTGGTGCCTACGCGGGCCGGTGTGTGCCTGATCATGGCCGAGCATGAAACGCTCAAGCCCAGCAACACGGGCTGGCTGATCGCCGACGTGGTACCCGATACGATGGCGTTTGGCTGGGCCCGTACCGAGGTCGCCCCTGCGCTGCTGGCGCTGCTGGCAGACCAAGAATGGCAGCCGTATGTGGTGTTTCCAGGTGAGTTTGTCGCGCCAGAACGGGTGATCACGCAATTACTTCCTGCACATCACCCTGCTGATGCGCCGGGACAACCGCCCGACGCGCGGCCGGTTACGGCGAGCAAGCGGCCGCTGTTTATCTTACTCGATGCGACGTGGCCCGAGGCACGCAAGATATTTAAAAAAAGCCCTTACCTGAATCAATTTCCCGTGCTGAGCCTGGCACCTGAGCAATTGTCACGCTATCGCTTGCGCCGCTCCCGGCGCGATGATCACTTGTGTACTTCTGAGGTGGCGGCATTGTGCCTGGGCCTGGCTGGCGAAACCTTGGCCGCGCAAACCTTGGAGGCGTATCTGGATGTGTTTACCGAACACTACCTGTGCGCCAAGCAGCAGCTGAAGGTGGACAGTGAAGATGCCCTGCACCAGCGCTTACGCGCGTTACGTTTGCCAGCATAACGGCGCTTGCTCTTGTGGCAAGACCGTAAGGCGCAGCGTAGTGCGCCGCATGGAATAGGCACAATGACCGATGCGGCAAAAACCGCCGTCTAGCATTCCAGCCATTTCTAAAAATAGCAAAGGGGTCCGTCATCTGTTGAATTTAATTGGACTTCAGTGGTCGCGATTTAGCGGTAAAACGGTTCAACCTTGCCTTTTACTTTGACCATCAGGGGATTTCCCTTACGATCAACGGCTTTGCCACCCGGCACTAAAATCCAGCCTTCGCTGATGCAATACTCTTCGACTTCCAGGCGCTCTTTGTCGTTGAGTTTAATGCCGACTTCGTGTTCGAACACGGCGGCGCTGTAGTAAGGGCTGCGCGGATCAACCGAGAGTCGGTCGGGCAATGGGGGGAATGTAGTGGTATCGTTCATGGGCAACAATTATCCACTAGAACCCCGCTCAGTACAATTACCTGTTACTTAGCGGCAACCGATCTGGTAAAAATAGGGGCGGCTGCGATTTTTCAATTTGCCTGGGTAACTGGGTAATACAGAAATTAAAATGCCACCCCTGCCAGCGCGCATATTCCATGCGCTTCTCCAAGGCATCGGCCCGCAAACCCGCATGGGATATGCGTCAGCGGGGTGGTAGCAGTTGGGATATTTTGTTCGGCAAATCAAAAATGCGCAGCGTCGCTATAAAAATAGGGGCGACTCGACAAGAGCAAGACGGGTCAGGCTTTTCTCCTTTATCGGCTCATCCATCCTGGCGTGATTGATTGAATACTTTGATCAAAGTCATTTTTTCAACGCTGGCAATCGGTACCATGATGTCATGGGTTCGGTGCCTGCGGCATCGGGAAGCTCGGTGGAATAATGGGGATTGCCGAAAAGTATGTCAATCGATAATGGACCATCCGGACAGTTTGCCGATGGCACGATGCTGGCCATGCGCATGGATACAGCGGGCCAGGCACTGTCTCTGGCGCGGATACCGATACCGCTTCCGGGTGAAGGCGAATTACTGATTCGCGTGACGGCGTGCGGGGTTTGCCGCACCGATCTGCATATTGCCGACGGTGAACTTCCACTGCATAAATCGCCGCTGATCCTGGGACACGAAGTCGTTGGCAGGGTCGTGCTGGCGGGCAAGCGTGCACAACAATTTTCATGCGGAAACCGGGTTGGCGTTCCCTGGCTTGGCAGTACTTGCGGCCACTGTCCGTATTGCCATGAACAACATGAAAACCTGTGCGACAGCCCAAGCTTTACCGGTTACGACCGCGACGGCGGTTACGCAGAATATATCGTGGCCGATGCGAATTATTGCTTTCGGATACCAGACAGCTACGATGATCTGCACGCTGCGCCGCTCTTGTGTGCCGGGCTCATAGGCTATCGTGCCTATGCCATGACTGGAGCGGGCCAACATCTCGGCCTGTATGGATTCGGTGCGGCAGCGCACATCGTGGCCCAAATTGCCATCCACCAAGGCAAGCAGGTGTATGCATTCACCCGCCCCGGCGACCTCCGCTCGCAGGAATTCGCGCGCTCGCTGGGCGCCGCCTGGGCAGGCGATGCCAACGTGGCGCCACCGGTCAGGCTGGATGCCGCGATTATTTTCGCGTCATCGGGCGAGCTTGTTCCGCAGGCGCTGGCCGCGACGCGCAAAGGCGCGACGGTGGTATGCGCCGGCATCCACATGAGCGACGTTCCGCGTTTCGCTTACGCTTTGCTGTGGGGCGAGCGCTGTGTGCGCTCCGTCGCCAACCTGACCCGCGCCGACGGTGAGGCGTTCTTTGCTCTGGCCGGGCAAGTTCCATTACACATTAACGTGGTTCCGTACGCGATGAAGGATGCCAACCAGGCGCTAAATGATTTGCGCGCAGGGGCATTTGATGGTGCGGCGGTGCTGGTGCCGGATTGGACGCAGGACACGGGCGTTGATGTTTGAATGTGCGTCGATTATCTGGCTAGCAAAAGATTTGACATGGCACCCGTGCCAGCGCGCAATGTGTATGCGCCTGCTGGCGGCATATGCCGGCAAACCCGCATGGACACTGCGTGACAGGGCATCGCCAATTTTTCACAGGTGCATCCATGCCTCACTGAGCGCACAAAATATCCGCTTGAAAACTTTCGGCAATCCGTATTTTTTGATCGACGCTGGGGTCGGTCTTTCGGCTGGCGATTGCTTTGATTAAAGTCAAGTGGCACCCGTACTTCTTCATGCAATCTGGCTCTCACGAAGTCACCTCGTTTGAGGCTTTCGGTCGTTGTTAATCCTAGGCAACAACATGGCACTTTTCTAGCAAAAACAGGCGCAAGCACCGCTGCATGAGCGCTCGTCAGGACGGCATTTATTTCGACAAGGAGAACGTGATGCTGGAGTCGTTAAAACAATCAGGTAGGGATCTGGGGCAATCGATCAACCGCGCATGGAGAAATTCGGCAGAAGGCTGGCGTGAATTGGTGCATCGTAGTAGCGAGGCGCTTACCCACTTTACGCACGCTAAAGACGACAAGTCTGATGAGAGTAAATGGCAAGAGGGTTTCCCGCAATGGGGTTTGCTGGCCGTCGAGATCGAAGAGACAGACAAGGAAGTACTGGTGCGCATGGAGGTGCCGGGCATGGGCAAGGAGGATTGCACCATTACTACCGAAGGAAACATGTTGTGTTTAACTGGAGAAAAACATTCCGAGAGAGAAACGGTTGGCAGCACTTATCACATGAAGGAACGTGCCTACGGTTCGTTTGAACGGACTATTCCGCTGCCGCGCTATGTTGATATCGACAAGGCGCAGGCGAGTTGCAAGAATGGCGTTCTCACCGTCCGCATACCCAAAGTGCCTGGCAAGATTCCCAAAACTATTCACGTCAATTGAGCTTGAGGGGAAATATCATGATCACCGATCACAAGCAAAGTATTCCACTTGCACCAGGGCCGATGTCGCTCATTTCACTCCAGCTTGATGAGGGCTTGGGCGATGCGGGCCTGGCGTTGAGCAAGGTGCTGCAACGGCGTAAATCAAGCCACGAATTTAGCCAGAGAGCCATCAGCCTGACTACCCTATCGCACTTACTGTGGGCAGCCTGTGGCGTTAACCGTCCCGATAGCAATCATCGCACTGCGCCTTCGGCAAAAAACGTGCAAGAGATCGATATTTATGTTGCCATGCAAAGCGGACTTTACCTATTTGATGCCGTTGCGTCGGCATTGCGGCTGATTCTGGAGGAAGATATTCGTGCGGAAACCGGATGGCAAGATTTTGTCCCGACGGTTCCGGTCAATCTGATCTATGTTGCCAATTTCAATAAGATGGATACGGCACCCGTGGAAGAAAAGAAATTTTGTGCAGCGCTCGATACCGGTTTCATCAGCCAGAACGTGTATCTTTTCTGCGCGGCGGAAGGTCTGGCGACGGTGGTACGCGACTGGGTCGATCGGCCAGTATTGGCAAAGGCCATGAAACTGGAGCCGGAGCAGAGCATCATCGCCGCGCAATCGGTCGGTTATGCCCTATGACGTCTCGATGCCGCTGGCTACGGCGCTTCATCTCCATCGGGTTTTTCATGCCCATTAACACGGCGACTTGATCCGGTATAACCATGGCAAATTCGCCCCAGGCAGGCACCGTACGCCTGATACTCGGCGGTGATGTCATGCTCGGGCGTCATGTCGGGCAGCATATCGCGCAACAGGGGGCTGATTACCCGCTAGGGGCGGTGGCCGGGTTGATGCGCGCTGCCGATCTGACCATCGTCAATCTCGAATGTGCCATCACGCCATCTGCCGACATCTGGTCCGGTGCGCCGAAAGCCTTTTATTTCGGCGCACCGCCGCAGGCAATCAATACCCTGCTGGGTGCCGGTATTGACATGGTCTGTCTGGCAAATAACCACATCCTCGATTTTGGTGTCAGGGGCTTGCTCGATACCATCAAGTCCCTAGAAACGTACAAGATAGGCCATGCCGGTGCAGGTATAGACATCGCTGCCGCAGCATCAGCCGCGTTGGCAGAGCGCCATGGCTTGCGATTTGGCATGGTGGCATTTTGTGACCATCAGGAAGACTTTGCGGTGCAGCCCGACAGGCCCGGCATGGCGTACCTCGATATCGAGGATGAGCATGCCACCATCACCGCACTGCGCAAGGCGCTAAGGGGGTTGCGGGGTATCGCCGTCGATTGGCCTATCCTGTCACTGCATTGGGGACCGAATATGGTTTTTCAGCCCTCGACGAGATTTCGTCGGGTGGCGCATGCGGCCATCGATATGGGCTGGAAAATCATCTTCGGCCACAGTGCCCACGTGTTCCAGGGGGTAGAACTCTACCGCGATTGCCCTATCATCTATGCGGCAGGAGATCTGATCGACGACTACACTGTGGATAAGGAATTCAAGAACGACCACCAGCTATTGTTCGAACTTGAAATCGAAGGAAGCAGGCTTGTGGCGATGCATCTTCATCCGGTCTTTATCGCCAATTGCCGGACCGGGATTGCCAGCCAGCAGCAGTCTGAGTACATCAGCAGATGGATGACAAAGCTTTGCAGTGAGCTGGGAACCCGGCTGCAACAAGAGGACGGCAAACTCACGATCAGATGCGCGCACAGCAGGCCCCAACACTAGCAGCCGGTCAGCGCGTGCGCCCACTCAATCACGGACAGCAAACGCCCGTTCAGGTGCTGGCGCGCATCGTTATATGCGCACCAGCGGTACTCATGATGCTCAATGATTCCCGTTTGCGGATTGACCTGCAACGTCACGCTCTCGCTGTCGGAAGCCGCGAGATAATAGCGGGCTATCTTGCCATGCCCATAGGGCGCCGTCTCAATGTAAACATCGCCCCAGGAAAACGCCAATGCATCGAGCCCGGTCTCTTCACGCACTTCGCGGCAAGCCGCTGACAAGGGAGCCTCTCCCGCTTCGACCACGCCCTTGGGAAAATCCCAATAATCGTAGCAACGCAGCAGCAAATAACGGCACTGATCCGGCCTGGAATGCACAATGACGACGCCAGCTGATAATAATTTTTGTTTCATCGTATCGAGAAATTTACCCCGATTTTTCCGTGAGCGATTTAGCAAAAATCAAAGGCATGCAGTCTGACACTTAGTAGCCGGTTGCAGCACATAAGCCAACGGTTCCCTCCCGCCAATCATCGCCACCCCATAGCAAGCGGATCGCACAAGCAGAACGGCAACTGGCTCAGGTAAATTGCTCTATGGGTCGATTGCGGGCAAGACTCCAGCCGGTCGATAGCGTGCCGGCGGCGTCGGCGTCCGCCTTTTGCACGCGGTAAGTCCACAAAATTTCAGTGAAGTTCAGCTTGAATTGCTCGGTCGGCATCTCGTCCGGGTGCGTTTGCAACTGGATTTCGCTGATGATCGCGTCGCGTAGCCAAATGGTAATCATGCTGGCGGTCTTGTCGCCTGAGTTGCGCGCAATATACAGCTTGGTCGGCTGATCCTTGCCCTTGCCAAGTGGTTCGGCGCGCAAGCAATATTCGTAAAATTTAACTGACATTTTATCGACGTATTTGACCAGCGTGAACTCTGTTATCACGGGCCGCCCCGAGGTACGCGCAGAATTGCTGACATCGGTTGTGATTTGCTGCTTCATGCCTTGATGCATCGAGACCAGTTCCAGACATTGACCAAGACCGGGGATGCGATCACGCCAGTCCTGATCGATCAAGCCGCCACCGGTGTCCCCACTGTTGGCGGCGCCGAATATTTCCGGGTTGCCGGGTTGCATTAAAATCAGATCCATAGAGTTCCTAAAAAATGTTTTGCGTATGTAGAATCGTGCGACACCGCACTCAAGCCATTTGCCCGATCGTCTTGCGGAAACGCCTTAGCGACAGCGCAAACAGTACCGCGCCAATGACCAGCAGGGCAAAAAAAGATTGCCACACCACCTCCAGCCCCGCCCCCCGGTAAAGGATAGCCTGGCTCAGTTCAGTGAAGTGAGTGGTCGGGGCGATCGACATGACTTGTTGCACCCAGGTAGGCATGCTTTCGCGCGGGGTCATGCCGCCAGAGAGCATTTGCAGCGGCATCATCGTCAGCATCATCAGCAGGCCGAACTGCGGCATGCTGCGTGCCAGCGTGGCCATGAAGATGCCCATGGATGTGGTGGCAAACAAATGCAGCGTGGCGCCAACCAAAAACAAGCTGATGGAACCCTCAATCGGCACTCGCAGCACGCCCTGAATCACTACTGTGAGCGAGATCAATGACGCCAGCAAAACCACCAGAGCCATGGACCAGACCTTGGCCAGCATGATTTCGGTCGGCGTCACCGGCATGACCAGCAGATGCTCGATCGTGCCATGCTCGCGCTCGCGGATCAGCGCCGCCCCGGTCAGGATGATCGACAGCATGGTGATGTTGTTGATCACTTCCATCAGCGAGCCGAACCACGAGGGCTGCAGCGCCGGGTTGAAGCGTGCACGCGTGACCAGCTCTACCGGCATGACGGCGCTGCCCCGATAGCGCTGCACAAACTCGTTGACCTCCCCCACCACAATTTGCTGGATCGCACCGCTGCCGGCAAAGGCCTGGCTCATGCGCGTGGCGTCAACGTTGAGCTGCAATTGCGGCGCTTTGCCGGCCAGCACGTCGCGCTGAAAGTTGGGCGGAATGACCAGTACGAAAGTGAATTGCCCCGAATCCAGGCCAGGGTCGACCTCGGCATTGCTGACGCGTACCGGCGCGGTGAACTGGGGCGGATAAAACGCCGCGGTGATGCGGGTCGATAAGGTTGACTCGTCTTCGTCCTGGATGGCAATGGGTGCCTTGTGCAGCGTCTCGGGCATGGCCGTTCCCGCCACGTAAATCCCCAGCGTGAAGGTGTAGGCGATGAGTACCAGCATCATCGGGTCGCGCCACAGGCTCCATAGTTCCTTGATGCCTAAACGATAAATATTGGCCAGGTGACGCAGCATGTCAGCGCTCCTGCTTTTTCAACAGCGCTATCGAGGCGCCAATGATCACCGGCACGGCCAGCAGCAAGGGCCAGAAAGCGCTTTGCAAGTCGGAAAAATGCAGCGCCTTGCTGAACACCCCGCGGCTGATGTTGAACATATACGTAGCGGGATAAATCTGGCCGATCAGGCGGGCGCTGCCTTCCAGTGAAGAAACCGGATTGATCAGGCCGGCAAACTGCACTGCCGGAAGTATCGTGCCGATCATGGCGAAGAACATGGCCGCGATCTGGCTTCTGGTGATCGTGGATGCCAGCAGACCCATGGCAGTCGAACTCAGGCTAAACAGCAAGGCTGCCAGCGCCAGCGTGCCAAAGCTGCCCGTGATGGGCACGCCAAATACAGTCACTGCCAACAGGCTCATGAGGACAAAGTTGAGCATGGCCAGCGCCACGTAGGGTATTTGCTTGCCAAGTAAGAACTCGGTGCGGGTGGTCGGCGTCACGTACAGGTTGATGATGGAGCCCAGCTCTTTCTCGCGCACCACCGCCAGCGCAGTGAGCATGGCGGGCAACATGAGCAGCAGCAGCGGAATCACCGCCGGCACCATGGCGGGCAGGCTTTTGACATCTGGGTTGTAACGGAAGCGTGTTTCTACGCTGGTCATGCTCGCGAGCTGCATGCCGGTACGTTCGCGTACCTGCTGCGCAAACCATTGCTGGTGCATGCCCTGCACATAACCGGTCACGGTCTCGGCGCGCTGCGGCATGGCACCGTCGACCCAGGCGCCAATCTGTACCGGGCTGCCACGCGCCACATCGCGCGCAAAGCCCGGCGGAATCTCAATCGCCAGCGACAGCTCGCCATTGCGCATGCGCCGGTCGAGTTCTGCGTAATCGGCGATGGGCGGGCGTTCGCTGAAGTAGCGTGAGCCGGCCAGATTGAGCGTGTAGTTTTGGCTCAGCCCGGTCTGGTCGCGGTCCAGCACGGCGTAGCGCAGGTTCTCCACATCCATGCTGATGCCGTAGCCGATCACAAACATCAGCAGCATCGAACCGAGCAGCGCCAGTGCGCCACGTACCGGGTCGCGCTGGAGTTCCAGCGTCTCGCGCCACATGTAGCTGTAGACACGGCCCAGACTGCGCTGAAAGCGCTGGGCCAAGCCCAAGCGCGGCGGCGCGCCGGGAGCAGTAATGGCCTCGCTAGAAACGGGGGGCGGCAGCGTGACATGCGCCCCGGCACCGTCAGCATCCAGCAAGTAGCCGATGAAGGCTTGTTCCAGTGTGGCTGCGCCGCGCTTGGCCACCAAGGCGGCGGGCGTATCGCTGTCGAGCACGCGCCCGGCATGCATCAGAGAGATGCGGTCGCAGCGCTCGGCCTCGTTCATGAAGTGGGTCGAAATAAAAATAGTGACCTTGTCGCGCCGCGCCAGTTCTATCATCAGACGCCAGAAATTGTCGCGCGCAATCGGGTCGACGCCGGAGGTGGGCTCATCGAGGATCAGCAACTCGGGCTTGTGCACCACGGCCACGGCCAGCGACAGGCGCTGGCGTATGCCCAGCGGCAGTTTTTCGGGCAGCACGTTGACTTCGCCCTGCAAGCCAAAACGCGCTACCATTTCGGCCACACGCGCTTCGACCTCAGCCTCGGGGACATGAAACAGGCGGGCATGCAGCACCAGATTTTGTTGCACCGTGAGCTCACTATAGAGCGAGAAGGCTTGCGACATGTAGCCCACCCGGCGCCGCGTGACCATATCTTTTGAATCGACCTGCTTGCCGAACAGCAAAGCCTCTCCTTCGGTGGCGGGCAGCAGCCCGGTCAGCATCTTCATGGTGGTGGATTTACCGCAGCCGTTTGAACCGAGGAAACCAAAAATCTCCCCCCGGAGGATACGAAAACTCACATGATCGACTGCCAAAAAGTCGCCAAACCGCATGGTCAGACCTTGCGCCTCAATCGCGACATCGTCCTGTGCGCCCACCGCCAGCGGGGGGATTTCCACCGCCCGGTGATTGCGCCGTTTTTCTTCAGGCAGCAAGGCGATGAAGGCCAATTCCAGGGTGCTATTACCGGTACGCGCCAGCAGTTCAGCCGGTGTGCCGGTAGCCAGCACGCGACCATCATCCATCGCAACGAGCCAGTCAAAGCGCTGTGCCTCATCCATGTAGGCGGTGGCCACAATCACGCTCATGCCAGGGCGCTGGCCGCGAATGCCGGCAATCAAGTCCCAGAACTGGGAACGCGCCAGCGGGTCGACACCAGTAGTGGGCTCGTCCAGAATCAATAGGTCCGGGTCGTGGATCAGCGCGCAGCACAGGCTGAGTTTTTGCTTCATGCCACCGGAGAGTTTGCCGACCGGCCGGTCCAGAAACGGGTACAACCCGGTGGCGTGGGTCAGCAGGTCGATGCGAAGCCGGCGCTCGGCACCGTCGTGACCAAACAGACGCGCAAAGAACTGCAAGTTTTCTTCGACCGACAGCGTGGGGTAAAGATTTTTACCCAATCCCTGCGGCATGTAGGCAATACGCGGACAGACCACCTCGCGATGCCGGCTGCGGGCGATATCGTCGCCCAGGACCTCCACCCGGCCGCGCTGCACGGCTCTGGCTCCTGACACCAGCGCCAGCAAGCTCGATTTGCCAACACCGTCGGGGCCGATCAGCCCCACCATGCATCCGGCCGGCACATCCAGCGTGACGTCATCCAGCGCCAGCATCTTGCCGTATTGCAGAGTCACATTCTGCAGACGCGCAACGGCTGCTGCCATCGGTGGGATTGATTGTGGCATTGCTTGTGGCATTGTTTGTGGCGCTATTTGCGGCGCGGCTTGCTGCGCTGCTTGCATCAAGGTCACGGGGCGCTCTTTAGGGTTAAATTCGCCGGCCAGGCGGTTTGCGGATCAATCTTGACCCATGCCACGCCAGGCAGGCCGGTTTTGACCTGCTGCGCATATTTCAGGAGCAGGTCGCGGTCTATCCGCGCCTTCACCCGGAACATCAACTTTTGCCGCTCGCTGGCGGTCTCTACGGTCTTGGGCGTGAACTGCGCGGTGCTGGCGACAAACGAGACCTTGGCCGGAATCACGAAGCCAGTGGCGGCATCGAGCAGTATGCGTACCTCGCTGCCCAGCGCCACCCTACCCGCCACGGTTTCGGGCAGGAAAAAACTCATGTACACCTCGGACAGATCGACCAGGTTGAGCACCTTGCCGCCGCCGCCCAGCACTTCGCCGGGTTGCGCCACGCGGTACTGCACACGGCCATCGCGCGGGGCCTTGAGTATGCAGTCTTCCAGTTCGACGTCGACGCGAGCCGTAGTGGCGTTTGCGGCAGTGACGCTGGCCTGCGCGCTGCTGACCTGAGTGCGGGCCGCTGCAATGCCTGCCAGGGCGGCATTGGCTTGTGCCTTGGAGGCAGTGAGGGCCGCCTGCAAGCTTTGTACACGCGCCCGGTCATCGTCCAGTTCCTGGCCGGAAGAGGCACCTTCTTTAGTCAAAATTTCGGAGCGCGCCAGCCGGCGCTGCGCGGCATCAAGTTCACTCTCGCGTTGCAATACCAGCGCCAGCAAGGCCTTATGGTCACTGTCGCGCAAGGCCACCTGGGCTTCGGCCCCGCTCACGCCCTGCAGCGCCTGCTGCTGGCGGGCGATGGCTTCGTCGCGCTGGGCTTTCAGGGTTTGCACCTCCATGCGCGCCAGCGGCTGACCCGCTTTGACGAACTCGCCCTCGGCCACGAGGATATCTTCGACCCGGCCGGCGAGTTTGGTAGCGACGTCGATTTCGACCGCCTCAATGCGGCCATTCCCGCTGGCCAGGCCATTGCCTGGACCATCTTTGCGCAGTGAACTCCACGCTATGTAAGCGCCCGCGGCAACCAGCAGCAGCACCGCGAAGGGAATAATGTGTTTGATGGAAAATTTCATGTTCAGTTCTCTCTTGCCGTCAGTCGGCTGGTACGCCGGAACTGCCGGCAGTCATGTGTTGGGAACCACCGCCCAGCGCGGCATAGAGCGCCACCTGCGCGGCCAATTGTGCGCGCCGGGTCTGCACCAGCTGTTGCTCAACAGTCAGCCGATCGCGCTCGGCATCCAGTACTTCGAGGTAGCGTACGGCGCCGCTGTCGTAACGCAGCTTGGCCAGCCTGGCCCGTTCGTTCTGCAGCGTCAGGGTGGCGCGCAGCGTATTGACTTGCTGGCCCAACCAGCGCTGAGTTGACAGTGCATCGGAGACATCGCGAAACGCCGATTGGATGGCTTGCTCATAACGCACCACCGCCTGTTCTCGCCGTACCTGGGCCACATCCAGCCCGGCCTGACGACGGCCGCCATCAAAAATCGGCACCGAGATGGTCGGCGCGAAAGTCCAGGCCTGACTGCCAGGCTGGAACAGTCCATCCAGCTCGGCGCTGGCGGTACCGGCAAAAGCGGTAAGCGCAATGCGCGGAAAAAACGCCGCCCGCGCCGCGCTGACGTTGGCGCGGGCCGCCTGCAAGCCATGCTCGGCCGCCACAATGTCAGGCCGCTGCACCAGCAGGTCAGAGGGCAGCCCGGGAGCCAACTCTGGCGCCACAACCATGCTGTCTAAAGGCTGAGAGAATGGGGTCAACTCCACCGGCCCACCCGCCAACAGGGCTAGCGCGTGGGCCTCGACGGCACGCGCCTGCTCCAGTTGCGTCAGCAGCGCTGTGGCCTGGCGCCACAGCAACTCTACCTGGGTCAATTCCAGCCGGGAGGTGGCACCTAGCTCGACCCGGCGCTGGAAGATGCGTAGCGAGGTGGCGCGACTATCGACTGTGCGCCGGGCAAGCTCCAGGCGCTCGTCCAGATCGCGCAAAGCGAGATAACTGTTGGCCACTTGGGCAATCAGGCTGACCGTGGCCGCGCGGCGCGCCGCATCGGTCGCCAGATAGTTTTGCAGCGCGGCTTCGTTGAGGCTGCTGATGCGGCCCCAGAAATCAAGCTCCCAGCTGCTGAAACCCACGCCTGACTGGAACTGATTGCCGATCACGGGCTGGCCGCTCACGTTCAGGTCGCCCGGCACAGCGGCCCTGGTTGCCGCCAGACTACCGGCCAGGGTCGGCAGGCGCTCGGCGCGCTGAATGCCGTAGGCAGCACGAGCCTCCGCCACGCGCAACAAGGCGGCGCGCAAGTCGCGGTTGTGGCTCAAGGCCCGCTCGATCAACTGGCGCAGGTCAGGGTCGGTAAAATAGTCGCGCCAAGCCAAGCTCGCCGCCACAACGTCAGCAATCGCCGTCTGGGCTACCGTATCTGCCTGCGCCGGATAGGCATTAGGAACCGGCAGTAACGGTGGGACAAGCGTCTGCTCGGGTACCGCGCAGCCAGCCAGGCACAACCATAACGCAGATGCAGCAAACCAGACGCTCGCATGTGAAAGGGACTGGGACCGGGGCCGAGCATTGCATTGAAACGAGATGTTTTTTAGCATGGAGGGGAAATGACCTGAACAACTGACCCAATCGGCAAAATACCGATCCGTAAGTAGCAATAATAGCATGCAAATTCTCTCTATTTTGTGACAACACCGGTCTGTTGACAGCTCAATGGAATGAGCTAAGCTGTTGAGCGAAATGAATAATTTAAGCGCAATTTAAAGCTGAAGAGATAGCAATTTCAGATTATACGCAGACCCGTCATGCAGTATCCACGCGGCCTGCAGGCCCATATCGTGCCAGAAGGCGCATGGGTATTGCGCCTATCCTTTGCGCCTACCCTTTTCAAGGATCAAATAGACAGGGTGTTTTGTATATGAAAATACAGATCGCAAGACCATCACACCGATGACATAATTTATCGGCAGAATATCCCGCTTGAGCAAAAAATTCCTTTTCCAGCAACGGAGCAGCGTCATGAACTATCCCCTCAGCCTTATCCTGCAATCTCTGGCCATCTTCGCCAGCTTGAGTGCGCTGGCCGCCTGCTGTAGCCTCGATCGCCATCCGCCGGTATCGGCTGGCCAGCTGCAGTCGAGCTGGGTGGTGCTGGGTGAGCAAGGACAGGCGCAGGCACGGGCGATTACTGGCGCGCCGTTTTGCCCTTCCCTGACGCAAGACGGCGTGACACAGCGCATGAGCGTGCGCGCAGCGGCGGGCACGATGGCGCAACGGACTACCGCCAGCAAGGATGCCGATTCCAAGCCCGCGGCGTTTCCGGTACTCACTTGTGAGGCGCAGCTGAAAGCCGACGTGCAATCGGCCAGCATAGACGGTGTGGCGTTGCCGCTGCCGAAAGCGAATCCGCAGAAAATCATCGTGATCGGCGATACCGGCTGCCGTATGAAAAAAGCCGACAATTATTTTCAGGATTGTAACGACAGCGCCAAATGGGCGTTTCAGGAAGTGATTAAAACCGCCGTCCGCTTTCAGCCTGATCTGGTGATTCATGTCGGCGACTATCATTACCGTGAGAACGCGTGCGCGAACGGCAATGCCAATTGTGCCGGCAGCCCCTGGGGTTATGGCTGGGACACCTGGCGCGCCGATTTTTTTGCCCCGGCCGCGCCTTTGCTGGCGGCGGCACCGTGGGTGATGGTGCGCGGCAACCACGAATCCTGCTTACGCGCCGGCCAGGGCTGGTGGCGTTTTATCGACCCGCGCCCTTTGCTGCCCGGGCGTGATTGCAATCGCGAACAGGACGATAGCGCCGGCGATTACAGCGCACCATACGCGGTCCCGCTGAGCCGGGTGGCGGGTGAGCAGGCGCAATTAATCGTGTTTGATTCCTCTAAAGTACCGGGTAAGGCAATGGCCAGCAGCGATCCTGCTTATCAGATCTATATGGCGCAATTCAAACAGGTCGAACAACTTGCCGCGCCGGCAGAATTTAATATTTTCATCAATCATCACCCGATACTCGGCTTCGCACCGGCATTCAAGCCAGGCAATGCGGCGTTACAAAACATCCTGCAAGACATTCACGCGAAGCGCCTGTTTCCGCGCAAGGTACAGGCGCTGCTGGCCGGTCATGTGCATTTGTTTGAGGCAATCACTTTCGCGTCCGATCACCCGACCCAGTTTGTCTCCGGCAACGGCGGCTCATCGCTGGATCAGGCCTTGCCGAGCCAGCGCCCTGCCGCGGCCACTCCCTTTAGCGCGGCGCAAGTGGCGCAGTTTAGCAACTCGAATGAAGCCGGTTTCATGACGATGGAACGTCTGGATAAAAGCTGGAAGATGGAAGCCTGGGATCAGCATGGCAAGCGCCTCACCAGCTGTGTCATGCAAGACAAAAAAACCCGTTGCGACGAAATTGAATAAATCGAATAAATCGTTTTAAGTTTCAATGCCTAGACCTAGACCGTCACCGACGGTATTTCAGCCGAACAGGCTGCGGATCAGTTACGCGGTTTGGGCTGATTATGCGCTTGGGCTTGCCGCCATGGCGTAAGCGGGAAACTCCACGTAAAAATGGGTGCCCGCCTGTTCTGTAGCGCCATGGTAATAGCCAATCTCGCCCTGCATTTGTTGCACGATTACCTGGCTAATCGCCAGCCCGAGGCCGGTGCCACTCTGGGCCCGCGTGTCAGAAGAGTCCGCCTGTGAAAATTTCTCAAAAATTCTGTCACGAAAATTTTCTGGAATGCCACTACCAAGATCAATGACTTCAATTCTGAGTTTATTGTGCGCAACGGGAGGCGCCACTATACGTACCTGTGAGCCTTTAGGGGCATATTTACAGGCATTCGACAACAGATTCGCCATCACTTGCTGGAAGCGTCCGGCATCGACTCTGAGTGCCGCGCCGCTAGTATGGTCTTCCAAAACAATACTGACACCATGCTGATGCGCAAATGCCTGATTGCTTTCTGCCGCGTTAGTAAGCAGAGCGTGAACCGGCAGAATGTCAAAATGAAAATCGATTTTACCTGCCTCGATTTTTTGTACATCGAGCAAATCGTTGATCAGGCGGGTCAGGCTCTCGCTGTTTTTATGCGCGATGCTGATAAGGGGTTCCATTTTTTCCGGCAGTTTACCCAGTGCGCCACCGCTGATTAATCCGAGCACGCCGCGTATCGCGGTTAGCGGGGTACGCAATTCATGGCTGACGGTAGAAATAAATTCGCTTTTGATCCGTTCTGTGCGGTAACGCTCGGTGATGTCGCGCACGATGACCAGCAGCTTGCGTTTGCCAGACAAGGTGTATTCACTGATCGACAATTCAGCCGGGAACAGGCTACCGTCCTTACGCATGCGCTCATCTTCAAGATTGATGCGGCCGGTCTGGATAAACGCCGGGTGGTTCATCGCTAACTGCAGCAAATCGAGCTTGCCTGGCGGCACCATCCCTTTTGCATCGCGCCCAATGACATCATCGGCAGCATAGCCATAAATCCTGACTGCGGCGGGATTTATGGCTTCAAACTTGCCTTGATCATCGATCATCAAGATGCCATCGGCCGCATTGTTAAAGACGGCTTGCAGACGGTCGGAAGAATCTTGTAATTGATGCTGCTGTTGCGTCAGATTGTCTAACAGTTTGGCCAGATGACGGTTGCTGATTTCGGCTTGCTGTTTCAGTTCGGTCGTGATTCTCAGGTCTTGTTCGCGCCGTTTGATTAAATTGATCAGTACATTAAACGCCACCATCACGGCAAGAATACTGGCCACCGCTATTGATCCCGTGATCAGACTGGCTTTACGCCATTGCTCCAGATATAAGTTCTCTGATATGGTGAAATTAATAATTAAAGGGTATTTGTCCAGCACTTGTACTGCGGCGATGCGAGATTCTTTTTTACCGCCGCTTGACAGGCGTTCGATGCTGGAAATTAACACGCCCGATTTTTTCTTTTGCTCATGCACCATAAAAAATGTGCTGCCGGTCAGGTTCTTTTTCCCCATCAGATTGTCTTGCTCTGGCCAGCGCGCCAGAATAGTAAAATCATCTCTCAATAAGGTAATCGAGGTGCGTTCGGCGTCGCTAATTTTTTCATAAAAACGCGCCAGAAAATCCGGTGAAATACCAAGTGCGACGACACCGATGAATTCACCATCGCTACCAGTCAAGCGTTTGGTAATATAAAAAGTCCATTTTCCAGTCACTTTGTTACGTACCGACGTGCTGACAAATACCCCTGCTCCCGGATTGTTTTTATGCATCTGGAAATAGTCACGTTCTACAAAATTGACGAGGGGTGCAGGAAAACTTCTGGTGGAGCTGATCATGTAACCCTGATTGTCGATCACCGACAAAACCTCGATTTGCGGCGAGGCATTCAGTTTGTCTTTGAGTAACTGGTGGAATTCTAGCGTGGTGAGTTTTTCGCGTAAAAAATGGGCATCAACGCTCCAGCGATCTTGAATGCGCTCGACAATGCTATCGAGCGCAAGGTAGGCAGAACTCATTTGATTTGAGGTATTCTCGGTGAGTATCAACGAGCTGACCTCCGCTTGTTTTTTCCATTTGGCGATTTCGCTCGTACGCCCACTCCAGATCGATATCGCCGTGCTGATCAGGATAATGCATACCAGAACCGCGCAAAATAGCATCGCAAGACGGCTGGTTTGCAATGTAGTGTTATTGGACGGTGGGGTTTGGTTCATGGGTAATTACGGCACTTCGCCATGCAAGAGGAGACTGCTATCCTACACTGTTAGGCCCTGCTTGTTACTCTCACAGGGTGAATTTTTCATCAAAACAGCATCCGTCTTTGCGCAGGCTCAGACAGATAATTAGTCAATTTTGTCATTTCGTGAAATGATCAGAAATACCTCATTAAAAAAGAGACCCCCCCATGCTGAAACGTTTTTTTATTTTTTTGCTAGTCCTGATCGTTTTATTGCTGAGCGTAATCGCCGTCAACACCCTGCGCCATGGATCTAAGCAATTAGCGGTGTCACCGCTGGCCGCAATCGTTATTGACGAGCAAGCGGTGGCACAAAGATTGGCGACGTCCCTGCATTTTCAGACTATTTCCAGCCAGGGTAACGCGGATTCTTCCGCCGCAGAATTTGCCAAGTTGCATGCCTATCTGCAGCGGGCTTTTCCGCTCAGTCATGCCCGTTTGAAGCGCGAAGTGGTCGGCAGCGCCAGCCTGCTCTACACCTGGGAAGGCAGTGATCCCCAGGCAAAACCCATCATGCTGATGGCACATCAAGATGTGGTGCCGATTGCGCCGAATACCGAACAAAACTGGCTGCAGCCACCGTTTGAGGGAGTGATCAAAGATGGCTATATCTGGGGCCGTGGCTCCTGGGATGATAAAGGCAATCTGTTTGCCATCATGGAGGCAGTAGAGAAACTGATCAAGGATGGCTTTACACCGCGCCAAACCATCTATCTGGCATTTGGCCACGATGAGGAAGTCAGTGGTTTGCAGGGTGCCAAAATGATCGCCAGCCTCATGCAGTCGCGTGGCATTAGCCTCGATTACGTACTCGACGAAGGCTTGCTGATTACTGAGGGCATCCTTAAAGGCCTGGATCAATCCGCCGCCCTGATCGGTGTCGCAGAAAAAGGCTATGCCACGATCCAGCTAAGTCTGGATGCGACACCGGGGCACTCATCGATCCCGCCACAAAAAACCGCCATAGGGATGATGAGCGTGGCGTTGGCGCGGCTTGAAGGCCAGCAGTTTCCGGCCCAGATACAGGGCGTGGCGCTAGCGTTGTTTGAGACCATCGCGCCAGAGATGCACGGGCTCAATCGGGTCTTGCTGTCCAATCTCTGGTTGTTCAAGCCCTTGGTACAGCGCGAACTGGCCAAGGGAGCGGGCACAAATGCGATGCTGCGTACCACCACGGCACTGACCATGATCCATGCGGGGAATAAGGATAATGTCTTGCCCGGCCATATCGACGCCACGGTGAATTTTCGTACCTTGCCGGGCGACACTCAGGCGACGGTCTTGGCACATGTCAAACAAACGGTGTCGAATGATGCGATTCAGTTGTCTACCGCCAGCGGTAATTCAGAACCTTCGCGGATTTCACCGATGAATTCAAAGGCGTATCAGACGCTCAATAAAACGGTGCGTGAAGTGTTCGCCAACACGATCGTCGCCCCCGGCCTGATGTTGGGCGCAACCGATTCCCGTCACTTTGAAGGCATCAGTCAACATATCTTCAAATTTTCACCGGTACGTGCCACTGCTAACGATTTGCCACGGTTTCATGGCACAAACGAAAGAATTTCTGTTAAAAATTATGCAGAGATGATAAGGTTTTATCACCAACTATTGATTAACAGCAATTAATAGTGACCGGGATTGCCGCCTATCCTTTCACCATGAGCCTGAGGGTATGGCGGTTTTTTTAGAATGATTCAGCAAACAGAGGGAGCATGCGAAATGAAAAAAATGATCGTGGCAAGCAGTCTGATTCTGATGTCGACAACGGGTTTCGCCGCCATCATTTCTTGTGATGAGCTTAAGCAAAAAATTGATACCAAGCTTGAAGGCAAGAGCGTCAAGCATTACCGCTTACAAGTGGCGGCAAAAGACACGGAAACCAAGAATCGGGTAGTGGCCAGCTGTGATGGCGGTAAAAAAATAATTATCTACCATCGTCTTGCGGCCCCCAAAAACGGCCATTGAGTCTTGCGAAAAATACCGGAGGAGCAATTTTGCCGGTATTTTTTTGCCGCCATACCATCAGTCGCGTTGACGCCTGAATGCGGATAAACCTTTCGCTGCCTGTTTTTGTACTGCATTTCTTACTATCGGTGCCCAGCCTAACAGCAGACCTTTTACTCCCAGTGCTTGCCGGGCCCATTTCCACAGGCTGAAATGATCCCGGTGGCGGATAATTCGGCCGTTTCTGAAGACAAAACTGGCATGGATATCATTGACGACGATACGGCCAGTTTGCGAAAAAGTGTAGGTGGCGACCCAATGCGCTTCACCTTTCAGATCGTCTGCGCGGATGCCGTCAAACACTAATGAAAAATCCTGTGCCTTGCTGGTCAGCATGCGCCACATATCGGTGGCTTCTTTGCCTTGCAAGATGGGGAAGACCGGGTCAGAAAATTGTACATCGTCGGCATAACAGATCGCCATCGTTTCGGCGTCCAGGCGCTGGAAGGCGCTATAAAACTTTTCCAGTAATTCTTCATTGGCGTGCATGCGTATTGACTCTCAGAGTGTTTTGACAAAGTACGTGGCGTTGCCAACGTAAGTATGTAAGCAGGATAACTGATCCTGGCTTAATGCGTGCTGCTCGAGGTAACCCAACTTTTGCCAGAACCCGTGGCTGTCTTGTACCGACACCAGCGCAGAATACAGGTATTGCTGATCGCTAGCGTATTTCAATGCCTGCGTTACCAGGCTGGTGCCAAGTTGCTGGCCGCTGGCGCGTTGCGCTATGGCCAGGTCGTGCAGGTACAGGCAGGTGCTGTTTTGCGCGAGTGCGAAAGTGTCACCCAGACGAGTAATGCTGCCACGTAGACTGGGGTAAGCAACCAGATAAGCGCACACCCCTTGCGCATCTGCCGCGACCCAGGCGGTATCTGGTGCGCTCAGCCAACGGTCCCGTATCAGGGATGGCGCTTCTATCATCGCGGCGACATAAGCTTCGGCCTGGATGGCATAGACCGCTGCCACATCAGCCAGACGCATCTTTCTGATCGTGATGCTCATGGGCTTGCGAATGGCTTAATGTTCAGCCGATTTTTTGGCTGATTTTGGACTGGCGCTCGCACTAGCGCTGGCGCTGGCCGAGGCACTGCTCGCCTCTTCGGCAGAGGCTGCTTTGGCGGCTGCGGCGTTGATTTCAGGTTTTACTTCTTCGATCTTATTTTCGCGCATATAGTCGTTCATTTCTTTCCAACCGGCATATATTGGCGCGCGTGCGGCATCAGGGTTTAATGCGTAACAATCTTCAATGGCGCGTCCGGCGTGCCGGCAAGCGCTGCCAGTGGCTCGTGCGTCGCTTTCTTTCATCGCGGCCTCTTTGGCCGGATCGGCCAGGCCAAGACGGTCGCAGCCAGACAATACGCCAATAACAAACAAACTCAGTAGTAGAGAAGAACGAATCAACATGGGCGCACCGATCAATTTGTAGAGTCAGGATGATAATAACTAGTAGTGTAGAGCAAAACAGGCGGAGATCTTGATTTGCCAGGGGCCTTTTTCCTCGAATATTTTGTGCGCTATAAATCCTCTATCATGGAGGGCTGGTTTTCTCAAAGGTGACCGTGGTGAATTTTGTGATTTTGTTTTTTCCTGTCAGCGACGGAAAATGTATATGTTGAGCGGTATTCTGGCCGCGCTAGGTGCGGGCTTGTTGTGGGGGCTGGTATTCATCACGCCCTTGTTGCTGCCGGATTATCCCGGCATGATATTGTCGTTCGGGCGTTACACGGCATTTGGACTCATTGCGTTGATTCCAGCGTGGTTTGACCGCAAGCATATCTTTGCCTTGCGCCGGCAAGACTGGATGGCGGCGTTCAAGCTGGCGCTGGTCGGGAATATTGTTTATTACGCCGCGCTGGCGAGCGCAATCCAATTAGCCGACGCGCCACTGCCGACCATGCTGATCGGCACTTTGCCGATGGTAATCGCGATCTGCTCAAACTGGTCGCCGCATCATCCGTCTGAGCGCATCGCATGGAACAAGCTAGTCTTCCCGCTGGGGATTATATTGATCGGGCTGATGTTGGTGAATGCGGCAGAACTGCGCCATCTCAATGACCAGCGCAGTCCGGCAGAGTATCTGCGCGGCGGCTTGATCGCTTTAATCGCGGTAGCCGCCTGGACCTGGTATCCGATCATGAACAGCCGTTACCTGAAGGTGTTTACCCATATCAGCTCCAGCACTTGGGCGACGGCGCAAGGTCTGGCAACCTTGCCGCTGGCCTTGCTGGGGTTTGCGCTGTACGGCATCGCTGCTGGTTTGGATGGTACGGGGAGCCAGTATGTGTTTCCGCTCGGGGCGCGGCCTGAAAAATTTATCGTCGTGATGCTGGTGCTGGGCTTGCTGGCATCCTGGCTCGGTACCTTATTGTGGAATCATGCCAGCCAAAAATTGCCCACCAGTCTGGCCGGGCAATTGATCGTGTTCGAAACCCTGTCCGCTTTACTCTATACCTTTGTGCTGCGCGGCAGCCTGCCTATGCCGCAGATACTGGTAGGAGTATGCCTGTTATGTCTAGGTGTTGCGCTTTCAGTACGTGCGTTTCAGCCGGCTAAATAGCTATACTCCCTAATTTTATGGGTTGATGGGCATCGAACGATGCCACCGGCAGCGTGAACCAGAAAGTCGTTCCCTGTCCTATTTCGCTGCGATAGCCGATGTCGCCACCCATTTGGCGTATCAGTTTTTTGCTGATATTCAGACCCAGGCCCGTGCCGCCCTGCTGTCTGGTATCGGTACTGTCGGCTTGCGCGAAGGGTTCAAAAATGCGCGCTTCAAACGCAGGCGGAATCCCCGCACCGTGATCTTCCACCTCGACCCGCAGCACACTGTCGCAAGGCAAGATGCGAATGGTAACGATGCCGCCTGGGCGAGAAAACTTGGCTGCATTCGACAGTAAATTGGCCAGCACCTGCATCAGACGGTCCGCATCGCCTGTCGCCATGCTGGGCGTCAGCGGCCGCGCGAATGCATAGCGCACCTGATATACGGCGGCATAAGCGCTATTGGCCTCGATGGCTTGCCGGATCAGTTCGGCCAGATTGACCGGGGTGGCCTGCATGTTCATCTTGCCCGATAGCAGTTTGTCCATATCCAGAATATCATTGACCAGGGTAATCAGGCGCTGGCTATTTCTGTTGGCGATGCTCACCATCGCCAGCGCCTTGGGCGGTAGTGCGCCCAGCACGCCCGCTTCCAATAAACCCAAGGCACCACGGATAGAGGTCACCGGTGTGCGCAGCTCGTGACTGACGGTCGAGATGAACTCGGATTTGATTCTTTCCATTTGCTTGCGTTGCGAGATGTCGGTATGGGTACCGACCATGCGCAACGGCTGGCCGTCGGCATCACGCTTGACCACCATGCCGCGATCGAGTATCCAGAGATAGCTGCCATTTTTGCAGAGAACGCGATGCTCATTGGAAAAGCTATGCGTTGTTCCGGCCAGATTCGCCTCTACGTCAGCCATCACATTGGGCATATCATCCGGATGAACTCTGCTTGACCATTCACTGACGTCGTTGCCGATTTCTGATTCGGTATACCCGATCATTTCTTTCCAGCGTTTGGACAGCAGCACTTTGCCATTCGGCACATCCCAGTCCCACACGCCATCGCCGCTGCCCTCAAACGCAAAGACCCAACGTTCTTCGCTGATACGCAGCGAAGTGAGGGTTTGCTCCATCTCCTGCTCAAGTCGTTTAAGCTGGGTAATATCGGTACCGACGCCGCAGGTGCCGATCACCAGACCATCTTCATCAAAAAGCGGCGATCTGATGACCAGGTAAATATGCTCACCATCTTCACGCTGGACGATATTTTCGGTGCGGACCGTTAATTTCTCTTCGATCAGTACCCGTTCGCTCTCATACACGCTTCTGGCCAGCTCCGGCGGCAATATGTCGGTGTAACTTTTTCCTATGATCTGTTCGTTCTTGCAACGGAAAACTGTTTCATATTCCTTATTGACATACAGGTAGCGCCCTTGCACATCGCGCACATGCACGTATGAGGCGGTGCCATCCATGACACCAATAAATAACCGGTTGCTTTCACGCAACTTTTGTTCTGCCAGTTTCCGTTCTGAAATCTCGCGCACAATAATATTGAAGCAGGTTTGCCGCTCAATCAACATTTCACTGATGCGCAGTTCCAGCGCAAACTGTGCCCCATTACTGCGTTTACCCAGCATCTCACGGCCATTACCTGTGTTGGGGGGGGCTTTGGTTTTTTTGCTATGACTATCCTCTATCAGCAGGTCGAGTTTGTGGCCGATTAACTCATGCGGGTGATAGCCGAACATGCGCACGGCAGCAGGATTGGCCGTTTTAATCACGAAGGCGCTGTCAACAGTGAGGACTGCATCTTCAATATTTTCAAGAATATTCAACAAGCGCGATTTGCAGTCTTTCGACTCTTGCAGGGCATAGGAAGTGCAAAGCTCGGTCTCGGCCCAGCGTGCCAGATCCTGAAGGCCCAACAGTTCGGCCTCGTCCAGGCGGCGCGGGGTTTGATCGATCAGGCATAAAGTGCCGAGCTTATGGCCGTTCGGGCCGAGCAGAGGAGCGCCACAATAAAAACGGATATACGGTGCGTCTGTCACCAGTGGATTATCCATAAAGCGCGGATCGGCCGCCGCGTCTTCGATCATAAAAACCTGATCAGACAGAATGGCATGGCCGCAAAATGAGATGTCCCTGCCAGTCTCAGTTGCCTCCAGACCTTGCTTTGATTTGAACCATTGACGCTCTTGGTCCACCAGTGAAATCAGCGCAATCGGTACCGCAAACATACGTTGCGCAGTCCGGGTGATGCGGTCAAAGCGTTCTTCGGCCGGCGTATCCAAAATACCGGTGGCATTAAGCTCAGCCTGTCTTTCGATTTCATTGCTTGGGGTGGCGGGTTTCTGCATGTGCGTTCCAGAGATCAATCTAGACTCGATACTCAGGTAAAAAGTATCCGATTCAACCAGTGCTGACAGGTACTGGCGATACAGCAAATAGGCCATTGCTCTGCGTCAGTCTCCGCACTATAACAAAAACAGTGTTCCTGATGAAGTTCTTTGCTAGTTTCTCGCGCAAGGATTGAGTGCAATGGTCTTTTACCTGACGAGAAAATAGACTGGAATGGAGCGTGACATCATTACCCTGAAACCGTGATGTAATCCATGACTCGTTTTTTGTAATTAATGGGAGTATATGCATCAATTTTGCCATCCAAGCATCTTTAACATACCAACTATCTCTGTTAATACGCTGATTTTTTATACAGCGATATGTCAATTCAGTTATTCATTCGGCAAGATATCCATCCACATACGCGACCAATTCGTCGAGCCAGATCTGTTTTTGTTCAGGCATGGCAAAGGAGGCGCAGAAACTATTTTTAGCCAGCTGTGCCAATTCAGTACGGTTCAAACCCAATGCCTCGGCGCTAGCGCTGAAATTCGCATTCAAATAGCCACCAAAATAAGCGGGGTCGTCCGAATTGACGGTGACGCATACGCCTGCGCGTAACATGCGGGCCAAATTATGTTGCCGCAAATCGGTGACCACGCATAGTTTCAGATTCGATAAGGGGCATACCGTCAGTGGCATCTGCATGCGGATCAATTTCTGCATCAGCACCCCATCTTCTTCGGCGCGCACGCCGTGATCGATGCGCTCGACGTTTAACACATCCAGCGCACTGTGGATGTAGGCAGGCGGGCCTTCTTCTCCCGCATGCGCCACCACATGAAACCCTAATGCATGTGCCCTGGCAAAAACCTGGGAAAATTTTTCCGGCGGATTACCGACTTCGCCTGAGTCGAGACCGATACCGATCCACAGGTCGGCATATTGTTCGCGCAAGATAAGGGCTGCATCCAGAGTATCGAAGGCATCTTGTTCACTCAGATGGCGCAGAAAACACATGATCATGCTGCCAGAAAAATCGTTTTCTGCGCGCGCTTGACGCAGGGCGCGCGCGATGCCGGCAAACACCGTACTCATGGCAATCCCGCGCAGCGTATGGGTTTGCGGATCAAAAAATAGTTCGACATGACGCACATTGTCAGTCAGGGCACGCTGCACATACGCCATCGTCAGATCATAAAAATCCTGCTCGGTTTGCAGTACTGCCGCCCCCGCGTAATACAGGTCGAGAAAAGATTGCAGATCGCCAAATTCATACGCCGCACGCAGTTCGTCTACCGAAGCATAGGGAAGCGCGATGCCGTTACGCAATGCCAGCGCAAACATCATCTCAGGCTCAAGTGAGCCCTCTATGTGTAAATGCAGTTCCGCCTTGGGCAAGCCCTGGATAAAATCATGCAGTGAATTTTTCATGGTGCTGAAAATGGCAGCTTTGTGAATGGTACAGCTAGTGTACGTTGCTCTGATCAGAGCCGCAATCATGCCGCACAGTCTGTGGCGGCGTGCATGACCGTGAAATGACGGGAGCGAGCGAAGCAATCGGCAAAAAAAAACCGCGCTTCACGGCACGGTATTTTTTATCAACCGAACGTGGTCGGTTTACTGAATCAGGGCAAACTCAATGCAGCAACACCGGTTGGGCCATGTAGGGATCAAATTGTCCGAGAAAGTCGTCAATTTCTTCTATGCTGGGTTCGGTAGCGATCAGATCATGGACATCTTTGCGAAAATTTTCTGCCAATGAGCCGCCAATAAACCATTCCCGGCGCACCGACTTATCGGTGATTTCATAGCCGCCGAAGCGTATCGCCTCGTGATCAATATCAGCACCAAATTCTACGACGCTGTATTGATCGCTGTTATAAATGAGGTTCATCTTGCATCCTTTCTTTGTAATGTTGCTTTCAGCTTCTGCAACTTGCTCAGCCAAACATGGTGTTGTTGGCTGCTGATTTCAAGATGCATAGAAATAATTACGGCAAAGAAATAAATAGCTTTAATGCGTAACAAAAATTTAGATTAAATCCGGATATCCTGATCTACTGTCAGTAATTCACTGTAGGGAACCTGCTGAAAAAATTGCAGGATGTTTTCCAGATGCCCGGCACTGGCAAGGCTGAGATAAAGACGTTCAGGCGGATGCCGGAGTAGACGGTTAAGTGTTACGCGCATGACTAAATTACCAATACAACACATGCATCCCGGGGCGATACGCTGTAATTGCAGCGAGGGATCGGACGGCAACATGCCGTTGCCGTCTGGCAGACCTTCTAAAATAACGGCTTTGGTTTCTGCTGGGGGATAAGTGAGGATGGCAGCAGCAATCGCTGCTTCTCTTTGTGCGTAACTGCCACCGCTCACCAGCGTCACAAAACTAGGTTTTTTCATTCACCACGTTTAGCATATTTGACCGACTCCACGCCTAATTGCTTCAGTTTGCGATATAGATGCGTGCGCTCCAAGCCGGTTTTTTCCGCTACGCGCGTCATGCTGCCACCTTCACGGTGCAGGTGGTATTCAAAATAGATGCGCTCAAAGGCATCCCTGGCTTCTCTCAGTGGCAACTCGAACGACAGATTCGAAAACTGATTTCCACTCGCAGAGGCTGGCGCGGGTGCAGAAGCAAAATGCTTGGATTCGTAGGCGCTGGAAGTCGAGCTGAAAGACTGGATGGCAGGGTTAGACACATGCATTTCAGCGGAAATAGCCGGCAAACTCGGCGTCGATGTTTTTGCCACCTCGGCACTGCGGCTCAGGCCTTGCTGTACCGCCTTGAGTAATTTTTGCAGGGCTATCGGTTTTTCCAGGAAATTGAGCGCACCGATACGTGTCGCCTCCACGGCAGTATCAATGGTGGCATGTCCCGACATCATGATAACAGGCATGGTCAGCATGCCATCGCGTTGCCATTCTTTCAGCAAAGTGACGCCGTCGGTATCTGGCATCCAAATATCGAGCAAGACCAGGTCAGGCCGCGATTCCATCCTCGCGGCTCTGGCTTGCTGTGCATTTTCTGCTAGCTGTACGACGTGTCCCTCGTCGCCCAAAATTTCCGAAAGCAGCTCCCGGATTCCCATTTCGTCATCGACGACCAATATGTTTGCCATAAATCTACCCTCACACCCTCATTATTTTATTCAAACTGTGTTCCTCTGCGGGAGCCATCTGATTTGACTACATGACATCAATACCTATGCATTACTCATACACTACAAATTCGGTGCTAACTTTAACAGTAAAATCGATATTTTTGCACCGTTTGTATCACTACGGTTTTGAATATCCACTCTACCTCCATGTTCATCGATAATTTTTTTGACCATGGCTAATCCTAAACCCGTTCCACGCGGCTTGGAAGTGGCATACGGCTCAAACGCGCGCGCCAAAATTTTACTGGAAAACCCTGGTCCATTATCGATAATCGAGAGTCGCACGGCGGAACGGTCCGTCTTGTCTGCACTGGTGTAATGCACGATTTCAGTGACTACATCGATGCGCGGCACGACATCGGCCCTGGCATTATCGGCCACCGCATCCTGGGCGTTTTGCAGTAAGTTATGGATCACTTGGCGTAACTGCGTGGCATCGCCCATCACGGCAGGTAAGTTGGCGGCAAGATTGAGGTGAATTGCATCGCGCCCGTCGCCGGCCATGTAAAGAGGCAGCACGTCGTCGATCAGGGCCGACAGGTTTAACGGTGTCAGTACTGCCGGCGGCGTTTTGGCGTAATCACGGAAATCGTCCACCATGCGCTTCATTGAAGTGACCTGATTCACGATGGTACTGGTGCTCTTATTAAGTATCAGGACATCGCTGTCCGATAACTTGTCTTGCAATTTCATTTGCAGGCGTTCCGCGGAAAGCTGTATCGGTGTCAGCGGGTTCTTGATTTCATGCGCCAGACGACGCGCGACTTCGCCCCAGGCAATTGAGCGCTGCGCAGAAATAATACTGCTGATATCATCAAACACCACCACATAGCCGGTGTCCGATGCAACCGGCAAATGCGAGCCGCGCGCCAGCAAGGTGATGCCCCGGTCGCCCTCATTATTTACCTGATTGTTGCCTTGCGCCTGACTACTGCCATCAAGCTGCTTACTGGCCTGTGGACGCGGTATTTCTATCTGTTGCTGCCAGTGCTGCTGATTTTCGTCGTCCCCTCCAGCCGCAGTATGGGCGTGCTGCTCGGAAAAAGCCTGTTCAATCGCCACAGCGAAGGTTTGCATACCGTCGATTTCCGCCAACGGCTTGCCGATTTCGGTTTCAAAACTGCGCTGCATAATACGCTCGACCGATTCGTTGCAAGTGACCAGCTTGGCACTGTGATCAAGCACCATGACCCCTGCGGACATATTCGCCAGCACCGACTCAAGATAGGCCTTGGCATTTTCGAGTTCATTGCGATTCTTCTCAACTGCCGCACGCGCATCGAACAACTGGCGCGTCATGGTATTGAAGGATTTGGTCAAGCTACCAAGCTCATCCGAACTAGTCACAATCGGGCGCGGCGATAGATTGCCTTCCGCCACCGCCTTGGTGCCTTCGGCCAGTAACAACAGCGGTCGCGCCAGCTGGCCTGAGATCAGAAAAGCGCTGGTGATCGCGGCGAAAATCGCCAGCAACAAGGTCAGCGTCAAGGTAAAAATATACATGGTTTTGAGACTGCTGCGTCCCAGGGAACGCACCTGGTATTCACCCCAGGCACTGCGCAAAGCTTCAGCATGCGTCGCTAAACTGGCCGGAACGGGATGAATCAATTGTAAATAGACGACATCGTTTTGCAACGACAAGCCCATGCCCGATGTTTGCAGAGAGACCACTACTCTGGAACGTAAAACATTGGCAGGTTCAGCCGCCAATACCGGACGGGTGGCACCTGTGTTGGCCGACGCGGGAGCCGGCTTTACTTCCGACACATTTAATTCGGCATTTCCTTCGGTGGCGGCATACGCGCGTGAGACTCTGGCCTGCCGTATCATGGCAGAGGTCGGCAACTCAGGCAGCAGCACGGAGGAATTCGCATTCGCGGTAGAAATCAAGCGCCCCCTGCTGCTGACGATAGTTGCCTCATCCACCTGCATTTGTTCACGCAGACGGGATAAACGCAGTGCCATCGAGGTTTCAGAAGACTCAGATAATTGCGCTGCCATACTACGTGCTTTGGACTGCAAATCGGCCAGTGAATACTCTAATGCGCTATGGCCTAGATTGAGTCCCGATAACAATGCTGACTCGACCTTGACATCGAACCAGGACTCGATCGAGCGCGAAACAAATTGCACTGACACTACATAGATCACCAGCCCTGGCAAGATACCCACCAATGAGAACAGCAGTACCAATCGCGTCATCAGGCGCGAACCAAACTCTCGGGTGCGATAACGGCTGAACAGCCGCCACAACAAAGCGCCTACCAGCGCTAGCAGTGCAAAGGCGACCAGTGCATTAGCGACCAGCAACCAGCCATAGTATTGATCAAACCGGGCGGAATTCTCGGAAGCCGAGGTCAGGAAAAACAACAGGATGCTCATGAGAGCACCGCCAATGATCAAGGCATACCGCAAAAACCTCGTCACTTTTCATCAGCCTTGAAAGTAAAGCGCTTCCAGTCGGATGACAAGCGCCAGTCGCTATTATTCAAAGCCGTAATCAGGAAAGGTTTGGGTAATTGATTGATATCGAGTTTCAGCCGCACCGCCACATTATAGACTTCACCCGGACTTAACACGCCCTTGTCTGCCACCAGCCAGCGACGCGGCCGCAACACCAGCGCCAGCGCTTCTTCCAGGGTAGAGAAATTTTGCTGCAGGCTACCATTGATGGCCGCAGTGTATTTACGCGTCCAGAGATTGTAGGCAATGCGTACGGTTTGAGAGGAACGGATAGTTTTTTCATCAAACCAGTACCAGCGTGGGCGAGTCAGCTCTACTTCAGTAGTGAAATACATCGGGATTCCGCGCGTAATCGCATCTTCCAGCCCATGACTCAGCTCGAACGAGAAAGCGGCAACCATGCGGTAACCTTCTTCACTCGATTCCAGCTTGGCAGTAGTCACATCAACATCCGTCGCGCCGGCGCTGCCGTGCGGCATCAGCATGAGTGCCAGCAACGCCAGCAAACAAGTCAGCAAAGTCTTACCGAAAAAATTATCGAAGCGTCTGACCATGTGGGAATGAAAAACGGATGCCTATATCATGCGTGGATGAAAACCATGATCAACATCATAACTTGAAACCCGTTTCAGACCGCCGGTTTTTGGAACAAAGCATAGAACAAACCATCATGATCGTTGTTGCCATCCAACTGCGGCAGCAATTGCCCGGGAGCATCAAGTCGAATTGCCCCATGCCGCAGGACAAATGCGGCAGCCTGGGCTTCCGACTCCATCGGCCAGATGGAACAGGTTACCAGTAGCAATTTTCCTTCCGGCTTGAGCATGAGCCACAGATTGTCGAGCAGTCGCGCCGATGATGCCGCCAATTGCACCGCATCCATCTTACGGCGTAGCCAGCGGATATCAGGGTGCCGGCGCACGATGCCGGAAGCGGTACAGGGCACATCGGCCAAGATACGATCAAACACTTGACCATCCCACCAGTTGGCCTTACCGGCGTCACCGGTCTTGATGGTGGCGAATAATTTTAGCCTTGCCAGATTTTCGTGTATCCGCTCCACCCGTTTTGGATCGGAATCGAGCGCCAGCAAATCGATATCAGCCAACTCCAGCAAATGCCCGGTCTTACCGCCAGGTGCGGCGCAGGCATCCAATACCCGCATGCCATCCTGTACATCCAATAAAGTGGCGGCGAGTTGAGCCGCGGCGTCTTGTACTGAGACCATCCCTGACTCAAACCCCGGGATCTGCAGCACCGGCACCGGCTTGGCCAGACGCACCGCAAAGGGACCGATCTGGGTGGCGGCCATCTGTTGCTGTTCTAGCAACGCCAAATAATCGGTCACAGAAATTTGCCGCCGATTCACCCTTAATGTCAGCGGCGGTGGCTGATTACCGGAGCGTAAAATGGCTTGCCAGTCTTGCGGATAGGCGGCCTTACATTGATCAATCCACCATTGTGGATAATTCCACAGCGCTGCCGGCTGCTTCATGACAGTGGCCAGCAACTCGGTTTGTTCACGCAAGAAGCGTCGCAAAATCGCATTTACCATCCCTTTGGCAAACACCATGTGGGAGCTGGATGCAGCCGCATTGACTGCCTGATCGACCACGATGAAATCTTCGTAAGGTGGCTCTTGCCCTTCTTCTTTGACAATCAGGGTTAACGCGCAACACATCAAACTGTATAACAAAGCCGGCTCTGGCGGCTTGCTGGTCATCAGGGTCAACAAGGCATCCACGCGCCCGACCTGACGCATGGTCCGGTAAGAAATATCCTGAATCGCACCGCGTGCCTGAGGAGAGGCGTTAGTTTGCGCAAACACTCTGGCAAGCGCCTGCGGCAAAGCCGTGCCTTCCAGCACATAAGCGACCGCTTGGGCCGCACCGATCAGACTAAAGGCCAGAGAATCCGGCTTAATCTCCATCAGCTTTGGCTCAGCCGACGGCTCGGCGGAAGGTTTTGCTGGCGCTGCAGGGGTTCCCGATCTTGCTAATTTTGCAGGCTTTGCTGAGTGCGCTGGCTTAGTCAGCGTTTTTCTTGAGGGTGGATGCATATTCATTTTCGTTATAGCCAGGGCTAGCTTGTTGGAGGGCGACTGGCGCGGACGCTAGTGTAACAGCCCCAAAGGAGAAAGCCCCGCCAAGAGCCGCATAAGAACGCAATTAACTCGATTCAAGCTCACTATCAGGTTTGTTCAGCCGCGGCGTAAACTGCTGTTGTTCCAGCCAGTTGCGCAGGTCGTCAAACACGCGTGTGGCTTCCAATTCATTGAAAATCTCATGATAAAAACCTTCATAATAGATCGTCGTCGAGCTCGAGGGGGTCAGGCGGGCAGAAAAACGATGGCTGCCGACAGGGTCGACCAAGTGATCGTCTTCTGCCACCAACAGTAAAACCGGAATCGTTAATTTGGGTGCATGGTCATGCGTATACTGTATCGCTTGCAGCATGGCATTGAGCAAGCGCGCGCTGATCTTCGCATGTACCAAGGGATCATTTTCATAAGCCTGCACCACTTCGCCATCATGTGACAGGTAGCGGGTTTGTAAGCCGTTCGGAATACCCACGCCAGGTAACAAAACAGTGGCCACTTTCAACAAAGCCGCCTGAACACCCGACATGCGCAACGCCAGCGCGGGCGAGGATAAAATCAGTCCGCGTAACGGGGCTAGCCCAGCCGTCGCGAAGCGCGCGGCGAACAAGCCGCCCATGCTATGCCCCAACAACAAGGGCGGCGCATGCAATTGCCTGGTGAAGTCATTGATCACCAGGCGCGCATCGCGCAGCATGGCTTCTTGATCGGGCACATCGCCGCGCGCACCGCCAGACTTGCCATGACCGCGATGATCGTAGGTACGCACCGCAAAACCCAACGTGTTAAAAAACCGTGCAACATGCGCGTAACGGCCACAATGCTCGCCCAGACCATGCATGATCACCACGCCATCATTCGCCGCAGACGTCCCTGACAAAGGCCAATCCCTGACAAACAGGCTGGTACCATCAGTCGCCTGCAGGGTAAACTCCACGGTGTTTTCGATATGCCCGGTCATAAATTTATACGCCCCAGATCACATCGCACCGCGCTTTGTTTGCCGCATGCAGCATCTCCAGTAAAGGATACATGCGGGCTGAAAAGCTGACCGGCTCCGGTTTTTCATGTTCATTATCGTCGCCATTTTCATTGTGATGGACATCGATGTCACGCACGACATCCTCGGATACGGGATGGGCACGGCTCTCGGCAACCGCCGCCTCGATCACTTTAATCGCGTTCGCTGTTTCTTCGAAGGTAAGGACGCCACAATTAACGTCCTTGTTCAGCAACTCCAATGCCCTGCGAGCATGTTCTTTGTACATGGTCACTTCGGCAGCAGCCTTGGATTTAAAAGTGATTAGCATGGATTTTTCTCCTTCGTGGTAGTGAGAACCGATCAGTGTGTATTGCCAAAGTCGCGCAACTTGACTGAAATGATAGCCTTAAAAAGCATGCTTGAAACCAAGTCAGGCAATAAAATGTAAAAAAATTAATGAAATGCCCTGGCTTTCGCGCGGCTACCCACAAACATGAAGTACACCAGCACCTGCAGTCCGAGGCATAAAGCAAAACTGCCGCGTATCGCTGCCGCCTCGGCCCATCCGATTGAATGGAAAAAATCAATCGCCACACCTATCCCCCATTGCGTCACAAAAGCACCGATAAACATCAATAGATTGTAAGCAGTGCTGACGCGTCCCGCCAATGCCACGGGAAAAGTCAGGCAAAGGTGTGTTTGCACCAGCGTCAGCACAGTATAAAACAAGGCCATCAGCAACCACAACAGCCAAGTCCACTGTGCCTGGCTAAATAGCATTAAAAATTGAGTCAATATCATCCCTGTCAAACCGATGGTAACCACCTTAGGTACTGGCCAGCCGGGTTTGCCGGGAGAGGCGACATAGCGCGGGGCCCACCAGCCTAGTGCTAAATATCCCAGCAGCAACACCAGATTTAGCATAAACAAGGTCTGTGCCGATTGATCCTTGCTCATCCCTAACACCAGCACCATCCAGGAGCCCGCCCACAAAGTCTGCAGGGCAACGAAAATACCCTGTATGACCAAACCCAGCATTCCCATACGGCGAAAATACGGATCGGCAAAAATAGTCCTGTAGCCGTGATCCTTCGCATCCGGATGCGGCAATACGGCCGGCGTGGCGCGGGCATGCTCTACTGGCCTGAGCAAAAAAAACAAGGCCGCTGAAGTGAGCAACAGTAACCCGCAGGTAATCCAGAAAATGCCGCGCCACCCGACCAGCGGCAACGCCGTGTTTACTGGCACGGTCGCCAGCAGTGCACCCGAAGTGCCTGCCACCAGCATCCAACTGGCCAACTGACTTTGCCGGTGCGGCGCAAACCATAGACGGTAAGCCTTAAATGACGCCATCAGGCAGGCAGAAACTCCGACACCTATCAATGCCCGTCCTAGCCATAGCCCGATCAAGCTATGGCTCATGGCAAAAATCGCTGCGCCCAAGGCGGCCACCAGCAGTAACGCCGCCTCGGTACGGCGCGGGCCATATTTATCCAGCCAGATTCCCAATGGCAACTGCAGACTGCCAAAAGCGAAAAAATACGCGGAAGACAGTAAGCCCAGATCGGCATTACTCAATTGCAATTCGGCAATTAAGGCAGGGGCAATCACGGCGTTCACTGCGCGCAAGGCATACGAGAGTAAATAGCCGGAAGCGAAACACAAAAAAACACGGATGGCCATGCGGCCCTGCAATGGTGCATTCGTCATTCTGACCTAACTTAGCTGGCTTTGAATGACGTCATAAAGGTATCGACCACTTCTGGCGTCAAGGCTTTTTCGCGCCCTATTACCACCACTTGGTAGACCCAGGCACCGCGCGCGAAAAAGCGCCCGACCAGCTTGACTGGCTGACCATTTTGCAAATTGCCGTAAGCAACAATTTCGGTACCGGATTGATTGCTGTCCTTGCTGGTTGTTGCCTGAATATTTTTCAGCATGCCGGTTTTCATCGCCGCCAACACACCGGCAATTTTGCTGGCATCGTCTACTTTCGCATAGCCGACTGCAAAACTCACGCTATCGGCATCGGCGGCAGTCATCTGCATCTTGAGTTTAACGCCATTCAGTTCCATCTCTCGCGCATACGAAGCCGGTTTGGCCGGCAGCAACACCGCGAACGGCGCATCCGTACCGCGCACCTCGCGCCAGTCGAACTTAGGAGAACAGGCGATCAGGGTCAATGCCAAGACGATAGTAGCTATTTTGAAAAGAGTAGTTTGCACGGGGAGAGAATGGTTATGAGGGATGATGCCATTGTATGTTATTCCGCTCCCGCTTATCCGCTGCCACCGCCATTCAAGCGCACGCTGTTGCGATTGGTCGCTGCGTGCTGGCGCGCAACTGCACGCCGGCATACAGTCAGTCTATCGAGAGCGATGCAAGCAAAGTGCAGTACGCCATCGGACACCCTACCGGAGATCGCAATGAACAAACTCAATTTTCACGTTATAAAAACGACACTACATGAAGCAACGCAAGAATGTGTGCGGATGGCGGCGTCATTTTTCCAATACCTGATGCAACTATCGCTGCCAGCAGTACTCGCGGTGTGTATAGGATGCGCACTGCTCTTAAGCATACTGCCGCTGGCGCTCACTTTGTTTGCCGCGTTTTTAGTGTGTAAACTACTGGCATTTATTGTCGCGCCAAACCCGGTCAATAAAATTAATCAATAAAATAAGCGCAGACAAAGCAATAATAGTAAATAGTAATAGGGAGATTGATCATGCGCAGCAGCAACAATAAAATCCTCGCTGTCACGCTCGACGTATTTGAAACCATCAGCGTATTGTGGTGGCGTTTCGTCGACTGGCTGGCCGTGGTCTCATGGCCGATATTGATCGTCACCGGTATCCTGGGATTTATTCTGCTTGGTCCTGCAGGCTTCGCCCCTCTTGCAGCCGTGTTTTTCTGGGGCTCTATCGCCACCAAGATCCTGGCCGGCGGCAAGCGCAAAGCGGAAATGGCCGCCAGCGCCGCCATCACCCGCGCCGATGTAGAAGCGCTGGAACGGCGCTTACTCGAAGCGCAGATGGCCGCGCTGCAAGCGCAGATAGAACCGCACTTCTTGTTCAATACGCTGGCATTGATCGGCCAATTGATCGAAACCGATCCCGCTCAGGCGGCCAAAATCCATGCCGCCTTAATTCAGTATCTGCGCGCGGCTTTGCCTAAAATGCGCGAAAAAGGCGGTAGCAAACTCGGGCAGCAAGTCGACTTGTCGCGTGCCTACCTCAATATCATGCAGGCGCGGATGGGCCCGCGACTCAACACACAGATCGAGTTGCCGGCAGAACTGCGGCATGCAGATTTCCCCTCGATGATGTTGCAGACACTGGTAGAAAATTCGATTAAACATGGCCTGGAGCCAAAAATTGAGGGCGGAGTCATCCGCATCAAGGCGCTGCGGATAGCGGATGATTTGCAGGTAGAGGTCAGCGACAACGGTGTCGGGTTTGATCTGCACGCAGATGATGGTGTAGGCTTGTCGAATATTCGTGAGCGGCTCAGCATGCAGTACGGGCCAAAAGCCCAATTGATCGTTGAGACGCCTTACGACGGCGGCACCCGTGTCAGCATACGGCTACCGTATATTGACAGTGACAGTGATAGCGACCGACCGAAAGTTTGATCCCTATGCCAGAATTTTTTACCGCCCTGATTGTCGATGACGAAACACCGATGCGTGAGCAGCTCAAGACGCGCCTGAAAGAAGTCTGGCCAGAGCTGCACATCGTCGCCGAAGCCGGCAATGGTATCGCCGCTATCGAACAGGCAAAGTTGCACCAGCCGGATGTAATTTTTCTCGATATCCGGATGCCCGGAAAAAGTGGCATAGAGGCGGCGCGCCAGCTATCGCAGCAGGCCCAGATCGTTTTCGTGACGGCCTATGATGAATACGCGATTGAAGCTTTTGAACAAGGTGCGATGGATTACCTGCTCAAGCCAGTCGATGCCGAACGGCTGGCCACCACCTGCAAGCGCCTGCAGCAAAGACTCAAGAGCGCCAAGGCCGCGACACCCGACAGCAAGAGCGCCGATCAGATCGAGCAAATGCTCAAGCAAATCATGCAGCACAGCCATGCCGGCAAACCCGACTATCTGCGCTGGATACAGGCGAGTGTCGGCAGCAGTCTGCGCATGATCAGCACCAAAGAAATTCTGTTTTTCCGTTCCGATGAAAAATACACCCGGGTGCAAACTGAACAAGCCGAGTTTTTAATCCGCAAGCCGCTGAAAGAGCTCGAAGACGCACTGGACCCGGATGAATTCTGGCGCATCCACCGTTCCACCCTGGTGCGCATCGACGCCATTTCCGAAGTGACACGTGACTTCCGCGGCCGCCAGCTGGTGCAGGTAAAAAACCATCCGGAAAAACTGGAAGTGAGCCGCAATCACACCCATCTGTTTCAGCAGATGTAGCGGACCAATTTTAGGGAAGTAGCGTTACACGCCATGTGAGTGCGCCTATTTTTATGCACATAAAAAATATACCCACATGGCATAGATGTCTGTTTACCCGATAGCGAGCAGCGGGGTCGACATCAATCGCTGGTATTCCTGCTTAACCGCCATGTAGCATTCACATACGCGGTCTTCCAATCGGCTACGGTCAAGTACCTTGATATGCCCGCGGTTGTATTGAATTAATCCGGCAAGCTGGAGTTTTTTCGCCGCCTCGGCCACGCCCTGACGTCGCACGCCTAACATATTCGAGATTAATTCCTGGGTCATCACCAGAGTGGTGCTGGCCAACAGATCCTGGCTGGCCAGCAGCCAGCGGCATAATTGCTGATCAATTGAATGATGGCGGTTGCAGGCCGCCGTCTGCGCAGTTTGGGTGAACAAGGCTTGCGTATAGCGCAGCAACAGTTGCTGCAATTCACTGCGACTGGCAAATTCTTTTTTAAGCACGGCAACTGGCATGCGATAAACGATGCCAGCCCTTTGCACTATCGCCTGGTGCGTGGTGCTCTCGCCCCCCATAAAAATGGCGATCCCGACGATGCCATCCTGCCCAACCAGGGCAATTTCTGCCGATGCGCCGTCTGCCATCACATGCAGCAAAGAGACAATCGCGGTAGTAGGAAAATACACAAACTTCAAGGCGCTACCGGACTCGTAGAGCATTTGCCCGAGTGTTAAATCGACGCGTTCCAAATGAGGCAACAGGCGGTTGAAAACAGCTTCCGGCAGGGCGGCAAGAAGTTTATTATGATGGGAGGCGAAGGTGGCTAACATACGTCTGGCTCCAATACCAAGCTGGGCAGGCGCGATTGAACGTCTTACTTGCTGGTGAGAATGATTTAACGATTGCACGTCACGACAAACCGTTTCTGATGTTGCCAGCTTAGGCGCATTGTTATCCCTAGTCTGTACGCTGGCGAACATTTTTACTGGGTATTTTTACTGGAGGCATCCGCAACCAAGGTTGACCTTAATTAATAGACAATTTACTACATGCAGATTTTTCTAGAGAGCACCGAAATGTATTGAATTTTAGTGGTGACTCTCAAATTTTTCGCCCTATGTCCGGTAACGGGTAGACAAACAATATGATGACAAATAGGATGCCGTTTGCAAGAATGCGAACCATTGATTTAGAGCAAGGTATTTTTTTGCCATAATGATCACAATTTGGATCACCTACAGAAAACCAAAACGATTCTATGACCAGTCCCACTGATCTAGCTGCAAACTCCCCGTCGGCTTTGGCTGACACGGCAATGCACCAGCGAACGCTGCTGTATGTCGAAGATAATCCAGCAAATATAGCGTTGGTGAGAGTGTTGCTTGCCCGTCGCATTGACTTGAAATTACTGACCGCCGTCGACGGCGATCTGGGAATTTTGGTAGCGCGATCGTATCTGCCGGCAGTGATTTTGATGGATATTAATTTGCCCGGCATCAATGGATTCGAAGCCTTGCAAATTTTACAATCCGATCCTGCAACCGCTCTGATTCCAGTCATCGCGCTGTCCTCAAACGCCTTCCCCAATGACATCGAAACGGGCATGAAGGCTGGCTTTTTCCGGTATCTGACCAAGCCGTATGCCATCGGCGACCTAATGGATACGATTGATCTCGCATTATCGAGCACTAATTAGTATTATTTAGCAAGCAAAAACCGGCCTATTCAACACGCCTGAAACGTCGCGCAAGAGAAGCAATATCAATATACTCCCCCATTATTTTTAAAAAAGACGTCGCTTGCGCATAGTTTTAATGCGCATCGAAATTATACCCCCCTGGAGTATGTTTTTTACCCCTCCCTCAGCAGATCCAGCCGCGCCGCCGGTGCCAGATCGCCAAGATCGCCCGGTACCGGGACGAACACCGGTATCGGTGTTCCAGCCCGATGCTTGGTTTGTCATAGGTTTTATTCTATGCATATCGCGCAATGCCGATCAGTGCTAAAAAAACTCCTTCAGGCTGAGCGGCAAAATTGAAAGGGCTGCTAGAATCGAATATCCCCAGCGACTATTTGATACAAATAGTCGCCACGAGTATCCCACACGGCGATTCCTTTTCAATGAGAAACCATTTTGATCAATCTACAATTAGGCGACATCAGCCACATTATTCAACTTGCCATCGCGCCGGTATTTTTACTCACCGGCGTCGGTACCAATCTCACGGTACTGACCAACCGCTTGGCCCGCATCATTGACCGCTCGCGGGTCGTAGAGCGTTTACTGCAAACTGACGGCGAAGCCGAAAAACGCCCGATGTTGCTAGAAGAGCTAAACGAATTGTACGAACGCTCACATCTGATCAACCGCGCCATTACCTTAAGCACCTCATGTGGCTTACTGATCTGTCTGGTAATCGCCACCCTGTTTCTCGGTGATGCTACCGGACTGGGGCTGGATAAATCGATTGCCGCCCTGTTTGTCGGCGGGATTCTGGCCCTGATTGGCAGCTTCATCTATTTCATGCGTGAAATTTTTGTCGCGACCAAAACCCTCACCAGACAAAGACAAGACGGTAGGAAAAAACACATTTAAAATATTTGCGAACGACCGTGCAAAAATGATTTAGATGTGGCACTCTAATGGGGTATTTTTTGATCTACGCAGCAACAGCGAAAGAGAAACCCATGAATACCACCCATTTTGCCCACTGGCCACCTGGCTTGCCGTATCAATTACTGGCGCCAGAAACCAGCGTTTATACCAATCTCCATATCGCGGCGTTACGCTACCCTAACAAACCCGCGATTATTTTTTACGATTCGGTACTCACTTACGCCCAATTGGACGCCGAAGTGCTGGCACTGGCGGGCTATCTGCAACAGGTATGCGGCGTCAAACGTGGCGACCGGGTATTGCTCGATATGCAAAATTCACCGCAATTTATCATCGCCTACTACGCCATCCTGCGCGCCGACGCGATGGTGGTGCCCGTCAACCCGATGCTGATGACCGATGAGCTGGCGCATTACCTGGCCGACAGCGGCGCTAAAGTCGCCATCGCCTCGCAAGAAGTTTTTCCGCGCATGTTGCCGCTGGTCGGCACCACCGGCCTGGCGCACGCCATCGTTGCCACCTACTCCGATCACTTAACGGTCGCGACCACGCTGGCGGTACCCGATTTCATCCGTGCCGAACGCGATGTGCCAGCCCAAAGCGGCATCAGCAGCTGGCAAGACGCGATCAATGCGGGCCTGCGACCAAGCGAGCATCTGGCAGGCTCGGACGACCTGGCTTGCATGCCGTACACCTCCGGCACCACGGGCAAACCCAAGGGTTGCATCCACAATCATCGCTCGGTCATGTTCAATATCGCCGCCAGCCCAGTCTGGTCGGGCGCGATTGTGCCTACCCATGTGGCGCTGGCAGTGCTGCCTTTTTTCCACGTCACCGGCATGCAATCGGTGATGAACAGCATGATTTTTTGCGGTGGCACGCTGGTGATCTTGCCGCGCTGGGATAAAGATGTAGCGGGCCAGCTCATTACCCGCTATGCCGTAACCAACTGGACCCTGGTGCCCTCGATGATGATCGATTTCCTGTCCAACCCGCGTCTGGCAGAATACGATATCTCGCGCCTCACCCGCGTCTCGGGCGGTGGTGCCGCCATGCCCGCCGCGATTGCGCAAAAGCTGCTGGAACTCTCCGGACAGACTTACATGGAAGGCTACGGCTTGTCCGAAACCATGGCCCCTTCGCACCTGAATCCACCGCAGCGCATGAAGCAGCAATGTCTTGGCATACCGTACTTCAATACCGACTCACGCATCGTTGACCCCACCACGCTGCAAGAAGTCAAACAAGGCGACACCGGCGAAATCTGGATCAACGGCCCACAGGTTTTCCAGGGCTACTGGAACGACCCGCAAAAAAGCGCCGAAGCCTTTGCCGAGCTAAACGGCAAACGTTACTTCCGCAGCGGCGATTTGGGCTACATGGATGAAGAAGGCTTCTTCTTTTTCACCGACCGGCTAAAACGCATGATCAACGCCAGCGGCTTCAAAGTCTGGCCAGCCGAAGTCGAATCCGCGATGTACCAACACCCGGCGATCCAGGAATGCTGCATCATCGCTGCGCGCGACCCTTATCGCGGCGAAACCGTGAAAGCCGTGATCGTCAAAAAACCCGGCAGCGAAGTCACGGCAGAAGACATCATGCAGTGGGCGCATGAAAAAATGGCCGCCTACAAAGTGCCCAAGCAAGTCGAATTCGTCACCAGCCTGCCCAAATCAGGCACAGGCAAAGTCATGTGGCGTAGCTTGCAAGAGAAAGAAGCGACGAAATAGCATAGCGCTGGTGCGGCAAGGCAAAATTCTGTTTGCCTGCCGTGCCAGCGCGCATAGTCCATGCGGGTTGGCGGGCATAGTGCCTGAAGAAGCGCATGAATAGTGCGCAGTGGCGGGGGTCGATTTTGAAATTATTCCAGCGTCAACGTACTGATAACCGGGTTAAACAGCGCTGTCTTTTTTAACTTTCACATGACGGCAGCAGACAGGAAACTGCCGGTCAGAAATCTTTCCATTGAGATTTTTCACTGTACATGATAACGACCACTGGCGCGTGCAACGCGCAGGGAACCTAAAAGTTCAGCTTTCCTCGGCTTAACTGCAAGCTGAGGATGATTTGTAGGCATTCTGGTTCCGAATTTCCATCATTCTCTCAGGTGCAGAGAGTTCATTAAATCCAAATTGCTTGTACAAGCCATGTGCATCTTTAGTTGCCAGCATGAATCGCCTCAATCCCTGCAATTCTTTATGACTTTGAATGAAGTGAACGAGCGACTTCGACAAGCCTTTACCACGGTGCGGTTCAAGAATAAAAACATCCGCCAACCAGGAAAAAGTCGCTTTATCCGTGATAACTCGTGCAAAACCCACCTGCCTAGAATGAAGGTACACACCAAAACAGAATGAATTTGATATTGCTCTTTCGACTAATAATTGAGAAATGCCCGGCGACCAATAGCTGTTTGCGAGAAACGCATGAATGACCGAGACATCAAGTAAGCACGGGTCATCTGAGATGACGTACTCACCATCATTGTTGCTTGAGATTATATTAACTAGTCCTAAAGTTTGCGTTGAGCCGCAGGCCGAGGTTTGCCGAAGGTCGTCGACTCGAAGGGTTTATCCGCGCTTTTCGCGAATCGATCTGAGGCACTGCCCGCTGCTGCAGGGGCTATGCCTCCCAAAACGCTCTCGCACCCGCGGGAAGAGAGAAAAGAACACGATCCAATGCTTGTTGGTCAATATTGCGACGTAAGGCCGAAGCGACATCGCGTATGGCACTGTCAGGAGAGAAATTATGCGCCTTGCGCAGCGACTGAACTTCTCTCGTCATGGATTCCCTATCAGTGAAATCAAGCTGGGGTTGATCTGAATCCCAGTCCGACACGAAGATCGCTCGAATAACCGGAGGCAGCACATTCGCGAATCGCAGAGCATCCCTCAAGGCGAGCCGGCGACGAAACGCATGAAGGACACCGACGACCATGTTGTAAGCCATGTTCGTCGTGGTCAAGCCCGAAATATCGCGGGCGTCGAGCATGAACTGATCAAATTCGGCAGATGCGCGCTGGTATTCGGGTGGAATTGGCATTTGTACAGACTAACGTGCGTTAATTTTCATTTTTCAACATTAACCGACCGTATATAAAAAAGCAATTTATTTACACCGGAGAATATAGACTGCCCCCTTACTCTCACCGCCAATAAAAAAAGCCCCGCAGAATGCTTGCGGGGCTTTTTAGTTTTAGTCGCACCCAGCCGGAACCGGGTCACTAAAACCTAAGACACTAACTTAAACAGTTGCGCCGTCTTTTACTGTCGCCGCAGCGTCAGTGTAATCCTGCACCTGGTCAAAGTTCAGGTACTGATACACCTTGTCGCTGGCGGCGGTCAATACTTGCATGTCAGCCATGTACTCGGCCTTGGTCGGGATACGACCCAGCTTGGAGCAAATCGCCGCCAATTCGGCACTGCCAAGGTAAACATTGCTGTTTTTACCCAGACGGTTAGGGAAGTTACGGGTAGAAGTCGAGAACACGGTTGCGCCCTCTTTGACTTGTGCCTGGTTACCCATGCACAGGCTGCAACCCGGCATTTCCATACGCGCACCGGCAGAACCGAGGACGTTGTAATGGCCTTCTTCGGTCAGTTGCTTGGCGTCCATCTTGGTCGGCGGTGCCATCCACAGCTTGACCGGGATATCGCGCTTGTTTTCCAGCAGCTTGGAAGCGGCGCGGAAGTGACCGATGTTAGTCATGCAAGAACCGATAAACACTTCATCAATCTTGGCACCGGCAACGTCAGACAAGGTTTTCACGTCATCCGGGTCGTTCGGGCAAGCCACGATAGGTTCATGAATATCGGCCAGATCGATTTCGATCACGGCGGCGTATTCAGCATCGGCATCGCCTTTGAGCAATTGCGGATTGGCCAGCCATGCTTCCATCGCGGCGATACGGCGCTTGATGGTACGCACATCGGAGTAACCTTCAGCGATCATCCACTTCAACATGGTGATGTTGCTGTTGATGTATTCGATGATAGGTTCTTTGTTCAGATGCACGGTACAACCACCGGCGCTACGCTCGGCAGACGCATCGGACAGTTCAAACGCTTGTTCGACTTTCAGGTCTGGCAAGCCTTCGATTTCCAAAATACGGCCAGAGAAAATATTGACCTTACCTTGCTTGGCAACAGTCAGCAGACCAGCCTTGATGGCGTACAGGGGAATCGCATTGACCAGGTCACGCAGGGTAACGCCGGATTGCAGCTTGCCCTTGAAGCGTACCAAGACGCTTTCCGGCATATCCAGAGGCATCACGCCAGTGGCCGCACCGAAAGCGACCAGACCGGAACCGGCCGGGAAGCTGATACCGATAGGGAAACGGGTGTGGCTGTCGCCGCCAGTACCGACGGTATCCGGCAACAACATGCGGTTGAGCCAGCTATGGATAATGCCATCGCCCGGACGCAGGGGAACACCGCCGCGTGTGCTCATGAAATCTGGCAACTCGTGGTGCATCTTGACGTCGACTGGCTTTGGATAGGCCGCTGTATGGCAGAACGATTGCATCACCAGATCCGCGCTGAAACCTAAGCAAGCCAGATCTTTCAGCTCGTCGCGGGTCATCGGGCCAGTGGTGTCTTGGGAACCGACACTGGTCATCTTTGGTTCGCAGTAAGTACCTGGGCGTACGCCCTGGCCTTCAGGCAAGCCACAAGCGCGACCGACCATTTTTTGTGCCAGCGTGAAGCCTTTTTTGGTATCGACCGGATTTTGCGGCAAGCGGAACAGGGTACTCACTGGCAGACCCAACGCTTCACGTGCCTTGGCGGTCAAGCCACGGCCGATGATCAAAGGAATACGGCCGCCGGCGCGTACTTCGTCAAACAGCACATCGCTCTTGACCTTGAATTCGGCGATGACTTTGCCGTCTTTCAATGCCTGGCCGTCAAACGGACGCAGTTCTATCACGTCGCCCATGTTCATTTGAGCGACATCGAGTTCGATCGGCAAGGCGCCGGAATCTTCCATCGTGTTATAGAAAATCGGCGCAATTTTGCTTCCCAGACAAACACCACCGAAACGCTTGTTCGGCACGAAAGGAATGTCTTCACCGGTAAACCACAGCACCGAGTTGGTCGCAGATTTGCGCGAAGAACCGGTACCGACGACGTCGCCGACGTAGGCAACCAGATTGCCCTTGGCTTTGAGTTCATCAAAAAATTTAACCGGACCGCGCTTGCCGTCTTCTTCCGGCACGATGCCAGGACGGGCATTTTTATGCATCGCCAAAGCGTGCATAGGAATGTCAGGGCGGCTGAACGCGTCTGGTGCAGGCGACAGGTCATCGGTATTGATTTCGCCTTCGACCTTGAAGACCGTCAGCATGATCGATTTTGCCACTTCAGGACGGGAAGTAAACCATTCTGCATCGGCCCAGCTTTGCAACACGGCTTTAGCCTGGGTATTGCCCTTGTCGGCTTTTTCCTTGACATCATGGAACTGGTCAAACATCAGCAGGGTCTTTTTCAGGCCATCGGCGGCGGCTTGTGCCACTACGGCATCGTCCAGCAAATCGACTAAAGGGCTGATGTTGTAACCGCCGAGCATGGTGCCCAGCAGCCTGGTCGCGAGTGCTTTGTCGAGAATTGGAGATGACGCTTCGCCGTTGGCAACAGCAGATAGAAAACCGGCCTTTACATAGGCGGCTTCATCCACGCCAGCAGGCACGCGATTGGATATCAGGTCGAGCAGGAAGGCTTCCTCGCCTTTCGGGGGATTCTTCAATAACTCCACGAGAGCAGCAGTTTGCTCGGCATCCAGCGGCTTGGGAACGATGCCTTGCGCAGCTCGTTCGGCAACATGATTACGGTAAGCTTCTAACACAGTATTTCCCTCGTGAATTGAGACCAATCAAAGTCCTTTCAGGGTTCTGATTAGCTGGTAAAATCGGGTGGCTAGTTTAGGCGATCAGGCGCTGGAACTCCAGTTGAAAGCGGGTCCCGCCGACAGCGGGTGCCGCTGCGCTGAACTGTACTGAGCTGCAGGTTGAACCAGAAACAGACCCGAAAAACAGACCCGAAAATCAGACTTTAGGATGCCCGATTGAACGCCACCGATACCACTAACACCGCACGTACCCCTTGTATTGGCGTCTGCTCCACGACCTCCGTGGGCGACTCCATTTGCCGGGGTTGCAAGCGCTA
>NZ_JAUSFI010000053.1 GCF_030651495.1 Undibacterium sp.
GATGAAGCATCTGCGTGAAAGGCTGGTTAGCCTCCTCAATGACGAACGGCCCGGTCGAAAATACGACCGGGCCGTCAAGGCAAGACCAAACCGCTATGCCGTTCGCGTTGTGCGAAAACCTGCTAACTGAACGGCATTACCCAAAACTTGGGGCTTTTTTGTATTCTGAGCTATCTAAATTTTAGATAAGCTCTAAACTGCTTCCACTTCTCTTCCTGCTCGGGGGTTTTTGGCGCATTCATGCTCTCTGCCATGAACGCATAAATCAGTGCAATAAACAATCCAAAGAAAGCCGACAAAATCGTGATCAACGCTCTTTGAGGTTTGAACTTACGTTCTGGCTCAATAGCTTTATCCAAGACTTGTATCATTGGAATATCTTTAGCCTCATCCAAGCGTGCAACCTCGTATTGCTTGGACAAAAGCTCATATAACATCTGGTAATACTTTACATCGCGCAAACCTTGAATGCTCCCCAAACCACTTTTGGCATCTTTGACACCGCCCCCTTCATCTGCATTAGCAGCAGGCGCACCATTTTCTAGCTTTGCCAGCTCTTGTCGCATACTGATCAGTTCTTGATTAGTACGTTTATATTCATTATTATTTGGCGTGACAAATGCCTGCATAGCCTGAAGTTGAATCTCTTTGCTAGAAATGCCTGCACGCAGACGTGCCACGGTTTCCAGAATCGCTTTGCTTTGTGCGTCGACACTAATCATCCCTTTGCTATCCAAAGCACCGGTCAGTGCAATCTCTGCCGCTACCATTTTGTCTTTTGCCTGTACCAATTGTTTTTCAAAAAATACTCTTCGCTGGGATGCCTCGGTTAAAGCAAATTTTCCAGTGAGGATAACCAATTCTTCAATATATGCATTAGTAACGGCGGTAGCGAGCTTAGAATCTTTATCTTGAAATTCAATAGTAATAATTCCATCTTTACCCGAAATAATAGTTGTATTTTCTTCAAGTTTATTACGTGTATTCTGAAGAAACTTCTGTTCGTATATTTTATTTAGGTCAAAACGCTGAATAAGTTTATCTTGAATAGCGCGGCTTTTTAACATTCCCAGATACAAATCATTAGGGTTTTTAATTCCCAAAGCTGCGCCTGCACCTCCCGCCAAACCACCCAACTGACTTAACATGGCAGATGCGGTTGATTGACTTTGCTGAGGTGGCAAAATTTTGGTATTTGCCTTGTACATGTTTGGCATCACCAAACTAATCAATAATCCGACAATACCCAACAGTACTGGCAGCACCAAAATAATTTTTTTATGTTTAGCTAAAGTCAGTAACAAATCCATCAGGCTGATACCCGACTCTTCATCATCCTGCTGCAGCATTTCTTCATTTTTAAGATTAGTCATTCTGCTTATCTCAAAGTCTTAATTGCAGCTGCACCCAGGCCAAAACCAGAAAGAATTTGCGCCCAATCTTTTAACCCATTGGTAAATTGTTTATACGCTGTTTCTTTATTTAGTTTTTCCGGCACGACAATACTATCGCCCGGCATAACCTCGGCAGAGCTCACGCTAGAAAACCAGCCTCGCCCCGTTGCAGACAATACGGTGCCATTGGCACGCAGGACAAAAACACCATCCATATCCGCCTCTGAGGACGGGCCAGCTTCAGCTAAGTATTTATCTACCGTTAAACCAGAGCGCCAAATAATTGATGACTCTTGGTTAAGCGCACCAAATACATGAACAAAATCAGGACGGCTTGGAATGACCAATTGATCGCCATTTTCCAATTTAAGCAATGGTAATTTATCAAAACTGGTATCGGTCGTACTTAAGCCAAAAGCGATGCGCCCAGTAGCTTTCATTTCGCGCAAGCGAACTAATGCTTCATTACTTGCCTGTATCTCAGCTTTTAACTTTACGTCGGCCAATTGCGCAGACGCGGCATCGGTGCCAGACTGGTTGGCCGCTGCTTTGGCACGCTCGGTACGCATTTGTGTTTCTAGACGCCTTACCACTTTCTCTAAGTTTGCTTGCTGATCTTGCCGCACTTTTTCACGATAAAACTCGGTGCCAAACAAATATGCATCGTTAGTGGGACCACCTGCTTTGGCAATTAATGAAGCCAAGTTATCCGTAGGTAGCATCTGATAAACGCCAGGAGCATTGACCTCGCCCTCGATACGAGCAAAGACCTTGCGTTTTGCCATTGGAACTTGTACATCGTTTTGAGAAAACACTGTGACCGCATCACCGGCCTGCAACAAAAAATTATCTGGGCTATTGGCATCATCCATGACTTTACCCAGATTAAATGGGATCAAACTCACCGCTAACGTAGTACGATCAACGCGTTCTATGACTGCATAATCCCAATTAATATCATCAATTAGATTACCGATACGCGCCGCGATTGAAGTAACGTTTTCTCGCACGGCCTTATCTTGATTTTTATCTTGATTTTTATCTTGATTTTTATCTTGATTTTTATCTTGATTTTTATCTTGATTTTTATCTTGATTTTGATTTTCTTCTTTTTGAATTAATACATCATTTTGACGCTGCACAGATGCACGCGTAATGAGCATCTCGCGATTAGGAATAAGATCTCTGATTCGCATGCCGGGTTTAAGCGGAACACGCACGGCCTGATCAACATTGCCCCGTAAAGTCACCGCATTCGCAAAATCAGGCGTAACCGAACTTACCGTCAGTAAATCGCCATTTTTTAAGGTTTTCTTTAAACCGGCCTGATCTAAGGCAAATTCTTCAATCGTACGCGGCTGCTGTTTACCTGGCTCAATTCGTTCTAAAAATGCCCGACGTGGATCAGCTACAACAGGCAAACCACCAGCAAGATCCAACACATTAGCAACCGTCTCGGAAGTAGAACCTAGCTCATAAATAGCCGGCATATTTACTTTACCAACCAAAGCGACGTAAGCTACCGCAGCAGGAATAAAAATAGTATCGCCATCCAGCAGCTTAACATCATTGGCTTTATCACCTTTAGCAATAAAAGCATACAGATCCAGACTACCCACAACCTTACCTGCACGCTTGACCTGAACGTTACGCATAGAGCCATTCGCATTTGGCCCGCCGCTGGCGAGCAGTGCTGTCACCAAAGTAGAAAATCCAGATAAAGTATATGAACCTGGCTTACGCGCCTGACCGACTACGTATACGGTAATAGCACGCAAACGACCAAAACTCACACTGACAGTAACATCGCGATATTGTTTGGCGACAGATGCTTTAATAATTGCCTCAGCATCACCCGCTTTAACCCCCGCCAATGAGATGGCACCAATGGTAGGGATATTGACAGCACCATTTCTATCTAGCGTCGCCCGGTAATCAATATCAATACTCCCCCAAGCACGGACCAGGACCTCATCGCCAACGCCAAGAAGATATTCAGATGAAACGGGCGCACTCTGAGAGGGGGCAAAATTAGATGGCGCGTTCAAAAAGAATTCGGTACCAAAAACAGGCAATTTTTTACCGGTGGCATATTGAATAAAATTTTGAAATTCACTTCGCTCCAGCTTTTGTGACGCAACAATCGTTCTGCTATCAGCAACTCTACCAACAGGGTTCATATCCGAATTTGGGTCGGTTGAAGAAGTAGCACTTGTCGGTTGTGCGCTAGGTGCATTTACAATTTTTGATGCTAGCTTAATATTACCAAAACTACTAGGACTAGCGTCAACACCCAATTTGGGATCAGCATTCTCTTGTGCAAACACCCCGGAAGCTAAAGCAATTGTCAATGCAGAAAAACCACATTTAATTATTCGTTGCATATATGCGTACTTATATAAAGTTAAACCAATTGAAATTATAAAAAAACTACTAATGCAATTAATGCCTTAGCTCGTCGATTTTTTTTTGCGGCCTGAACGTTTGTTGCCAACGACCATCCAACTCTTTACCTTAAAACGCACAATCATTGTGTATAAAAAGCCATAAAATAAAATAAAAACGCCTGCAAAAAACAGTAAAAATTTTGTATCGTTCCAAAAAAATACCGCTGGCACGATAGAGAAAGAAGCCAAAGCCCATAAATAGGGAGAAGTTAATGAGTTGCGACGAATCATATGAACTGCTTCTTTTGATCCTACCATCCGTCTCACCAATCGCTTGTAAATCAAGGAGTGCAAATGTATTGCATCTGGCAAACCGACCGGTAAGCCACGAACAATTTTTCTCCGGTAGATAGAAAAAAGTGTCTCCCATAAAGGGTAAATAACTAATAACAATGGGAACCAGGGAGAAACTTGCGGATTACGATGGATTAGCAATACAGAAATTTCTGCAATCATAACTCCCCATAGATAGGCACCACCATCACCGGCAAAAATAGACCCGCGAGGATAGTTCCAAAATAAAAAACCGATGGTCGCCCCAATTAAAGCAACACATTGGGCAAATAAAAACACATCGCCCACTTCGTTACTAACATAAGCCAGTGCGGATAAAATCATCACGACAATCACTCCCGCCAAACCATTAAAACCATCAATAATATTCATAGCATGCGTAATACCACCAACCGCTACCATGGTCACCACAGCACTTAGTAGTAAATAACTATTTAACCAATGATCGACAAATGGGATAGCTATACGCACAAGTCGCGCATCCAACAGCCACATACCAATTAACGCCGCGCCAAAAGCAGCAAGCAGACGTTTAAACGGACTAACTCGCTTGGTAAAGTCTTCTGTCATGCCAGCGAGCCAGGCTGGCAACAAGGTAATCATTAATGGCCAGCAATTAAAATGCCATTCACCTAATGCCATCACCAAAAAACCAGCTAACAACCCAACAAATATAGGCACCCCTCCAATGCGAGGGGTAGCCCCATGGTGAATTTTTTGCGGACCTGAATCTACATGATCTGATGAAATATGCTGATGAGCATGCTTGAATAATATAAGAGCAAAGCAAACCATCCAGGACACTATCAATGCAGCAGACAAAATTTTTATCATGCGGCACCTTTTACTAATTTAATAAACATTAAAACCTATCTAATTTTAATTATTATCACGCCAACACAAATAGCCCCTATCTATCAGAACAATCTCAACTAAAATTGCGAGATCAAGCTAGGCTTCGATAAGAATAAAAAACTCTTTTGCTCGGCCAAATCTGAGCACGTGATATTCTATATTAAAGACAGCCATGAGTCTTAGGTAATACTGATCTGAGTTTCTCCTGAAATTTAGTCTTTCAAAGATGACGTAAAATGACGTTACTTTAGAAGAACTGAAAATGAAGAAAATACCAAAACAAGCATGCACGACCGAGTTCAAAGAACTTGCCGTCAAACGCGTAGCATAAATGCGAGCTATTCCGGCAGCATCCAAAGAGCTTGGACTGAGCTATCAGACCCTGCGTAACTGGTGCAGCGCGGCGGTCGAAGGCCAGCTGAAAGGCGCTGGTGACGCCAGAAGCGATGGAGCTATCTCGACTACACGTCGAGGTCGAGCGTCTTAAGCGGGAGAACGAAATCATAAAAAAAACAGCGGCGCACTTGAAAGTGATGTTTTGTGAAGTATTCCTGGATGGATGTGCGCAGTAAGATATTTTCGCTGACCGAGATGTGTGCTGTGCTTGATGTCAGTGTCAGCAATTATAGCCTGGAAGCGTGGTGGTATACTTGTTCGCAAACGGCTGACGGATGCGTAAAGGCTGGCGATTATATGCACCATTCATATTGAATTCAAGGTGGCTTACGGCAGTCCGCGCATGGTACGTGAACTGCGCTTCGAGGCTTTACTGCGGGCAAAGAGCGCATTAAGAGATCATGCGCGAGAGCGATATTCGTGTGCGACATAAACGACGATACAAGGTCACCACTGACTCGAAACATGGTTTGCCGATAGCGGAGAATTTACTCGCGAGGAACTTCAGGCCAGCCGCCTCCAACTAGGTTTTGACGTCAGACATTAACTATCTTTGGATTGATGAGGGTTGGCTTTACCTTGCCATATTGCTAGAACTGCTTAATCGTGAAGTGATCGAATGGTCGCTCAAACCACGCATGACATATTGTGACGGACGCATTGACGATGGCCTTGTTTCGCCGTCGGCCAGACGCCGGCGTTATGCATCATTCTGACCGCGGCAGTCAATATGCAAGTCATGCATTTCAAGACAAACTTAAGGAAGTTGGCATGACCTGTTCAATGAGCCGCAAAGCAAACTGCTGGGACACTCATGCTGAAATGAAAGCTATCAGCTTCGAACACATTGAAATTTTTTATAATCGAACCAGGCAGAATTTAACACTTGGTTATCAATCTCCTATGCAATACCTCGATGGCTGGAGAAATGAACAAAATCAGGGAAAACATGCTGCATAACATCCGTCTGATGGAAGACTAAATATCAAGGGAACCTCAATACCAGCATTAATTGAATTAAAAAGCTAAGATATTTACTGTCTTTAAAGTAAAATTCGTGACTTAAAACTAGTTGTTTAAAGCAATCCTTCACCTTTTATAATAGGTGTTTAAATACCATGGTCGAATTATGTTATCAAATAAATCAATTTTAATTACCGGAGGAACAGGTTCCTTTGGCAAAGCATTTGTCAAAACCGTTCTAGAACGTTACCCAAGCATTAAGCGGCTTGTGGTTTTTTCTCGTGATGAGTTAAAACAATATGAGATGGCACAGCAATTCTCGGGCGAACAATACCAAGGCCTGCGTTATTTTATTGGCGATATTCGTGATGAGGCGCGTATTAGACGTGCGTTAGAGGGCATTGATATCGTTATTCACGCAGCGGCATTAAAACAAGTTCCAGCTGCGGAATACAACCCTTTTGAATGTATTAAAACCAATGTACTAGGTGCGCAAAATTTGATTGAGGCTTGCTTAGATAGCAAGGTGACTCGTGTCGTTGCCCTTTCTACAGATAAAGCAGCAGCGCCAATCAACTTATACGGAGCGACTAAACTCTGCTCGGACAAACTTTTTGTTGCGGCCAATAATATACGTGGTTCACGTGACATTTCATTTAGTGTAGTTCGATACGGAAATGTAATGGGCAGTCGTGGATCTGTGATCCCATTTTTTCAAGATAAAAAAGCGAGCGGTGTATTGCCAATTACCGATCCTGCAATGACACGTTTCAACATTTCATTACAAGAAGGTGTTGATATGGTTCTTTGGTCTTTGGAAAATGCCTGGGGCGGAGAAGTTTTGGTCCCGAAGATTCCGTCATATCGCATTACAGATGTAGCACAAGCAATTGCACCAGAATGCGAACACCCAATAGTCGGCATTCGCCCAGGCGAAAAAATTCACGAAGAAATGATTACTAGCAGCGACAGTCTTAACACCGTCGATCTTGGAAAATACTATGCAATTTTACCTGCTGGCGGAAATTTTTCGATACAGAATTACTGCGACAAAATGGGAGCTAAATTAGTTGAACCTGGTTTTTGCTATAACAGTGGCACTAACGAAGATTTTTTAACGGTTGATGAATTGCGAGCACTAATTCAAGTGCATGTCGCCTAAAATTTCAGGGGGGATTTGATTGAGCTATATACCATACGGACGACAAGACGTAGATCAGAATGATATCGACGCTGTAATCAGTGTTTTAAAATCTGATTTTTTGACACAAGGCCCAGCTGTGCCACGCTTTGAGACTGCGGTTGCAACGTATTGTGATGCAAAATATGCCATTGCAGTCAATAGCGCGACCTCTGCATTGCATATCGCTTGCCTTGCGCTAGATGTTGGACCTGGCGATGTAGTCTGGACCACTCCAATTACGTTTGTCGCCAGCGCGAACTGCGCTCGGTATTGTGGTGCAGAAGTCGACTTCGTGGATATTGACGAGCAAACTTACAATCTAAGTCCAACTAAACTTGCAGAAAAATTATTAGTTGCGCAAGCACAAGGAAAACTCCCCAAAGTAGTCATACCAGTTCACCTTAGCGGACAGTCATGCGACATGGAAGCGATATATCAGCTTTCATTACAATACGGATTTAAAGTCATAGAAGACGCTTCGCATGCGATAGGTGGCCGCTATAAAAATCAAGCTATCGGAAATAGTCGCTACAGTGACGTTACAATTTTTAGCTTTCATCCAGTAAAAATTATCACGACAGCCGAAGGCGGCATGGCATTAACAAATAATGCTGAGCTAGCAAAAAAGATGGACTTATTGCGTAGTCATGGCATTACGCGCGATCCATCGGAAATGACTCATACACCTGATGGCCCTTGGTACTATCAACAGATAGAATTAGGGTTTAATTACAGGATGACTGAGTTACAGGCGGCCCTAGGTTTAAGTCAAATGGATCGTTTGGATCAATTTGTGGCTATTCGCCATAAAATATCAAAACGTTATAGTGAACTATTGTCTGATGTTGATATTTCATTGCCTTGGCAGCATCCAGACAGCTATTCAGGCTTGCACTTGTACGTAGTGCGTTTGAGAAACAATTCCAAAGCACATCATCTCGCCGTATTTGAAGGTTTGCGCGCTGCTGGAATAGGAGTGAATCTTCATTACATTCCAGTATATCTACAACCATATTACAAAAATCTTGGTTTTGAAATTGGATATTGCCCAGAAGCAGAAGCTTACTATGCAGAGGCGATTAGTTTGCCTATGTATTCAAACTTCACCGAAGCTCAACAAAATTTTGTTGTTGATACACTAAAGAAATTGATTTTCAAAGCGCGATAGTGAAGAAACTTGTTATTTCATTTTCAAGTAAGCGTATAGATTTTAGAAGTCTTACTGTTTCCGATGCCAATCAAACCTATGTTGATTGGCTAAATGACCCAATCGTCAATCAACATTTAGAAATTAAAAATATCACGTCAACGATAAACTCATGCGAAAACTATATTGCTGGGTCAGTCGCCAATGAAAACGAGTACTTATTAGGCATGTTTGATATTGCAAGCGGAAAACATATTGGCAATATTAAAATTTACTTAATTAACACTACACACAAGACTGCTGAAATCGGTTTAATGATAGGTGAAAAAGAATTTTGGGGACAAGGTTATGCCACTGAAGCCATTAGATGTGTCAGTCGGTGGGGATTTGAATATTTAAATCTAGAAAAAATTTCAGCCGGATGCTACGAGGTAAATCTGGCATCCCATAAAAGTTTTCTAAAAGCGGGCTTTAAAGTTGAGGCTTTTTTGCGAAGTCAGTGCATTTTCGAAGGGAACAGGATAGGATGCTTTCGCCTAGGATTATTGCCAGATGAACTTACTTAAACAACAAAAATTAGGTCTAGGGACAGTTCAATTTGGCTTGAACTATGGCGCTACCAATGAATCCGGCCAACTGACGTTGCAAGATGCTATCGCAATAATACAATATGCCGGGCAAAACAATATCTCGGTGATCGACACAGCGTCAGCATATGGCACTAGTGAACAAGTACTGGGGACGTGCTTTAAATCAGCACCCGCAGATTGCTTTTCTGTCTTCACAAAAACGATTCCTCTACGCACAGAAAAAGTAGATGCATCCGGACTATTGAGCATAGTGACAGGATTTGAAAGTTCATTGAAAAATTTGGAACTTGAATCAATTGAATGTCTATTAGTTCATCACGCTGAAGACTTGCTGGTACCAGGCGGAGATCAACTATACAAGCAATTAGAAAAATGGCGCGAGCAAGGGCGAATTAAAAAAATTGGGGTTTCTGTTTACGATAAAGAACAAATTGATTTATTGCTTTCGCGCTATGATTTTCAAGTTATGCAGTTACCCATTAATATTTTTGATCAGCGGCTAATACATAACGGATCTCTTGCAAAATTAGCGAAAAAAAATATTGAGATTCATGCACGCTCTTTATTATTGCAAGGCATATTATTGTTGGATCCACAAAAATTACCCGCGCACTTACATTCATTAAAACCTAAGCTAACTGAATTGCACATGCTAGCTAAAAATACTGGTATTACTCCACTGTGCGCGGCCTTAAGTTTTGTCAAACAAATTTCAGAAATCGCCGTAGCCCTTGTTGGGGTTTTATCGGTCAATGATCTTAAGGAATGTTTAAATGCATACAATAATAATTACAAAATTGATATTTCATCTTTTTCAATTTCTGATATTGACCTAATCGACCCCCGTCGTTGGCCTCTAATTCAAAGGTAAATTAATTGATACTTGCCATATTGCAGGCACGCTGCTCATCCTCACGTTTGCCAAACAAAGTACTAAAACCGATATTAGGTAAGGCCATGCTCGCATTGCAGATTGAGCGTGTCAGGCGTGCCAAATTAATTGATCAACTAATCGTCGCCACCAGTGATGACGCTAGTGACGATGCGTTAGCACGCCTATGCGAAGAATTAAATGTACCCTGCTTTCGAGGCAATTTAAACGACGTATTGGATCGCTACTATCAAGCATCACTTGCTTATGCGCCCGATCACATAGTGCGATTAACTGGCGATTGCCCGTTAGCAGACCCTGAGGTAATTGATCTGGTTATCCAATCGCACCTGGATAGTGGCGCTGACTATAGCTCAAATTCTGCGCAAGCATCTTACCCAGATGGTTTAGATGTAGAAATCTGTAAATATGCTGTATTGAAGCGGGCCTGGGCAGAAGCAAAATTGCAGTCGCAACGTGAACACGTTACGCTATTCATACATCAGCAACCTGACTTATTCAGCCTAAACCATGTACGCGCGCAGACAGATTTATCCCATCTGAGGTGGACAGTTGATAACCAAGAAGATTTTGAATTAGTAAATACTGTATATGAAAAGCTGTATGTGCAAAATCCAGAATTCAGCACCGCTGACATCCTTAATTTACTCGCAGAACAACCAGAGCTTGTCTATATGAATCAGCATATACAACGTAATGAAGGTCTGAAGAAGTCACTACTGAACGAAACTAATAATTGAACCTTATCACTGCATCAAAAACCTAATTTAATGAGTGGAGAGAATACATGAGTACACGTTATCAAAAATCTGAAGAATTACTTCAGCGGGCCGAACGAGTTATCCCACTCGGAAGTCAGACTTTTAGTAAAAGTAAGACTCAGTATCCCTTTGGCATCTCGCCCTATTTTATCGAGCGTGGTAAGGGTAGCAAAGTATGGGATGTAGATGGCAATGAATACGTTGATTTTATCAATAGCTTGGCTGCCATCACCTTAGGTTATAACGACCCTGACGTCACATCAGCAGTAAAAGCGCAATTAGAAGACGGCATTATTTTCTCACTGCCTCATCGGCTAGAAATGGAAGTCGCTGAACGTCTGGTTGAGATGGTGCCGTGCGCAGAAAAAGTACGTTTTGGTAAAAATGGTTCTGATGCAACCGCTGGCGCAATACGTGTTGCACGCGCATACACAGGACGCGACAGGGTAGCCCTATGCGGCTATCACGGATGGCAGGATTGGTATATCGGTACCACAGCAAGGTCATTGGGCGTGCCGCAAGCAGTCAAAGACTTGAGTCATACTTTTCCATACAATGATTTGCCAGCACTGGATGCGCTACTTAAACAGCATAGTGGTGAATTTGCCGCAGTAATAATGGAGCCAATGAACGTAGTAACACCACAACCTGGCTATCTTGAAGGTGTAAAAGAGTTGGCGCACAAACATGGCGCAGTGTTGATCTTTGATGAAACGATTACTGGCTTCCGTTACTCCAATGGCGGAGCCCAAGAGCTTTTTGGCGTTACACCAGACCTCGCCACATTTGGCAAAGGTATTGCTAACGGCTACCCAGTCTCGGCAGTGGCCGGTCGTGCCGACATTATGAAAATGATGGAAGAAATTTTCTTCTCATTTACATTCGGTGGCGAGACCTTATCGTTAGCCGCTGCCGCTGCGACCATGGATAAACTGAAACGTGAACCAGTAATAAAAACAATGACAGCGCGTGGTGAACAATTGCGATCTTCCGTTATTGCTTTAATTGAAAAACATCAACTTAATGACTGGTTAGGTTATGCGGGTCACCCGACCTGGAGCTTTTTAACCTTAAAAGACGCACCCGGTTGCTCTATGTGGGACAGTAAAACACTATTAATGCAAGAGCTATTGGCACGCGGTATTTTGTGGTTCGGCACCCATAACATGAGCTACGCCCATACCGAAGGCGATATTCATAAAATAGTGACTGCCTATGATGAAATTTTCCCTATGTTGCATCAAGCGATTACCAAAGGTAATCCAGCAGAATTTTTACGCTGTGAACCTTTAAAACCTTTGTTTAAAGTACGCTAAACAAATGAAAATAGTTTAAAAATGCACATTGCCATAAGAGTCGATGCATCGGTCCAAATAGGGACCGGGCATTTGATGCGTTGCCTGACATTAGCCAATCAAATAAAAATTTTGAATGGTGAAGTTGTATTTATATGCCGCCATTTACCTGACAGTCTGGCTACATTAGTTGAACAGAATGGTCATACAGTACGCCGCTTATTGCCAGTAACACTAACAAATACGACTGATTTAGTTGATTCGGATTCTAATGAAAATTTGCCGTCTCATGCTCATTGGTTGCATGCAACATGGCAGCAAGATGCTTACGCAACCAAAGAAGTACTCAGTGAATTTGGGGAACTAGAATATTTAGTTATTGATCACTATGCACTCGATGCGCGCTGGGAATCTGCATTGCGACCATATGTATCTAAGATTATGGTGATTGATGACCTTGCGGATCGCCAGCATGATTGCGATTTATTACTTGATCAAAATTACTATGTCGATCAAGAGACCCGATATGCAAACAAGTTAAATGCAAATACGACCACTCTACTCGGTCCGAAGTTTGCATTATTGCGCCCAGAATTTTCGCGTGCAAAAAATGAAATGCCTGAAGATAAACGCAATGCTGTCGACGTAAAGCGCCTTAATATATGTTTCGGTGGAATAGATGCAACTGGTGAAATATTAAAAACATTAGACGCGCTAGAACCACAGTTTGCAGAAACAAATTTGCAAGTTGATATTGTTATGGGGAATGCGGCGCCACACATTTCCTTAGTGCAAGAACGCATAAAAAAATATAACAATATCCATTTACATATTGCACCACCCAATTTAGCCCAGCTAATGGCGACTGCCGACCTCGGTATTGGTGCAGCAGGTAGCATGAGTTGGGAGCGTGCCAGTCTAGGTTTGCCATCAATAGCTATTGCGCTGGCAGACAATCAACTGCGTTTAGGAATAGATGCAGCACAGCTAGGGCTGCACTTATTTTTGGGTCATTATTCTCAAGTTACTACAGAAAAAATTCGTACTGCTTTTACGATAATGTTGGATAATTGCTATCTTCGACAAAGTTTTTCTATGAGGAGCGGTTTAATTGTCGATGACAAAGGTAAAGAGCGAGTTGCAAAATATCTTGTGAAACCCAAAATTTCACTTCGCTTATGCCAAGAATCCGACTGCCTAATGGTTTATCAGTGGCGCAATGCCGAAATCAATCGACTGAACTCACATCAAACAGGTGATATTTCGTATACCACACATGAAGCCTGGTTCCTGTCGAGCCTAAATCGTCAGGACCGATATCTGCTAATCGGCGGCGATACATCCGGTGACCTTGGTGTATTGCGTTACGACAAATACCCTGACTACTGGATGACATCCGTTTATTTGGTTCCTGGCAGGCATGGACATGGCTTGGGTGATGCATTTCTTAAAGCAGGATTAGATTGGATGAATTCGCAATGCGGATCGTCTTGTCATATTCGTGCAGAAATTAAAAGTAATAATGCTGCCTCACACGCAGTTTTTAAAAAAGCTGGCTACTCTCCTATATTTACTACATACACAGTAATGTAAATTAATTATGACCAACTCAGTTATGACAAACTCAGCAATAAAAATTGCGGGCCGTATGATCGGTCAAGGACATGTGCCATTCATCATTGCCGAAATGTCCGGCAATCACAATCAATCGCTGGAACGCGCCTTACAAATTGTTGATGCAGCAGCAAAAACCGGCGCGCACGCATTAAAAATTCAAACGTACACGCCAGATACGATGACGCTCGACATTAACGAGCGTGAGTTCCATATCAGTGACCCCAAAAGCCTATGGGCGGGTACATCACTTTATAAATTGTATGGTGAGGCCTACACCCCATGGGAGTGGCACAAGCCGATTTTTGATCGTGCCCGAGAACATGGCATGATTCCTTTCAGCACACCTTTTGATGCTAGTTCAGTCGATTTTTTAGAGACTCTGAATGTAGACGTCTATAAAATTGCCTCATTTGAAAATACAGATTTGCCTCTGATTCGCAAAGTTGCGGCCACTGGCAAACCTATAATCATCTCGACTGGGATGGCTAGCATCGCCGAATTAGACGATACGGTTCGCGCAGCCCGTGAAGCCGGTTGCAAGGATTTGATTTTACTAAAGTGCACCAGCACCTATCCAGCCACTGCTGAAAATACAAATATATTAACCATCCCGCATTTACGTGAATTATTTGATTGTGAAGTTGGCTTATCTGACCATACCATGGGTGTAGGCGTATCTATCGCCAGCGTTGCTCTCGGCGCGAGTGTCATCGAAAAACATTTCACACTCAGTCGCGCCGACGGTGGAGTGGATAGCACGTTCTCAATGGAGCCAGCAGAAATGGCACAATTGGTGGTCGAAACCGAGCGCGCCTGGCAGGCATTAGGTAAAGTTAGCTATGGTGCCACCGCTGCAGAGAGTAAATCTCTATTATTCCGTCGCACACTGTACATCGCCAAAGATCTACAAGCGGGAGATATTCTCACACCAGAAAATGTTCGGGCAATACGTCCTGGCTTGGGCCTGCCTCCTAAATATTACGATATTGTTATGGGAAAACGTATCAATCAATCCGCCGCCAAAGGTACCGCGTTGTCTTGGGAATTATTGAAATAATGACTTCAATAATACCGATAGAGACCATACGCACAAGTTTGGTCGGATGGATACGAGAGAGCGGGTTATCTGCATTGCCACGGATTGATGCGCCAGCAGCCTGGCAAGATGCATGGGCCAAATGTGCAGTGCAATCAACCAATGCGGCCACCGCCATGATTGATTACCAACATGCCTACCTATCTGGGCATGGGACTAGTTTAATCGATATTTCTCTGGTTTTGCTCAATGATGGCAAGCCAGCAGCAATATGGCCGCTGACCTTAACCCTAGGAATTAAGCAACAATTAAGTTCAATGGGCGCAGCAATACAAGCGCCCCACTTCGTGGCAGGCTTATCACCACGCACCATTAAAAAGATAACTGCCGCAGCATTACGCTTTGTTCAGGTTTTTCAAACGGACAACGTTCAACAACAAATTCTTAGCGAAGAATATAAAACCCCAGATATCGCTGATACAGGGCTAACTGAATGGCATCAACAATGGATGACATCCGGTGCAACGGTTTCCGTACGACATGATTTATATATTGACTTAAGTCTCACGTTAGAACAAATACGTGCCAGTTTTCGTAAAAGTTATCGGCCATTAATTTCATCTGGACTTAAACTCTGGAGTGTTGAAAGCATCACCCAAGAGAATATCAACGAATCAGTTTGGGCAGAATTCAAATCGTTGCATCGCCAAGTGTCAGGACGTGTCACTCGCGATGACCAAACTTGGGCCCTGCAATATCAAATGATTCTTCGCGGCGAAGCGATGTTAATTGTGTTGCGTGATGCGACTAATAGCCATCGGATGGTCGGTGCTGGCTTCTTTCAAATGACGAGAGATGAAGGCGTCTATGCAGTCGCAGCCTATGACAGGGAATTATTTGATATGCCTGTAGGACATGTAGTGCAAATGAGTGCCATCGAAATAATGAAACAGCGAGGTTTACGTTGGTACAGGATAGGTGAACGATTTTTCCCTTCAGATACACCACAACCAAATGAAAAAGAACTTGCCATTAGCTTATTTAAGCAAGGTTTTGCTACCCATCTTCTTCCTCGTTTCATCTTAAATTTACCCTTACAAACTAGCGTCCTTAGCGGATCTGCGGTATACAAGTAAATTCGTTTTTATTGATTATGAAAATTTTATTTGTTGAGAACAGGTACTTTACCTGGATACTAGAAGCTGTTGCTAAAGAACTTATCGCACTAGGGCATGATATTCACTGGATAGTGCAAAACCCGATGTTTACCCCGAGCGTTGGAAATGTCCACATAATGCCATTCCCCAAAGCTGGTGGCGCCATGATGAAGGATTCAGATCTGCGCACACGCTTGCAAGAGTCAGATCGTGGCGTACGCTGGTTTGGCGGTGACGGTTCTCACTGGCAGACGTATCACGATCACATAAACCGTATTATTGGAGATGTAGTGCCCGATGTAGTATTTTCTGAAGTGACTCAATTTCATGAATTGTTGACATCGCACATTTGCCAACAACGTGGCATCCCCCTGCTTTCTCCAAACGTAACGCGTTACCCGGTTGGACGTTTGAATTTCTTTGAATACAACACCATGAATCCCGTCGGCGGAGAGGGAATCGATCTTTCTGACAACGAGGCAGAGCAAATGCTCAATGCCATAGTCGGCCGCACCATACAGCCAAGCTACATGGAAAAAGTGCACCGTTCACAGCTAGCATTATTTAATAACATGCTAAAGGACAAGCTGCGCATACTGATTGGATGGTGTCGAGGTGAGCGCTACATTACACCATCCCCTCTGACCAAAATACGCTTGGAACGACTGCATGCACGTCAATACCAACGTTGGGAGTCGTTTGCACATAAAACATTGCCGACAACCCTGAATCAATCGCCGTGGGTGCTGTTACCACTACAGATGCAACCCGAAGCCAATATTGAAGTATGGGGCAGTCCATGGAGCGACCAAACAGCGCTGGTACAACGAACGGCCAAAGCATTAGCAGCAATAGGTGCAGTGCTGGTAGTCAAGCCAAATCCTAAATCCAAGTACGAGTTGACCGCAGAACTATGTGCCGTAGTTGAGCAGGCACCTAACATTGTTGCGATTTCGCATACAACGTCAATGAAGGATATTTTCGCACAAGCACCGTTAGTGATGACGGTGACTGGCACGGTTTTAATGGAATGCATTTTTGCAGGAAAACCGGTAGCCAGTTTGGGCACACATGTCATGACACGCTACCCTGGCGTACAGGCAATTGATGCGCCGGAAGACGTTGCGCAAAAACTTCTGGCGGTGATACGAAATGAAATTCAAGGAGCAAATAAGGCGGAGGCTAAAAATTTGCTCAATTCTTTATACAAAAACAGCTATCCGGCAATGACTTGGGACCCATACACTCGCCCTGAATTAATGACAGAAAACAATATCGCAGAATTAAGCCTAGCATTTAGTGACGTAATAAATTTATCAACCTGTGTAAATCAAAATTCTATATATAGAAAATAAAATCAACAAAAATATTTAACTAAAAATCATTTATGCCGAATCAACTATATATTTGATTGCCAAATTATTGCCTACGTTTCTTAGATTGATGAACTCCGACATGCAACATTCTGAAGTAAAAAAATTTAATCCTCCTAAATTACTACTAGCCGATTTGTTATTTTTTGTAGCATTAGGATGCATTTTATATAAAGATTTTTTTATTATGCAGCTGGGCGTCCACTTTGAAATTATCGGAATAATACTAATTATTTTTCTCGCTGTTTTTTCTAATCAAGAATCTAAACAAACTATTTTTAATAAAAAAATTATACTAATAATAACTTTTTTTATTGTATTTTCGTGGATTGGCTCCAGCATTGTAATATTGACACTTAATACAAGTAGCTATTATGCAGCCTTTGCAATTTCAATAGTTATTTTACGAATGCGTCCCAAATATCTAATTGAAACATTAACAGTCCTTGTAACTATTAATACTTTATTCCAAATATTAGAGTCACTAACAGGTGAGTTCATTTTTGTTTATGTAGATGATGACTTTAGTTATGATGAGAAAATGCTTTCAACCTCTGATGGGGGACTACGAACAAAAGGATTATATGGCTCCCCATTAAATGGTATTGGAGTTGCAATGTCTTTATGTTTTTTAGCTCCAAAATCGAAGTATAGTTGGTTTTTACTTTGCGCATCATCGTTACTCGGGCAAGGCAGACTTGGACTTGGTATCGGTATTGTAGGACTGTTAGTAAATTTATTTCGATCTCATACAGGCTTAAAAGCACATGCTATAAAAACGTTGTTAAGTCTATCTGTTTTTCTTTTATTAATCGCTTCATGGATGGCATTATTTGCGACAGAAGATTCCGTTACTCGAATGTTGGAAGCTGGATCAGCGGATAATTCACAAAACATTAGTCGATTCGAATTTTGGTTAAGTTCGATTAACCAGTTAATTAACTATGATTTAATTTCACTAATTTTTGGAAAATTTGGTTATATCAAAGCCTTTCAAGGAGGAACTGAAAGTGATTGGCTTCGCATGTGGCTCGACAATGGATTTATATTTTTCTTGACGGTACTTAGCCTAATTATTTACCGATTATATGTTGCCGCCCGTAAGAAAGATTGGCTCAATTTTTATGCTTCATCTGCTTGCATATTTGTAATGGCAGTCTATCCACATGCACAATCATTTCCGAATGGCTTGTTAACGTGGTTATTTCTTCTGTCAAAATTCGATATCAATTCAATTAAAAAAATAACTTATTCAGAGAAGAAAATAATTCCCTCTCTGAATCGGAATATTTAATTTCCATTTAAACCATATTTATAGAAGTAGTTAATGAAATTAGACTTTATTCAAGCGCTACGCGGTTTCGCAGCATTAAGTGTTGTTTTTTTTCATTCGCAAATTTTGCAAAAAAATGGCGGATTATTTGACAGTCAAATATTAAAAACAATTTTTAATTTAGGCGAAATTGGCGTTGACATTTTTTTTATGGTTTCAGGTTTAGTAATGACTGTAACCATTAAAAAAAATGCAGACTTATATAAAAATAATTTCGTACATTTATCTTCATTTATTACAAAAAGAATTTGGCGAATAGCAATACTTTATTGGGTATTCAGTATTATCGCTTTATTTTTATTATGCTTTTTTGAACCAAGTAAACTATTAACAAAAGCAACATTATTACAATCTTTTTTACTTTTCCCTAGTGCGAAACCATTTGTTTTAATGGTGGGCTGGAGTTTAGTTTATGAATTTTATTTTTATATATTATTTGGTTTCTGTTGTTTTTTTTGGGGGTATATCGGCATAATTATTTCTGGAATTTTATGTTTATTTTTTGCTCTAATCTCTTTCGCTTTCATCGGATCAGAATATGCGATCGGAATATTTAATATAACCCTACCAATTTATTTTTCAATTGGTATTCTTCTAGGATTGCTCTTTAAAAAAATTAACCAAATTTTGTGTCATAGCAAACTTGGAATTCGGTTATTTTTCTTCACAATTTTATGTGCTTTTGTTATTTTTATTTTTATAAATAAAGTGTTTTTTCCAGGAGAGCCAGAACTTAGGCTATTTCATTTTGGTCCACTTGCTATTGGAATATTTTTTCTATTTTGGGTTATCAGTCCATTATTAGAAAAATTTAATTGGCTTGGACTAACGAAAGTTGGTGATTGGTCGTATAGCCTTTATTTGACTCATTGGCTAACCTTAAATGGCATAGCTATATTACTAAGAAAAAATTCCATTATTAATATTGAATCGTCAATTATTATTTTTTCAGTTTTGACAAGCTTGGCTATATCATTTCTCTCGTGGAAATACATTGAGGCACCAATTATGAAAATGGGTAAATATTTAATTCCTCAATTAAGTTATAAAAGTAAATGAAAACTGCAATCCTTACCTTAGAAAAAAAACTCTGTTTACTTTGGCCTATTAGACTCTTTGTCTCGATAATTGATATTGTTATACGTCGTTTTTTTTGGCTATGGGGAAGGCTTAGGTTCGGTGCATTAATCAGAAATCGCGGATTAGGCTGCGTATGCCATTGGGCAGCGGATCTTAAATATCCAGAAAATATTTCATTAGGTGAAAGAGTCGTGATTGGCGTCAATGCATCGCTGGGAGCGCATAGTAAGATCACCATCGCAGACTTTGTGCATATCTCGCGGGATGTACATCTGGAAACGGCAGGTCTGGATTTTGATGAAAAATTCCCCCCTTACTCACACCAGTCTCGCCCCATTTTCATTGATAAGGGTGCATGGATAGGGAGTCGATCCACTGTACTTGGCGGAGTACATATTGGTGAATATGCCATTATCGCTGCTGGATCTGTTGTAACTAAAGACGTCCCTGCTTACGCGATTGTAGGTGGTGTGCCAGCGCGAATTCTTAAAATTAGAAAATTACCTATATAACATGAAAGTACTCAAAAGAAAATTGCGTCGCCTTGGTATCGTTTTATCAGATTCCCGTTGGTGGCCATTTTATATACAGCGCAGATTTATGAAGCTTGGTCTAAGAGACAAACTATCGGCAATCGTTGCATCTGTAAAACAAAAAGCAGCTGCACCAGATGCAAAATTTATTGATGCGCTAAATAAGCACTCAGCGCAGTTAAAAAATACCGGCATTTCACATCTTGGTGCAATCTTTAATCATCAACAATGCGATGAAATATATGCATATTTTTCAAATAAGCTAATTATTGATGACTATCGCCCTGAAACGCCAGCATTTTTACCAAAGAGTCATGCACGTCATCCACTCAGCCATACGGCGCATCATAATGCGAGTGATATATTGCAAGCACCATATCTATTTCAATTAGCAAACGACCCTCGATTAATGGAGATTGCCGCTGCTTTTTTAGGATGCAAGCCAACCATAGGCTATCTCGCCGCTTGGTGGAGTTACTCCACTGAAATAGGTGCGCAACAGGCTGAAAATTTCCATAGGGATGTAGACGATTGGCGGTTTCTTAAACTGTTTGTTTACCTTACCGACGTGGGTGAAAACAATGGCCCTCACATCTACGTAAGCCATTCTTCAGACAGTGACAAGCTAAGAGAAATTCGCCGTTTCGATGATACTGAAGTCGTCACAGCTTTTGGCAAAGAGAATATATTGCAATTAACTGGGCAAGCCGGCGAAGGATTTGTCGAAAACACATTTGGCATCCACAAGGGGCAACCCGTCAAACAAGGCACCAGGCTAATTTTTCAAGTGGTTTATAGCATGTTCCCTTTGCCTTATGGTCCTAAAACACCAGTAATGAATTTAGATGCTCTGTGCAATTCTACTGGGGTAGTGGCAGACAGCTGGGTTAACAGAGTTTATCTGTCGTAATGAATAAAAAAATTTGTCGATTCCTTAGTGCTACGACGGCACTGGTTTTGCCTTCCTATTTGGCCTGTAAAATATTAAATTTACTTGGACATAAACTTGCTTCGGACTGCCGCTTAGGTTTTTCTCTGGTGTTGACAGACCGTTTGTTAATGCAAAGCGGAGCCAGAATAGGTCATTTAAATTTAATTAACATCAACCGATTGGTCATGCGTAAAGATGCCTACATTGGACGGACAAATATCATCAATGGCCCTATTGATATTGTATTGGATGAAAAAGGGGCGATAGGTAATCGAAATAAAATTATCAGAGCTCCTCTTGGCGTGACCTCAGGCAAAGCAACACTACGTTTGGGAAAACTAGCCAAAATTACAGCCGACCACCTAATTGACTGTACTCAAAGTATACATATTGGTCACTATTCTACGATTGCAGGTATGGGAACTCAAATTTGGAGCCACGGATATATCCATGAAACATCAGGATCTGACCGCTACCGTATCGACGGGAAAGTAAGAATTGGAGATAACGTTTATATAGGAGCTAGCTGCATCATCAGTATGGGGGTCAATATTGTTGACGGCGTAATCGTTGGGGCCGGCGCGACGGTTGCCCGCAATCTGGATGAAGCAGGATTGTATGTCTCGTCTGCTTTGCGCAAATTGCCACGCCCATTAGCACCTGAAGCAAGAAGCGATCTGATGAAATCAACAGATGAACAACTTTGTGAACGGGTGTACCTGAAGAAAAAGTGTTAAGCAGATGAACAAGCTATTACGTTTGGCGGTTTATCTATTCAGTTTTATATTTGCCCGAGGCACGTTGTTTTTCGCGCCGATTGCACTCGCTAACCTACTACCGACCCGCTCTTACGGTGCTATGGAATGGGCGCATGCTGCAGCCTCTTTTGCAGCATCATTAGCGACCCTAGGGACAGCAGCAGCATTACCACTGATTCAGTTGAACCGATCTGCAAAAGGTACGGTTAGCGGCATCCTGATACATCACCTTATATTAGTGGGCATCTGCCTGTTAGCCATGTGTGCGTCCTTTTTTTGGAATGCTGTTCCAGCATTCCAATTAAGCTTAGTCTTAACCTCTGCAGTAACACTTCAAGCATTATGGAGCATTCAATTAAAGACCGCGGGTAAGGGTGAAGCCTCATTATTACTTGATGCGGGGCTGTTCGCATTACTGGCAATCGTCGCTTTGATTGCCAAATATTTTGAGGTAATTGATGCTCTGCAATGGCTGATGATTGCAGCATCACTTTACGTACTAGGATTGTTTGGCATGACAGCAAAGTCACTTACCGAGCAACTCCGGATTGACAAGACTATTTTATATCGCGCCACTTTAGAGCTGAGCTTGCCGCTGATGTTAGGCGCTCTGGTCACTATTGCGGCAACAACATCGGGGCGCTTGGTAATTGGCTATCTCGGTGGTGCCTTATTGACCGCTGATTATGCCATTCTGGCACGCGCTGCAGCTCTACCTATCGTTGCGCATCAGATTATTCTTGTTGCCAAATTTAGACATTTGTATAAATTGCCAGATAGAGAAATGGAACGTGTGATGTTAGTCATCATCGGCTGCGTATCCTGTTCAGTAATTGGTTTATGGATCGTTAGTCCTATGATGGGATGGATGCTTGGTCCTGCTTTTTTTAAGGCGTTTCATTCATACACACTACCAGCAATTCTGATTCTGTCGCAATCAATACTTTGGTCAGCGATTTCACTTAATGACACAGTGAATACACGTAAACAAACCATGGGCAAAATTTTGCCATGGAGTATTTTGTTTTTACTAGCGTCAATGCCTCTGGCTATGTATTTAATACGTAATATCGGTGTGAGTTTGGCGCATTTTGTTTATGTTCACAGTGTTGTTATGCTTCTATTTTATCTTGTACAGGCATGCGGTATGTATGTTGCAGGTATCCGCTTATGGCGCTCATGGCTGTGCGCGAGTGGATCTTTTGTGTTGCTAAGTGCAATCGCCACGTTGATCTATTCCTGATTTTTTAATTGATTTAAAAATATGAAAAAAATTGTTCATTTTGGCAAGTACTACCCACCTGATATGGGTGGTATTGAGAGCGTGACCCAGACTTTGGCAGAAGGGGCATTAAATGCAGGGCATGATGTACAAGTTATTTGTTTTGGCAAGACTGCTAGCGCAGTCGAAGTATGTGCTGGAGTAAAGGTTGTCCGCCATCCAATTACAAGATTACTTAGTTCGCAACCGTTAAATTTCAATTATTTTTTTAATTTAATTACAGCAGGACGTCGTGCAGATATTATTCATCTCCATGCTCCCAACTTACTGGCATCTTTGGCGACTTTATTTATTGGTAAAAAATCTAAATTGGTAGTTCATTGGCATAGCGACATCGTCGGTAAAGGGGCACTAGGGAGAGTAGTGAGGCCACTGGAAAAATGGATGCTGACCCGCGCAAACATAGTCCTTGCTACGTCTCAAGCTTATATGGACGGCTCTGCAGCGTTAAATACATTTTCTAACAAAGTAGCGGTTGTCCCATTGGGAATAGCACCTCCCGCAATTGCTACTGTGCCGTCACCACTATCTAAGCGATTGAAAAAATTTGTTGCTGGACGCAAAATTGTTCTTAGCGTAGGTCGGTTGACGGCATATAAGGGATTTTCTGTTCTAATTGAAGCAGCAAAACATTTCCCTGATGATGTCGCAATTATCGTTGCGGGTGGCGGTGAGTTATTGCCTGAACTTACTGCACAATTAGATAAAAATCAGTTGCAAAATAAAGTGCTTTTGGCTGGCAGGGTAACTGATGAGGAGCTGATCGCTCTCTATATGCATGCCGAAGTATTTTGTTTGCCATCAATTGAACGCTCAGAAGCATTCGGTGTTGTATTGCTTGAGGCAATGGCATATGGTTTGCCGGTTGTAGCCACAAATATTCCTGGTTCTGGCGTACCTTGGGTAAATGCACATCAAGTTAGCGGTGAGAATGTGACTACTGGAAAACCGGAAGAACTTGCAGAAAGTTGTATTGCAATTTTGAATAATCCTACTTTAAGAGAGCAATACTCATTAGGTGCAAGAAAAAGATTTAAAGATAATTTTTTAGCAGATAAATTTTGCAAGAAAATAATGGATATTTACATTCAATTAGAATAATTTTTGCTAAAAATGCATATCGTCCTTGTATATGCATCACGAATGTCCGATTAAAAAAATGCACTATTTACAACAATTATTTTAATTTTAAAACTATTAGCAAAAGTTTACTGTAGTGCTTTAAATGAGTCTTCTAAAAATAAAATAATGTCAATATCTATAATAAAATGAAGCGTTAAAATTGAGTTTTTTTGACGGTCGTCGCCAAAACATAAACTGATCCAGTAATCCATCTATGTGCCTTTGCCACATTCTCCGATGTTTTGTGGCCAGCTTCTTTTAGCTTCCCTTCGACCGCCGCGCTGCTTCAGTTGCGCAGGGTCTGATAGCTCAGCCGAAGCTCTTTGGCAGCTGCCGGAATAGACCGCATTTCTACTGCCCGTTTGACGGCAAGTTCTTTGAACTCGGTCGTGCATGATTGTTTAGGTATTTTTTTCATTTCCAGTTATTCTAAAATAACGTCATTTTATGTCAGCTTTGGAAGACTCAATTTCAGAGGAACGCTCACTTCGTAACTAATCAGGTTAATACTTAACCCCGCACACAATTAGCGTCTGTGACCTGCGCACTAGTCTGTCCAAAACGTCGCTCTCTGTTTTGATAGGAGGCAATTGCCGCATCAAGCGCTTTCTCGCCAAAATCTGGCCAGAATGTATCGGTAAAGTAGAATTCGCTATACGCCATCTGCCAGAGCAAGAAGTTGGATATTCTCGATTCTCCGCCGGTTCTGACCATTAGGTCTGGCTCTGGGGCGTAGGCCATTGACAAATTTTTAGCGATCAATTCTTCTGTCACATTTCCGACGTGATCTTTGTCGGCCAGCACTTTATTGCAGGCTTGGACTATATCCCACTGTCCGCCATAGTTGGCGCAAATGGTCACTGTCAGACCAGTGTTATTTGCTGTTTTTTCTTCGGAATTTCGCACCATAGCCTGAAGTTCAGCGTCAAATTTACTCAGATCACCTATCACTTTTAAACGTATGTTATTGGAGTGCATTTTTTTTACTTCTCGTCCTAAAGCCAGTCTGAAGAGTTGCATCAAAACCGACACTTCATCAGCTGGACGACGCCAGTTTTCTGAGCTAAAGGCAAAGAGCGTCAGATAGTCTACGCCACGGTCAATGCAAGCTTCTACCACCTTACGTACAGTTTTTACTCCTTTTGCGTGCCCTGCTACGCGCGGTAAAAAACGCTTGGTTGCCCAACGGCCGTTACCATCCATGATGATGGCGATGTGTCTGGGAATGCCATTGTTAGCAAGAGCAGGAACACTTATATTGTTTTTATCAACGTCTTTCATACTCATTATCTCCCTGGAACGCCAAATGGAAAGCTTAAAGATAAATCAAGCAGTGTTGAATTTAACTCACCCTTGATTGAGCGTACCTGCCCTAAGCCTAATTTGACGTTCATGGCGTTATTGATATCTAAGCTTGCATAGGTCATCACTTGCATGACCGCACCGCCTTTTGTGCTGACCCCACCACCTCCGGCAGCACCGGCCAGAACTTCTACACCTGCAGATAAGCCAGAAGTTGTTTTAGGTGCACGCAAACCTAAACCAACTAAGCCAACAGAAAAGCCGCCCGCGTTGCCGGCGAAAGCACTATGAGCCTGGGCCGAGAAATAAGTACTATCGTTAATAGTGCGATCAATTTTTAAGCCCATGGTATCGAGGCTGGGATTAGATCCATTGTAACGGTTAGCCTTCAGATAATGCTCGGCGCTGGCGCTCCATTCTGTGCCACGTATTACGCGTGGAAATTGTAACGACTGCTTAAATGGCGCAGAGTCTAAATCTATACCCAATTGTACCGTGCCATAATTTGATCTGAACCCACCATTAGGTGCGTGAACTACGCCACCTTCTAGCGCAACATAGGCATCATTTGTTATCTGGGTTTTGGCATACAGGCCGGCTTTAGCCAATAACCCTCCTCCAACCGCTAATTTGCCGCCTCCACCCATACCCAAGGCGAGTCGTGAGCCTAACTTGATGCGGTCGTTGATGATAGGGTATTCAGCACCAATGACACCTAATATCTCGGCATAGCCATCAGCCCCCCCTTTAACAGCGGCACCACTTTCAATACCCCAAAACAGGTAATCTGAAATAAGCTGATCCATGCGAAAGCCCGCATATCCAATCGACCCAGCATAGGCATTTCCGGCCAAATCAGTCACGCCACTCTTTGGCCTGTATACTCCAGTAGCTACAGCAATACGGTCAAAACCAATGCCACCGCGCCGATTGGTGGTAACTAGTTTGCCAATTTCACCTGGTGCAGAATAGACAAATTCGTTATCAATAGAAAACGTAATGCCAAGCTGATTGCTGTTGATATGCCCGTTAGGAAATCTGATTTGCGAAGCGGACACGCCCGCACTGATTTGATTGAATTTCCAGCTAAGATCAATGTGTGGCCTGAGCATTAAGCCACCGCCAACCAGCGCCGTACCGCCGCCGCCGCCGCCAACATACAAACCAGTCTCTAACATCAAGCGGGAATAGAGCGGTTTTCTCCAGGCCAGCTCAGCGCCACCGGTAAAAAAACCGCCACGTTTACCGGTCAACGCGCCATACGCGGCTGGGCCGGCATAGATATCTGGCGCAACTTGCATGAGATAACTGCCACCTACGGTGCCCATAGTCTCTTTATTGGGTAAATCTACCGACTCAATGCCAAGACGAAAATAGGTGGGACGGGATTTAACTTCGGCATTCAATGAAGTGGAGCCGGGTGTTACGGATGGCTTATCGCCCTCTGCAAAGACCAATATCGGAGAAAATAACAGCGCAAAAGCAATAGACTTAGGGGATAGCATAAGAAATCACATAATAACAATCATATAAATTATACGCGTGTCACCCCCTATTTACGAAATTAAATGCCTAGAATCAGTACACTTATCAGTACACTTATATAAACATCGATCAACCGGCTAAATAGCATCGTCCACATCATTTGCCATATCGCCATCGATGCCCAGCAAATTTTGCGCGGCATCTGATGGCAAGGCTTCTACCTGCTTGAGTTTTTTGGTCATCTGGCGGGTGCGGACTTCGGCGTGATCGATGTTTTTGGCGGCGCGTTCGAGTGCCGTCTTGGTGGCGGCCAAGATATCGCCGAATTTGCCAAATTCGGTCTTGACCGCGCCTAGCACTTGCCAGACTTCAGATGAGCGCTTTTCTAACACCAACGTGCGGAAACCCATTTGCAGGCTGTTGAGCAAGGCGGATAAGGTCGACGGGCCGGCAATCGAGATGCGGCAACTGCGCTGCATGTCATCGGCCAGACCGGGGCGGCGCATGACTTCGGCGTACAGCCCCTCAGTCGGCAAAAACAGGATGGCAAAATCGGTAGTCAGCGGCGGCGACAGATATTTTTCGGAGATGGTTTTGGCTTCACTGCGGATGGCGCGCTCGAGTTCCTTGCCGGCTTGCGCGACGCCGTCGGCATCGGCTCTTTCGGCTGCATCGAGCAGTCGCTCGTATTGTTCTTTAGGAAACTTTGCATCGATAGGCATCCAGACCGGCGCCCTGCCCTCTTCCTTGCCCGGCAGCTTGATGGCAAATTCAACCCGCTCGCCCGAGCCCGGGATAGTTTCGACGTTTTTGGCGTATTGATCGGGCGTGAGCATTTGCTCCAGCACCATCTCCAGCTGCACCTCACCCCAGGTGCCACGGGTTTTGACATTCGTGAGTACCCGTTTCAGGTCGCCGACACCGATCGCCAGCTGCTGCATTTCGCCCAGGCCCTGATGGACTTTCTCTAGCCGGTCTGAGACTTGCTTGAAGGATTCGCCTAGTCTTTGCTCTAGCGTGGCATGGAGTTTTTCATCGACGGTCTTGCGCATCTCTTCTAGCTTGCTGGCGTTATCGGCTTGCAGTTGCTGGATTTTTTGCTCTAGCGTGGCGCGGATCTCGCCCATGCGCAGGGCATTCGATTCTGTCAGTGTCGCCAGCGTCTGGTTAAGCGTGTCGCCAAAACGCTTCAGACTGCTGGCTTGCTCGTCGCGGGCGGTCTGGCTTTGCTGTATCAGGGCCAGGCGCATTTGTTCCAATTGCTGCGCATTGTTGAGATTGAGCGTGGCCAGTTGTTGCGAGAAGCTGTCGATCTGGCTGTTTTGCAGCGTGGCGACGCTGGTCAGTTGGGTAAATAAGGCTTGCTGAAAGCGCGTGAAATTACTGCCCAACTCTTGCCGCGTGGCTTGTGCGGTCGATAAAATTTGTTCGCGCAATGAGCGTTCTGTCCGCTCCTCGGCCTGTTGCTGCGCTTGCTGGGATTGCTGTAAAAAAGTGTAGAGGGCTTGCAGCTGCGCGTTATTGTCGCTGCTGCGGCTGCGCAATAACAGGAGGATGTTGAACAGCACCAGTAAGGCGAGTGCAGCAAGGATAATGATGTCGGTCAGGCTCATAGAGATAGGGGTATTTTCATTCAATCAATTTGGATAGCACCATCCTTCTCCCGTAAGCAAGAGAGGGGGGCATTATTTGCTCACTCTGCCTTATTGCGCATCCAGTCGGCAGTCTGATAAAACGAGCTCATCAAATGCTGCTGCAAGCCGTCTGCAATCGCTACATCCTGCATCGCCCATGCCATACAGCGCAGCCATTGGTCGCGCTCGCTGATACCGATGGCGTAAGGCAAATGCCGTGCGCGTAGCCGTGGGTGGCCGAATTGCTGTATGTACAGATCAGGACCGCCCATCCAGCCGGACAAGAACCAAAACAGCTTGTCACGCGAACTGTCTATCGGTGTCGGGTGCATGCTGCGGATGCCGGCAAACTCCGGCTCCAGCTCCATCAGGTCATAGAACCGGTCTACCATCTCGCGCAGTTTATCTGCGCCGCCTATCAGTTGGTAGAGATTCGATTTTTCTTCTTCGGGCAGCGGTGTTGTTATTGCATTTTTGATTTGGGTTTTTATTTCAGTATTCATAACGATTTACTTCTTCTACATTCAAAAAATGATGTCAGGCGCCATCATAGACCACCATAGGCCATCTACAAGGCTTCGCGCAGACTTAACAGCGGTGGCTGATTTAAGACATTGCGCAAACCCATCCAGCCGCCAATCACGGCGCAGCCGGCACCGACCACCAAACCGGCCAGCCATACCAGCGGTGAAAAGCTCCAGTCAAAATTAAAGCTAAAACGCGCCAAGGCCCAGCCGATGGCCGACGCGCCGCTGGCGGCAAGCAATCCGGCCAGGCCACCGACCAATAAAAACTCTATCCATTGGGCTTGCGATAATTGCTTGCGGGTGGCGCCTAATGCACGCAATAAAGCGGCTTCGCGCATGCGTATGTCTTGCGAGCCAGCGAGCGCCGCGTACAGCACCAACACGCCGGAGGCCAGCGTGAACAAGAACAGGAATTCGACCGCAGTGATGACTTGATCAAGCACGCTTTGCACTTGCTTAATCATGGCACCGACATCGACCACGGTCAGATTGGGGTAATCGAGCGTCAATTGATTCACAAACTTTTTGTCCGTCTCCGGCAGCCGAAAAGCGGTGATCCAGGTTTGCGGCAGATCGGCCATGGCTTTGGGGTTAATCACGACAAAGAAATTCACCCGCATCGACCCCCAATCGAGCTTGCGCAAGCTGGTGACAGCGGCGGTAACTTGCTGGCCTGCCACATCAAAAGTGAGTTTATCGCCCAATTTAAGATTGAGGGTTTTGGCGATGCCTTCCTCTACCGAAGCTTCTGGCTGCGTGGCACTGGCATCGTTGTACCAATGGCCAGCGGTGATTTTATTCAGTGTGGGCAGATCTTTCATGGTGGAGAGGTTAAATTCTCGGTCCACCAGTCGTTTTGCCCTGTCGTCGACAAAGGTGTCGGCTTGGAGAACGATGTCGTTCACTTGTATCAGCCTGCCGCGTATCATCGGGTACAAGGCTGGCTGAGTGCCCCGGCCGGCTTGCGCCAGACGGGTGGCGATTTCTGCTTTTTGATCGGGCTGGATATTGATGACAAACTGATTCGGCGCATCAGCCGGGGTCGATTTTTTCCAGGCGGTGATGAGATCGCCGCGCACGACCGTCAGCAACAACAAGGCCATCAAACCGAGTGCCAGAGACACGACCTGGATGACGGTCGCACCGGGGCGGCGTTGTAAAGCGGTAATCGCAAAACGCCAAGCGGAATGATTAAACGCTCCGCGCAAACGTTTTAGCGACGCCACACTGAGCCAGGCAATCAAGGCGAAACCGAATAAGCCAAGCAAAAAGCCAGCGGCAGTCAGTAAACCGAGTTTAATATCGCCCACCTGCCATAACAGCAAGCCGAGAAACATGCCCAAACCCAGCACATAGGTCGCCAGTGTTAATGGCTGCGGCGCATCTTGCTCGCGGCGTATCACGCGGTTATGCGGCACATTGCGCAGTTGCAGTATCGGCGGCAGGGCAAAACCAATCAGCAACAGCAAACCGGTGGCAATACCCTGCACTGCAGGCAGCCAACTGGCGGAGGGTAAATCTTTACTGACCAATGACCCCAGCCACTCCAGCAAGACATAATGTCCGGCAAAGCCGGCTAACACGCCAGCCACGCTGCCGAGAATGCCGACCATTAAAAACTCATACAAATACATTGAGGTCACTTGATTTTGCGTCAACCCGAGGCAGCGCAGCATGGCGCAGGCATCGACGTGCCGCAGCATAAAGCGGCGCGCGGCCATCGCCACGGCCACGGCCGCCAGCATCGCAGAGAGCAAACTGACCAGTGATAAAAATTGTTCGGCTCTATCTAGCGTGGCGCGCATCTCTGGTCGGCCCGATTCCAGCGATTCTAATTGCACCCCTTTGAGTTTTTTGCGCTCAATCGCGGTTTGTAAATAAGTCTGAAAAGCGCTGATGGTTTTGGGGTTGCCTGCCAATAGCAGGCGATAGGTAACGCGTGAGCCGTTCTGGATCAGACTGGTGGCAGCCAGATCGCTGATATTGAGCATCGCGCGCGGAGCGAAGTTCATGAACGCGGCACCGCGATCAGGTTCGGCAGCGATCATTTGCGTGACCGTCAGTTGCTGCTCGCCCAGGCTAAGTTTGTCACCGAGGTGCAGGTTCAGGCTGATCATCAGGGCGGGATCAACCCAGACCGTGCCGGCCGCAGGGATATCCTTGGTGATGACTTCCGCTTCACCCTGACTTAATTTGAGATTGCCGCGCAAGGGGTAAGCCGTGCTGACGGCTTTCAGCGAAACCAGGCGCGAGATGGCGTTGTCGCCTACACCGGCCAGCGCCATGCTTGGGAACACCACCGTCTCGGCCATCAGAAGGCCGCGCTTTTGCGCCTCTGCGCGCCAATCCGGGTTAATCGGCTGATCGGCACTGACCAGCAAATCGGCACCGAGTAATTGATGGGCATCTCGGTTCAATCCATTGCGCATGCGATCGACAAAAAAACCGACCGAAGACAAGGATGCTACCGCGATCATCAAGGCAACCAGCAAAAAACGCAACTCACCAGCGCGCCAATCGCGCAGGCTCATCTTGAGTGACAGTGTCAGCATCTTAGCCTTTAATTATGAGCAATCAGGGGGAGTATAGGTATTCATCAGCCGATTGCGCAATAAACATATGCGCAATCGAATCATCAATGCATATACCCCACCCCAGTATATCGAATCAGAATGTTAAACGTCAGGCGACCAGCGCGGCGCTGAAATCGTCCAGCAAATCCTGCGTATCTTCTATCCCTACCGAGACGCGGATCAGCGAATCGGCGATCCCCATGCCAGCGCGACGCTCTGCGCCCATCTCAAAGAAAATGGTGTGTGCGACCGGAATCACCAGGGTGCGGGTATCGCCCAGATGCGTAGCGTTGATCGCCAGATTGAGTCGGTTCAGATAATCAAAACAGTCGATGTCTTCTCTTAATTCAAAACTGAACAGGGCGCCATAAGCACGGAATAAATCGCTGGCCAACGCGTGCTGCGGATGCGATGGCAGACCCGGGTAATGCACCACCGCGACGCGCGGATCAGCCTCCAGCATCTGCGCCAGCGCCAGCGCATTCGCGCATTCGCGCTCCAGGCGCAAGGCAATGGTCTCGGCCCCGACAGCGATTTGATGCGCGGCATCAGGTGACAAGCTTGCGCCAAAATCGCGCAAAGCCTTGGCACGGAGTTGCGCCATACCTTGTTGCGGGGCAGCCTGTTTTCTGAAATTGGGCGCGATGTTGGGAAATGCGCTCCAGTCGTACAGGCCAGTATCGGTAATGGCACCACCCAGCACATTGCCATGACCGGCAATCGACTTGGTCAGCGAATTCACCACCAGGCCGGCCCCGACCGATTTTGGCTGAAACAGATACGGCGACGTCATGGTGTTATCGACCACGTACAAGATGCCACGTTCGCGACACAAGGTCCCGAGCCGCTTTAAATCGGCAATCTGGGTGCGCGGATTGGCAATCGTCTCGACAAACACCATGCGCGTGGCAGGTGTGATGGCCGCAGCGACATGCGCGACATCGGTGGCATCAACAAACGCGACATCAACGCCCTGCGCCGCGACGGTCTGCCACAGGCTGCTGGTATTGCCGAATAAAAAAGACGACGACACCACATGATCGCCCTGACGCAGCAAACCTTGAAACAGGGCGCCGATGGCAGCCATGCCGGTGGCGAAGCAGATACTCGACGCGCCGCCTTCCATCTTGGTGATCTTGTCTTCCAAGGCCGAAACGGTGGGGTTGCCCTGACGGCCATAGCGGTAGCCGGATTGCTTGCCCTGAAACACCGCCGCCAGATCGCGCGCATCCTGATAGCCAAAAGTGACGGAAGTGTGGATAGGTTTATGCGGCGAACCGTGCTCGATCTCTTTTTGACGGTCGCTGTGAAGGATGGTGGTGGTAAAGCCGTAGGATGCGTGGTCGCTCATGATGGTGAAGAGGTGTGTTAGATGAATCGGTGGAAGCATAGAAGTTTAACCCAGAAACGTCTTTCCCCTCTATGCCTCACAATCAGAGTCATAATCAGAGTGACAATCAGCATCCCACTTCGCGCCACCTGCTTTCACGCATTTCTCGCGCAGGCGAAGTAGTTATGCCGTCAAAAACTCTTCCACCAATGCCGCCAGAATCTCGGGCTGATCATGGTGCAGCATGTGACCGGCATCCATGATCATCTCGGTACGGACTTGCGGGATAAAGGCAATCCGCCGGTCAATTTCTATCCGCGCCTCTTCTTTTGGCCCCATCCAGCGCCAGACATCGGTGTCATTCGCCTCGACCCACAGCACGGGTGCGGTGATTTTTTGCCAGCAAGCCATGACTTCCTCTACGTGATACAGCAAGGGGCTGGTGAGCTTGTGCGCCGGATCGCCCAGAATTTCCCACTGCCCCTGGACATTTTGCTTGGACCAATGTTGCGCTAAAAACGTCGCGCGCTGATCCGATAAGCGCGGATTGGTCTTTTGCAAGCGCTGCGCCACCTCAGCCTGGCTGGCGTAAGTGCGCATGACCGGGGTTTCACGCAATTCGTCCAGCCATTTGCGATAGCGCCCCGGCGCCTGCTTAGGATGCGTCACCGGCATGCCGAAGCCCTCCAGATTGATCAGTTTTTTGATGCGCTCCGGGCGTACCCCTGCATAGATACTCACCGCATTGCCGCCCATGCTATGGCCGAGTAAATTCACCGGCTCGTTCGGCGAATAGTGTTCAAGCAAGGCATCCAGATCGCCCAAATAATCCGGAAACCAGTAGCTATCGGTATGGGGTGACTCTGTCAGACCAAAACCACGCCAGTCAGCCGCAATCACATGCCATTCTTTTTTCAGGCAATCGACCATAAATTGGAACGAAGCGGAGACGTCCATCCAGCCATGCATCATCACTATTTTAGGTGCTGTCTCATCACCCCAATGGCGCACATGGTATTGAAGACCACGGATGGAAATAAATTCTGAGCGGGAGTTTTTCATCATCAGATTAAAATTATTCGTCGAAAAATGCAACAGATTGAGCCATAACCGTGCGCTTTTTAGATTAGCATTTGGTTAAAGATAAAGTAGATTGCAAATAATAGCACGATCGTTCGATAAGCATACTGGAGGCAACATGAGAGACAAAATGAAGAAAAATATAAGTGCGCAGATAGCCAGCACAAAGAACCAATCCACACCAGCCAAACTGAACGATCATTATCAGCAGCTCTACCAAGACTTCCACTGGGTGGTGCCGCAAGAATTCAATATCGCTCAAGCCTGCAGCCAGCGTTGGGCCAATGACGCCAGCAGTGCCGACAACATCGCTATACATTACGAAGAAAGTAACGGCCATACCGAAACACTGAGCTATGGCCAATTACAGTGCCAGGCAAATCAGTTGTCGCAACTGCTGCAAGCCAAGGGAGTTAAGCGCGGCGATGTCGTTGCCTGCATCTTGCCGCAACGGCCAGAAACTGCCATTACGCTCATGGCCTGCCTGCAGATGGGGGCCATTGCGATGCCGCTGTCTTTTTTGTTTGGCCCCGAAGCGCTGGAATATCGCTTGCAGCACAGCGATGCCGTGGCATTGGTCGTCGATCAAAGCGGCATCGAAGCGTACGAGCAAATTCGCGCGCAATGCCCCGCCTTGCACACACTGATCACGCTCAATTGCAAGACAGAAGGAGCGCTCATCTGGCACGAGGCGATTCCTGCTATGCCTGAACAATTTACCCCCGTCACCACCCTTGCCAGCGACCCCGCCATCCTGATTTACACCAGCGGTACCACCGGCGCACCGAAAGGCGCACTCTTGCCGCATTCTGCCATCATCGGCAATCTGACCGGTTTTGTCGCTTCGCAAAACTGGTTCCCGCAAGACGCTGACGTATTTTGGTCACCGGCGGACTGGGCCTGGACCGGCGGACTGATGGATGCCTTGTTACCGACCCTGTATTTTGGCAAGGCCATCGTCGGCTATCAGGGCCGTTTTTCGGCCGAGACGGCCTATTATTTAATGGAAAAGTATCACGTCACGAATACTTTCTTGTTCCCGACTGCACTAAAAATGATGATGAAGGCATGCCCTGCGCCGCTGCAGCAGTACCGCTTGCAGTTACGCGCCATCATGTGCGCCGGCGAAGCGGTTGGCGATGCGGTATTTGGCTGGTGCGAAGCGGCGCTCGGCATTACGCCGAATGAAATGTTTGGCCAGACCGAGATCAATTACATCATGGGCAATAGCACGCAACAATGGCCTGCCAAGCCTGGCAGCATGGGCCGGCCCTACCCCGGTCACCGCGTGACATTGATTGATGATGCGGGTAACGAAGTCGCCGATGACGAAACCGGCGAAGTCGCCGTGCATCGTTGCGATATTCATGGCCATCCCGATCCGGTATTTTTTCTCGGTTACTGGAAAAACGCCGAAGCGACGCGCCATAAATTTAGCGGCGACTGGTGCCGCACCGGCGACCTGGCCTCGCGCGACAGCGATGGTTACTTCTGGTATCAGGGGCGCGCGGATGACATGTTTAAGGCGGCGGGATACCGGATTGGCCCATCTGAAATTGAAAACTGCCTGGTCAAACACCCGGCAGTCAGCAATGCCGTGGTCGTGCCGAAGCCAGACCGGGAACGCGGCAATATCGTCAAGGCCTATGTGGTGTTAAGCAGCGGCTATCAAGCCAGTGACAAACTTATCGCCGAATTACAAGCCCATGTACGCGGCAAACTGGCACCCTATGAATACCCAAGAGAAATTGAATTTATCGCAGCCTTACCGATGACCACCACTGGCAAAGTACAAAGGCGCGTGTTGCGGCTACAGGAAGAGGATCGGGCCAAGGCAATCGGTTGAGTTGTGTTGAGTTCAGTTGAGTTCGGTTGATTTCAACGGAGTGCTGTTGCCATCGTTATTTCTCCATCACGGTATCGAAACGGACATAATCACCGGCGCGGATTTGGTCCGGCTTGATCTGCGCCGATAATTCACCGACGGAAAATAGATACTGCACCTGAATAATCGCCAATTTACCGACGTTGGTTTGCGCCACACCATACATCGCAGGAAGCGATTGGTGCGACCGCAGACCCTGCGTCGGCAATTCATTACTGGCCGCTTCGACGCTGGCCAGATCGCCCGTTGCAATGGCCGAGGTTGCACCGGCATCAAGTACCACCTGGCCATTGCTTACTTTTAAAATTTTAGCCAGCAGCGGAAACGGTGCCAGATCTTGCTCGATCAACTGCGCCGACTCTTCCAGCAGGGAGTCAAGCACCTTACCGTAGCTGGTGGCAAAAAAGACGGCGCTGCCAAACGGTTTATCCCGTCCGACGCTCGCCTGCTCTTCCGTCTGCCGGCGCACATTGTGTCGCGCTAGCAAGGCGCCGCTCAAGCCATCATAGATAGCAAACTCAATGTCGATATGGCGTTTGCGGTTTTCCCACAAACCAAAGTATTTTTTCTCAATATCCAGGCCGGCATTGCGGATTTCTCCCGCAATGACGAATTGACTATCGTATTCAGCGGCGACCTGTTTGATTAATTTGACGCTGGGCGTCTCTTGCTGTCGTGTGTAGGACAGCAGGTCTGGAGAATTTCTGGTCAAAAATTTGCGTGAGTTCTCCAGCCTTAATAACAATTCTCGCGGAAAATTTTGCGCAATATTGTCAATGTCTGCCACCTGCGCCAGTCGATTAACAGCAAAGGCCGTGGCAAGAATTTTTTTCCTGAAAATATGCTCAGGAGCACGGTTTTTCTCTATCTCTGTTTTGCTTTCCGGAATGTCCGCCGCACTCACGCCCACGTTTTTCACAAGCGAGGGGGTCGCCGGTATTGCCGTACCCGACTGCGCCATGCATGGCGCAGCAAATAATGGCAGTATGCAGCCGAAAGATGCCAGGCACCGCAGGAAGTAATTTGTCTTCATCATCCACTCTTTTATCAATTATTTCAGCTTTGCAATGCCAATAACTCTTCATCAGTAAAACCTGCCGCACGCCGTGCTTCCAGATTAAACGGGCCACGCATTTTTGGCGCATTAAATTGCAGGGCAAGATCGGCATAGCAGCTGATCGGCTCCAGCTTGCGTTGTGCGCAGAGATAGCCAAACCAGCGGTTGCCGATCGCCACATGACCGATTTCATCACGCAAGATAATGTCCAGAATCTCGGCTGCCGGCAAATCGCGCGCCTGTGCCAGCTTGGCCCTGACTGCCGGCGTCGCATCGAGACCGCGCGCTTCCATCGTGCGCGGCACTAGTGCCATGCGCGCCAGGACATCGTCCTGGGTTTTTTCGGCCAATTCCCACAAGCTATTATGGGCCGGAAAATCGCCGTAGTGATAACCGAGCGTGACTAAGTGTTCCGACAGCAAAGTAAAATGATAAGCCTCTTCTTGCGCCACTTGCAGCCAATCGGTGTAATACGCTTCGGGCATGCCGCTAAAGCGCCAGACCGCATCGAGCGCCAGGTTAATGGCATTAAATTCTATGTGCGCCAGCGCATGGATCAATACCGCCCTGCCCTCAACGGTATTCATCGCCCTGCGCTTCACGCCCAATGGCGGCACCAGCTCTGGCCGTTCAGGGCGGCCCGGAATCTCTGGCGGCGCAGCCAGGCTGGCCGCGGCATCGAGCGTTAGCGCGCCTTGTAGCCAGGCATCGCGCAATTGGTGCACCCCCGCCGCTTTGACCGCAGCAAGCGGCTCGGCCAGCCAATGCAAGGCCATCCGGCGCAAATCGGCTGGATGGTTTTGCTCTTGGTTTAGCGGGTTGGAAGAAGAAAAAGAGGTCGAGGTCAGTGAATTCATTCAGGGGGCGTTAAAATGGCGGGTTAATCCCTCTATTTTACGGAAGAATCATGGCCATATACCAATTAGGTGACATTTCGCCCGAAATCGATTCCAGCGCCTACATTACCGACACCGCCAATATTATCGGCAAGGTCAAGATAGCAGCCTATGCCAGTATCTGGTTTGATGTCACGATACGCGGCGACAATGAGCTCATTAGCGTGGGCGAAAACAGTAACGTGCAAGAAGGTTGCATCTTACATACCGACCCTGGCTGCCCGCTGACCATCGGCGACAACGTCACCATTGGCCATCAGGCGATGCTGCACGGCTGCAGCGTCGGTGAGGGTTCGCTGATCGGGATACAAGCCGTGATCTTGAACGGCGCCAAAATCGGCAAAAACTGTCTGGTAGGCGCTGGTGCATTGGTTACCGAAGGTAAAGAATTCCCGGATAACTCCCTGATCATCGGCTCGCCAGCCAAAGCGGTACGCATCCTGACCGAAGAAGCGATTGTGGCGATGCACGCGAACACGCAAAACTATGTAGAACGGGCGCAAGCATACAAGACCCAATTGAAGCGGATAGGATAAATAATGAGCGACACGCTACAGAAATTTATGTTTGAACACGCCGGCGTGCGTGGCGAACTGGTGGAATTGCCGGCGACCTGGCAACAAATTTTATCGACCCAGACGTACCCAGCTGCGGTCAAGACCCTGCTCGGCGAACTGCTGGCCGCCGCCGCCCTGCTGAGCTCCAATTTAAAATTCAATGGCACCATGATCATGCAGATTCATGGTGATGGCCCGATCAAATTGATGGTAGTCGAGTGTGATGGCGACTTAAATATGCGCGCCACTGCTAAATTGCGCGATGGCGTCACCGCTAGCAGCATCGCCGACAATGCCAGCCTGACCGAGCTGATCCATGCCCACGGACAAGGGCGCTTTATCATCACGCTAGACCCGAATGACAAAATGCCGGGGCAACATGCGTATCAGGGGATTGTTCCCTTGGATGGCGATTCGATCGCCACCGTGATAGAAAACTACATGATGCGATCAGAGCAGCTGGACACCAAAATCTGGCTGGCAGCCAACGATCAGGTAGCGCGTGGCATGTTATTGCAAAAACTGCCGATGAGCGGCGGCTACGAAACCGATCCGGAAATGACGCCGGAAGCCAAAGCGGAACACGAGACCGAATCATGGAACCGCGCGATCTCGCTCGGTGGCACGCTGAAACAGGAAGAATTGCTTAGCACCGACATCGATATCCTGCTGCATCGCCTGTTCTGGGAGGAAACCATCCGAGTTTTCGAGCCACAGCATCCGCAATTCAGATGCACCTGTTCGCGTGAAAAAGTCGGCGACATGCTCAAGATGCTGGGCCAGCCAGAAATCAACAGCGCCGTGGCCGAGTTGGGCAAACTCGACATTAACTGCGATTTTTGCGGCAAGCTGTACTCTTTCGACCCTGTCGATTGCACGCAATTGTTTATTGCCGCAACACTCAGCGATGGCATCGACACGCCTAGCGTTAGTAAGCACTGAAGCCGTTTTTCGCCCAAGACTTCGCTCCATGCGTGGCTTGTGAACAAACCCATTTGCGGTCCGCTCACCAGCCACGCAGCATCACGAGTCGTCGACCGGTTTGAAATCTGCCTTATCGCGCACGCTACAGCTAGGGCAAACAAAACTGTCCGGTATGGCATCCCAGAGTGTGCCGGGCGCATAGCCTTCATGCGCTTCGCCGTTTGCTTCGTCGTACTGGTAGCCGCATTCCGGGCATTGATAGACACTCATGCTGTGCGCTCCTCAGCCAAGACCGGCATCTGTAGCTTATATTGACGCATCAATTGTTCGCGTCTTGCAGGGTCAAAATTGATGCGACTGGGGTCGTGCTGCACCAAATCCAGCAAACGCGGATTCATCACGTGCGCCCATAGCGGCGGTACATAACTCACCAGATACATGCCAAAGTAGCCGCTCGGCAAGCGCGGCAATTGCTCGAAATGGCGTAACGACTGATAACGGCGCAACGGATGAGCGTGATGATCGGAATGACGTTGCAGATGAAACAGCGCCCAGTTGGAAAAAATATGGTTGCTGTTCCAAGAATGGTGCGGCTGGCAAATTTCGTAGCGACCGGGTGCGCGCTCCTTGCGCAGCAAGCCGTAGTGCTCAATGTAGTTAGCCGAGGTCAGCTGAAAATTGGCCCAACACGACACTGCCAGCAAGAATGGCAATACACCCAGCCCCAACCATAGTGCCAGCGTGCTCCACAGCGTGACGGTTATCAGGGCGGGCTGAAGTATCTCATTGTGCAGCGACCACAAAGGCTGGCCGCAGCGGCCCAGGCGGTCTTTCTCCAACGCCCAGGCACGCTTTAAGGCCCCCGGCATTTCGCGCAACACAAAACGGTAAATACTCTCGCCCATGCGCGATGATGCCGGATCGGCAGGCGTCGCCACGTCGCGGTGATGGCCTCGGTTGTGTTCAATAAAGAAATGGCCATAGCCACTGGGTGCCAGGATGATTTTGGCCAGCCAGCGTTCTAGCTGCGTATTTTTGTGGCCCATTTCATGCCCCAGATTAATGCAAAAACCGCCGACCATGCCGCCGGTGATGACCATCGCCAACATCCCATGCCAGGGTAATTCGTGACGCATAAAAAACCAGCCGCCGAAGATAAAAGCGCCCCACAATATCGGCACCAGCAGAAAGGTAATCCAGCGGTAGTAGCGATCCGCATCAAGCTTGGGCACCGCACTCTCGGGCGGATTGCTCAGGTCTTCGCCGAGCAGATAGTCAAGCGCCGGAGCGATCACATACATGAAGAAAGGCATGATCCACAACATGCGTACATCATTATTGAGCATCATCAGCACCGGACCAAAGCCCACCGCCAAAGGTACCAGCAGCGCGAGCAGCCAGGCGTAACGCTTGCGGTCGCGGTAGATTGACGAAGATGCCGGGTCGGGCGAGGAACCGGCGGTCGCCGGATTGAGTAGCTTATTCATTTTTTATGTCTCCTTGTTATGAGACAGAGTGTCAGCTTTGTCGGATTTTATTAACACCGTTGCAAGTGACAATAAATCGTCCTAAACTGCCAATGGTAGTTTTTTTATTAACGCTGCCAACGGTAGTTTTTTTATTAACGCTGCCAACGGTCGTTATTAAACATGATTGCCTGACACGCCTTTCAAGGAAAACCGCATGCCACCCAACCGACCCGCCCAGACTTGCTCGCTGCACCCCGCCTATGCGCGGCTGCTGTATGTGCAACTGCGTGAGCGCGGGGTCGATGCCGATGCGGTGCTGGCCGAAGCTGGCTTGCGCTGGGCCGAGCTGGCCAGCGATCCGCGCGAGCTGGATCTGGAAACCTTCGAGCGCCTGATCCTGGCAACGCAGCGCCGCCTCAATTGTCCCTGGCTCGGCCTGGAGCTGGGTGCGCACGGGCAAGTATCGGTGCACGGTGCGGTGGGTCATGCGGCCATTTCCAGCGGCAGCTTGCGCCAACTATTACAGACCATCGCGCATTACGGCCAGCTGCGCTCCGATACCTTTGCCTTTGCCTATCTGGAACGCAGCGAAAGTAACGCCAGTGCAATACTCAATGTCAACGAGCGCATCGCGCTAGGGCCGGTACGCCAATTCATGGTGGAAGCGGTATTCGCCACCCTGATGCGGGTACTGGAAACGGCTGTGGGGAATATGTTTGCTGACATGAGCGTGGATTTACCTTTTATGGAACCGGCTTGGTCCGATCAATACCGCCGCTTTGGCATCGGCCATATCCGTTTTGGCAGCAACCATCTGGCGTTTCACTTTCCTGCCGAACTATTGAATCTGCATTGCCTGACTGCCGACAGCAACTCGTATGAACTGGCGCGGCGCGAATGCGATCGGGCGCTGGCCGATGGCGCACTGGCACCATTTTCGCAACGCGTTAAAGAACTATTGCACACCCAAGAAGGTGGCGCGGGCGGACTGCCTGAGCTGGCACTGGTGGCACAACAGCTACACGTATCACCACGCACCCTGATGCGCAAACTCAAGCTAGAAGGCAGCAGCTACCAGTCGCTGCTCGACGCCAACCGCAAGGACCAGGCGATCTGGCACCTGCGCCACAGCAGCGAATCGGTAGAGCTGATCGCCGAGCGCTTGGGCTATCAAGACACCTCCAACTTCAGCCGCACCTTCCGGCGATGGTGCGGCGTCAGCCCGAGCGAATTCCGCAAGGGCAACACCACATAAATTCGCCCAGGCACTGCCCGCTCACGCATATCCCATGCGGGTTTGCGAGCAGATGCCTTGGAAAGCCGCATAGGATATGCGTGAGCGAGGAGGCATTTTTAAAAACACACTGCCTGGCCAGTCAGCTAAAACTTGGCATTCAAGCCGACACGCAAGCCGATCGGGGCGCCTGGCGTGATGTTGTTATTGCTGTTGGCTGAGGCGTAATAGCTTTTATCAAAGACATTTTCCACGTTGACTTGCAGGTTGAGGTTTTTATTCACCATGTAATACAGCGCCGCATCGACACGGGTAAAGCCGGGCAGCACCACCGTGTTATCGGTAGACGGGAAAATTTCGCTGCGGTACACCACGCCTACGCCCACACCCCATGCCGGCGTGAAGTTATAGCGATTCCACAGCGATGCGCTATGACGCGGCACCTGTGCCAGGGTCGCGCCGGCCTTCACGCTGGCAGATTGCGTCTGGGTGATTTTGGCGTCTTGATAGGCGTATCCGCCCATGATGCTCCAGGCCGGCGTGATGTTGCCGCTCAGCCCCAGCTCCAGCCCTTTGCTGCGCTGGCCATCGACCAGGATGGTTTTAGTGACATCTAGCGGGTCGGTGATGGCGACATTGCTGCGATCAAGCTGATACAGCGCGACGCTGGCAGCCAGGTCAGGCAACACATCCCATTTCGCGCCGAGTTCCAGATTTTTAAACTTTTCCGGATCGAAGGCCTTATTGCTGGCCGTCAGTGAAGCCAGCTGGTCGCCGGCACGTGGTGCGTAGGCCAGGCTGTAGCTGGCATACAGCGAGACGGCAGTGATAGGCTTAAACACCAGGCCTGCGCGCGGCGAGACCGGGGTGTCGGTGACCTGGATATTTGCCAGCGTCCGGTTATTCGTAAAGTCGACCGCAAAGCTGTCACGCCGCACGCCGACAATGGCTTGCCATTGCGGCGAAAACTCGATCTGGTCTTGCAGGTACACGGATTTAATCGTCACCACGCCATGATTATTCGCGTCCGTCGCCGACTGCTTAAAAGTCACCGCTGCCGTGCTCTGTGGATTACTTACCGGTACCAAGATGGAGGTGGCGGCAGGACCTACCGACAAAAAGTAACCGGTATTGCGGTAGTTGTCGGTCTCTTGCCGCCCTACTTCGGCACCGGCCACCAATTTGTGCCGCGTCGCGCCAAGATCGAGCGTCGTCATCAGATCGGTTTGATTAAAGAAGTTATCGCGCTGGGTGGCATTGTTATACGCCTGCAGGGCCACCATGGTACCGGCGGCATTCACGGCACCGGAAAACACGTTTTGATAAAACTTGTCATAGCTGGCATAACGGCTGCGATTGCGTATCGTCCAGCCGTTGCCGAAGTCATGCTCGATCAAGGCCGAGAAAGCGTCGACCTTGGACCAGGTCTGGCTGACCTCTGGATTACCAAAAAACGTCGAGGCATCGGTCGCGATCGGCTTGCCCTGGAACGAGGGAATGCCGCGATCGGTGGTGCGTTCATCCTTAAAGTGTTCATAGCCCAGCACCACGCTGGTGTTGGCACCGGCACGCAGCGACAGCGTAGGATTAATCCCCGAGCGCTTCAGATTGTAGCCCTGGCGATAGCTGTCCGAATTTTCTATCATGCCGTTCACGCGCAAGGCCGCCGTATCATTCAGCGCCTGCCCGACATCGACCGTGAGGCGGCGGTTATTCCATGAGCCCAGGCTCAGCGAGGCTTCGCGGATGTTGCGCCATTCTGCCTGCTTGGTGACACGATTGATGACGCCGCCGGAGCCGCCACGGCCAAAGATCATGGCGTTCGAGCCCTTGAGCGCCTCGACGCTGTCGATATTGTAAAAATCGCGATAGTACTGCACGTCGTCACGGATGCCGTCGACATAAAAATCGCCGGTAGAGCTATTGCCGCGAAACACCGCGGTATCACGGTTACCCTCGCCCTGCGCGGTAACGATACCGGGAACATAACGGATCGCATCGGCTATGCTTTGCATAGCCTGGTCACGGATCAGGTCTTTGGTAATTACCGTCACGGCTTGCGGGGTATCACGCAGCAAGGTATCGGTTTTGGTGGCGCTAGCGCTGCGCTTGACGCTGTAGGCGGGTTCTGCCGCGCCCATTATTTTAATTTCTGGCAAGGCATTTTCTGTCGAAGATGCGGCAGTAGTTTGTGCGTAAGCGGGGATAACGACACTTGCCAGTAAGGCAGGCAAAATGCAAAGACGTGATTTCATGGATTTCTTCCTATCAGCTTAAAAATATCAGCATAAATATTGCTGGCTGGCTAGGATGAAGTACATGGCTGGCTAAACGTGATGCAATTATAAATGAGAATCGTTCGTAATTGCAATGATTTATGCCGGCCTGTCGTTTTTAATTTTTACGTAGGTGAATAAACATTCCCGCCGCAGCGGGAATGCAGTTAACACGAGACCAAGCGCCAGTATCCGCGCCCTGCATCAGTCACCAATCAAGCCACCAATCACGCCACAGGCAATAACATCACCACGGCATGCAAGATCAAGCCAATCAAGCCGCCGACGACAGTACCGTTAATGCGGATATATTGCAGGTCACTGCCGACGCTAAGCTCTAGCTCGTGCACCAGTTCGCTGTCTTTCCATTGCTTGACGGTATTGGCGATATGCAGCGCGATGGTGTCGCGCAAATCGACCGCCAGACCGCGCGCGGCGTCTGCCATGTGATCGTTAATCGAGTCGCGCAGCGCCGGATTATCGACTAGCCACTGGCCCATGTGGCGCGCACCGTCGGCAATTTTATTGCGTAATAATGAATCATCCTTGGCCAAGTCGGTACGCAGCCAGGTTTTTAGCTGCACCCACAAACCGTCGATATATTGGGCAGCCTCTGGCGAGACCAGCAATTGCTCTTTCCAGCCATTGATCTTTTGGTGAAACGCCGGATCGTTTTTCATGCGTTCTAAAAATTCCTCGACCACTTCATCAAATTGCTGACGGCGCGGATGACTAGGGTCGTCGCCGATGTCATGCAGCCAGCGGTTGATGCTGGCCACCAGCGAATTGGCAATTTTCAGGCTGAATTCATCGGTGTCGGTAACCATCCCCAGCATCTGCAAAAGGCTGGGATATTCGCGCCCGGAGATTTCCAGTATCATGCCGGCCAAGGTTTTTTGTGTCTCGGGGTCATCCAGCGCCGCCGCCAGCTTACTTAAGGCCTGGTTCAATAACAGCTGATGCCGGTTGTCTTCGGTCAAGATGCCGAGCAAGTTGCCTACTGTTTTGCCCAGATCCATTTGCTTTAAATTTTGCTGTATGGCGTTGCGCAAGGCCGTCTGCACGCGGGTGTCGTCGATAAAATCGAGACCATTGACGAGCATTGCCAGAATCTTGTCGGCAAAAATATCGGCATTATTGCGCACGCTGAGCCAGCTGGCGATTTTTTGCGCCGGATCAAAAGTGCGGATTTTTTCTACCAAGGTATCCGTCGCCAAAAACTTATCGCGCACAAACACCGCCAGATTGTCGGCAATGCGGACCTTGTTTTGCGGAATAATGGCGGTATGCGGAATCGGCAAACCCAGCGGATGCTTAAACAAGGCCACCACCGCAAACCAATCGGCCAGCGCACCGATCATCGCCGCCTCGGCAAACGCCGCCACCCAGCCCCACAGCCCCATGCCCTGTTGCAGGCGTGCCAGAATAAACAAAGCGGTGACGAGTATCAGCAGCACCGTGGCAAAGCGCTTCATGTTGGTGAGTTGTTGCTGTTTATTGATGGGTGTCATAAGCTAATAATAGGTAATAGTGGGTAATGTTGATTAAATTTTGCTTAAATTTTGGCAATGCTTCAGTTTGTATAGTTGAATCCGCCAAGGTTTTTTCCAGCTTAACACTGAATGCGACCTACTTGGCAATGGCTGGCTCAGAGATGCCTGATGACGCGGCAGGGATTGCCTGCTGCCACCACATCGGCGGCGATATCGTGCGTCACCACGCTGCCGGCACCTATCACCGCGCGCGCGCCGATGGTCACGCCGGGCATCACCACCGTATTGCCGCCGATCCAGCAATCATCTCCCAGCGTGATCGGGGCAATCATTTGCACACCGGCGGCGCGCTGCCTGGCATCGAGCGGATGGGTGGTGGTGTAAAGATGCACGGCCGGGCCGAGCAGTACGCGGTCGCCGATACGGATCTCGGCCGCATCGAGCATCACGCAATGGTGATTGGCAAAAAAATCCGCGCCCAGAAAAATATTTCTGCCGTAATCACAGAAAAAATCCGGCTCGATAAACGCCGAACTCACCGCACCGAACAGTTGCTGATACAGCGGCATGCGCTGTTTCAGCAGATGCACAGGAATGCTGTTGATCTGGCTGCAAAGCTGTTTCACCCGCTTACGCAAGGCAAAGTATTCAGGATCGAACGGTTGAAAGTGCTGCAATGCCATCATTATTGACGCGCCCCAAAGCAAAAATCATAAAGCCGTGATTGTAAAGGCTGGCGCAGCAGGTTTTAACTGAATATTTATCCAGCTGCGCATTGGAGGAGGATCAAAGACGCTGAAGAACGCGCCAGAAAATCGATTAAAATACGCCCTCATCGTCGTCACGCCCCTAGTCGCCATAAAATGGGGGTGCTGATGCGGCGCACTCACCCACCGATTTCCAACTAAGCCATCACATGTCATTTTCTTCACTGGGCTTATCTGCCGCCCTCGTCAACGCCGTGCAGGAACGCGCCTACCTTGCGCCCAGCGCCATCCAGAGCGCGGCGATTCCGGCCATTTTAGCCGGGCAAGATGTGCTGGCTTCGGCGCAGACCGGCTCCGGCAAGACCGCGGCATTTTGCTTGCCGCTGCTACAGCATTTTTCGCTTCAGGCGCGCACGACGCCACGCCAGGTTCAGGCGCTGATTTTAGTGCCGACGCGTGAACTCGCGGCCCAGGTCGGAGAAACCCTGCGTAGCCTGGCGCAGCATTTGCCGCATCCGCCGAAACTGGCCGTGGTCTTTGGCGGCGTCTCGATTAATCCGCAAATGATGCAATTGCGCGGCGGTGCCGACATCGTGATTGCCACGCCGGGGCGCTTGCTCGATTTAATTGACCACAATGCCGTGCAGCTAGCCGAAGTGCGCAGCCTGGTACTCGATGAAGCCGACCGCTTGCTGGAGCTGGGCTTTGCCGACGAGCTGGCGCGCATACTGGCGCTGCTGCCCAAACAACGGCAAAACCTGTTTTTCTCGGCGACGATTCCGGCTGCGGTCGAGACCCTCGCAGGCAGCCTGTTGCGCGAGCCGCTCAGGATAGACATAGCACCCGGCATCAGCAGTGCGCCCGACATCAGCCAGCGCGCAATCATGGTCGATGCCAAGCAGCGCACCCAATTATTGCGCCACCTGATAGAAAGCCAAAAATGGCCGCGGGTACTGGTGTTTGTGGCGACCAAATACGCCGCCGACCTGGTCGCGACCAAACTGCGCCGGGCCGACATTAATGCCGAACCCTTCCACGGAGAACTCAGCCAGGGTAAGCGCAGCCAGGTATTAAGCGATTTTAAAGCCTCACGCCTGAAAGTCGTGATCGCCACCGATGTCGCCGCACGCGGCATCGACATCAGCAACCTGCCGGTCGTCATCAACTACGACCTGCCGCGCTCCAGCGACGACTACACGCACCGCATCGGCCGCACCGGCCGTGCCGGCGAGAGCGGCATCGCGATTAGCTTCATCTGCGCCGACAGTGCCAACGAAGCGCATTTCCGCCTGATCGAACAACGCCATCAGCAAAAAATCCCGCGTGAACAGATCGCCGGTTTCGAGCCTAGCGAGCTGGCAACAAGACCTGTGCCAGATGCAATAGCCGACAGCAACGGCGGCATCAAGGGCAAGCGTCCCAGCAAGAAAGACAAATTGCGCGCCGCTCATCTGGGCGACATAGGCTGAGCCTGGCTAGCCTGAGTGTTGTTGAAGGCGGTAAAAACTTTAAGCGGCACCATTCCGCTCACGTAGCGGTACGTAGAAATGAAAGGCGCAAAGCATCCGTGTCGATTGGCAAGTTAAACATGTTTAGCCTGGCTTTCGATCACCTTAAACAAAGACGCTCGGCGGGACGTGGAATCGCTCTCCTAGCGCCTTGATTTGTCGAACATTTAACTCACGCTTCCCACTCAAAATTTCTGACACTACACCTTGGGTTCCGATTTCGGGCAGATTGGTTTGAGTCAGATGATTTTGGTCCATAAGAAATCGCAGCATTGCTAAAGGCGAAACGTCCTGCTCCGGATAATGGTCGTTATCGTATTCGCCAATCAGCGCACCAAGAGTGTTAACAAGATCGGCCAACGGATGTTTTTCATTCGCGGCACCCGCATCAAGCAATTGATTTAGCGTTGTTACAGCCTTGTCGTAATCACGCTCGCTGCTAATCGTGTGCAGCGGAATAATTGAAGACAGCGCTTTAAAGTGGGACGTAATCTCTGCAATCACAGAACGATCCATTAAGGCTTCCATTTGTCATACTCCTTATGAGTTAGTACATGCCGGACATAAAGCTTTTGGTTGGATGGCAGCAACGATCCGGTATTTGTTGCCACCAATATCAAAAACATAAAAATAACCAACTTTGTCGATTGCATTGAATGCGGTCTTTATATCGGCAAAGTTTATAAACGAACGTGACTCAATGATCTTGCGCCATGCCTGCAGCGGCTCATCGGCTGCGGGGTGGATCGCAGAAAAATTCGTAAGGGCTTTATTTGATATAACTCGCATAGGTTCATTTTATCTCAATTTGAGATAATTGCAAATTTTTTACTTGGAGGGCAATTCGTTGGGGGCGGGTGAAACCCGCATCGTTTTATGAAAATTCGCAATAATTCAAATACCAACTGGCGAGTTCTTTTTAACAGGCTTATCGGCACCTGTCAGCGCGGGTTTCACTCGTTCTACAAGGCTTTTTAGGTGTCTCTCTGACTTAGCCATTTCTTTACGGCCGTAACGCCCACTTCCATATGGGATATCAATACATAAACTAGTGCCGTCATCGAAATAAAGGCGCCCACAGGCGTTAGGGCCCACCCGCCGTAACGCAATATCCACAGCGCTGTACTTACGTCCATTCTTGTTTCCAACAAATGACAGGGACCCATCGTTTTGAAACCTATGGAGCAGCCATTCAATTCCGCAAGCGGCTCTGCTATTTGCCAGCAAATCGCTGGCAGCACAACCGGCAGCGTTGCATACAAATACTTCCTTGACCAGGGTCGACTCATGGGTGCTGACGTTGATTTAATTTTCATTTTGCAAATTAAACGGCGACAAAAAAATTGGTCATCAGTGTCATTTCTCTGGAAAGCCTTATGGAGCCTAGCTCAAATTGCGTATACCTCGCATACAAAAGGTATAAGTAAATCAACAAAACGGGCGCAGAGATTAAATTGCATTCTACCAATAAAATTGGCCAGCTTAAATTAAATTTTAAAGGTCTGCTAGCGCCAACACGCATATTCCATGCGCTTCTTCAGGCAATAATGGCCTGTAAGCCGCATGGGATATGCGCTGTGGCCTTGTCATCACATTTTCACCCCGCTTTTACCCCACCCTAGCCATGTAGGGCGGAGACGGGAAAGTAGGAAGATGAGAGAGAGCGGAAGGTAATGCAGGCGGGGTCCGGGTTGAGCGCTGGGTTAGGCCTTCAAAATACGTTAACCTCTGCGACTTCTTTCGCAGATGGTTGATAGAGGTGTTTGAGCTCTTTTTTCAAATCAACTTTTGCCATGGGTTTCTGATTAGGGCTAACGTTTGAATTGAGCGGTCTGCGCAGCTTTCGCGCAGGTCCGCTCGAATGATGGGTTGGGCATCAACGACCACAAGCAGGAACCACCAACAATACAGTCCTCTTCACTTTTGGATAAAAATCGATTGGACACCTTCACTTTCGGTAATGTCGACGCGAATGTATGCCGTGTCATCTAGCGCATATAGAAATGCTTGTGCCGCGCCAAATTGCCATGGCGTTTTGATAGGTTTTCCCTTTAGGTCTCGAACTTTTTTCTCCGCGTCGCCGAGCTTAATTCCATTTATAGAACCAGCAAACGGTGGCTCAAATTTGATCATCTCGACAACCCCAGCTTTGTTGAAGTTCACCCGAATACCTTTAGTCCTGAGAAAGAGCGTTGTCTTTCCCGCGTTCAAATTTGCAAAGGCTGACGGAGCAGTATTTTCCATCGGTTCTGGATCAAGGTTCGTTCTTAAGCCATTCTTTACCGTCTGTACGTCATCACCCAACTTGAACGAAATTCCTTCGACATGTGTTTGCTGAGCTAAGGCGGGAAACGCAAATGAAGCAATCGACGTGGCCACTACAACGGATCTGAAAAGAAACTTTTTCATAGAATATCCTCAATGGTTAAATGAGTTACAAGATAATGACAAATAATTGCTATGGACATCAGAAGAGAGGCTCAACATGAGTTAATTTCCATTTTGCAAAATTAACCGGCGACGAAAAAATTGCTCATCGGTTTCATTTCTCTGCAAAGCCTTATGGAGCCGTGCTCAAATTGCGTACACCTCGCATACAAAAGGTATGAGCAAATCGACCAAACGGGCGCAGAGATTAAATTTCATTCTACCAACAAAATTGGCAAACTTGAATTAAATCTCTGAGGTCTGCTAGCGCCACAGCGCATATTCCATGCGCTTCTTCAGGCAATAATGGCCTGTAAGCCGCATGGGATATGCGCTGTGGCCTTGTCTTCATATTTTTACCCCGCCCTAGTCAACGGCAGACGCACCCTAAAACAACTGCCGCCGCCCTCGCGTGCCAGACACTCTACAGTGCCGCCGTGCTTATGCGCGATCTGCCTGACTAGGCTGAGGCCCAGGCCGACGCCGCCGTCGTTTTCGCTGGCACCGGTCAGGCGGTAAAAGGGTGCAAAAATAAGTTCGCGCTGCTCCGGCGGTACGCCGGCACCGCGATCGCAGATATTCAGTTCTATTGCTTGCGCGCTCAGGGTCAGGCTGGCGTCTATGCTGCCGCCGCCGTGGCGGCGGGCGTTTTCCAGCAGGTTACGCAGCATGCGCCTGAGCAGTTTTGGCTCGCCTTGCAACACCGCTGCGGCTGCGGGCTGATCTGGTGCCAGGCTTAGCTGGGCATTGACGCGCGCGCATTCTTCTGCCAGCAAACCTATCAGGTCGACCTCCTCCAGCATAGGTAGGCTTGGCACGCTATCGCTGGCGGCGTCGAGCCGGCTGCTGAGCAAGATCTCGTCGATGAGTTGATCTAGCTCATTGATATTGCGCGCCAGCTCTGCGCGGATCGCGGGCGGGGCCTGCGTTTGCAGCAATTCTGCGGCCATGCGGATGCGCGCCAGCGGCGAGCGCAACTCGTGCGAGGCGTTGGCCAGCAAGGATTTTTGTGCCGCCATCAGCGCTTCTATCCGTGCGGCAGAATGGTTAAAGCTGATCGCCAGACGCGCCACTTCATCGTTGCCCTCGACCGCGACGCGGGTCGACAATTGCCCGGCACCGAGCGCATCGACGCTGGTTTGCAGGCGCTCCAGACGCAGCGTCAGGCGGCGCACGATAGGGTAAGAGCCGAGCGCGATGGCCAGCGCAATCAGGGTTAAGGCACCGATCAAGCCTAGCGTAGTGCGGTGGCGCATAGCTGCGCGCTGCCCCAGCAGCCAGCGCTGATCGGGCAATTTTAAGGCGAATACGCCCTGGTAACCGGGCAGCCAGCCGCTGCTGGCAATCGGCGGCAGGTGCAAGGGCAAGCCATTGCCGGCGGCGGCGATTTGCGCGCCATTGGCGTCATAGATGGCCATGTCGGTGCGCGCCCTGGCATGCCAGCGCCTGAGCGCGGCCTGCTGCAAGTCATGCGGGGCATCGGCCGGCGGCAATAAATCGACGGCGATATCGGCGAAGGTTTCCAGGCTGGAGTTGAACTGGGCCGGATCGGCATGGATATGCGCGACGATGCCGAACAGCAGCGCGGCCAACGTCAGGCTTGCCAGTATCGCCAGGTAGATGCGGAAATACAGGCGGTGCGACCAGCTGGCGCGCCAGCGCTGCAATAACGGCAGCGTCGGTAGCGTGGGTAGCGCAGCGGCAGACGATGGCGACGATTCAGACATCCTGTACCTTGGCAAAAACATAGCCGGCACCGCGGATGGTGATGATGCGTTTGGGCTGTTTGGGATCGTCTTCGATCACGGCGCGCAGGCGGCCGATATGCACATCAATCGAGCGGTCAAACGCTTCCGGCAACTCGCCCTTGAGTGCATCCATCAACTGCTCACGCGACAGCACGCGCCCTGCCCTTGCGGCCAGCGCGGCCAGCAGATCAAACTGGTAAGACGTCACGCTGCGCTCTTGTCCATCGACACTCAGGGTACGCGCATCGAGATTGATTTCAAGCCGGCCAAAACGCAGCAGGCGGCTATCCGCATTGGCATTGACCTGGCCAGGCAAGGAAAACGACTGTTGGCGGCGCAGCAGCGCGCGCAGGCGTGCCAGCAATTCTCGCGGTTCAAACGGTTTGGCGACATAATCATCTGCGCCCAACTCCAGCCCGATCACCTTATCCATCGGATCGCCTTTCGCGGTCAGCATCACGATAGGAATAGTCGCCACCGCCCCGGCCAGCGCACGGATCTGGCGGCACACATCCAGGCCGTGCGCGTCGGGCAGCATCAGGTCGAGCAAGACCAGAGAAAAGGCGTCGGCGGCCTGCACCAAACGCTCCAGTCCTTGCGCCGCAGTCGAGACGTGCTCGACCTGATAGCCGTTTTGCTCCAGGTAAGTCACGACCATGCCGGCCAGGCGCTGGTCGTCTTCTATCATTAACAGGCGAGGAAGCATGGTGTCCTATCGTATTTAGGCCAGCGAACTGAGTACCACATAATGAATGCGGGAGGACAAGCATATCCCAGCTTGACCTCTCCGCCAAGTGCCGCTGGCTACGTCCGCTTTAGCCGCGCATGTCGCCCATGCGCTGCTTCATGTGCTCGGCCAGCTTCAGGCGTTGCGCCGGTGTCAGTACCTCGGCCGCATCGGCCACCGCTTGCGTGATGCGTTTCGATACCTGATCGACCAGGCGCAACTCATCCACACGCAGCTGTTCCAGCGCCGGGCGATCGATATTGGTCTGCGTCAGCAACGCTACCACCTGCTGGTGCGCGGCGTGATGCTGGGCACGCAAAGGCAGCAAATCCTTGACTGCCGCATTCGCAATCGCGGTCACCCTGGTTTTTTGCTCGGCTGTGCCATCTTCCAGAATATGATTGACGAATTTATCCACATGCGCAGAAATAGACTCGGCAGTCATCTCATGATGCTGGCGCCAGCCATGATGGCCAGAGCCGTCGCGATTGTCTTTGGCAAAACTCATTCCGGCAACCGAGACCACGCCAAGCGCGCTGGCAATCACGGCGGCAATCAGCCAACGGCGGCCGACACGGGATTTGGCCGGTACAGTGTTGCTAGAAATGTCTTCACGCTGATTCATACGATTTCCTTTTGGTAAGGTAGCTAATGTAGATATGCAGACGAGGAATTCGCTTGCATGATGCCACTTTAGCGTTGCCGCTTTGCTGCGCTGTGTCGCTTAAGTAAAGTTTTGTAAAGCGCGTAAAAATTGAAAATGGCACTGGCCCAGCACGCATACCCCATGCGGCTTGCAGGCCGGCATGGCTGGAAAGGCGCACGGGATATGCGCGAGCGCGGCGGTGCTTGTTGGGATTGTGCTCATGATTGTCTGGGAGGGGGGAAGCTGGATTCCGGCGCATGTTTGAGGAATTCTCGCTTGCGCGCGAAGGGCGTTGCTCAGGTATCGCAAATCATCGTTCACTTTTTAGACGAATCTCAATACCGAGTCGGCACATTTCCTTGATAATTGAGGTATTCAAATCACCTTGATTCAATCATCTTAATTCAATCATCTGAAAAGGGACTTCATCATGATAACCAAAACACGCTTACCCCACTTACTGACGATCAGCCTTGCCTTATTCATGGCACGTCCAGCGCTGGCCATCGATTCCGTCTCCCTCGAACTTGGCGCCGCCGATCAGGCACAAATTGCCAGAGTCGGCCTGCAATCGCAATGGCAAAGCCAATGGTGGCAATCAAACGGCACCCATATCGGCGGTTATTGGGATATGACGCTGGCACAGTGGCGCGGGATGCGTTTTCGCGGCCAGAATGATGTCCATCAAAACATTACCGATATCGGCATCACGCCGGTGTTGCGCTTTCAAGCCGACAGCAAAAAAGGCCTGTTTGCCGAGGTCGGCATCGGCGCTCACCTGCTGTCGGATCTCTACGATAACGATGGCCGCCAATTTTCCACCCGGTTTCAGTTTGGCGACCATATTGGCATAGGCTATGTGATGCAAAACCGCCTCACTGTCAGCCTGAGCGTACAACATTTTTCCAACGCCAGAATCAAGCAACCCAACCCGGGAATCTTGTTTGGCGTCGCCAAAGTGGCTTACGCGTTTTAACGCTGTCAGCAGCAATCGATATGCTCCCGCTCCTCCGCCACCGCCGCACGCAGTAGCTTTGCCGCCCGCACCATGTTTTCCAGCGCGGCGGCGGTCTCGGGCCAGTCGCGGGTTTTCAGGCCGCAATCGGGGTTGACCCAGAGCCGCTTATCCGGAATCACGCTGCGGGCTTTTTGCAATAGCCTTTGCATTTCACTGACGCGCGGTACCCGTGGCGAGTGGATGTCATACACGCCGGGGCCGATGTCATTGGGATAGGCAAAGTCGCCAAAGCCATCGAGCAATTCCATATCCGACCTGGACGTTTCTATGGTGATGACGTCGGCATCCATGGCCGCGATCCAGGGCAGGATGTCGTTGAATTCTGCATAGCACATGTGGGTGTGGATTTGCGTATCGTCATTGACACCGGCCGAACTGAGCTTAAAGGCGCGCACGGCCCAGTCCAGATAGCTGGCCCAGTCTTTACGCTTGAGCGGCAAGCCTTCGCGGAAAGCGGGTTCGTCAATCTGTATCATGCCGATGCCGGCTTTTTCCAGGTCGGCCACTTCATCGCGCAGCGCCAGGGCGATTTGCAGGGCGGTCGTTGCACGCGGCTGGTCGTCGCGCACGAAGGCCCATTGCAGCATCGTGACGGGGCCAGTCAGCATACCCTTCATCGGTTTATCGGTCAGGCTTTGCGCATACTGGCTCCAGGCCACCGTCATGGCTTCGGGCCGGTACACGTCGCCGTAAATGAATGGCGGCTTGACGCAGCGCGAGCCGTAGCTTTGCACCCAGCCATTGAGCGTAAAGCCGTAGCCCCAGAGCTGTTCGCCAAAATACTCGACCATGTCATTGCGCTCGGGCTCGCCATGCACCAGCACATCGATACCTAGCTGCTCTTGCCGCTCGACGACCAGGCGGATCTCGGCACGCATCGCGTCGAGGTAGGCCAGATGCCCGAACTGACCGCGCTTATAGGCGGCGCGCGCCTGCCGGATAGCCTTGGTTTGCGGGAACGAGCCGATGCTGGTGGTCGGAAACAAGGGCAATTGAAAGCGCTGCTGTTGCTTGAGAATGCGTTCGGCAAAGACGCTATGGCGCTGGGCGTCTTGCTCGGCAATACTGGCCAGACGCTTTTTGACGGCCGGATTATGGATGCGGCTGGAGTTGCGCCGGCTTTGCACGGCCAGATCGGCCGCCTTAAATTGTTCTGCCACGGCCGCGCCATTGCCGTTCAGCGCCTGCTTGAGCGCGACGATTTCAGCGAGTTTTTGGCTGGCGAAGGCGAGCCAGTTTTTGCTTTCCTGATCGAGAGCGGTTTCATTCGCCAGATCGACCGGGACATGCAGCAGCGAGCAGCTGGAGGCGATCCATAAGCGCGCGCCGAGTTGCTGATGGGCGCCTTGCAATTGCGCCAGCAAGGCGGATAAATCGGCACGCCAGATGTTGCGCCCATCGATCACCCCGGCCGACAAGATACGCTCTTGCGGCCAGTTTGCCAGCAAGCACTCGAGCTGCTGGGGTGCGCGCACCAAGTCCAGATGGACGGCGGCGACCGGCAAGCTGTGCAGCAAGGCGGCGCGATCTTGCACGGCTTCAAAATAAGTCGCGAGCAAGAGCTTAGGCGCTGACGTAGCGAGTGCGGTGTAAGCCGGCAAGAAAGCCTTGAGCCATTGTGCATCCAGATCCAGCGCCAGGATAGGTTCGTCGATTTGCAGCCACTCGACCCCGGCTTGCTGCAAGCGCGCCAGCACTTTTTGGTAGGCCGGCAGTAGTTTGTGCAGCAAATCGAGCGGATGCGCCAGGCCGTTTTTGACCTTGCCCAGATACAGCAAGCTCAGCGGCCCGATCAGCGTGACTTTGGCGGCATGGCCGAGCGCCTGCGCTTCTGCCAGCTCATCAAACAGCCAATCCACGCCACCGTCAAAACGGGTCTCGGCCGTCCACTCCGGCACCAGATAGTGGTAATTGGTGTCGAACCATTTGGTCATCTCCATCGCGTGATGCTGAGCGTTGCCGCGGGCGGCGACAAAGTAATCGGCCAGCGACAAATCCGCGCCAGAAAAACCGAAACGTGCCGGTAAAGCGCCGAACAAGGCCAGGGTAGTCAAGACCTGGTCGTACCAGGCAAAATCGCCGACGCTGACGTAATCCAAACCGGCCTGCTGCTGCAACGCCCAGTGGCGCGCGCGCAGATCGCTGCCGGTATCGCGCAAGGTGGATTCTGTTACTTCGCCATGCCAGTAGGCTTCTTGCGCGAATTTCAATTCGCGGTGCGCACCGATGCGCGGAAATCCCAAAATATGTGCTGATGTCATGTTTTTTTACTCCTATCATCTTTAGTGTTGCCATGATCGGACAAACTCGACTATGATTCAAACGACATATTTTAAGAATTAACTTGAATTTTACTCATAATGCAATCCATCCTAGAACTGCGTCACTTAAAAACCCTGCATGCGCTGCGCGAAGCGGGCAATTTGCTGCGTGCGGCCGTCTTGCTCAACGTGACGCAATCGGCCTTGTCGCATCAGATCAAGCTGCTGGAACAGCATCATGGGGTGCCGCTGTTTGAGCGCAAGAGCACGCCGATACGCTTTACCCCTGCCGGCGAGCGCTTGCTGCAATTGGCCGATAGCGTGTTGCCGCAGGTGGCCAATACCGAGCGCGATCTGGCACGGCTGGCGCAAGGCGTGGCGGGCCAATTGCGCATCGCGGTCGAGTGCCATACCTGTTTTGACTGGCTGATGCCGGCGATGGACCTGTTCCGCCAGCGCTGGCCCGAGGTGGAATTGGATATCGTCTCGGGCTTTCAGGCCGATCCGGTGGGTTTGCTGTACAGCCACAAGGCCGATGTGGCGATCGTCTCGGAGATGGATGCGGCAGAAACGGTGGCGTATCATCCGCTGTTTCGCTTTGAGATCGTGGCGCTGATCGCCAACGATCATGCGCTGGCCGCTAAAAATTATTTGGTGGCGGAAGATTTTGCCACCGATACGCTGATCACGTATCCGGTGCCGGACGATATGCTCGACATCGTGCGTCAGGTATTGCAACCGGCCGGCATCACCACCGCCCGCCGCACTACCGAGCTGACGGTCGCCATGCTGCAACTGGTCGCCAGCAAGCGCGGCATCGCCACCCTGCCGGTATGGGCCGCGCAAAACTATGTGAACAGAGACTATGTATTGCCGAAACGGATTACCGCCGCCGGCTTGACCGGCAGGCTGTATGCGGCCTGCCTGCCCGCATTGTCAGATAAAGCCTACCTGAGCGACTTTGTGGCCACCATACGCGAGAGCAGCTATCTGAACTTGCAGAGTATTGAGCTGATTTAGCCAATGCATTACTCTGCGCATTACTCTGCAAACCAGGGCTTACACCAGCGGCTGGCGCGCTACCAACACGCCATCGATGTCGGCATAAATCCAGTCGCCGGGCTTGATCGCAATTCCGGCAATGGCAATCCGCACGCCCTGCTCGCCGCCGCCTTTTTTAACGCTGCGCAGCGGCATCGCGGCCAAGGCACGCACGCCGATATTGCAGGTATTAATTTCATCCACATCGCGGATACAGCCATGCACCACGATGCCGGCCCAGCCGTTTTTCTCGGCCAGTACCGCCAGATTGCCGCCGACCAGCGCACAACGGAAGCTGCCGCCCCCGTCGATCACCAGCACATGGCCGTTACCGGGCGTCTCCAGCACGGTGCGGACCATGCCATTATCCTCAAACAGCTTGAGCGTGGTGGCCGGACCGGCAAAGCTGATGTGCCGGCCAAAGCGCATAAAAATCGGCGGCATCACAGACAAGACGCCAGAGGCCAGCTTATCTTCGTTGGCGTCGCACAGATCGCAGGTAGAAAAAGTCATGAGAACTCCTTGAAAAAAGAAAAATGCATATACTCCCCCTAAAATATAATAAAACCTATGCCTTAGCGCATACAGTTATTGCGCATTCAAAATATACTAGGGGGTGTATCTAGTCGTTAGCGCTAAAGATCGCTTCTGCAGCGCTATTTTACGCACTTATCCTCACGCCACCAATGCCCGCGCACGGGTATTGAAACCGACATTCACCGCCGTCATGATGGCCAGCATCTGGAACAGGCCGATGCAGACAAAAATCCAGGCCGGGTGATGCGCATCCATGACTGCACCAAACAGCAAAGTCGCAAAGGCCAGACCAATATCCAAACCGGAATACACCACGCCATACACCCGCCCCGTGGCGTTTTTTGGCGCGGCGGCACGGATCAGCAAATCGCGCGATGGCCCCGCCACCCCCGAGCCAAAACCGATCGCCGCCATCAGCACCAGCGCCAGCGCGGCACTGACCCAGCCAGTCGCCAGCAACAAGGCCAGACTACCGGCAACGGAGAAAGCGATGGTAATGGTACGGTCATGCTGGCTAGTTTTGGCCGCGATAAAGCCGCCCCATAACATGCCCGCCGCCGACGCCAGCATGTAAGCGGTGTACGCCGTCGTGGCCCAGGCCAGTGACATGCCATACAAATCACGCAGGCCGGCCGCAGAAAAACTCTGTATCCCGCCCAGCGCCATCGCCGTCATAAAAAAGAACCCGAAGCACATCCAGACCGCCGGCAAACGCATAAAAGCAAAGGTGCTGTCCGCCGGGGCAACAGCAGCGGCCGTGCCTGGCGCCACCGTAGGCACAACATCTGCTGTATGCAAGGCATCGCGATACACCAGCAACAGCGCCAGCACCATCAAGGGCAAGCCAGCGGCTGCCAGCAAGGCGGTGCGCCAGTCAAACAAGCCGGCCAGCGTCACCAAAAACACCGGCGCGGCGGCCCAGCCCAGATTGCCGCTGATGCCGTGCACCGAAAATGCATAACCCAGCCGCGCCGGTGAAACCCGCTTGTTGAGCAAGGTGAAATCGGAAGGATGAAACACGCTATTACCCAGCCCTGCCAGCATAGAGCCGGCCAGCAGCATGCTGTAATTTTGCGCACCGGACAAGACCAGCGCCGCCACCGCCAGACAGCTGATGCCAAACAATAACACCGCACGCGCGCCAAACTTATCCACCACAAAACCGGCTAAAGCCTGGCCGATGCCAGAGACGATAAAAAACACGCTCATCAAGAAACCCAGCTCGGCATACGACAGTTGAAAAGCCTCCTTTAGCCAAGGAAAAAGTGGCGCCAGTATCATGTGAAAAAAATGCGAAATCCCATGGGCGATACCGACCAGCGTGATCACTAAGGCATCCTGTTTTAACTCTGTGCTTGCTACCTGGCTAGTCATCGCATACTCGTTTGGTTAAAAGAAGTAGGACTTACGCAAAACCGCCCCAGCGTCGTTGCACTCGCCTTGCCGTACTAAAGTACTGTCTTCGGCGGTACGCCTAGCTGGAACAATTTTGCGTAAGTCCCAAGAAGATCAAAGTGTAAGCAAAATAATAGCGTCTGTTTTAAGATAAAATGCCATAAATTATCTTAAAACAGCCATTTCCATCACACAACCCATGTGCGCACTAGCGATCACCCATACCGGCAAGGCTCCCGCCAGGCTATTTCCCACAACAGATCGCCCGGTGCGCGTGGTCGCACGCGATCTGGCCGCGGATGAACTCTTGCGCGCGCACCAGCACCCCTGGGCACAGGTCACCTATGCGCTCGACGGGGTGATGCAAGTCTTTGCCAATCAGCAAACCTGGTTTGTGCCACCGATGCGCGCCATCTGGATACCTGCCAGCGTAGAGCACGAAGTACGCACGCTGGAAAAGGCGCGACTACGCGTGATTTATGTGGCGCAACATGTCGCGCCGATTTCAGGGCAGGCCTGCGTGGTACTGGAGGTGTCTGGCTTAATGCGCGAACTGGTGCTGGCGCTGACCGCGCTGGATCAGCCCGGCACACGAGAAGATCATTTGGTTGCGACCTTATTAGATGAACTATCGAACGCCGAAAATCTGCCGATGAGTGTCGCCATGCCACGCGACAAACGTCTCAAAATGCTGTGTGAAACCTTGCTCGGCGATCCCGCCTCGAATCTGACACTACACGACTTTGCCCAGCAAGTCGGCGCTTCTGAACGGACCTTAGCACGGCTATGTGAGCAAGAACTGGGCATGAGTTTTGGTATGTGGCGCCAGCAAATGCGCCTGGCACGCGCCGCGCCGCTGATCGCCAGCGGCCTGCCCCTCTCTGCAGTGGCGGCAGAATTAGGTTACGCCAGCCAATCGGCATTTTCCGCCATGTTTAAAAAAACCTTTGGCAAATCGCCCTCGGTCTTTTTTAAACGGGCAGGCCTGGACCGGCCGCAATGGTAACGGCGCCAATCTCATTGGCTGGCTATTCTTGCCAAATATTGCCGTAAACTACCGGCGGGTATGATTCGTCGATTGATGCCGGCGTTAAGACATTCATAATTTCCTGATCGCGCTCTCCAATAAAAGACGCGAAAAAGACGCGACAAACAGAAGGCCGCCGCTTGGTCCATAATTGACGCAGAAATCGACAAATCGACAATATGGAGGACGCCCGATGCGCTACGAACTTTACTACTGGCCCGACATCCAGGGTCGCGGAGAATTCATACGTTTAGCTCTTGAGCAAGCCGGCGCCAATTACCTCGATGTCGCCCGACTCCCGGCGCAGGATGGCATGGGCATGCCGGCCATGATGGATCTATTGCAAAACAGCGCAGTGCCGGCCCCGCCATTTGCGCCCCCCTTTTTGAAGGCAGGAAAACTGTTGATAGCGCAGACTGCCAACATCTTGTTCTTTCTGGGGCCACGGCTCAACTTGGTGCCCGAAGACGACGCCAGCCGGCTATGGGCAAATCAACTACAGCTAACGATTGCCGATCTGGTGACCGAGGTACATGATACCCATCACCCCATTGCTGGCAGCCTGTATTACAAGGATCAAAAAGCGGAGGCCATGCGCCGCGCAAGGTTTTTTATCGCTGAACGGATACCAAAATTCCTCAACTATTTTGAACATTTGCCCGTGCCTAAAGCAAAAGATGCCCCCTATCTGATCGGCGATGCGCTGAGCTACGTTGACCTATCCATGTTTCAGATTATCGCAGGATTGCGCTATGCGTTCCCGCAGGCGATGCGACACCAGGAACCGGAATATCCGCGGCTACTGGCCTTGCATGCGCTGGTCGCGTCCGATCCCCGTATTGCGACGTACCTCGTCTCGCCAAGGCGCTTGCCGTTCAATAAAAAAGGTATTTTCCGCCACTATGCCGAGCTTGATGCATAGACCCCATCACACCGGAAACGTTATTGCGGTGTGATGCATGGTTCGGCCGCTGAAGCATCGACAAAAAACCTGACAATTGACCTCAGTCGATTTATCCCACGATATGCCGCACGCCCAAATAGAGACGGCGGCCAAGGCAGCCATCAGGGCGCGATACCGCGCTTGATGGCACGCGCAATCGGCTGCGGCAGATTGGCCAGCGATTGCAGCAAATGCGGCAACACGCGCAATTTCAACCCGGTCAGGCTCGGTGGCACAATCGCCTCGATCAGGTGCGGGCCAGGCGTGCGCAATGCGTGTTCGAAGGCCGCCAGAAACTCTTCGGTAGTCGTGGCGCGTTTGGAGGCCACCCCCATGCCTTCACCCAGGTGCACAAAATCAATCGGCGGCGTACGCAGGTCGAGCTGGGCCTTCGCCTTGTCACCCGCACCAATGGCACCCACGCGCTGCAACTCGACGTTGAGAATCGCGTAGGACCGGTTGTTGAAAATGATATTGATGACGTCAAGCTTCTCGCGCGCCTGCGGTGTCCATGGCCAGCATGATGGCGTCCAGCCGCGAGGGCAGCATGATGATCGCCTGCGGTCGCGCCACCGCGACGATCATGCTGATGATGCCCGCGAGCATCAGCATTGCCGGCAGATGGCGCCGCAGCCTGGCTCTGAGGCCAGGCCCGCCCGACGAACCCGCTGCGATGTCCGGCTCGACCGCATTCGTTGCGGCGAGGCTGGCATAGCGCTGCGCCGACTCGCTGCGGCGCGACAGCAGGCGCAGGTAGA
>NZ_JAUSFI010000056.1 GCF_030651495.1 Undibacterium sp.
GTTGACCTCGCGCGTCAACTCAGTCCAATCGACTAGCTGATCAAGTTGTTTGAGCACCTTGGCAAACACGTCAAGCTTCTTTTGCCGATGTTCTTGCGCAAATAAATCCCCCATTTTGAATGTCATTTCTATTTCCTACCCACTTGTTTGCAGAAAAATCGCTCTGATTGCTTAGACAGGTGGGTTTTTAGAAGTTCCCAAAAGCGAAGGCGCATATCCCATGCGCCTTCCAGCCCGAAAGGCCGCCACAAGCCGCATGGAATATGCGTCGACGTTTTCGGTTCTAGTGCGCCTCTTCCCAATTATTTCCCACACCCACTTCCGCCAGCAATGGCACTTTTAGCTGCGCGACATGGGCCATCAGTTCCGGCAACTTGTGCTTGACCAGTTCCAGCTCGGCTTCCGGCACTTCCAGTACCAATTCATCGTGGACTTGCATGATCATCTTGCTTTGCAGGCCATCGCGCTCCAGCCAGTTTTGTACTGCCACCATGGCGAGTTTAATCAAGTCGGCGGCGGTGCCTTGCATCGGGGCGTTAATCGCGGCGCGTTCTGCGCCCTGGCGGCGCGGGCCGTTCGGGCTATTGATTTCTGCCAGCCACAGGCGGCGGCCGAACACGGTTTCTACATAGCCTTGCGCCTTGGCCTGGCTGCGGGTGTCGGCCATGTATTGCGCTACGCCGGGGTAGCGCTGGAAGTATTTGTCGATGTAGCTTTGCGCGGCGCTGCGTTCTATGCCCAGGTTGCCGGCTAAGCCGAAGGCGCTCATGCCGTAGATCAGGCCGAAGTTGATGACCTTGGCGTAGCGTCTTTGTTCGCTGGTAACGTCCGCCAGACTCACGCCAAAAATCTCCGAGGCGGTGGCGCGGTGGACGTCTTCGCCGGCGGCGAAGGCATTCAGCAGGCTGGTGTCGCCGGAGATGTGCGCCATGATGCGCAGCTCGATTTGCGAATAATCGGCCGAGACGATCTTGCTGCCGCTTGGCGCGACAAAAGCTTCGCGGATGCGCCGGCCTTCCGCGGTGCGTACCGGGATGTTTTGCAGGTTAGGGTCATTCGATGCCAGCCGGCCGGTGACCGCTACCGCTTGCGCGTAGTTGGTATGCACGCGGCCGGTGCTGGCGTTGACCATCCTTGGCAGCTTGTCGGTGTAGGTGGATTTAAGTTTCGCCAGGCCGCGGTATTCGAGCAGCACTTTCGGCAGCGGGTAATCTTCGGCCAGCTTTTGCAGCACTTCTTCATCGGTCGACGGTGCGCCCGACGGGGTTTTTTTGACGACCGGCAAACCCAGCTTGACGAAGAAGATTTCGCCGAGTTGTTTGGGGGAGTTGAGGTTGAACGGTTGCTCGGCCAGCGCATAGGCGGTTTGTTCCAGTTGCAGCAGGCGGGTGCCGATTTCGTGCGATTGGGTGGCCAGCAAATCCTTGTTGATCAGCACGCCGTTGCGTTCTATTTTTTGCAGCGTGACGGCGGTCGGCAACTCGATGTCGCGATAGATGTAGAGTAATTTGGCGTCGTATTCTATCTGCGGCCACATGGCCAGGTGCAGTTGCAGCGTGATGTCGGCGTCTTCGGCGGCGTAGTCGGTGGCACGTTCCAGATCAACCTGATCAAAACAAATTTGCGCGGCACCTTTGCCGCAGACTTCTTCAAAGCTGATGGTCTTGTGCGCCAGATGGCGTAGCGCCAGGCTATCCATGTCGTGTGATTTATGCGACTCAAACACATACGATTGCAGCAGGGTGTCGTGGACGATGCCCTGCAAATGCACGCCGTGATTGGCGAAGATGTGGCTGTCGTATTTGAGATTTTGTCCGACCTTGGCTTTCGTCGTATCTTCGAGCCAAGGCTTGAGTTTGCCCAGTACGAACTCGCGCGATAGCTGGGGTGGCGCATCGGCATAGCAATGCGCCACCGGGATGTAGGCAGCGATGCCCACTTCGCAACAGAGTGAGATGCCGACCAGTTGCGCGGTCATCGGTTCCAGCGAGGTGGTTTCGGTATCGACGGCGGTCAGGGGCGCGCTGGATATTTTGGCTATCCACTGATCCAGCGCTGCTTCTGTCAAGATGCATTCGTATTGCGTGACAGCAGGTTTGGCGGGAATGCCCGGTGTCGCGGCGTCTTTCGCATCTCCAAATAATCCGCCTTGCGCAGGCGCGGCAGATTTCAGCGGCGTGGCGCCAGCGGTGGCATCGCCAGTGAGCTCGCGCAGCCAGCTCTTGAAGCCATAGTGTTTAAAGAAGGCCAGCATGGCTTCTTTGTCTTCTTCTTTGGCGATCAAGGAATCGTTGATCGAGATGTGATGTGCCGTTAAGTCGCAATCGGTCTTGACAGTAATCAGCACCCGCCCTTGAGGCAGCCAATCGAGTGCCTGGCGCAGATTGTCGCCGACCACGCCGCTAATCTTGTCGGCATTGGCCATCACACCTTCGAGGCTGTCGTATAGACTGAGCCATTTCAGTGCGGTTTTCGGGCCGCATTTGGTGACGCCGGGCACGTTGTCGACGGTGTCGCCGATCAGGGTCAGGTAATCGATGATGCGATTTGGCGGCACGCCGAATTTGGCGAGAACGCCGGGCGGGTCCAGGGTTTCATTACTCATGGTATTGATCAGCGTGACGTTGGCGTTGACCAGTTGCGCCAGATCTTTGTCGCCAGTAGAGACGATGGTGTTGAACCCCAGAGCCGTGGCTTCGACCGCCAGCGTGCCGATGACGTCATCAGCCTCGACCCCTTCTACCATCAAGATCGGCCAGCCCATGGCCAGCACGGCTTCATGAATCGGCGCGATTTGCAGGCGCAGGTCATCCGGCATCGGGGCGCGTTGCGCTTTGTATTCGGGGTATAGATCGTCGCGGAAGGTTTTGCCCTTGGCATCGAACACGCAAGCCATATAGGCGGCTGGATAATCGTGACGTAAGCGACGTAACATATTAATCATGCCGTAGATCGCGCCGGTTGGCTCACCTTGCGCGTTGCGCAAATCGGGCATAGCATGGAAAGCGCGGTACAGATAACTTGAACCATCGACTAATAACAGGGTTTTTTGCATATGGATGACAACAGAAAAAGAGTATTGAAATTGCGTCAGATTGCCGAGGGTGAGCGCGCTACTGCGCTCAAAGCCCGCGAATCCTGGCATATGTTCACGATTATGGCAGAGTTTATCGAGTCTACCGAGCGTCTGTCAGGCGTCGGGCCTGCTGTGACGATCTTTGGCTCGGCGAGAATGCTGGCGGATAATCCGTATTATGAAAAGTGTGTGGATGTGTCGCGGCGCTTGTCTGATGCCGGGTTTGTGGTAATTTCGGGTGGCGGTTCCGGCATTATGGAGGCGGCCAATAAGGGCGCATTTGAAGGCTTGTCTGCTTCAATCGGCTTGAATATCGAATTGCCGCACGAGCAAAAGAGCAATGCCTGGCAAAATATTTCGCTCACGTTCAGGCACTTTTTTGCCCGTAAAGTGGCTTTTGTAAAGTATGCCGATGCGTATGTGATTTTTCCTGGCGGTTTTGGCACTATGGATGAGCTCAGCGAGGTGCTTACCTTGATACAAACCGGTAAATCCCGCCATATTCCGGTGATTTTGGTCGGCAGCAGTTTTTGGCGTGGCCTGATGGAATGGATTAAAGTCGAAATGGTGGGCAACGGGATGATCGCGGCCAGCGATTTGAATCTGGTGCAGTTAATCGACGAGCCCGTCAGTATTGTCGATGCGATTTTTTCCTATTATGAGGCGCACGATATCGAGCCATCTGAAGAGGAGCGTCAGCGCATGCTTTATTTGTAGGAGTTACGCAAAACCGCCCCAGCGTCGTTGCACTCGCCTCACCAGATTCAAGTACTAAAGTACTGTCTTCGGCGGTACGGTGGAATCGGGAATTCAGACAACGTGTTGTCTGCCGATGCAACGAACATCCCGTATCGGGATGTTGCCTAGGCGACCAAAGGTCGTTAAGCCTAGCTGGAACAATTTTGCGTAAGTCCTAATTTGTAAAAAGGGCGCAGAAAGAGTGCCATTGCAGCAAAACATGCGGTCTTGCTGTTGATATCTCTGGGATAGGCAACGTCGCTTTGTTACAATGCCGCATACCGATCAATTGATCCTTAATTCGCATTCAAAGTGAATATCATGAAAACTATCTCTAAGACATCTTCCTCGCTGCTATTGTGTTTGCTTTCTGCTGTGTTGCCTGCGCTGGTGATGGCACAGAGCAAGCCGGTATCAACGATGCCGCCGCCGCCATCTAATCTGGAAAAATTAGAAGAAAGTCCGGAGCCGGCTATCTCCATCAAGAAACCAGAGAGTAGCAAGAACAAGATGACCGAGAAACGCGTCAACGGTAAAGTGACCGAGGTCGAGGTGCAATCGGGTAAGAGTCATTACGTCGTGAAAGCGAATCCCGAAGTTGGCAATGCGCCTAAGGGGACGGTGCAAGGGGATTCGAATCGCGCCGCACAATGGACGCTGCTTGAGTTCGGCGGCAAAAAAGAGAGTAAAGAAGTGGAGCCAGTACCTGCACTGCCGCCAGCCACAGAACCCGCTAAGGCAGCCCCCGCATCTGCCAGCATGCCGACTAAAAAATAATTACTCATCAAATAACATGGCTGTATTTACACCGGTAACACTGGACGATCTGCGTCCATGGATGGCGCAGTTTCCACTCGGAAAAGCGCTGGCAATCAAAGGCATCGCTTCGGGGATTGAGAATAGCAATTTTTTTATTCAGACCGAGGCAGGCGAGTTTGTCCTGACGATTTTTGAAAATCTGAGTTTTGAGCAATTACCGTTTTACCTCAGGCTGATGCGCCACCTGGCCGATCGCGGCGTATTGGTGCCCGCACCGATTGCCAATGCGCAAGGGGAGTTGGTCGTTGCCCTGCACGGCAAGCCGGCCGCTATCGTCAGTAAGCTGGAAGGCGCTTCGCAGATGTCGCCCGCACCCGTGCATTGTGCCGCAGTAGGTGACATGCTGGCGCGCATGCATCTGGCGGGGCAAGACTTTACTATCCGTCAGCCAAATTTGCGCGCACTCGATTGGTGGCATGCAACGACGCCTAAAGTGTTGCCCTTCTTGTCGGATGCGAATCAACACCTGCTGCGCTCTGAGATCCACTATCAGGATGCTTTTGCCAGCACGCCGATTTATCATGCCTTGCCCAAAGGCCCGATACATGCCGATCTGTTCCGCAATAATGTCATGTTTGATGGCGAACGCCTGACCGGATTTTTTGACTTTTATTTTGCCGGTTGCGATAGCTGGATCTTTGATGTTGCCGTCACCGTCAATGACTGGTGCATTGATCTTGCCAGCGGAGAGCTGGATCTGGCTCGGGTCAATGCGATGCTGGCAGCCTATCATGCGGTGCGCCCGTTTACCCGTGAAGAGAGTGTGGCATGGCAACCGATGTTGCGGGCCGCCGCATTTCGCTTCTGGTTATCGCGCTTGTATGATTACCATTTGCCACGCGACGCAGAAATGCTCACGCCGCATGATCCGGCGCATTTCGAGCGCATTTTGCGTTTGCGTGAATCACGCGAGACGCCAGCTTTGCCACAGAATTTGTAAAATATTCATGAATACACCGAATGCAATGACTGGCTGGCTGTGGGTCAAACAAGGGTTTGGGCTTTTTAAGAAGCAACCCGCTGAAATGCTGACCCTGTTTTTTGCCTATATGTTTTTAAATATGAGCATGGGTCTCATTCCTGTCGCGGGACAGTTTCTACCTTTGCTGCTGGTCCCCGTGTTTGCCATGAGTTTTATGCAGGCATGCCGTCAAGTCGAAGTTGGCACCCGCATCTACCCCAATTTACTCTTGGTGGGTTTTCGCTCGCCAGCGCTGGTCACTTTATTAAAGTTAGGCGTTTTATATCTATTGACCGCGACCCTTGCGATCGCCGCATCGAGCCTGATCGATGATGGCGTGTTTTGGGATTTTGTCATGAGCCAAAAGCCGATTGACCCGAAAACCTTGCCGGAATCAGGCATGTTTTGGGGCATGATGTTTTCAGGATTGGTGTATTTGCCCGCCATGATGGCATTTTGGTATGCCGCGCCGCTGATCGCCTGGAATAAGATGAGCCTGAGCAAGGCCGTGTTTTACAGCTTCTTTGCTGTGTGGCGTGCATCTAAGGCATTTAGCATTTATGGTCTGGCGTGGGTGGCGCTTGGGGTGGTGCTGCCGTTATTGATCAGCTTGGTAGTCGCGCTGATTGTCGGTAGCGCCATGGCATTAATGATCATTCTTATGCCTGTTTCGGTCGTGCTCACCGTGATTATGTATTGTTCTTTTTACCCGACTTACGTAGATGTTTTTGGTAAGCCGGAGCAAGAGATGCAGAAACCGCAGGATCAGCCGGCTGCCTGAACGTGTTCGCTAGGCACATCAAGATCTTCAATGATCTCGAAACTATGGGTCATTTCAGCAGTTTTTTCCAGCATGATCGATGCTGAGCAATATTTCTCATGCGATAACTTGATCGCGCGCTCTACTAAGCTGGGCTTCAGGTTGCGTCCGCGTACGATGAAGTGGAAATTAATTTTGGTGAAAACTTTGGGTTCGATTTCTGCCCGTTCTGCCGATAATTTCACTTCACAGGCGCGGATATCCTGTTTGCTTTTGCGCAAAATCAATACCACATCATAGGCGGAACAGCCACCGGTTCCGAGTAATACCATTTCCATCGGGCGCGGTGCCAAGTTGCGGCCGCCACCATCTGGTGCGCCATCCATCAATACCGCATGGCCTGAGCCGGTTTCGGCCAAAAAAGTCATGCCAGACAAGCCGGTCCAGCGTACAGTTGCTTCCATGTTTTCCTCTATAAAATAATTTTCACTATTGTAGCGCATTGCCTGTTAACGCATTTCAAGAGGTGAAGCAGCGCTTAAGTAGCCTTGTCGGCTATTTTAATAATTGATTCACCCCTATTTGTTTTCCTATCAGTAATGGCTTGACGCTTCATTGGATAAGCCGGTTGCCAGCGGAATTGACGATTTGCCTCAGGGACGGGCGTTCTTTTTTGTTTTGCCAGTGCTTGTTTGCTCATTTTTTAAACAGTGCTTGCACTAAGTCATTGAAAACACTATAATTTCCGACTCTCTGTTCGCCCAGGAGAAATTTTACAAGGGAGAGTCTGTCAGGTACGTGATGACAGAACCACCAAAACAGGGCGTTTTTAACTTTTACTAGGATTCAACATGAAAACCTTTTCCGCTAAGGGCCATGAGGTTCAGCGCGACTGGTTCGTGGTTGACGCGACAGATAAAATTCTCGGACGTGTTGCCAGCGAAGTGGCACTCCGTTTACGCGGCAAGCACAAACCAGAATTTACACCACACGTTGATACAGGCGATTTCATCGTCGTGATCAATGCAGGTAAACTGCGTGTGACTGGAACTAAAGCACTGAACAAGATTTACTACCGTCATACTGGTTATCCAGGCGGTATCTACGAAACG
>NZ_JAUSFI010000060.1 GCF_030651495.1 Undibacterium sp.
CCGTCCACCAGTTGCGCCATTAATTGTCCCCGTAAGATCTCTTTGTCGCTCATTTGCCTCACCATGCAATGCGCCTAATTTTTCTAAAAAGGGGACATTATCACTTTGCAGAAAGGGGACATTATCATTTTGCGCTAACAGAATATGCGCGCTGGGCCAGGGCGATTTTTAAGCCAGAGGCGTTCCATGTCAAGCTCCGTTGCCAGCCTGTGCTGACTTCTGCATCAATCTCATCCTAAAATATCAAGACACTGGCGCGCCGGCTTTGGTAAGCTAGTTGCATGAAAAAAATATCTATTATCGACTCCCATACCGGCGGCGAACCGACGCGGCTGATTATTGACGGCGGCCCTGATCTAGGCACGGGCCCGCTGGCGCAGCGCTTGCAGATTTTTAAAGAAAATTTCGATCATGTGCGTAGCGCGGTGGTGTGCGAACCGCGTGGCTCCGATGTCATAGTCGGGGCGCTGGCTTGCGTACCGCACGATCCGTCTTGTGTAGCGGGAGTGATTTTTTTTAATAACACCGCGTATCTTGGCATGTGCGGCCACGGCATGATCGGTTTTATCACGACGCTGGCATACCAGAATAAAATTGGTGTCGGGAGCCATCACATCGAGACGCCGGTCGGTATCGTCGAAACACAATTGCATGTAGATCAGAGTGTCACTGTGCATAATATTTCAGCCTATCGCCATCGCAAAGATGTGGCGATCGAGGTAGCTGGGCATGGCCGCGTCACTGGCGATGTGGCTTGGGGCGGCAACTGGTTTTTCCTGATTGCTGAACATGGGCAGGATTTACGTTTGGCGAACGTCGATGCCTTGATTGATTTTGGCTGGCGCGTCCGGCAAGCGCTGGAAGCGCAGGGCATTACCGGTGCGGATGATGCCTTGATTGATCACATAGAATTATTCGGCCCGGCGATTGCGCCTGAAAATCAGAGCCAGAATTTTGTGCTTTGCCCTGGCAAAGCTTATGACCGCTCGCCGTGTGGCACCGGCACCAGCGCCAAGCTGGCTTGTCTGGCGGCGGATGGCAAATTAGCTGAAGGCGTGATCTGGCGACAAGAAAGCATCATCGGCAGCGTGTTTGAAGGCAGCTACAGACATGACCCGGCGCATCCCGGGAAAATTTTACCGAGCATCAAGGGCACGGCGTTTGTGACTGCCGAAGCGACTTTGCTATTGGACCAGCGCGATCCATTTATCTGGGGCATACGCGGGTTAACGATGTCATCGTCGCTGGAGTAAATGGAGGCAGCAACAGCGCTAGCAATAGCGCTAATAAAAGTTGGGACAACACGCCGCCGCCCATGGAAACCTTCACTACGGCGCGTGTTATTCGCCTCAGTAATTTGATCGCACCGTGCCAGTCCTGGTTAAATTTGAAATTTTTTGTTTTGCATTGCATCCAAACTGATTGCTGGTGCATCGGCCGCCATATGGCGTACCGACAAGCGGATTTTTAGCGACAAATCGGTAGTCGAGTCAGCATTGAGTACTGCCTGCTCTGCAGTGATTTTTCCTCTGTTGTAGAGTTCAAACAGGGATTGATCAAAGGTAACAATGCCATCTTCATTATTTTTCGCCATCTCGTCTTTGATTTCGTTGAGGCGGCCACGCTGCATCAAATCTGAAATGAAAGAAGTTTGCAATAAAACTTCTACGGCAAGAACACGTTTCTGATGAATCGCCGGAATCAGCCTTTGCGATACGACCCCTTTTAGATTCATCGCCAAATCGAGCAAAATTTGTTTATGCGCCTCTTCAGGAAAAAAATTAATCAGCCGGTCTATCGCCTGATTCGCGTTATTCGCATGCATGGTCGAGAGGCAAAGATGGCCTGTTTCTGCATAAGCAATGGCGTGCTGCGCCGTCTCTCTGTCGCGAATTTCTCCCAGCATGATTACGTCGGGGGCTTCACGTAAGGCATTGCGCAATGCTTCACCAAAACTCAGGGTATCGATACCGACTTCGCGCTGATCGACGATCGATTTGGCATGACTGAAAAGAAACTCGATAGGGTCTTCTATCGTCAGGATATGTCCATCGGCGTTGGCCGAGCGATGCTTGATCATGGCGGCCAAAGTAGTACTTTTACCCGAACCTGCCGATCCTACCACCAACACCAGACCACGCTTTAACATGGCCAGGTCAGCCACTTTAGGTGGCAAACCCAGAGCGGCAAAATCAGGCACTTGCGAGTTAATCATGCGCATCACCATGGCAACTTCACCGCGTTGATGGTACACATTGATGCGGTAGCGCCCCAAGTTTTTACACGACCAAGAGAAATTGCATTCCATGCTAGCTTCAAACTGTTTTCTTTGTGGCGCAGTCATGATGCGCTCGGCAATGTCTTTGACCTCCCCCACCGCCAGCTTAGGCGCATCCAGTGCATACACCACGCCATCGACCTTGATACTGGGCGCTGCGCCGGTGGTCAGAAACAAGTCAGAGGCAGATCGGTCTACCATTAGCTTAAGATATGCATTCATGTCAGTCATGGCAATTCCTTAGGTTCTGATTTTCTAGCTTAAATTACTAGATTAGCTGAATCGACCTATTCTGCACCTGTTCCAGATCAAATACATTAACTTTGTTTATCTTTTAGATATGAAATTTGCTTGCACTTTGAAGCAAACCATCAAATAAACAGACAGCGCCAGCAATATTGACGTACGACAATAATGGACCTCAGATATCATGACAAAATCAGAAAAATTCATTCTCTTTTCAAAGATCAAGCCGCTATGGAAAACGCACATCAAGGCAGTGCCTGGAGTCATACTCATCTGGCAACGACGAGCGTTGAACTTAGCGCCTTACTTCGCGCACAAAAAAATCATCATCAAAAATTAGGCCAGTTCTTACTTGAAGAGAAGTTAGTCACTAGTGACAATTTACGCATCGCATTGAGTCTGCAAAAAGTATCGCCGAGCAAAAAACTCGGCGAAATATTGATCGAGATGAACTCTATTGCGAAAGAAGAGGTTGAACGCTCAGTATTAGAAACCCTTGATCTTCCACGGGTAGCTCTAGATGAATTTGATTTTGACACTAAGATAACAAGCTTGCTTCCCGTCGAACTGGCGCGCGATCTGCACGTCATACCACTCATGTTTCTTGATGATGTACTCATTCTTGCCACTGCGTATTTACTCACTACGCAGTCACTTGAATTGCTACGTTTTACGGTAGAGCACTCAGTACAATTTGTCTTATCTTCCCACGATGAAATAGATCGGGCGATCAAAACCAACTATCAGGCGTTTCAAACTGTACAAGAGCTAGACATTCCGGCGCAGGAACAAATCGACGAGCAACGCATCTGGCGCGATGCCGAGCAACTGGCTAAACAGGCACCGCTGGTGCAGTTGGTTAACTCTATTATTCTCGAAGCGATTAACCAGCGCGCCTCCGATATCCACATCCGGCCCAGCGAAAAAACCTTTGAACTGCTGTATCGTGTGGATGGCAGTTTGCTATCAATACGCCAATTCAAAAATAGCTTGTTACCCGCCGTAGTGAGTCGCATCAAAATACTTTCAAGCTTAAATATTGCCGAGCACCGTCTGGCGCAGGATGGGCGGATTCGCATCAAAGATCAATCACAGTCGGTCGATTTGCGCGTCTCGATTATCCCGGTTCAATATGGCGAAAGCATCGTGATTCGGATTCTGAATAAAAATCAGGGTTTGCGCTCGGTGGATGAAATCGGATTCAAGCCAAATGACAAAGAACGTTTTTTAGATTTAATCAAGCGTAGTTACGGCATTATCCTGGTTACCGGCCCCACCGGATCAGGCAAGTCGACGACACTGTATGCAGCGCTGCAAGAAGTCGAAAAAGACAATGTTAACGTGATCACTGTAGAAGATCCGATTGAATATGAATTGTCGAACACCCGGCAGATTCAGGTCAATCAAGCGATTAATTTTGGCTTTGCGCAAGCGCTACGGCATATCTTGCGGCACGATCCCGATGTCATCATGGTAGGTGAAATGCGCGATGCCGAAACCTGTAAGATTGCAGTCGAGAGCGCATTAACCGGCCATCTGGTGTTCAGCACGCTGCACACCAATGATGCCTCCAGCGCCTTAGTGCGGCTGATGGAAATTGGTATTGCACCTTACCTGATACGTTCGGCCGTGATTGGCGTGCTGGCGCAGCGGCTGGTGCGCCGCAATTGCCCAGATTGTCTTGAAGAAGAAGAGGTTTCGCTCCTGATGCGAAAAAACCTCGCGCTGGATCAAAATGAAAAATTTTATCGCGGTAGCGGATGTAAAAATTGCCGCCATACCGGTTTTAAAGGCAGACTGGCCATTTATGAATTACTGGTAATGAATGATGAACTGCGCGCACAAATCAATGCGGGTGTCGCTAGCGATGATTACCGTCAGCTAGCATTAAAAAATGGCATGGTCAGCCTCCCGGTCAATGGAGTCGAACAAGCGCGCACCAGGCAGGTTTCTATTGCAGAGGTGTATAGAGCCTGCATGTAATTAACGAGGTATTGGGTTCTCAATCAAAGATACATCGCCAGCAAAGTGCAGGTTCGATGCAGCAACGCAATCCGTGTTCAATCCGCTTTATTCAATAACACCAGACGATATTCGCTCGGCGTCATGCCGACCGTTGACTTAAATACGCGCGAGAAGGCGCTGTGGTCTTGATAGCCGCAAGCCGCAGCAATGTCAGTGATGTTTTTAGCCGGATCTGCCAGCATAGAAGAGGCAGCATCCAGGCGTATCTTAATAATCATCTGGCGCGGTGTGAGTGAAAATATTTTTTGAAAATAGCGTTCGATTTGCGCTACCGATAAAGCGGTGATTTGCGCCAAATCGGCCATGTGTATCGCTTCTCCATAATGGGAATGGAGATGGCGTACGGCGGCAGCGATGCGGTGGTACACCGGATGGCGCTGGTCCGGCATTGCCAAATCGCGTGATATTCCTGTCAAGCCGATTATGTTATTTTTTTTATCAAACAAAGCAATTTTTTGAGTCAGACACCAGCCAGGGTCGCGGTCGGGATAAAGATGTAATTCTAGCTGATCACGTAACTCGGTTTCACCAGATAACACCAACTGATCTTGTGCTTCATAACTGACGGCGAGAGAAGATGGAAATACTTCAGCGGCAGTACTCCCTAGTAATGCCTGCTTGTATTTAACTCCGCTACGGTCCACCAGCGTCTGATTGACAACAATATATCGCCCTTCCCTGTCTTTGACGAAAAAAACGACATCCGGCATGGCGTCAAATAAAGCCTCGGTAAAAAATACATTCTTTATTTGGCTGGCGAGATGATCACGCGTCATCGGTTCTGGATCGTCGAGTAGTGCTGGCATACGGCGGACTTCTATAAAGTGAGGCCGGAAATCAAAATTACCGACAAAAAAAGATTAAAAAAGATTAAAAAAACAATGTTTATTCTACATGGAACAAGGTGTCGCTGCGAAAAACTTACATTTACATAAAATATTTATAATATATTTTGTCAATATTACCATTTTACATGATGCCTCCCCTTCTCGTCTTCAAGCTGTTCACAAGTAATAAGAAGGGAGGAAATGGCAGCCAGCAAATAGCACAATGGATTTGAATCGGCCTAACCTCTCATCCTATTCAGATTATTCATTTCACCTGAAAACCTGTTGAGCTGAGGAACTCTTAAGTCATAGCAAAATTAACAATTTTTCTAAGGAAATTGAAGTATAACAAGGTAAAATTCAGATAAACACCCATAAAATTCGTACAAAATACAGAAGATTGGCACTACATGTTCGCTCCGACAATAAAATCTGCCCCACCAAAACCGCGCGCCGCCGACCTTGCCTATGATGCAATTGAAAGTATGATTGTCACGCTGCAACTCAAACCGGGCAGCCCTATTGTCGAATCCGAACTGGTCGAAATCACAGGTCTGGGTCGCACCCCGTTGCGCGAAGCCTTGATGCGCATGTCGTCAAATGGACTGATCATCCAACTTCCACGACGCGGCTTGATCATCAGCGATATTGAAGTAGCCGAACACATGACCTTGATAGAAACCCGTCGGGTGATTGAACGTTTGATCGCCAGCAGTGCAGCCAGACGCAGCACCCCGCCGCAACGTAAAGATATGCTGGAATGCGCCGACAAAATGACGGCAGCAGCCACCTGCGGCGATCTGAATGCGTATATGGCAGCGGACCAGACACTCGATCATGTCATTCACGAGGCTTGCCGCAATCCCTCCGCCGTCGCTGCGGTTACCCCCCTGATCATCAAATGCCGCCGTTTCTGGTATGCCTTTCAGCACGAAGTGGACATCGAAGACGGTGCTCGCTGCCATCTCCTGCTCGCTAGGGCGATTGCTGATGGCAGTGAAGAGCAGGCCATTAAAGCGGCTGATAGCCTGATGGATTATCTGGAGTTATTTGCCCGCAAAATCATCAATGGTTAAGCTTGGCCGATAGTATGAGAAAATTTCAGGATAAAACGATCACCAACCGGGCCGGCGTTTTTCTAAAAATGCTTGCACGCCCTCCTGTGCCGTCGCTTCCATCATATTGCATGCCATGGTTTGCCCTGCCAGTTGGTAGGCGGCGGCCATACCCATTTCCAGTTGTTGATAGAATAGTTGCTTACCCATGCGAATGGCTACCGCCGGCTTGGCCAGGATACTGGCACAGAGCGCCGCGATCTCTGCATCGAGGGTCTCCAGCGGCACCACACGATTCACCAGTCCATATTGCAAGGCGGTCTGGGCATCAATAAAATCACCGGTCAGCAGCATCTCCATCGCCTGTTTACGCGAAACGTTGCGGGATAAGGCGACGCCCGGCGTGGCACAAAATAAGCCTACCCTGATGCCGGAGACAGCAAAACGCGCTTCAGTAGCAGCGACTGCCAGATCACACATCGCAACCAGCTGGCAACCTGCCGCCGTCGCCAGGCCATGGACTCTGGCAATGACCGGTTGTGGCAATTGCTGTAGTGTCATCATCAGTTGGCTACATTGCTGGAACAGTTTCTGATAGTAGTCTTGCGCATCACCTTGCTGCGCGTTATTCTGCGCCCTTTGTTGCATCTGTTTCAGATCATGCCCAGCACAAAATGCCTTACCGGCGCCAGCCAGCACCACGACGCGCACCGTCGCGTCTTGTGCAATGGCTTTAAAGAGCCGGGATAATTCTTCCAGCATTTCTTCAGATAAGGGGTTAAATCGCTCCCCTTGATTCAGCGTGACGGTAGCGATACCGTTGACATCGGTGCGGATAGCGTAGGCTTGATTCATTGCGATTCCGTTCATGTTGTATAGTTAAGAAGATGATTGCATTATTTTAGATAAAATTAGTAATTATTAAATTCAATAATAATTTCAAATAACTTTTGGCAGATCACAGCTTATGGCAAGTAATCACTGGCACTTTGCCCGTCCCAAATTAGCACAAGCTTACCTGGGATCATTTAATCTGGGTTTATCTTCGGCACGCGGTTTATTCGCACGCCGGCGTATGGGTAAAACGGAGTTTCTGAAACAGGATTTTATCCCTGCCGCAGAAGCGGATGGCTATGTCACGATTTATGCCAATCTGTGGGAAATGCGCTCGGCCCCTGCCACGGCCTTGGTCGCGGCGTTTTTTCAGGCGATAGAACCGAAGGGTTTCCATAAATTATTACAAAAGCTCAAGCCTTCAGTCAAAAAACTCAAGGCAACAGGAAAAATTGCCGGCATGGCCGAGGCGACGCTGGAGACAGAATTGCACGATGATGCCAATCTGCCAGCCGGATCAATGTTAATGGATGCGATGCGTGCTTTTGATCACACCAGCATCAAAGTGATCATGATCATCGATGAAGCGCAGGTGCTGGCACAGGAATCGAATGCCGACTTTGCCCATGCGCTGCGGGCGGCGCTGGATATCCGCAAGGACAGGATCAAGGTGCTGTTTGCCGGCAGCTCTGAAGCCACTTTGCGCAAGATGTTCGGCAAGCCATCAGAACCTTTTTACAATTGGGCAGCACTGGAGCCGTTTGATTTGCTGGGGCATGATTTTGTCACTGCGATGGTAGAAAAAGTCGCCGACGTGACTAAATTTCCACTGGCATTGGAAGATGCGTTGCGCGCCTTTGATGAGTTAAAACGCACGCCGGAATTCTTTCGCCGCTACCTCGACCGCTACCTGACGATGCCGTTCGATGGCGCCGCAGCGGCGCTGGAGCATACCAAAAGCCATGTATTCAACGATGTCAGCTTTCAGCAGCAATGGCAGGGAATGTTGCCGGCAGACCGGGCGATACTGAGCTTGATCGCCGCGGGCAATGCCGATCCGTATGGCAAGGACTCAAAAGAAAAAATTGCCCTCGCACTGGGCTTGGGCAAGGCAGTCGCAAATAACACCGTACAAAATGCCTTACGGCGACTGAGCGATCAAACCATACTCACTAAAATAGACCGCGCCACCTATCAATTTGAAGATGAGGCGTTTGCCGACTGGCTCAAAAACCTGCACGAATAATCTACCGGAACAATCGGCAACAATAATAGGACTTTCGCAAAATTGTTCCAGCTAGGCGTACCGCCGAAGACAGTACTTCAGTACGGCAAGGCGAGTGCAACGACGCTGGGGCGGTTTTGCGTAAGTCCTAAATTACGCTTCGGCTTCCGGCTCATCATCTTCCGGGGCGATGCCGGTATCGACACTCTTGCCCAGACCCAGCAACACCGGCGGCACATACGATGCCAGCAAAAGTTCGCGGCTTTGCGGCGTTTCAAGGCTGACACGACCGAGCGCACCACTGCGGTAATCGAGCAATAAAGTGTGCGCTGCTTTTTCGTAATCCCAGTCGCCCCCCTTGAGGCGGTAACCGCGTTTTTTTGCCACGCCTTCAATCACGCTGACGGCATCGATGCCCTCAGTGGTCATGTTGTAACGCGCCGTTAAAAACTGTGGATAACGTTGCAGGATGATTTCGGCCAGAAAAGTCGCGACTTCTTCTTCGATCAGCGCGTTCACGCCGACCGCATGGCTGGCCGCCAGCATCAAGCCATCGGTAGGGTGGGCAATTTTTGGCCATAACATGCCGGGGGTGTCGGTCAAGATCATGTTCTTGCCCAGATACAGACGCTGCTGCACCTTGGTGACGGCAGGCTCATCACCGACATTGGCGACGCGTTTTTTCAGCAAGGCGTTCATCAGCGTCGATTTACCGACGTTGGGGATACCCATGATCATGATGCGCAAAGGCTTGGTCGGCACGCCGCGATGCGGTGCCTGTTCCAGCGCAAAACCCGGTATTTTGAGGACGTCAGAAGGTTTTTTGCAACTCAGGGCGACGGCACGCACGCCCTTCTGGCTATTGTAAAAGTCCAGCCAGGCTTTGGTCGCATGCGGATCGGCCAGATCGCTTTTATTCAGGATTTTCAGGCAAGGGCGCTGACGGAAATTCCGCAAATTCTCCACCATAGGATTGGTGCTTGCTTGCGGAATGCGGGCATCCAGCACTTCTATCACCAGATCGGTGTTTTCCATGGTTTCTGCCGCTTTTTTGCGGGCGGCGTTCATGTGGCCGGGGAACCATTGTATCGACATGCTTATTCTTCTTTTTACACAATTCAAACCGCTATTTTACGTACTTGCGACCAACAATTCCCGATTTGTTTTATCCAGCACCAGCAGGCTGCCTAAAAATAGTACGGATTAGGGGGAGTATAGCTAAAAATCATGCTTCATGCGCAATGTAATAGTGCGACTATAAAAATACCCCTCCCCAGTATGTAAATAAGCTAGCGCTGTAGATGGGTGATTTTTTGTTCCACAAAAGCGACTAGATCAGCGCTCAGGCCAGGACTGGACTTGGCCCGGTTATAGGCATCGAGCGCCTCAGCATTGCGGCCATCGGCTTGCAGGGAAATGCCCAGGCCCATCCACCAGAGCGCGTTTTGCGGATTCTTCTTGAGTGCCCGCTGATACAAATCCGCCGCCTCTTTGTGACGCCCTTCGCGTTGCTGCAAGGCCGCTAAAAATGCCAGATAATCCGCCCGTTCCGAGGCATGCGGCAAGCTGCGTTGCAAGGTCTCGATAGCGAGTGAGACATTGTCTTTTTCGACCTGCAGACGCGCCAGTATGATCGCTAAGCCAGGCTGATTCAGATCCAGGCTCAGCCCTTGTTGCAACCAGCGCGCGGCATCTTCATGACGCTTGCTTTCCAGCAGGAGTGCAATCAGCAGTTGCCGTGCCGCGGCATGCTGGGGATCGGATTTCAGCGCTTGCTCCAGCATCAGCACAGCGTCGTTGCTACGCCCCTGCTGCTGCAACACCGTGGCTTGGCGATACTCGCTCTCGGCGCGCTGTTGGGCGGTGGTTTCTTTGACGAATTTACTCACGGCACTCGCTGGTTCGGCCACCTTGGCGGCTGCTACTGGCGGCAAGACCTTGTTTTTTTCAACTTTGCCAGCATTCTCCGCAATGTCAGGAACCGTTTTCTCTACCTTAGCAATGACTGGTAATGGCATAGTCTCGCCACTTTTTTCAAGCCCGACAGATACAGGAATATTGTTTTTTTCCAAACTTGAAGACAATTTCAGCGATACCGGAAAATCGCTAATCAATGGCAGATTTAACGAAGCATCCTCACGCGCAACAGCATTAGCAGCATCCGATATTGCAGCCGGCAATGTGGGCATCACCGGTACGGGCCGGCTCACCTGAGCCACTAGCACAGGAGCATTCATGCTTGCCCGGTGCCGAGCCCACAGTACACTTGCCAGCACACCACCCAGGACAATCAGCAGAGCAGGAAGCAACCACCACTTCCGGCGCGATACGGATGGTATGGCATGAATATGGGCGTGCATAGGTGCGGCAGCGACGGCATCAGAACCGCGCTTATCCAGGTCTTGCAACATTTGATTGATCAGGCTCATCGTCTATTGATTGAATTAGTCATTTATAGAGTAGCCATGCCGTTACGCCAAACAGCGTCAGCAGCAAAAAACTTCCGGATAGTTTTAGCAAATTTTGCAAAACTGAGATTTGGCTGACTGCCAGGGTATCTCTGGCGGCCAGCAATACTTGCCTTGCGCCGACCGATTGCCGGCCCTCACCAAAACTCAACATCAGTGACTTGTGTGCCAAAATATTTAACATCCGAGGGATACCGCCACTACTGATTCTGAGCGCGAGCAAGGCGGCGCGGCTAAATAAAGCAGGCCCGGCATATCCAGCCACGGCTAGGCGGTGACTGACATAGATAGTAATTTCATCCGAAGACAAAGGCCGTAACCGATAGTGAAAACTAATCCGTTGCGTGAGCTGTCTGATTTCGTTGCGCGCCAGTTTACGATCGAGTTCGGGTTGGCCAAACAAGACTATTTGCAAGAGTTTTCTTTTTTCCGTTTCCAAATTGCTCAGCAGACGCAAGGCTTCAAGCGTCTCTAATGGCAATGCCTGCGCCTCATCGATACACAGCAAAACACGCTTGCCATCTCTGGCCAAAGTCAGTAACCGATGATTGATTGCCTTGACCAACTGGTGCTGCTCAGTGTTGCGCTCTTGCGGGCTACCCAGCTCATCGGCTAAGGCCAGCATCAAAGAGCGCGGTTCCAACGCAGGATTAGGAATATAGGCAGTCACGAAACTAGCGTCCAGCGTCTTCATGAACATACGGCATAACAAGGTTTTTCCGGTACCGACCTCACCGGTTATTTTAATAAACCCCTCGCCATTACTCGCCGCGATCAGCAGCGTATTGAACGCAGCCTGATAACTGTTGAAGGAAAAAAAATAACTCGTATCTGGCGTGATACCGAAAGGGATTTCATGTAGCCCGAAATGCGCCTTATACATTGCTATTGTGATTGCTTGTCAAAACGACTCTTGGGAGCCAGATTCTGAATCCGGTTTTGACTCTCCAGCACATCTTGTTCCCAGACCCCATCGCCCTGCACGATCGTTGGTTTGATCAGGATAACCAACTCCCTTTTTTGTGAAATCTGGTTGGTATTGCGGAACAAAGAACCAATCAGCGGCAACTCTCCGGCCCCCGGAATTTGCGATCTGTCATTGGTATTCGATTGCCGCATCAAGCCGCCGATGGCAACAATGCGGCCATCCTGCCCACGTACCACACTATCTGTTTCTGAAACAACGCTCGATGCCAGCGGCAAACTGATGGTGCCCGCACTACCCGCATTGAGCGTTTTATCGATGGTACTGACATTACTGACCGACGGATGGACATGTAAAATGATATTACCGCTCTCGTCGATCTGTGGGGTGACATCCAGGGCAACACCAGAAAAGAACGGCTGCACATCGACACTGACGGTAGGCGCGGTGGTACCAGAGGTGCTGCTAGTACCAGGGGTGGTGGTCAGTTTGGTCACGAAAAATTCATCCTTACCGACCTTCAGCACGGCTTTCTGGTTATTTAAAGTCGCGATACGCGGGCTCGACAAGACATGCACATTACCCTGCGATTCCAGGAAGGACAACAAGGCTGAAAAATTGGCGGTCTGAAATGCCAGTCCAAACAAAGACCCGGCGGCTGTGCTAGCGGCACCCAAGGCGGTGCCAGCAGTTGCCGTAATACCGGTATCGGTCGCCGTCACGGTAGTCGTACTTAGATTCGTGCCCGGCGAAACAAAGCCCAGCGAGGCACGGCTGTTCGGTGAAGAGCTCAGGGATGCGAACGAGGCCCAGTTGATACCCGATTGGAATTTATCATTCAACTCCACCTCCAGTATCTTTGCCTCGAGGATGACTTGGCGGTCCACCGACAACTGGGTGGCCTTGAGGTAGGCAACGATATTGCGCATTTCGTCCGACATCGCACGCACCACGACCACGCCAGATTGCGGACTAATCACAACCTGACGCCCATCTTTACCGGCACCGGCCAGTACCTCCAGCGACATTTTTAATTCAGCCCAAAAATCATTGTTAGAGACCGTACTAATCTTGCTAGAGTTAAGTGACTGGGTGGGGGTATTGCCCGATGCATTGCCCTGGCCGGACTGAGCGCTACTCCCCGTCGATGGCATCACCGAATCAGATACCGAACCGGAGGTGACACGGATATCCGAGGTACCCTTGCGAATAGCGGCCAAATAATTAATCTGAAACACGCGGGTTTGCAAACTCAGCGGCTTAATATAAATCCGGTTACCTTCCACCTTATAGTCGTAACCATACAATTCCCGAATCGCATCGAGCGCTTCAAACAAAGTCACATCTTTAAGATTGGCAGAAACAGTACCGATGACATCAGGATGCACCAGCATGTTGTAACGTGTGCCGGAGACGATTCCCATAAAAAACTGGCTAGCCGGCGCATTGCTGAAATTGAGATTAAACCGCTCTTCCAGCGGTTTACGGGCGGCAGGCATTTCCAGCGTGAGTGGTGGTAACAAAGAGGCGGAGACCACATCAGGCTCGGCGGCCTTCGCTTTAGGGACCGCCGCTGCCTTGCTCATCTCACTCTTGATCAGATCATAGGTTTCTTGCCTTGAGGGCGGTATGGCACACCCGACCAATACGGCAGGAATCAAGAGTGACGATATAATTTTATTCATGCTTTTCTTGCCTTTATGGGCGCGTCGTGTAGGGTTTCGATTTACCGCTCACATTGCCCTGACTGGATTTTTTATTAAAATCAGGAAACAGCTTTAAAATCTGAAGCTGTTTACCATTGCGTAACACCACCTCGGTCTCAGTCATCCGGATCAGCGTCTGATCGCCGTATTTTCCATTGAGTGCAACGGTCTGTCCACTGATGATGGCAATATGTCTGTTGGGAGCGATCAAGATCGACTGCAACACTGGTCCCGACACTGCTTCGGCGCTGACTACCGCCGCCAGCACAGTAGGAGGACGAGTTGGGTCGGGCAAATTCTGCGCCGCTGCCAATTGGCAAAACATCAGGCTGGGCAATGACAGCATCAATGGCAACAACAATGCTGCCATCAAAGGCTGCGCTAGCGTTGCGCGTGCCGCAAAATTATTCACAGGTCTAGCCATTTCTTATCCAGACTCAAAGTGAATAAATTCAGGGTCAGCGTCGCTTTGGGATACGCATCCACACTCAGACTGGCATTGCTCCAATAAACTTGTTCGGGCAGATTTTCCATTTCGCGCATATAACTGAGCATATCAAGATAACTGCCTTGTAAAACAATTTCCACTTCGTGTTTATAAATGCTTCCGTTCGCCGGCGAATTAGCTGAATTGCTTACTGTGGCCGCCACCGCATTCGTCGCCGCACTAGCCCCCGCAGCGACCTTCGTGATCAATCCGTTTTCCAGCCTCGACTCTTCCATCACATCCATCACCGGCAAACTCTTCAGAGATATCAGTTGCAAGCTGTGGTTACGTCGCAGCATCCCTTCTAGCAGAGCCGCCATTTTTTCAGGACGAACTAAATTTTTTTGCAAGTCATGCAGACGGTTATCGATGTGCGTCAGCGTTTGTTGCGCACTGGCTAGCCGCCGCTTGCTTTCCGCATCTGGATCAACGCTCTTGCCTGCGATCCGCTGCTCGATTTCTACCTGCAAGGCACTGATCTGTAGCTGTTCTTGCTTGACGTTGTCAGACAGCATTTTTTGCTTGGTAAACTGCGGCTCGATCAGGAAATGGACCACCAATAGAATGATGGCGGCCGAAATGAGCGTCAGCAATATAGCGCGCTCGCGCAAGCTTAGCGCATCAATTTTAGCTGCCAGTTGTTCCCATTTTTTCTTCATTTGCCCGTCACTCCTGTCATATTTGCTTTTTCTGCAGTGATAGAGGAGCGCAAATTAAATTCAATATAAGGTGCTGCGTCTGGCTGTTTACCTGCCTCGGATTTACCTTGGGTAGCGGCACCAATGATATCGTTAAGATGACCAACGTTACTGGCGACAGCGGCACTGGCGGCGCGGGGTATTTGCATTTGCAGTTCGGCAAAACTCTTGCCCTGCATGACGGGTTCGCGCTTGAGTTGAGTGACATACAACGGCAACAATTCCGGTTTCAGGGTACGCCCCTGCAAACCAATTTCATTTCCGGCACGACTTATATTAAAACCAGTCAACCATAAGCCATTGGGAATCTGACGTGCAAATGCCACCAGGTAAGCGGAAAACCCCGTGGTATTGCCAAAATCATTTTTCTGTAAAATACTGCTGATCTGTTGTCTGGACTTAATCTCCGCCTCCACCTTCACAAGTGCGTCTTCCAACGCTTTACTCTTGGCAGGTGCCGATGCGTCGGCACGGAGTCTGGCTACCTGCGCCTGAGCGGTGCGCAACTGAGCCGCGACAATGCCCGCATTTCTATTTAATTCTGCAGACTGAAAAGTGGTATAAATCGCCACCAATACGGCACCCAGCAAGACCAAACCAGACATCTGCAATAAGGTAATCGCGGAAAAAATCTTTTTTTGCTTCAGAAAAATAGGGTTGAAAAGATTAATTTGCTGACTCATAACATCGCCTCTTCCGACCTCAATGCCGCGCCTATCGTCATGAAATAAGTCTGCTGACGGGCGGCATCTTTCAATTCAGGTATTTTTGACAAATCGAGCACGCTTTCCAGATTCAGTACATCTACCGGCATATACATATTCGATGCCAGATAGGTCTGCAACTCATTGGCCACCGGCCCCAGAGGCGCAAGGACGAGTTTGGCTGTCGTAATAAAATTATGCTGACGATCAAAGTTATCCAGCGAGCGTTGCAACTCCAGCGTGATTCGCTCGAACGCCGCCATTTTTTTATCAGGGTCATCAGTGAGTAACTGTATCAACATGACATCAAGTTTGCGCGAAAGATACAATTCGCCACCAAAAGTCACCGTCAACAAGCCACCGTTATGATCAAAAGACAGCAGCGCCAGTCCGCGCCCTTCCGGCTCCAATAAAACGGAAATATTTCGTTGCGCCATATCAGGGATATCAATGATATTCAACGGCAAACCAGCATCCACAAACAAGCTTTGGCGCTCAGAGATAAGCTTATTGCGTGCGGCCACCGCATACAATGAATGATTGCGTCCGCCAGCATCTTTATCGCCGGGAACATCCAATACATCAATGGTGGCGTCGTCAATATGGTAATCCAGCAAATCTTTTAACCGCCAGCGCATGGCGCTTTTAAGCTCTTCGACAGGAACATTCAGCGCTTCCACAGAAAAGAGTTGATATTCCGATGGCAACAGCAACAAGCTGCACTGATAATTTTTTGCCGGTGACTCTTTGGCCAGTTTTTCGAGCAGAACCGGCCAGGATTTATCCGACTTAGGATAAAAAGACAAAAAATCAAGCACGGGCATAGATCCAGGAAGGCGCGTCAGGGAAGCAGAATAAATACCATCGCTGGCCAGGCAAATAGCCATTAAACCCGCTGTTTTCTTATTTTTTGAGAAAAATCTCATGCACAAAGCCCAAATAGATGTCTTGCTTGACGTTAAGTTAATATCAGGTAGCTGTCAATCAATGATAGTCAAAATGTCGACTAAACCGTATTTCATGTTTGTATCGCTGTCGCAAAACCCACTTTAATGTAATTCACGCAAATAAATAAACTCGTTAGCATTTTTATAGATGCCAAAAGTGGCCCTTGCTGTAGGGTTTTGCCAACCTGTACCCGGGCCTACCCAGTGAAATTGCAGCCAAGGCGCATTCACACTGACCGGCACCGCCCCTGCCGCACCCACCGCAACGCACTGATTACCGCTGGCACCGGCCAGATTGAGCGTCACGTCGGTCCAGCCATTATTGCCCGTACCGGGCGCGCTCAGGTTGAGCTTCTGCGCGGGAGTTACGCCTGCAATACTCAGCGCGGTTTCGCACGCAGCAAGATTATTCGGTTTCCCTGCAGTCCCAGCAGGGAAATTCAATGAAAAGTTATTCGCGGCGACAATACTGCAAGTGTCGAGCGTATTCGTGGCCCAGCCTGCGCCATTCCAATATTCGAGTTTCATCGGCACAGGCAAATTAAGCCGCTCGCTGCCATGTATGCTGGAAAGCTTGAGGCGGCCATGGCGCATTTTTATTGTAGGAGTAAAGGGTGGCACAGGTGCGGGTACCGGCATGGGAATAATATTTTTGCCTGTGCAATTCCCGTCCGAAGTCCCCGCCCCCGGACTATCTGGGGTGCAATTGGTAGTCAAATTATCCATGTCTCGATCCACCAGCAATAGACCTGCTTCATCGGTAACGCTGACGCCGATGGCCAGCGCATCGTAAGGGCCATCGGCCACGGTCAGGCGAGTAAACTTGTTGGCTAAAAAAGCATAGTTGCCCCCCGCCCAGGCAGGAACTGGCAGCGACAACCGAGTGACGTCTATAGCCAAACCATTATTTGCGTTTTCCATCTGCGCCGTTACATTCCCTTTACCAAACACGCCACTGTAATTGAGCGTTTTAGTACCCGCCGCACTATTCGCCTCGATATTCGCATTCAGGCTAAAAGGCTGATCCATATAGATTACACCTGCAACGACGCAAACAGATGGAGGGCTTGCTGGATCAGACAAACTTGAAGAAGCTAGCGTGAAGTGATGGGGAATAAAACGGCCAAAATAGGGTGTTACGGCGGTATTGCCGAACTTGCAACCATATTTTCCGCCGAACAAAACGTTAGACGCATCATTCGTGCAATCGTCGTTGGCAACATCACTCGAACTGACAGTAAAACTATCGTCATACACTCCCTGTGCCTGGAAACGGAAATAACCGACATCGTTATACCCAAACGTATTTCCGGTCGCGCCATTGCCGGTAGCGCTTGTTGCCGCAGTGGTAAAAAGCCCGGTCAAGGTACCAGTGCTAGGCGCAGGACGCCCACCCGCCAAAGGTAAACCGGCACTGACCCATTCCAATAAATTAGTATTAATCTTGGGTACACCATCGTAACCCGCGATAGCGGTATTCGCCGTGAGATCAAAAGGCATACCAGCCTTAATTACCGGCGAAAGAACTGTACTGACGCCAGTACTGTCGGCGGTCGCTGTGGTGGAACTGACAGATTTGATGGCAGTCGGCCTGACGGTAAAATCGTCGGATGAACAGCCAGATACGGCGGGAACCAGCGTCGTGTCGGTCGCCCGGCAACGCAATTTGCGGTAAGCCTTGGTCAGATTTATATTGGTAGCCAGGATTTTTCGCCCCAGATCTGCTGCAACAAAACTGATTAACTGGCTTGCTACCGGCGCGGCATACGCGCTGCAGGCAGGTGCGGGGGCGGCACTATCGTCAAACAGCTCGACCTTGACATTGGTTCCGGTATAGGCGGTCGCGGTCGCACCGCTGGATTGTAAGGCAACGACATCAAACTTAAAGTCGGTGCCGACCAGCTTGGTATACAAGGGATTTCGCCCTGTTGGCGTAGTAGTCAGGTTGACGTAGGGCGTGACACTACTTTCCATACATTCAAAATTAGTCACGCATGGCGTATTGGCGATCGTCAGCGTGCAGCTGGCCGTCGTGCCATTCCAGCATTTGGTGCCATTTAAAGGTGGCGTACCGCTGATGCCACTGCTACTCAAGGTGTAGCTGCCGGCGCCGGAACCCTGCAAAATGAGACTGGCGGTCGACCCCGCGCTACCGATCGAGAAGCTGGCGGGGGTTACCGTTACCGCAGGCGTAGCGGGTGCCACCGTCAGGTTACCCGTAATGACACCGGTGTTGACAATATTGGCGAGGGCACAAGGGACGCCAGCAGACGTGCAGGCCAGCACCTTCACGGTTTCCGGACACAGGGTACCGGTGCCATCGTGCTGGATTTCGATGTGATCGTAGGCTGGCACCACCGTCGAGCCGATCACAAAATCGTAGCTGAAGGTATAGGTTCCGCTCGCGGTAAAATCAAACGCTACGCCTATGCCGGTATCTATATAGGTAGTCGTGATGGTATTGCTAAGTGCGGCGCTCTGCAATACCGAACAACTGGAGCCGCTCCAGAAAGTACTCCAGGCATTCGCACAGTAACTGGAAAACGTCTTGCCGCTACGTTCGCGAAATGACTCGACAATAGTCGCTCCGGCCGGCAAGGCGGTACTCGATGGGCAGGTCCCCGACACAGCCGGCTTGTAAGTGCCGACCACCAGCTTGCCATTCGTGTCGGTATACTTGATGCCACAGCCTTGATCAGCACCACCCAAAAACGTATCAAACGCATGCAGATAGCGCACCGGATTGGCGGCACTGACGGCATAAGCGGCCGGTATAGTCACCGTCACATCGGCGGTCAGAAAATCCAAAGGCGTAGTATATTTCCAGACTATCGACACCTGTGGTCCGGCGGTAATGCCCACATTATTCGTGGTGATTTGCTGGATACCGGATGATGAAGGATTGGCCGGACTGGTTGCCGCAATCGAGCGCGTGCTGTACATCGGAGGAGTAAAAGTGCTGACCGCATGTGAGGGCCCATACACCACGCCATTGGCACGTAAAAATACGCCGTTATCCAAACTAGTGCTAGGCGGAATAGCGCTTGGGCTATACACCTGCCCGGTATTGTCCAAACGCCGCACCTGCATATGCGTCGTGTCTTCAATATAAAAATGCAGGCCGTTGGTTGCGCTGGTGCCGCCGGCAGTATTAAACTCAACCACGGCAGCATGCGACGGGCCTACTCCTGCCAGCAGCGACAGCAGGACGAACACGCCAACACAAACCGTTTGCATGGCCTTCTTTATTGCATAAACAGAGTCATCCATACTTAGTACGCTTTCGAATTCGCTGGTAAGAGTGTTGCCTAGGCTATGGCATCGTGTCAGCACGGGCCACCCAGTGGTCCCGGTGGCACCATACCAATACGGCAGGCATTGATGCTTGCCGTCATGCTGCGCGAGATAAAATTAGGATTGGGAAATGTCCCGAATGTCGCGGTTGACGTTAACTGATACACCCTTACGGTATTGCCCCCTTCGACAAAGTCACCAGCACCTGAGCTGCATACCACGGTCACTGTAAAACCCGCCAGCGCGCCACTCAGCGCGGGTAACACCGTGGGGCCAGGGCAGGCAAATAAAGCGGCTGGGGTGATGATCTGATAGGCACCCCACTCTATGCCCGTCTTGGCTGCCTGATAAGCCTTACTGCCTTGTAAATCCTGCGTCGAAGTAGTTTGTTGCATGGTCGACATCGACAGCATAAAAACACCCAGCGCGGTCAAAATCACCAGCAAAAAAATCGCCGAGATCAAAGAAAATCCGTGCTGCAGCAGCACACTGACTGGCTTAGGCGATCGCTGTTTAGGGGACATTGCTGACATGGACCTCATGGTAAATATTCACTTCTTCATTACTTTTAGTGACACCCAACCGCATCGATACCAGGCCGCTACGTTCCGTCACGCCGCTGGCATAAGTGAATTGGCAGGCACTGACATTTTGCGCCAGGATAGGCGTGTTAGCCGGGATAGTCGCGATAGTAGGACAAACGGCCGGTTCAGCCGCGTTGATGCCGTAGGCAGATAAGCGAAACAGCGTTCCGGTGCCGTTTCCGGCGGCATCGACGCCTACCCCAGTGCAAGCATAAAACACGGCTTGCTCGGTGCCGGAGAGTACATGAAAACGGTTGCCGGGCGAGGCAAACGGAAATTGCATTGCTGGATTCAGTGTAATTAAGGCTGCCGTCGTCCCAGCGCCTACCGTCGCCATATTGTCCCGGCTATAGGCATTGGCACCGGCAATGCCTAGGTTATAGACCACGATCAGATCGCCTGCGGCTGGTGCCGCACTCAAGGGGCCAAAAACATCGAAGCTGGACAATGCCGCCGAGGTAGTAAACACATTTCCCGCCAGCGGGCTACCGGCATCGGCACGATAGCGCCCGCCATTGGTGGTCGGTAAAAACTCAAGACAGCTATTGCCTGCCAGCGGCAAACGTACGCTATTTGGCAAGGCCAGGTGCAAATCGCGTGAGATGCGGCGCACGGCAGTATCGGTAATGTCACTCAGTTCGGTACGTCGCGCCAAATCCATATAGCCGTCTATCGGCTTGCGTAAAAACACCGCCACACCCGCCGCCAGCACTGCCGTAATCGTCATTACCATGATCGCTTCGATCAGCGTAAAGCCGGACTGTTGTTGAAGGTTTTTTTGCATATCAGGGCAGCGCCCGCGGCGCGTAGCGGAAGCGATAGCCGGTCAGCAGCACCGAGGTCGGCCCTGACAAAGCAGACACCGTCACATTGATCTGCAGGACATCGTCGGCTGCCAGACCGAACTTGGCGCCGTCGCGCACCATGGCAACCGTCGCCTTATACCCGCCCAGTCCGGCCACCGGGGTATTTTGCAGATCATTGATACCCGTCATCATAAAGCCGTCATAATCTGCCACATTATTAAAACGCGGGTCAACGTAACGCGTTTCGGTATTCGGGCTAGGGCCAAGGGCGGGCGCTTGCGCATTCGTGGCGCAGCCAGCTTGGCTGAGTGCGCTACTGGCGTTCGCATCTGCCGGATCGCAGAAAGTAAATGCCTGCAACTCAATTTCTTCCAGCAAGGATTCCGCAATCGCCAGCGCCTGCTTGCGCTGCATAGGATCGGCACTGGCTTTGGTCGTGATATTCATGACTGAAAGTATCCCGACGATACCGAGACTGACGATCACAATAAACATGATCAGCTCAACCAGAGAGATGCCAGTTTGGCTTTTTTTATAGCGCATTGCAGGTTCAGTGTACATAACCGGTCTCGCGCTCGACGGTGATATTACTGGTAGCACCGTCGCCGGTAAAACTGAGCGCAATCGCACTAGTTGGGCGACCCAAAGCACTGAAAGAAAATGATACCGCGCCGCCAAATGTCATGCCTGCGGGCGCCGTTTTAAGAAACCAGTTTTGATCGGCCGGATTGATTACCCGGTTGGCAATCGTAGCGCCAGAACACAGCGCGTCGGCCACATAAGTCAGGCAGATGGTACTGGCTGTAACATTCACAAACACGTCCCGGTGCTGGGCAATGGCAACTTTTTGTGCGTAGCGCACCATGGAAATACTTTGGTCAAAAAAACCACGCGCATCAAAGGCTTTTCTATCGACAAAACGAGGAATCACGGCAACCGCTAAAATGCCCGTTAACACCATGACCATCACCAGCTCAATCATGGTGAAGCCATTTGAGGTGTTACAAAAATTGTGGCTTTGATTACGCATCAACGGAGCGCTAACGATAAAAGGTGTTACTTGCAGCAGGGCAAGGACACCGAAAAAGCATCGAGTTCGCTTGAACTAGTTTGACCATGATTTTGGCCTGTCAGCCGAAAAAAATCAGGCACTAAGATAATGAATGCTGCTTAAATCTAATACGAGACTTAAAAAGTCTGGTGCGAATTTTATCTATTCGCACCAGTTGGTACAAAACAACTGAAAGTTTAGGTACCTGTTGCAGAATAGGTAAATGGAACACCGCCAACATTACCGTCACCATATACCGCGCTACACGAAACAACTGTACCTGCAGGTGCAACCGCCGTATCAGCAACCAGATACAAACTCTTAGCGCCTGTTGGGCTAGGCAAAGCGCCCACAGCAAACGCGACGGTAGGTGCAAGCAACTGCCCCATGTCAGAACATTTGGCTACTTTGACGCAAACGTTGGCCGTCACGACAAAATTCTTGGCAGCGCAACCGGCATAATTAATACCAGCAGCAGAACTCAAGGCACCACCATATCCATCGGCAACCGACTTATTCGCATCTCCTCTTAAGTCAACAAACTTCGGCAAAGCCGTCGCTGCCAAAATTCCCAAAATAACGATCACCATTACCAACTCAATAAGGGTAAAGCCGGATTGCTGTTTGTTCAATTGTTTCATTTCAAACTCCTAAATAGGTACTAAAAAATTATTGTGTAATATTTGCTTAATGTTTGCTTGATTTTTACTTCATTAACAGTTGTTCACAATGACGCCGGCGTTGCTATAAACCGGCGCGGTACCGACTACTGCAGACGTGGTGTAAGTGATGGCGCAGGCGGGATGGCCAGCGTCTGGCGTCACAGTAAAGACCGTCCCGCTGGTCGCTACCGGGACAAAATCAGGCGCCACGATACCGGCGGCAAGCCCTATCGACAACAACGCCGTAGTCGGATAACCGTTTGCCATCGGGATGACGGCGCCTTCCATTGTTACGCTGGTTGCCGGGGTTAGATTCTGCGTCAATTGTATTGAGTGCGCCAATACCGCCCCCGCTTTCAGCGCGCCTAAAGCGCCGTTCATTTTTGCCATGCGTGCATCAGTTTGCAATGCAGCGAAGCGTGGCAAGGCAAGTGCAGAAAGAATGCCTAAAATAGCAATCACGATAATGAGCTCAATTAAGGTAAAACCCGTTTGTTTTTTATTCATAACAGACTCCTGATTAAATTATAAAAACTTGCAAGATCTTGTCCGCATTAGCATGGTAGTAACGTGAAATTAGCAAGACGTTACTATGCGGCAAATCGATCTATTGATACTAACAAACATCCGGTCCAAATGCCAATGCGCAATAATTATTCGCGGCAATATTTAACACATTTAAACCACAATTGGGGGGAACCATCTAATTATTTTCTTAGGGCAACTTTTCCGAGATCCCAAATCGGCAAGAAAATACCCAGTGCCAGCACTAATACCAGCACCCCCAAGCCGAAGATAAGAATAGGCTCGATATTCGATGACAGCGACTTTAGTTCATATTCCACCTCATGTTCATACATCCCGGCTATTTCATCCATCAAATCGTCCAGCGCACCAGTTTCTTCGCCGACAGCGATCATTTGTAAAACAATAGGGGTAAATACACCGGCTACTGTGGCGGTACGCAAAATGCTCTCGCCTCGCTCGACGCCATCGCGCATCTGCTCGATCCGGCTCGCTATATACGTGTTATCGACCGTTAACGCCACAACATTAAGGGCTTGGACGATCGGCACACCACTTTTATTAGAAAGAGCAAAACTGCGTGAAAAACGCGCTAGTGTTCCCTTCAGGATAATCCGGCCGACAATAGGAATACGCAGCTTGGTTCTATCCCAGACATATTTGCCATGTTGTGTGGCCACATAGGCACGAAAACCAACAATGACGGCAATCAGGCTCACCAAAAGTAAGGGCCAGTATTCCACCGTAAAATTAGAAGTGCCGAGCAATATTCTCGTCATTAATGGCAATTCGGCATTAAAGCCGGCAAACACTTTGGCAAATGCGGGAATCACGAAAACATTGATGATCACCATCGCAATCACCATCGCGATCATCACGAACATCGGATAACGCAGCGCCGTCTTCACCCTTTCGCGCATATCTCTTTCAAATTCGAGATGGGCGTAAAGACGTAAAAAAATATCTTCGAGCTGTCCGGTCATTTCTCCGACCCGTACCATGCTGATATAAAACGAAGAAAATTCCTTCGGATGGCGACGCATGGCAGCCGACAGCTCACGGCCAGAATCGAGCGATTCACGTAAATCCTGAATCAGCCGGCCAAATGCCTTACTGATCGCCGATTCTTGCAAACCAGCCAACCCGCGCATAATCGGCACGCCCGATTTTAATAAGGTATACAGCTGGCGACTAAACAATTGTATATCTATCGGCTTTACCTTTTCGTCGGTCAGCCGGCTCCACCAGGAAAGAGCATGGTCCGCGCGCGGCTTACTGGTCGCGCTGATCTGCACCGGAGTGATTCCGGTATTAAACAGCTGGCTCGCCACTGCGTTGCTATCCGCACTTTCGATCACACCTTCGACCAATTCGCCGCGCGCGTTTCTGGCCTTGTAGGCAAAGAAGGGCATGCTATTCCTCTAGTTGATTGCTGATGCGCATGGCTTCGCCTATGGTGGTGATGCCAGCCACCACCAGATCGACCGCATATTTTCTCAGGGTGAGTCCCGCCATCTGTTTCTGCGCGACTTTAATAAAATGCGCCGGATCGGCTTGATGGGCCGCCTCGACTACCGGCGCAGTCATCTCTAGCAACTCATAGACACCGATACGACCACGATAACCGGTGCCGTTGCAGTGGCCGCAACCGCGGCCGAAATGGTAAGGCTGCTGATCTACTTTATCCCCCAGTTCCGCCGTGAGCCACTCTCTTTCGGTGGCGCTAGGTGGTTCTGGCTGGCGACAACTTTCGCAAATCACGCGTACCAGCCGTTGTGCCAGCACCGCCTGCAAAGAACTGCCCACCATATAGCGCGGCACCCCCATATCGAGCAAACGTATCGGCGTACTGACAGCATCATTGGTATGTAAAGTTGACAACACCAGATGCCCTGTCATGGCGGCGCGCATACCGATTTGGGCGGTTTCCTGATCGCGCATTTCGCCCACCAGCAATACATCCGGATCTTGCCGCAATGCAGAGCGCAAGACGCGGGCAAAGCTGAGTTCGATCTTGTCATTGACCTGCACCTGATTAATACCGGCCAGGCGATATTCGACCGGATCTTCGACCGTGATTAATTTTTTTTCCTGGGTATTGAGTTCGGCCAATGCACCATACAGCGTGGTGGTTTTACCACTGCCAGTAGGGCCGGTTACCAGCACTAAACCGTTAGGGCGTTTGATAATGGCGCGAAACCTTTCCAGCATGGCTTTAGGCATGCCTATCCGGTCAAGGTTGAGCATGCCACCGCTCTGATTCAACAGACGCATCACCACCGATTCGCCATACTGGGTTGGCATGGTGGAAATACGCACATCGATTTGTTGTTGCCTGACTTTAATCGCAAAACGGCCATCCTGAGGCAGGCGTTTTTCAGAAATATCCATATCCGACATCAGCTTTAGCCGTAGCGCCAGTGAGCTAGCGATTTTTATGTCAGCTTCGGTTTGCAGATGCAAAACGCCATCTATCCGAAAGCGAATTTGCAGGCGTTTTTCTTGCGGCTCTATATGAATATCCGAGGCGCGCACTTGGGTAGCATCATCAAACACCGATTGCAGCAGCTTAACAACTGGCGCATCTTCCATCCCGGGAGCGACACCGAGCGCGCCAAAATCGATGCTGCTGTCACCCAGTTCTTGCTCCAACTCGCGGGCAAGATCGGTAATTTCATCGGTGCGACGATACACGCGGTCGATGGTGGCCAGCAAATCCGTTTCATTCACCACCGCCAGTACGATATTGTTTTTAACCAGCCGGCTAATTTCATCGTAGGCAAATAAGTCAGTCGGATCGACCATGCCGACCAGCATGGCGCTACCTTTATCTTCCAGAACAATCGCTCTGAAACGCCGGGCTTGAATCTCTGGCAACAGCCTGACTGCGCCGGGATTAATGTTGTATTGTTTCAGATTGATATAGGCAATATTGAGCTGCTTTGCCAATGCACCGGAAATCTGTTCTTCGGTCACAAAACCATTTTCAACGAATAAGCGCCCCAGTTTGCGGCCGGTACGCTTTTGCTCCACCAGGGCAAATTGCAACTGCTCTTCCGACATCAGCTTTTGTTGTAACAAAATCTCGCCTAAACGGATTTTTTCTGGTCTTGCCATGCATTCCCCCTATGATTCATTCAATTTACTATACCAATACAGCCACAAGAATAATAGTTATTCGAGCTCTGCCAGCACTTTAATGTGCGCCACCACGCTGCGCCCCAGTGCCGACAAGTGATAACCACCTTCCAGACAACTCACGATCCGACCGCCAGAATAGGTTTTTGCCACCTGCATAATTTGTTGCGTGATCCAGGCATAATCGGCCTCGACCAAGCCCATCTGTCCCATCTCGTCTTCGCGATGGGCATCAAATCCGGCAGAAATAAAGATCATCTCGGGTTGATGCAGATGCAACGCCGGCAACCATTGATCGCTCACCACTTGCCGCACTACGTCGCCATAACTGTGTGCGGCTACCGGTATATTGACCATATTCGAGGCTGCTGGCTCGGCACCGCTATACGGGTAAAACGGATGCTGAAAAAAACTCACCATCAGTACCCGCGGATCGTCGCTAAACGCCGCTTCGGTACCATTGCCGTGATGCACATCAAAATCTACCACCGCTACCCGTTTCAGTCCATGTGTTTCCAGTGCGTGCTTGGCGGCGATGGCGACGTTATTAAACATGCAAAACCCCATGGCTTCATCAGGCGTGGCGTGATGTCCCGGGGGGCGAATCGAACAAAATGCATTGCTGATTTCACCAGCGATCACCGCATCGGTGGCCGCTAGTGCCGCACCGGCAGCGCGTAGCGAAGCGCGCCAGGTGTAGGCGTTCAGCGTGGTGTCACCATCAAGCGGAAAATAACGTTGCTCAGACGTGACGTCGGGGCAATTATCACGGATACGCGCAATCGCCGCTGCGCTGTGCACCCGCGCCAGATCACTTTCTTGCGCGCTTGGTGCCTCGCGATGATCCAGCAGAGTATGGATACGGCTGGCGATCAACTGATCATCGATCGCTTGCAGGCGATCGGGTGCTTCAGGGTGCCATGAACCCATCTCATGGCGCTGGCAATCAGCATGGGTATAAAACGCGGTTGTCATGTGGTCTCTGATGTATGTTTGAACTCTCCGGAGTCAAGTTTCAACCTATTTAAAGAATTTTGCAAATTTGCCGCAATGCGCAGCAAAACCAAAAACACAAACACAAACACAAAATTAGAATCGGTTTACACTCTGGCCATCTACTTAATAAGGCAATCCCATGTTCTCAAAAGTTCACGCAGTCGCTCAACAGGTTGGTCAAATCATTATCGGCAAGGATAGTCAAATCCGGCAGGCGCTGGTGTGCTTGCTGGCGGGTGGACATTTACTGATTGAAGACGTGCCGGGCGTCGGCAAAACCACGCTGGCGCATGCGCTGGCGATTTCGCTGGGGCTAAAATTTAACCGGCTGCAATTTACCAGCGACCTATTGCCGGCCGATGTGGTCGGGGTATCCATCTACGAGCGCGAAAAAGGCCAGTTTATTTTTCATCCCGGCCCGATTTTTACCCAGGTATTGCTGGCCGATGAAATCAATCGCGCCACGCCAAAAACCCAGTCGGCGTTACTCGAAGCGATGGAAGAGCAGCAAGTCACGGCCGAAGGGCAAACCCGCCCCTTGCCGCATCCGTTCTTTGTCATCGCCACGCAAAACCCGACCCATCAGGTAGGTACCTTTGCCCTGCCAGAATCGCAGCTGGACCGGTTTTTGATGTGCCTGTCACTCGGCTATCCGGATGCTGCCGCCGAGCGCGCCCTGCTGCTGGGTGAAGACCGGCGCAGCCTGCTGAAAAGCATGACGGCAGTGATGCAGCCGCAAGCCTTAGTCGAAGCACAACAGGCGCTCAGGCAAATTCATACTTCGCCGGCCCTGATCGATTACGTGCAGGCACTGGCACACGCCACGCGCCAGGGCGACTTGTTTGCCGAAGGCATGAGCCCGCGTGCCGCCATTGCCTTATTGCAGGCGGCGCGTGCCTGGGCCGCCTTGGAAGGGCGCGATCACGTCATGCCGGAAGACGTACAGGCCGTCCTGATCCCGGTGATTGGCCATCGGCTGCGGCCATTAAAATCGGTCAGTGGCAAAGTCAGCGCCAGCAGCGAATTACTGGCGCAGCTGATGCTCAAGGTGGCGCTGTAGTCCCGACCAAAAGTTCACATGGCAGCAGGCCCAGCGCGCATATCCCATGCGGGTTACAGAGGCGACAGGCTGAAGAAGCGCATGGAATATGCGCGCTGGGCCTGGTCACTTTTCAAATCATTCCACCACCTTGATATTTATTTTAATTTCATGCACGCACTGACTTCTTTGCAAAAAAAATTTCGCCAGCTGCTGTTTCTGGAGCGCCACCCGGAAAGTGGCGAAGTCTTCCTCAAGCAGCGCCGGGTGTTTACCTTGCCGAGCAAGGCCGGATGGATGTTTGCGCTGTTATTGCTGGTGCTGTTTATCGCCTCGGCCAATTACAATCTGAATCTCGGCTTTGCCCTGACCTTTATCCTCACCTCTTGCGCCATCGTCAATGCCCTGTTTGGCTTTCGCAATCTGGCTTATCTACATTTACTGGCAGGGCCGGTGACCCCCGTATTTGCCGGTGACGAAGCGCAATTCACGCTGCACCTGATCAATCGGCGGGCGCATTTTCGCTATGCAATTTACGTCGGCTTTGCGGCAAAAGGGCATGCCGAGCAGGCACTGGATATCGCCCCCAACAGCCGCGCCACGCTGCAATTGAGCCACCCCACGACACAGCGCGGCACACTGGCGATTCCACGGGTGCGGCTGCAAACCTGGTTCCCGCTGGGCTTGCTGCGCGTCTGGAGTACCTGGCTGCCCGACACCTTGGCGCTGGTGTATCCGCAACCGGAATCCTTTGCCCCGCCGCTGCCATTTGCCACGCTGGCAGGCCAGGATGGCCAGGGACAGGCCGGTGACGAAGATTTTTCCGGCGTGCGGGCGTACCAGAGCGGCGACGCGCTGAAACACCTGGCCTGGAAACACATTGCCAGAGTCGATCTGGACGCCGGCGGCACGCTGATCACGAAACAATTTTCCGGCGGCGCGGCCAGCGAGTTATGCCTGGATTTTTCCCGCTTGCCAGCGACGCTGGATCTGGAACTGCGTTTATCGCGCATGACCAGCTGGGTACTCGACGCGGATGCCAGCGGTCTGGCGTATGCTTTCCGCCTCGGCGCGACTGAATATCCTGCCGCCAGCAGTGAAACCCACCGCATGGAATGTTTGCGTGCGCTGGCACTGTACGACGCACGAAACCCAAGGCCTGCGCCATGAAGCCTGATTTTTCCTCCAAGGCTGGCACTAAGTCTGGTATTCATAGCCTACATGCCAGCTGGAAAAAACTCCCGCTGTCGCGCGACAAAGCCAATACCCTGCTGTTGCTCTCCGCCTGCCTGTTGGTGCTATTGCCACACACGTCGATACTTAGCTGGTGGGTCAGCGCCGTTTGTGTTGGCTTGATGTTATGGCGCGGCTGGCTGACCCTGACCGGACGCAGGCTGCCGCCATCGTGGATATTGATTCCCATCTCGGTGTTACTGATGAGCGGCGTCTACCTGACTTACCACACCTTCTTCGGGCGCGAAGCGGGCGTCACCATGCTGGCACTGCTGCTGGCCTGTAAATTACTCGAAATGCATGCCAAGAGAGATTTATTTGTCGTCATCTTCCTGAGTTTTTTCCTGCTCTTGACCAGTTTTTTCTATTCCCAAACCATCGCCAGCGCGGCATTGGCGATGGCAGCCGTCGCGACCTTGCTCACGGCACAGTTATCGTTTCAATACACCGGCGTGATGCCTTCTTTATGGCAAAGAGCAAAGTTAGCCCTGACTATTCTGGGTCTGGCGGTTCCGCTGACGATCGTATCTTTCTTTTTATTTCCGCGCATTCAAGGCCCGTTATGGAGCATGCCTGGCGACGCCAATTCTGGCCGCAGCGGCTTATCCGACTCTATGTCTCCGGGCAATATCAGCAAACTGGCCTTATCTGACGAGATCGCCTTCCGGGTCAAATTCGCGGAAGCGACGCCCTATAAATCGCTCTTGTATTGGCGCGGCATCGTATTAAACCGTTTTGACGGACGCACCTGGTCACATGAAGAGGCGGCGCGCATCGCGCCAGCTCAGGCTTTCGCCTTAACCAATGGAAAAACCCTGCACCAGCAAATCATTCTGGAAGCGAGCGGACAAGCCTGGCTGTTCGCGCTGGATATCCCGGGTGGCGCACCAGACCTGGAAGGCATGGACAGCATTCTGAATACGCAATTAGAAATCGTCAGCTCGCAAGCCATCAATAACCGGATTCGCTACACCGCCATTTCTTACCCGGACTACCGCTTGCAAGCGGATCTCCCTGCCCAGGCGCTGCTGAATTCCCTCACTTTACCGCACGGATTTAATCCGCAAACCCTGCGCTATGCCGCCAGCTTACGCCAGCGTGTCAGCACTGATCAACAACGCATACAAGCAGTATTGCAATTATTTCGCCGGGAAAATTTTACCTATACGCTAGAGCCACCGGCGCTAGGCGTCAACAGCGTGGATGAATTTCTATTTGCCAGCCGCGCCGGTTTTTGCGAACACTATGCCGGCGCTTTTGTGGTGCTGATGCGCGCCATGGGCATCCCGGCGCGTGTAGTCACCGGCTATCAGGGCGGCGCCACCAACAAGGTAGACGGCTATACCGAAGTCCGGCAATCGGATGCGCATGCCTGGGCTGAAGTGTGGCTTACCGGGCTGGGCTGGATCAGAATTGATCCCACTGCGGCAGTGGCGCCTGAACGCGTCACGCAAAATCTACAGTCGACCCAGGCACCGCAAGGGTTCCAAGGCTTGGTCAATTTTGCGATGGGAAATAACTCCTGGCTACAAGGCATGCATATGCAGTGGAATGCCATCAATAACTCGTGGAACCTGTGGGTACTTAATTACAGTCAGGCCAGGCAGATGGATGTCATGCGTGCGCTCGGCCTGACGGGATTCGACTGGTCGCAACTGAGCCTACTCTTTATCCTGCTCGGCACCGTGGCAATGGCGCTGGTTGCCCTGCCTTTGATGCGGAATCGGCCACAAATGTCGCCACTTGATCGTATATACTTCTCACTATGTCAAAAGCTGGCGGGCAAAGGGCATCCCAAAGCCGCACATGAAGGTCCTGCTGCCTTTGGGCAGCGTTTGAAAGCCAGTCTACCTGCGACGCAATACCAACCGATACAACAATTTCTTACTGTGTATGCCGCTGCCAAATACGGAAAAAACGCGCAAGCTGAAACCGTGGTCGTCGCCCAATTAAAAACCTTACTGGCGCAATGTCGCTGGTCTAATTGATCATTTATTATTTTGAAATCTTCCCTTCGCCTCGCTTTCGCCACCTTCACGCTATTGACGGCTGCCGCTATCAACGCCCCGCATGCTGACGCCAGCAATCCCTCTGCAAAAAAAACCAGCCAAAACAAACCGGCAGCGATCAGCACTGAATTTGCCCACTTTACCCAATGGAAAGAGGTCGCTGAATTTACCGATCAAATGGTGTTACGACATGGTTTTAACAAAACTGAACTCGATACCCTCTTCGATCAGATACGTTATGTCGAAACCGCCATCCAGCTGATTAAGCCGGCGCCCCCCGGAAAACCGAAAAACTGGAAAGCCTATCGAGCCCGTTTTGTTGACAATTACAGAATTGATGCTGGCATCGCTTTTTGGGATCAATACGCCGACGCCCTGAACCGGGCGGAAAATCAATATGGCGTTCCGGCAGAAATTATTGTCGGACTGATCGGTGTCGAAACCGTATTCGGCCGCAACACCGGCAATTTCCGCGTGATGGATGCCCTGACCACGCTGGCATTTGCCTACCCTGACACCCCGACGCGACTGGCGCGGATGGCGTTTTTCAGAACAGAGTTAGAAAATATGTTACTCATGGCACGCGATTCAGCCGTCGATCCATTGTCCTTCAAAGGTTCTTATGCCGGTGCCATCGGCTGGTCACAGTTCATGCCAAGCAGCATACGCAGTTATGCGGTTGACTTTGATGGCGATGGCAAAATCGACTTAATCAACTCCCCTGTGGATGCGATAGGCAGCGTGGCGAATTATTTAGCGCAGCATGGCTGGAAAAAAGGCTTGCCGACGGTTTTTCCCGCCACCCTGGTCGCTAATGAAACCGATCCGGAGCAACTCAACCGCGTTCTTGCACAAGGCTTAAAGGCCAGTTACCAGCTGGAACAGCTGAAGACCATCGCGACAACGGCAAACCCGGATGCCCCGGATCAGCTGTCCTATGGACTGGTCGACTTGCAAAACGGCAGCGATGCGACAGAATACTGGTTGGCGACAGACAATTTTTTTGCCATCACTCAATATAATCGCAGCTACTTTTATGCCATGTCGGTCATAGATTTAGGCAAAGTGATCGCGACGGCAAGAATCAAATGAAGCGATATTCAAGCGGAATCATTATTTCGATTCAAATAGTGTGGCAATATTGAAAATATTGCTAATAAATATTGCTAATTTGAACATCTTATACTACAGTAATATTATCGAATGATACATTTATGTTGGGTTGATGTGATGTGTCAATAGATTTAACAATGTTTTTCTATCCTAAATAGTAAAAATTAGTCATTTTAAAGATACAATATTACCGGATGATTAATTTTTTATTGAAGCAACTTTTTCCGCATCAATAACCATATATAAAACAGCGAGGTAATTATGGCAAATCTGACTCAGCTTGAATCCGATGAAATCGACTACGATCCAAATAATTTATTGGATACTCTGATCAAGCAATTACACTTAAAAAATGATGCGGCTCTGTCGAGAGCTTTGGAAGTAGCACCTCCTGTCATCAGCAAAATCCGTCACCGTCGTCTGCCTGTTGGCGCTTCGCTGTTGATTCGTATGCACGAAATCAGCGATGTCAGCATCAAGGATTTACGTGGTTTGATGGGTGATCGCCGTGCGAAATTCCGCATCAGCGACAAGCAATTCAAACCAAAGGAAGATGTAAGCAGCAGCTAAGATCGCTGGTAACATTAAGAAAAAGAAGAACTGCAACTGCACTTCTTCTTTTTTTATGTGCATTCAGTTGTCGCTCCTGCAACTACCCCCTTATTCATCTGAAATATCGATTTCAAAAATATTGACGCTAGACGACTGGTCTAATATAATTCGCCTATGGACAGGACAGAACACTATCAAGATACCCGCGAGCGCATACTCGCCATTGGCGAAAGCTTAATACTGGGGCGTGGATTCAGCGCACTGGGATTGAGTGAAATATTGGCGCGCGCAGAAGTACCGAAAGGCTCTTTTTATCATTACTTTCAGTCGAAAGAAGGTTTTGGCGTAGCTTTGCTGGAACGTTATTTTGATGATTACCTGGCACGCGCCTCATCCTTACTCGCCAATCAAAGCATCCCCATCAGGCAGCGCTTACTCACTTATTTCGGTAACTGGCGTCAGGTGGCGGTGGGTAGCCAATGTCATTCCATGTGTCTGGCGGTTAAATTGGCAGCCGAAGTGGCCGACCTGTCTGAGCCTATGCGTATCCAGTTAGCCAGCGGGATGCAGCGAATTACCGAGCAGATTGCTGGTGCCCTGCGCACAGCACAAGCCGAACAGCATTTGCCGCAAGAAATCGATGCAGTGCAACTGGCGGAGTCTTTGTACGGCATGTGGGTGGGCGCTTCACTCCTGACCAAAGTGAGTCGCAGCATGACACCGATGGATCTGGCGTATAAACAAACCGAGCAAATGCTGCAGGTTTAACAAAAGGCAGCACCTGACTTAAGCAGCGATGTAAAGCAGCATGATATTAAATGAAAGCATGGGCAAAAGTATTGCCCATTTTTTTGAAACACAAACTAGACGACCGGTCTAATCTTAACAAGGAACGATGATGTACAAACATTTACTCTCCCCCGTCACAACAGGCAAACTGACTCTGACAAATCGTGTCGTCATGGCGCCATTAACACGCTCACGGGCCGGCCAGCCGGGCGACCTGCCGCGCGCACTGAACGTAGAATATTATGCCCAGCGCGCCACTGCCGGCCTGATCGTCACTGAGGCTAGCCAAATTTCACGCCAGGGCCAAGGTTACGCCTGGACACCCGGCATCTATACCGATGCGCAAGAAGCAGGCTGGCAACAAGTCACCAGCGCCGTCCATGCCAAAGGCGGACGGATTGCGATCCAGTTGTGGCACGTAGGACGTATTTCGCATTCTTTACTACAAGAAAACGGCGCAGCTCCGGTAGCGCCGTCGGCAATCATTGCTGCCAACAGCCAATGTTTTGTCGTCCAGGCTGATGGCACACCGGCGAATGTCCCGACCGAGCAACCGCGCGCGCTGGATTTGGCAGAAATTCCTGGCATCGTTGCACAATATCGTCAGGCCGCCATGCGCGCCAAACGTGCCGGTTTTGACATGGTTGAAGTGCATGCCGCGAATGGCTATCTGCTGCAACAATTCATGTCGACCAACAGCAATGTACGTACCGATGCCTATGGCGGTTCTTTAGAAAACCGCGCCCGCCTGACGCTGGAAGCCGTCGATGCGGCCATTGCCGAAATCGGTGCCGATCGTGTCGGCGTACGCATCTCACCGCATTTTGTGGCCCATGGCATTCTCGATACCGAAGCCGAAGCGATGGCATTGTATCTGGCTGATGCCTTCACTCAGCGCGGCATTGCTTACCTGCACATTGCCGAGCCAGACTGGGCCGGTGGACCGGTGCTTACCGACGCTTTCCGCCAGCAATTACGCGCTGCATTTAAAGGCACATTGATTTGCTGCGGTGGCTACAGTGCCGCAGAAGCTGACGCACTGATCGCTAGCGGCTTAGCCGATGCGGTAGCGTTTGGCCGCCTGTATATTGCCAATCCAGATCTGGTGGCTCGTTTTGCGCAAGGGTCAGAATTGAACAAGCCCGATCGCAGCACCTTCTACGGCGGTGAAGAAAAAGGGTACACCGATTACCCGACTTTGCCGCAATTGGCAGCCGCCTAAGCCAAATAAAAGCGCCTTCTTCAGCCCGCTGTCGAGGGCGCTTTTTGTATTGATACTCCCCCCTGGTATTTATTGGCTGCGCAATATAGACAAGCGTTACCAGCCATTTTTACAGCATACCCCCACCATCTGCCAAAGCATGAATAATCGGGCAAGCCTTGGTTTTTCCCGTGCTTTCACATGCGTGTATCAAGCTTGACAGCATGGCTTGCATCTTTTGCAAATCGGCCAGTTTACCTTCCACCTGCAGCAACCTAGCGGCAGCGACCTGACGTATGGCAATGCGGTCGTCGGTATCTTCCAATTGCAACAGCGTCGCGATTTCATCTAGGGTAAAGCCCAGCTCTTGCGCCCGCTTGATAAAACGGATGCGCTCGACCAGCGCCTGTGGATAGGTGCGAAAACCGCTGGCAACTTGCGGCACCGGCAGCAAGGTACGGCGCTGGTAATAACGGATAGTCTCTACGCCGACACTGGCGGCACGCGCCAGTTGCCCGATAGTGAGCGTGGTAGATGTTTGATTTTCCTCAGTTTTCATAAAGTCCTTGACTCCGTTCTTGGGTACAGCGTCTATGATAGGATAAAACTTCATGGAGAATTTGCGATGACTCAATCTAAGACCGATGAACACAGCAGTCATACTGACTCTTGCTGCAGCGGCAGCGCGCCTGCTGTAGCGACAACATCCACTGCGCAGCCCAGCAAAAAATATCTCGACCCCGTATGCGGCATGAGCGTCAGCAAGGACCCTGAAAAAATGGCGCGCTTTCAAGGGATTACCTATTATTTTTGCAGCCAGTCTTGCGTGACAAAATTCAATGCCGCACCGCAAGATTTTGTCAAAGCCAAGAAACTTATCCTACCTGCAATGGCCGCAACTTCAGCCATTGCCCCCAAAGCAAAAGCCACCTGCTGTGGGGGTGGCAGCCATAGCAAGAGCAATGACGCAGCGGCACTTAAAGATCCGGTCTGCGGCATGAGCGTGGATGAAAACAGCCCGCATCATCTTGAGCATCAAGGCCAAACCTACTATTTTTGCGCGGCAAGTTGCCTGGAAAAATTCAGCAAAGATCCTGCAGGCTACCTCGACCCTAGCAAGCGCCCCGCGCCAAAGGCGGCAGCCAAAGATGCCATTTTTACTTGCCCCATGCATCCGGAAGTGGAGCAAGTTGGCCCCGGTACCTGCCCTAAATGCGGCATGGCTTTAGAACCCAAAGAAGCCAGTACGGAAGAAGACACCAGCGAACTCGATGACATGACGCGCCGGTTCAAATTTAGCGTAGTGCTGAGTTTGCCGCTGCTACTGATGACTATGGCAGATATGCTGCCGGGGGTAAGGCTGCACGACGTCTTCGGCATGACCGTATTCAACTGGCTGCAATTTATACTGGCGACACCGGTGGTAGTGTGGGCCGGCTGGCCGTTTTTTGAGCGCGCTATCGCTTCGTTTAAAACTGGCCATCTGAATATGTTCAGCCTGATCGGCGTCGGTACCGCCGCCGCCTATTTATTTAGCCTGGTAGCGCTGCTGTTTCCCAATCTGCTGCCGCAGGCTTTTAAAATGGGCGGCATGGCACCGCTGTATTTTGAAGCTGCTGCCGTCATTATCACCCTGGTTTTATTGGGCCAAGTGCTGGAATTGCGCGCACGTTCGCAAACCAATACGGCCATTAAATCCCTGCTGGCACTGACGCCGGATACCGCCATACGGATCGCGGCCGACGGCACAGAAAGCGAAATTGCGCTCGATCAGGTACAGCTAAAAGACGTGCTGCGGGTCAAGCCCGGCGCGCATATTCCGGTCGATGGCGTGTTACTGGAAGGTCGTTCGAATGTCGATGAATCGATGATCACCGGTGAATCTTTACCCGTCACCAAACAAGCCGGTGACAAACTCAGCGCCGGTACGATTAACCAGCAAGGCAGTTTCTCTATGCAGGCAGAACGCATAGGACGCGACACTTTGCTCGCCAAGATCATTGACCTGGTGAACCAGGCTGGCCGTTCACGTGCACCGATCCAAAAACTTGCGGATCAAGTCTCGGCCTGGTTTGTGCCCGGCGTGATTGTCGCCGCACTCCTCGCCTTCGTAACCTGGGCGCTGGTCGGCCCGACGCCCACCTTAGCCAATGCCATGATGGCGGCAGTCTCAGTCTTGATCATCGCCTGCCCTTGTGCGCTAGGCCTGGCAACGCCGATCTCGGTTACGGTAGGCATAGGCCGCGGCGCAACGGAAGGCGTATTGATCAAGAACGCCGAGGCGCTGGAAAGAATGGAAAAAATCGACACGCTGGTGATCGATAAAACCGGTACGCTGACCGAAGGTAAACCAGCTTTGCAAAGCGTGGTTACTGCGAACGGCTACACCGAAAATAGCTTATTGGAATTAGCACTGGCGTTAGAAAAACTCAGCGAACACCCCGTCGCACGCGCCATCATGACATACGCAGAAGCCAAGCAAATAGCGCCAGCAGTGATCAGCGATTTCACCTCTGTTACGGGCAAGGGCGTCAGTGCCATTTCTTCCGGCAAAGCCATTTTATTAGGCAATCAGCAGTTGATGACAGATCACGCCATCAATCTGGAGCAACTCGACAAGCGCGCAACCGAGCTCAAACAGCTAGGCCATACTGTCATGTTTCTGGCCGTCGATGGTAAAGCCGCAGGCTTGATCAGCGTAGCCGACAGCATCAAAACCACCAGCTTGCAAGCGATACAAGAGTTGCAGCAATCCGGCATACGCATCATCGTGTTAACCGGCGACAATCGAGTCACGGCGCAAGCGGTCGCGACGCAACTCGGTTTAAGCGAAGTCCATGCGGATGTACTGCCAGCAGACAAATACGGTTTCATCCAGCAACTCCAAAAAGAAGGACGGGTGGTAGCGATGGCGGGCGATGGCATCAACGATGCGCCAGCGCTGGCGCAAGCCGATGTCGGGATTGCCATGGGCACCGGCACCGATGTCGCCATGAACAGTGCCCATGTGGTGTTGGTCAAAGGCGATTTGCGCGGCATTGTCAAAGCCCGCTCACTGAGCCAGCACACGATGAAAAACATCCGGCAAAATCTGTTCTTCGCCTTTGCCTATAATTTTATCGGCGTGCCGATCGCTGCCGGTGTCTTGTACCCGTGGTTCGGCATCTTGCTCAGCCCGATGATCGCCAGCGCGGCCATGAGCCTGAGCTCGGTCTCGGTCATCAGTAACGCTTTGCGCCTGCGCCACAGTAAATTATAAAACCTGAACCAGGAGGAGCAGGTAAAATGCTTCTCCCGCCGTATTTATTTCCACGTCTGATTGATGGTCATGCCACATTTCGCTTCATTTTTTGCCTCCCTTGTTCTTGCCAGCATCCCACTCGTCACACCCGAGCTGGCACACGCCAGAAAAACACTCTCGGGCAAGCCCATCGCCAAGAGTCTGACGGTATATGCAGCGGGTGATATTGCCGACTGCAAAAAAGCACCGCCAGCAGAGAGCATGGCGGCCAAAACGGCAGCGCTGATTACAGCAGGCCTGGCACAAGACAATAAAGCGCTCGTACTCACGCTGGGCGACAATACTTACCCGGTAGGCAGGCCAGAAGAATTCATCAATTGCTATGACACAACCTGGGGAAAATTCAAGACAAAAACCCTGCCCTCACCGGGCAATCATGATTACGGCATGCCCCTCGCGCTGGGTTACTACAATTATTTTGACGAACTGGCTGGGCCAGACCGGCGCGGCTATTACAGCAAAACCGCAGGCAACTGGCTGATCCTTTCGCTCAACAGCAATCTGGGTGAAATACCCATGCAAGAACAGTTAAGCTGGCTGAAAGAACAACTCAAGGACAACAAACGGCTTTGCACACTGGCGTACTGGCATCACCCGGTATTCAGTTCAGGTGGACATAGGAGCAATGAAGTCATGCAAGAGGCTTGGAAAATGCTGGTCACTGCCAAAGCCGATATCGTACTGGCATCGCATGATCATGACTATGAACGGTTTGTGCCGCTCAACGCAGAGGGCGAGCGCGATGACAAAAACGGCATACGCAGCTTCGTAGTCGGTACTGGTGGCGCCAGCCTGACGCCGATGTTTTTTGCCAAATCAACGACTGAAATTCGCGACAATGCGACTCATGGGGTTTTAAAGTTAAATTTACATGCCAAGAGCTATGACTGGGAATTTTTACCGGTAGAGGGTCAAATCTTTACTGATAAAGGGCAAGGCAATTGCCACTGAGTAGAGTCAGACCAAACGAGTGATAAGGGATTGCTATTGGCGACACCCCAAATCACTTCAGCAAATTTATCTGGGTTGACTATACTGAATGACGGCTCAACACTGCGCCAGTTGCACCGTCCGGTGTAATTTCTGTCGCGCGGCCGTATCCTTCAGAAGCGCTTACCGGGGTCGTCATGCATATCGAAGAAACACTCAAGCTTGATTTTAAAGATGTATTAATCAGGCCCAAGAGATCGACGCTCAGCTCGCGCGCCCAGGTAGAATTACAGCGCGAATTTATCTTTCATCACTCGCGTAAAACCTACCACGGCATTCCTATCATTGCCGCAAATATGGATTCCACCGGCACCATGGAAATGGCCGCAGCTTTAGGCAAACATCAGCTATCGGTTGCCCTGCACAAGCATTATGACGAAGAGATGCTGGTCAGCTATTTTTCTGGTTTACAAAAAAAATCCACCGCTTTTTATTCGATGGGGATTACCCAGGCAGACTTCGATAAATTTTCTGCGGTGATGGCCAGAGCGCAAAATGCCATCGAGTATGTCTGCATCGACGTGGCCAACGGTTACACCGAAGGCTTCATCAATTTCGTCAAAAAAGTACGCGGCAGTTATCCGCACTTAACGATCATGGCAGGCAATGTCGTCACCGGCGACATTACCGAAGAACTGATACTGGCAGGTGCCGATATCGTCAAGGTGGGCATCGGCCCTGGCTCGGTCTGCACTACGCGAAAAATGACCGGCGTCGGCTATCCGCAATTATCCGCCGTGATTGAATGTGCCGATGCCGCGCATGGGCTGGGCGGACAAATCTGTGCCGATGGCGGCTGTGCGGTCCCCGGCGATCTGGCCAAGGCGTTTGGTGCCGGTGCCGATTTCATCATGCTGGGCGGCATGCTGGCAGGACATGATGAATGTGCGGGCGAAATCATCGAGTCCGATGGTCAGCAGTTCAAACCTTTTTACGGCATGAGCAGTCGTGCCGCGATGGATAAATACGCCGGAGGTATCGCACCGTACCGCGCCTCCGAAGGCAAAGAAGTGCTGCTGCCGTATCGCGGCCCGGTCGAAGCTAGTCTGCTCGACATATTGGGCGGCGTGCGTTCAGCCTGTACTTATGTTGGCGCACACAAGCTCAAAGAACTCACCAAGCGCACCACCTTTATCCGTGTCACCCAGCAGCTGAATGAAGTGTTTGGCAAATCGTAGCGAATTACACTTGGTAAAAATAAAAAGTGGCCCGCCAACACGCCTATTCCATGCGGCTTGCAGGCCAGACAGGCTGGAGAACCGCATGGAATATGCGCAAGCGGGCAGGCCTGCTTTTAAAATTCAATCAAGGTCTTGAGCCTGGACACTGGCACCAGCTGCCAGGTTGCGCAATACCTGCGCCGCCGCAGCCAGGCCAAAAGAGGCGGTAACCACAATGGAGGAGCCGAAGCCGGCGCAGTTAAGCCCGGTGACGCCCGCCGCCGCCGCCGCGTCATCCACCTCGCAGACTTCGGCCGTCTCCGGCATCGTCAAGGCTTCCATCGAAAACACCGCGTCGATGCCGAACTTGCTCTTGCTACCACGCGGGAAACCGTAATTTTGTCGCAGACGCTTGCGCACCAGCGCCAGCAATGGCTCTTGCTCAGTACGTGACAAATCGCGGATTTCGATTTTGCATGGATCAGTTTGCCCGCCAGCAGCACCGATCGTGATCAAGGGTATCGCATGCCGGCGGCAATACGCGATCAGGGCAGTTTTGGCTTTGACGCTGTCAATCGCATCAATCACGTAATCAAAATTTTGCTCACCTATCATGCTGTCAAGATTCTCAGGCGTGACGAAGTCTTCCACTTCCCTGACCTGGCAATACGGATTAATCTGCGCCAGCCGCTCGGCCAAGGCCGTCACCTTGGCTTTACCGAGCGTCGCGCTGGTGGCTTGAATTTGCCGGTTGATGTTCGACTCAGCGACATTATCCAGATCGATCATACTGATGCGGCCTATCGCACTGCGTGCCAAGGCCTCAACCACCCACGAGCCGACACCGCCAACACCGACCACACACACGTGCGCGTTCTTGAAGCACTCCAGCGCTGCAGCGCCATATAAGCGGGCCACGCCGCCGAAGCGACGCTCAAAATCAATATCCAGAGAATCTTGTTGCATTTGCATTAAGTAGAGTTAACCTGCCGCCATTTTACAAGAGTGCGGCCCAAGACGAGACTTTGCTTTGATCTTACTCAAGCAGCTTTCTCTAAAATATTGCATAATTTTCTTAATTTCCCGACCATTCCGACCATTCATTTCAGACTAAGAGGTTTTGTGGACAGCCTATTTAACAACGCGCCCGGATTTGACCAACCCTTGGGCGTACTCAAGCATTGCCATGACCGCATCCGCAAACAACTAGCTACGCTAGACAAATTGTTGCCACACTTAGCCGTGCATGGCGCGGATGAGCAAGCCAGACAAGCGGCAAAAGCCGTGTTGCGGTATTTTTCCGAGGCAGCACCGCTGCATCATGAAGATGAAGAAATCGATTTACTGCCCACCTTGGAGCTCACCGCACAAGGCGACGATGCCGTCTTGCTCAATGAATTTTTGCCGCTGATTCTGAAACAACATGGTCAGATGGGTGCGCAATGGAAAACATTGGAACAACAGCTCACAGCCATTGCCAATGGCACATCGGCCGCCTTATCAGAACAAGAGGTGAAACAGTTTAAAGAGATTTACGCGGTTCACATGGAGATAGAAGAAAGCCATATCGCGCCGATGGCAAAACGGATTTTTAGTGAAGCGCAAATGAGCAAACTAGGTGCTGCGATGCAACAGCGACGCGGCATTTCACCCATTTAAGGAAGTTTATGTCTATCGCCCATCTACGCAAGGATTATCAACTGGCTAGCCTGTCCGAAACAGACGTCGCCAGCGATCCGATTCAACAATTTTCGCTCTGGTTTGAACAAGCCCTGAAAGCCGATGCAAGCGAAGCCAATGCCATGAGTCTGTCCACCGTGAATGCGCACGGTCGCCCTTCTTCACGCATCTTGCTGATCAAGGAGTTTGACCAGCGTGGTTTCACCTGGTTCACCAATTACAGCAGCAACAAAGGACATGATCTGGCGCTTCATCCGTATGCCGCCATGCTGTTTTTCTGGCATCCGCTAGAGCGTCAGGTACGCATTGAAGGTCGGATAGAAAAACTTTCCGAGGAAGAAAACGACAGTTATTTTCACAGTCGCCCGTTAGGCAGCCGTCATAGTGCTAACGCATCACAGCAAAGTCAGCCTATCGCTAACCGCGAACTGTTAGAAGAACGGCTCCTGGCCGTAGTGGAGGAGTTTGGCGATAACCCGCCGCGCCCCGCGCATTGGGGCGGCTATCGCCTGGTTCCGGATCGACTTGAATTCTGGCAAGGCCGTCGTTCGCGCTTGCATGACCGCGTGGTGTATACGCGCCAGCCAGACGGTAGCTGGGCCATTGGCCGTTTGCAGCCGTAAGCGCTGATGCGGTGTCATTCCCTGAGCGGAATGACACCGCTTTACGCCGCGACCGTTTTAACAAAAAACTGTCTGGCTTTGCTCACTTTCGGCGCCACCACCAAAGTGCAGTAATCATGCTGATTATTCAGCCTGAAGTAATTGTGATGATAATCTTCCGCCGGATAAAATACCGGCACCACCGCCAACTCGGTCACTAGCGGCTCATCCCTTAGGCGAGCCGTTGCTTTCATCACTTGCCGCGCCATCGCTTGCTGTTCTGGCGTGTGAAAATAGATGACTGAACGATACTGCGTTCCGACATCATTGCCCTGCCGATTTAACGTGGTCGGATCATGAATCGTAAAAAATAATTCCAGCAAGGAGCGATAGCTGATCACCGCAGTATCAAACATCAATCGCACAACCTCAGCATGTCCGGTATCGCCCTGACTAATTTGCTCATAGCGGGGATTGTGTGTTTTCCCTCCCGAATAACCAGGCTCCACGCGCTTCACTCCGCGAATTTGCTGAAATACTGCCTCGGTACACCAGAAGCAGCCACCACCCAAAGTGGCGATCTCTAAAGCCATGATTCTCTCCTTGTTATTCGTTCATTACCACTGGTACTAATTTAATCGATATCAGCGAACTTTTTTTACCTTACATCTGCTTATTTAGTCCGATTATCTGATTCCAGATGGGAATGACTTATCGCACTCTTATCGCACTTCAAAAGCAATAATAATTATCAAGCCACCAATTAATGATGGCAATATGAATACAAAGAGTGGCGAGACAAGCAGCTTGGTGTATCATTTTTCAATACTTTTTTACAATGTAAACTCCTATGCCTAAAGCCACCACGCTGGTTGATTCGCTAAAACGTGAACTCAAGGCCAGAAATATCACCTACGCCGACCTGGCCCATCGCATTGCGATGTCCGAAGCCAGCGTCAAGCGCATGTTTTCGCAAAAAAACTTCACGCTACAGCGACTGGATGAGATTTTACAGGCGACTGAGATCAGCCTGCGCGATCTGGCGCTCAATTCGGGTGAAGAATCCCTGATTTCCGAACTGACCTATGAGCAAGAGAAAGAGATCATCAACGACCCGAAAGAATTTCTGGTGGCCGTTTCGGCACTCAATTTACTGACGGTAGAACAGATGATCAAAATCTACGATCTGAGCGAAGTAGAGGTGATTAAATATCTGCTGCGGCTGGATAAAATTGGTTTCCTGGAGTTATTGCCAAACAATCGCGTCAAATTACTGGTGTCGCGCACCTTCCGCTGGATACCGAATGGCCCGATACAGGGCAGCTTCCGCGACCAGGCCTACGCCGAATATCTCGAATCCGATTTTGATGGCGACCATGAACTGATGCGCCTGATCAATGTCATGCTGTCCAAACAATCGGTCGCGGCCCTGTTAAATCGCCTCAAGCAAGTCGCCCGCGAGTTTTCGGAGCAGCATCAGGAAGATGCCAAACTGCCATTTGAAGAAAAGCACAGGATGAGCTTCATGCTGGCGGCGCGGCCATGGTTGCCACAGCAATTCAAGGCGTTGGTGCGCAAAGAATATATCGAGCAATATGAAGAGAAAAAGGGCAAGAAGAAGGCTTAGTTCTGGCTCAATATTTGTGCGTCATCCCCAAGCAGCGGGATCTCCAAATACAGCAAATCTAGCGATCAAAGAACGGCAAGCGCATATTCCATGGGCCTTCCAGCCCGAAAATGGCTCGAAACCCGCATGGAATATGCGCGAACGTTTTTGGTTTTTAAAAAGCCATGCCGCTTTTAAAAAAATCACCCTATCAATTTGCTGGCAAACAGCTTGCGCGCCTTGGCGACCTTTGGCGCCACCACCACCGCGCAATAGCCTTGCTGCGGATGCTGGCGGAAATAGTTTTGATGGTAGTCTTCCGCGATATAAAACATCGGCGCCGCCGTCAATTCCGTCACCAGAGTATCGTCCCACACCGATGCCATCGCCGCCATCACCTCCAACGCGACCGCTTGCTGCTCGGCGCTATGAAAATAAATCACCGAGCGATACTGCGTGCCGACGTCGTTGCCTTGCCGGTTCAGGGTGGTCGGGTCGTGAATCGTGAAAAAGATTTCCAATAATTCGCGGTAACTGATCACGCCAGGGTCAAAGCTCAGGCGCACCACTTCGGCATGGCCGGTCTTGCCTGTACAGATTTGCTCATAGCTAGGATTGTGCACCGAGCCGCCCGCGTAGCCTGATTCCACCTTCAATACGCCACGTAGCTGCTGGAACACGGCTTCGGTGCACCAGAAGCAACCGCCGCCGAGAGTGGCGATTTCTATTGTTTTATCCATCATGTTTTCTCCTATTGAAGGGCAACTGCACACGTTGCTTAGTAGTCTGTTTAGTAGTCTGCTTAGCAGGCTATTTTCTTACATATTCAGATAATCTGTGCAGATCACCTAAAACAACTTAGACAACCACTTAGACAAGCACTTCGATTTCCCCTATTGGCGGGCTAAATACGCATTTTTAGTTAAAACCCCGACAATACTCAATCTGCCTGCAAGCGAGTAAAATGCTGCATGCTACAATTTGTTAATACTAACGTGTTACAGAGAAAAGGTTTGCCATGATATACGCATACTTGAGATTTTCACAAATTGGACAGAGTGCTGGTTCGATTGACAGGCAGCAAACTGTTATTAATAACTACTGCACAGCACACGGCTTAGTTGTTGATAAAGAATTCCAAGACCTCGGCAAAAGTGGGTATTCTGATAGCGGTAATATGTCTGCCACTTCTGAACTATCAAGGCTAATGGATGTAATCAAGTATGGCGATACATTATTGATAGAGCGGCAGTCTCGTCTAAGTAGGCAAACCTATAAAAAGGTAGGCAAACTTATGACTAAGCTGCTTGATGCTGGCATAACTATTATTACCTGTAATGACGGGCAGATAAGTAAAAATGATGTTGATTCCAACCTTGCAGATGACTTGAAGCGACTGATAGAAGCCCATGTGGCTTACAAGGAATCTAAGGATAAGTCTGATTTTGCTGCTGCTGGATTTGTGACAAGGAAAAAGAAGGTCGCAGAAGGTTTAGTGGTAAGAGTGGGTGCAGCTTCTTGGCTCTCTTTCGATAATGGAAAATATAGACTGAATGAGTATGCCGATGTTGTGGCTAGAATGTTCAATATGTGTATTGCTGGCGCTGGATGTACAACGATAGCTAAAAGACTAAATGATGAAAAAGTGAAGACGTTCAAGAGGGACAAGGATTGGAGCAGTGCCGGTATTCTGTCTATTCTTAACAATGTCGCTTGTTATGGTGAATATGAAGGCAGGAATTATTTTCCCCCTGCTGTTAGTAAGGATGTTTGGCTTGCTGCTAAAGGTGTTATTGCACTCAGAAAGACTATGAAAACCACTAGGCAAGCTGCACAAACGAATCCGTTTTCTGGGATTCTTTACTGTGGTTATTGTGAATCGAAAATGCATATATCCGGTAAGTGGGTTATTTGCTATGGTAAAAGAGCTGGCGGCTGTACAGCCCCTAATGTAGAGAGTAGCAAAGCTATACAAGCGCTGGATAAAATACTGACATACTTCAATACCTCTGCACTGACTACTAACGTAAAAACTCAGAATGATGCTGATGCACTCTCAGGGTTGATTGTAATAAAGCAAAAGAAGCTCAAAGGTATTGAAGATGCTGCTAGTAATTCTGAGGAGTATGACCCACTGCTTACAGCTCTTGCACGAACCACAAGGGCAGAACTTCAAGACCTGCAAGCTAAAGCTCAAGAAGCTGCTGCGGCTGTAGCCGATGAACCAAGCAAACTAGATGTTATGGATGTTAAAACAAATCGCTGGCTTCAGCGGATGAAGTTTTTATTCTCTATTGAAAGAAACGGGCTGTACTGTCATAGAGGAAATTCTATTGTTGCTGCTTGTGATTTGCGGAGTTTTAATGTGGGCATGCTTGCTTCGGAAACCAGCAGAAAGTTTATAAGAGAACCCCCCACACCATTGCACAACCACACCAGAGAGGAGCAGCTAGAAGCATTTATGAAGTTGACCAGAGGTGAGTATGTCGAAGGTCTTAGTGATGAGTACAACAAGGGTAAGACTAAATCAATGTAAGGTAGGCTTGGCAGGTTTTAGGAGGAATGGTATTGGAGCTGTATTGCCCTCTGCTCGTAGCCTTTCCTGCAAGAGCATAATAGCTGTCAAGTTAAACTGAAACACCATGCCCTCTATAGTAACGTCATAAGTTACGCGCCCTATACGTGCTCTGGCTAATGCTACAAGCCCCGCTAAGTATTCAGCCTGTTCTGGTAGGTTTGTAAATATTAAGCCTACTTTTAAATATGCTTTAGCTTCTTTGATGGTTAGCTTTGGGCTGAGTATGTGTATCTGCCCTAGAGGTGGTAATGCGGCATTTACTTGCCCGTGTTTGTGCTTAGAATTAGACCAGCTAAACTTATTACCTGCATTCACTTCTGAGCTATTGGAAAACCTACCAGATAAGCGCAAGTGATTTAAACAGGATTCATATTGGCTGATAGCTGATGCACGTGTCTTTACACCATTCAAGGGTGCACACTTAAATTCTATCAGTGGGAACAGGCTGCCTGTAGGTGGGTAGAAATCTGTGACAGCTTTATATTCATCGCCATCTGAATTTAGTGTTACAGGGAGGTATTCGTAAGGCTTGGTTTGAGTGTAGAAAGAGCTAGAGAGGTGCTTGTTATAGAAAACGGTTTCGGCTGGTAATTTTGCTTTAGACATAGTGAGTCCTTCAAATTGGTTGAATAAATAATTTAAGTTGCTTGAATGTGTTGCTAGAAACTCAGTGAAAAAGACCACTTCGTATTAGAGAATAAAATGCTGTCTGGGTGAATCACCCGAATCATTTTTAAAAAACCATTTAAAATCAAGGCTTAAGAGAAATTTCTGGGTGAATCTCTGGGTAAATCTTGGGTGAATCATTTTTACTTCTGGGTGAATCATTCTCAAAAATCAGAGGGGTTGTAATGAGTTCTAATGTCGTCCAAAGACATACCGATAGGGTGTATCAAGCGCCTTAACTTGTCGTCAATTCTCTTCTGCGAACTCTCTAAGCCCACCTCACGCAAAAGATGGGGTACTTGTTTGGAGGATGGCGGTTGCATCCCTTCTGCCTTGAAAGCCTCCATTAGCTCCAGATTGGTGAATACTTTATGATCGGCTACGAAGTGCTGAATAAACTCAATGTCTGGATTTGTGGACATGCCTATCATTGCCTTTAGTGTTTCAGTTTGTTCAATGCGCTTATGGTTAAAACCTGTAAGGTCGTATGTCATAAAGAAGTCGTATAGGGCATCCATTGAACCAGATAGGGCAAGCCAGTCTGAAAGGCACTGAATAAATTGCTGCGTTTCTGTAGCATTAACCCTATGCACTAAAGGCGTGAGCACAAACCATCTGCGTTCTGTGGACTCTAAATGTAATGGTCTGGCTTCATTGGATGCCAATATAAAACGAGTGTATGTCTGCACCATGCCAGCTTGTAAGCCTTTACGTTCTACGTATGCCCTTTCTTCTGAAAGCAAAGACTTCAATTGTGTTTGTGTATCTTCTGATTTGCTCTTAGGATCGTCTAACAGCACCAACAAACTATCTTCCAAGACGGTCGAGAACTTGCCCATTATTTTTGAATAGCTGTTCACTACGGCAGTATGTAGAAGTAGTGGCTGCAACATATCGTTCACCAAGAAACCTTTGCCGCAACCTACATCTGAGGACAGCATTAAGTGATAGGACGGTCTTTGCTTAGGATGCTGGAAAATATGAGCAAGCCACTGCAAGGCCTGATGGCACTCTGTAGGAACTGGAAACAAACGGTTGAAGAACTCATGTACCAAAGGCGATAGCATCACTGTAGGCTCTCCTGATGGCTTGTACTGCCTATAGGTGTTCACGTACTGGCAATCAGAGTTTGGGTCTGTGTAATATGCGCCACATTCAGGCATGAACTTAGAACCAACAATATGCGGCAATGTGTAGGTGATGTACTGAGTAGAGCGATATGTACATTTTTTCCCATTCTTGAAGAGCCAAGAATTAAAGGCATTATCAATGTACGTGAAAGGCAGACTGGTATCGTTAAAGCGGTTGTATATTTGAGTTTGATTTGACGAGGAGGAATCTAATTTGCAAAATCCTCTGTCTTTGAGATGCCGAACGAATAAGGCAATGACAGCTTTGTCTTCTATGTTTGGTTTGCTGGCTGATGCTGGGGTGGTGTTGTCAGAAGTTACGAGTGTAAGTGCTTGTGTCATTATTTGATCCTTTAGCGGCTAGGCTGGCGATGATTGAAGAGATGTTTGTGTCTTGTTTCTTGGCAAGTGAGTAGAGATGCGCCCAAAGTTCTGAGGGTAAATACATGTATCTACGCTCTAAGTTGTTTATGGTGGTCATGGATTGCCTTGCATGAGTAAAAAGGTTAAGAGAGAAAATAAGAAGCCGACAGCACCAGCACAGTACAAACATTGGATGATTCGATCACTCATGCTGCCAGCTCTTCCATTAATTGCATGGTTGCGTGTTTGGCTTTCATGTGTATGTCGATGTGTTTGCCGTTTTGTTTTGGAAAGTTGGTTTCTTCGAGGGTGATACCGATTGCACGTGCTATGCCTAAGAGGACAGCGATTTGTTTCTGATTCATGTTTTGGTTCCTTAAAATGCAAAAAGCCCACCGAGAAATAACAGGGTGAGCTGAGAGTGTTAAAATTAAATTGTAATATTACTTGACTTGAATACTAATTATACAGTAAGGGCGACTAGATTGAAATATCAGAGTGGCAACCAATTACAAATATATTCGATTGTCAAGGCTTTTTATTGTAACTAATTGTAACAAAATAATTATATTATGGAAGAATTACTATTAACGGTAAATACAAGCGAAACTTTACCCCCTTTGAGGGGAAATATTTAAAAATAAAATTTTTGAGAACTGACTCTGTGAGTGCATCACAAAATCGGGAAGCACAAAATATATGAAGGGTACGCCTGTGTGGCTAAGCTGCTACCTGTCTATAGAAAAGCCGGTTTTTACACCATTTTAAAATATGACCAAGACGGTGCGCTACGGGGCTTAGGATCAATATAAATGATTTATACTATACACCCCATTGGCAAAGGGATAGCGCCCCTTGGAGGGTTTTACAGTAAGCTTATTAGGCTGTTTTGAGTGTGTTATATATAGTTGCACGTGAGACACCGTACTCTTCTGCTAATGCAACTTTTGATTCTGACTGTCTCGCTCTGATCTGAGCTTGCTGCTCAAGTGTCAATGAGTCTTTACGACCTTGGTGCTTTTTGCTAACTGCCCTACCTTCTGCTGACCTCTCATTGATTAGAGAACGCTCGAATGATGCTACAGCGCCAAGTAAGGTTAGCATTAGTGTATTCATTGGGTTGTTTGCTCCACCTGTAAAGGTTAGGTTCTCCTTGTGGAAGATAAGCGTTACACCCTTGCCTGTGAACTCCTCCACCAACTTCAATAAGTCGCTTGTATTGCGAGCAAGGCGGCTAATCTCATGAATATGGATGGTATCGCCAGTACGAGCGTGCTTCTTCATTGCCTGTAGCTGTGGTCTGTTAGTATCTTTGCCGCTTACCTTGTCCTCAAACACTAAATCAAATGTCATACCATCAAGCTGACGGGCTGTGTTGCCTGTAATTGTCGAAACGCGGATATAGGCTAATTGTTGTCCTGTGCTCATGTTATCACTCCTCTCGTTTAAGTGCTTAACAAGTATATAGGACTTAATAGAAAGTGTCTATCTATTTGGATTTTTCTTATGTTAGACACTTCTTGAGGGGCAAGCGATAGACTGGCTTGAGTGTCTATCATGTAGTGACTTGATGGACGTCAGTTACACGCCCTAAATATAATAGAATCATTTCCTTAAATGCAATTTTGTAATTTTTTCAATTACAATGAACACCTGTATCTAAATGTAACTATATATTTAACTTATCGAATAACGAAAAATGAAAAAATTCTTTTTTATACCTTTACTTGTTTTGATCCTATCAGGTTGTGCAACTCAAGGTGTTAGCTCCTTTGACTATACAAAAAAAACTCCGATTGAGGTTAAAAATGAACTTCAGTTGAATCAACCGTATTTACAAGTTTGGGATAAGTTAATTAAAGAGTTATCAAAAAGTTTTTACATAATCAATAATATAGATAAAGAATCAAGAATTATTAATTTGTCGTTTTCATCATCGAAACCTTCTGATTTTGTAGAATGCGGCTCTACGTCCCGTACATATAAGCAGGGTGAGCATATTGAAAGCATTACTTATGACGTTGCCGACAATTCCACGTTTAGGGTGGCAACTCAAAAACAAGAACATCCAACAATGACGAATTACTTTTCCGTTAGGCGAGTAACAAACTTAGAGGGTCGAACAAATATTTACTTGGCACCTCTTGATAGCGATAAAACTAAAACGTTAATTACAGTTAATACACGTTATGTGCTCAACATAAATACTTTTTCTCAAGGGTATGCTCAACACATCAGCGGCAATCTTTTTACAAGAGGAAATGAAATCAATACTCCTAATTCAGTTTCTTTTAATACAAATAAACCAAATAGCGCACCTACAGATCAGATAACATGTTTTTCAAAAGGGAAGCTAGAGCAAGACGTTTTGCAATTGCTGAACTAATAGAACGATATAAGAAGTAATTTATTTGCGCCGGATTAACCCTTTATTTGCTTGAAAATAGGTGAATTCATCGCATTTCAGAGGGTGTTTTGCATACTGGGAGGGGGTATATTAATTTAGAGTTAGCACCCATGCGGGTTTCAGGGTTGCATGAGGATAATTTCTATCTTAATTTAACCAATTTTAGAGTATGAATAAGAAGGCGCGTTAGTTTGCTTAACCGTTGCCTACCCTCTAGATCTGATTAAATTTTTAGCGCATTGAAATTGAAATAACTTGTGAATTCTCAAAAGAAAACATGAAAACAAAAACTGTATTAAAAATAGCAGCATCAATATTACTGGCTGCCAGCATTAGCTCTTGCGGTGGAGGTGGAAGCAATGACAAATCTTCGTCCGCAGTGGAAATAGCAGCAACCCCCTGCGCCTTCGATGTAAAACCATTTCTTAATGGTGCGCAAGAGATGCAAGCAAATTCTGTATGGCATTGTAGTGGTGCTGGAGTAAAAGATTTCGATCTACAGGCATTTGAAAATGGCAAAGGTTATTCATCGTCCGCAGGGGTTGGCGGCTTTCAATGGAAATCTGCCGCTGCTTGTGGGGCAATTACTGTGGAGGGGACTGCCCCACAAACTATTTCACAAATAAAGGTGGATGCAGCAGCAGGGTTAGGCAGTTTTTTGAGTACGCAAATAAACGGATCAATTGCAACTACTTGTAGTCGTGCTGTCTCGAAACCCGAGCCAAGAACCTGGCACGTAGCGTTCTACGATTCGCTTAAACAAAGGATGATTGTTTTTGGGGGAATAGTGTCAGTCAAATCATTTATTTCTTTTTTTAATAACTCCAATCCATTTGCCGATACTTGGGAGTACACAGGTGGAAGCTGGAAGCAAATTTATACAGCTGCCGCTCCAAATGTAAACCGTGATTCGAAAGTAATTTACGACAAGAAACGAAATGTCGCTGTGTTAACGACTCCTCAATATGGTGGTGATAATATTGAAACGTGGGAATTTAACGGAACGGAGTGGGCGCAAATTAAAACAGCTCATACGCCGCTAGTAAAGGCTTATCATTTAATGGCATATGACAGTGCACGTGGCGTCACAGTTCTCTATGGTGAAAAAAGAGATACATATGTTAGGGAGACGTGGGAATTCGATGGAGTCGATTGGTTGCAAAAAGGGTTTTATCATTCAGGGGTGGACTCATTACCACTCGCGCCAATGACGACAGCGACGGCGATGGCTTATAATCCAGACGGACAATACACCTTGCTTGTTGAACGTACTGGTCGTGAAAGTCCACAGGCTTGGAGTTGGAATGGCTTGATCTGGTCGAGTGTGAGCGCTAAGGGACTTGAGGCTGTCTCAACCTATCCAGCGATGACTTACGATATTAATCGTCATAAAATGGCTCTATTGAGTCTTATAATATGGGAGTTCGATAATGACTTATGGCAAAATAAATTCGCTGGTTTACTAACATTGCCATATAACTTTGGGAACACAGTTGGCTCAACTCTTGTTTATGATGAAGCAAGATCCACAATGTTAATTTTTGGTGGTGAAATTAGTAATAGTGGTTATTCGAACGATCTATTAAAGTGGGATGGCGTGTTACTTACTAAATAAAATGATTTAACTAGCCACTACGAAAGCAGCCCAGTCATTCATTAATGACTGGCGCTTGTCAAGTAAGTCCCCGCGTCTTTAACAAGGTTTGTGATGATGCTCACCCTGTATTGATTACTATTCTTTAACCTTCCACACCCCACCCTCTTTGATGGCGCAGACTCTGTTATAGCCAACATATGCGCCCATTCTATTTTTAGCATTAACTTCTCCGCAAAACATTGATTCTTCTAATCCGGTATTTCGCCATTGAGCACTAGACGGGTCTACTAAATTGTAGGTAATAGCCGCTTTCGCTTTATTTTCGTCATACGCGAACATGTAATACAAGCCATATCCAAAAACTGATAACAGGCAAACCGCTCTTAAAATGTAATTTGTTGCTGATACCTGAGTGATAAATGCTTTTTGTGGTCGATTCATAAGTATTTAGATTCATATATATTGATAATGTTAACTATTTTACACCTCAGCTAAAGCATTCATAATACTTGATGAAGCCAACTCTTCCAACCTATCGCCTTATGTACTCCAAGCGGCTTTTAATTCGTCTTTATAATCATGGTGCAATAGTTTGTTTAACAGATAGTTGTACAATCCTGTCTTGTTTTTCCTCATATCATTAGTATTCGATAAATGCTGCATGCAAAATTTTAGTGATGACCCAATTGTCCAGACTGATCAGAACGACAATGATCGCGCTCTGCAGACCTATTTTAAATCTGGCATTACCCCTGAAGACGTCGCCGCTGTTTTTCCGCTGAGGCGGGCCCAGCCTATGCTGCAGGCGTTTACCGGCTTGTTTCATGGCGGCTTTAACGGCGTCTTGCTGCGCCTGCTGGTCTTGCGCGAACTCAGCGCCGATGTCGAGACGCCGGCGCTGAGCCGTGCCGATATCAATGCCAAACTGGCGTATCTGGAAGCCGATAGCCTGGAGACCGTGCTGGCGCGCCTGCGCTCGACCGGCTTATTGATCTGGGATGCCAGCCAGGCGGTGTACCGCATCAGCCCGATCGCGCGCAATGTCCTGGCCGCCATTGAATCCCTGTTGCAGGTAGAACAGCAAGGCGAAATTGAATACATGCTGACCCAAGTCGCGGGCGCGCAAGCGGTCGGCGGCGTTTCGGTCGAGCAGTTGCATCACTTGCTGGGGCGCTTGATCGCGCTGACCGAAGAGTTTTCCGATGCGATTGCCTCCGGCTCCGAGTTCCAGCTGCGCACGGCGCAGAAAAAATGGCATACCGCCTGTGACTGGGTGGAAAAAGGTTCGCAAATTATCCACGCCATCACCAATGACAGCCGCGCCGATTCGGCCACACACAGGGCGGCGCAAGCGATAGGCCGGGCCCAGAGTGCCTTACTGAATATGCAAGGCATGTTTTCGCGCGCACTGAACCAGATCGAGAGGCAACGCGTGCATCTGGGGCAATCGGGTCTTTCCACTACCGATATCAAGACCTGGTTATTGCAAAGAGACGATCTGGCCTCGCTGGTCGACAATGCCTTGGCGCATCCGGTCACGCCGCTGTTTATTACGCCATCCGAGATGATCGACGTAGCCGAAAGTGAATTGCTGGCCACCCGCGTGACGGCAGTCGGCGGTGCCTTGCCGGCAGGTGAAAACGCGCCGGAAATCGCCAAGGATGACAGCGACGCCTTGCTCGAACTGGATCACTGGCTGGGTTTGCTGGCCAGCGCCAGGCCGACGGAAAAAGCGCTGCCCTTGCAGGATGTGTTATTGCCCGCCAGTTTCGCGATTGCCTCGTACCGCGCCTCGCTATTGCCGCTACTCGGTGACATCAATGAATCGGCCTTGCAAGGCGCGACCGCTGCGCTGGCCAGATTGCCACTGCAATTTAATTCCAAAGACAAAATGCAAAAGGTCAACGCCGAACATGTGGCCGCGATGTCGATTGCCAGCTTAGTTGCCACCACCGGCAACACCGGACCAGAAGAGAAACACCATGACTGAAGATGCACAAATCCTGATCGCCCGCATGCTGGCGCACCAGACCCTGCGGCGCGAAGACAAGCTGGTCAAACGCGCGCTCTCGGATGAGCTATTTCGCGCCGAAGTCGATTTACGCTTAAAAGCCTGCGGCATGAAGTTTCTCGATAACGTATATGCCGATCACGTCACGCTAGCCTTGACGCGTGACAGCGAATCGAAAGTGTTCGGCACCAAAGAAACCTGGCAAAATAATAATTTTGGCCTGGCACGCGATGGCGTGGCGCTGCTTGTCGTGTTATGGGCGCTGATCATTTTACCCAAGCGCGAACGGCAGGAAGCGCATCAACTGGCCGAAGAAGAACAGAACGATATGTTCGGCAAAGAAAAGCCGATGCCACGCGCCGAAGACACCTCAATCGGCGTGTCTTACCGCGCCCTGCTGGCCGATTTTGGCGATAAGCTCGGCAAAAAAACCCGCATGGACATGAACCTCGGCCAACTCGCACGCCTGGGCTTTATTGAACGCAAATCCGATCTGCTGCTGGAAGGCCCGCTGCTCGACCTGATGATGGATACCGACACCCTGAAAGAACGCATCATCAATGGCGCGCTGTCGGATATTTTTCCTAGCCAGGTACCGCGCACGCCTGCCGCTCTGGCCACCGACACCGCCGCATCTACACTAGAAGAATAAGACTTATGTTTCATATTAAATCGCTGGAACTGGTGCACTGGGATTACTGGCAGCGCATCAAGAACATCCCGCTTGACGCCAAGATCATCACCATCGCCGGCCAAAATGGCTCCGGCAAAACCACCCTGCTCGACGCGCTGCGCACCCTGTTTGGCCTGGAATGCTCGATGGGCCGCTCGTATAAACACTATGCGCGCCACTCCGGCCAGCAAAACTCGTGGATACGCGCGGTGGTCGACAATAGTGCGGTCGGCCCGCAGATTTCAAACCGGCCATTCCGCATGTCGGGGCTATACGATGACGACGTCACGCTATTTTGCAAAATCGAAAAAAACGGCGGCGACTGGAAGCGCCAATACCTGATGCGCGGCGGTAAAGTCGAGATTGAGGACGTGCAGGAAGCCAACGATTGGCTGGGGGTAGAAAACTACCGCAAGCGCCTGTCGCATGCCGGGCTGTCGAATGCCATGGGCAAGGTCTTGGCGCTAGAGCAAGGCGAAACCGACAAGCTGTGCGAATACGCGCCGCGCCAGTTGCTCGACTTGGTGTTTCAGGTTTTCGGCGACAAGGAAGTGCTGGATGCCTACGATGACGCCAAGCGCCATCAGCGCGATACCGAGACCGAGTTGCAGCACTTTGAAACCGAATTCGAAGGTGCGAAAACCAATCTGGAAGGCCTGCGCCTGCGCGTTGCCAACTACCATCAGTGGGAAGGCTTAAATAAAGAAAAGCGCGACTTACAGGAAGAAATCCTGCCGACACTGCAATACCATGAAGCGCTGGAACGCGCTGGCGCCACCAGCCAGGCGCTGCGCGGCAGCAAGCGCTTTCTGAAGGCGCAGGACGAAGCCTTATCCGGCCGGCGCCAGCAACTGGCGCAGCAAGCCCAGGGCTTATCCGAGGCGCAGCAGGCAGAAGCCGGTTTCGAGGCAGAAGAAGCGACGCTGCGCGAAAAGCTCCAGCAAATCAACAGCAAGCTCAAGCCGCAGGAAAGCCTGCTGGAGCAAAAAGCGCGCTTGCAAAAACTCGCTGCCGAAGCCGATGCCGATGTCGCGAATGTGGCCGACGACCTGGAGAAAAAAGAAGCCGAACTGTCGCGCCACAAGCAAGAGCGCGACACCCTCAGCAGCCGCATCGCCACCGAGATGGAGACCATCAGCGCCCTGCAAGGCAAGAGCGCGCTGGCCGATCCGGAAAACGTCCGCCTGATGCGCCGTGCGCTCAATGATGCCGGCATCTCGCACAGCATGCTGCCGGAAATCGTCGAAGTGATCGACCCAAAATGGCAAGGCGCGGTCGAAGGCGTGTTGCGCGGCTACACCGCTATCATTCTGCTCGACAAGGCCAGTGACGCCAGCGCCGCTTACCGCATCGGTGAGAAACAGCGTTACAGCCACTTCATCGTGCCGGACCGCGTCAACGCCCCTAGCGTCAAGGATGGCAGCCTGTTGTCGGTGGTCAACTTTAGCGCCAAGGCACCGGGCTGGCTGATCGACCAATTGCAGCATATCGATACCGTCGATACCATCGACAAGGGCATGAAGCAGAGCAAGTCGCAGGAATGGATTACGCCTGACGCCTACCATTTTGAACGGCGCGGCGGCCGTTCGCTGTTTGTCGAAGCCTCACGCTACCGTTTCGGCAGCGCTGGCCGCACCCAGCGCCTGGAAGCCTTGCAAAAATCGCTGCCGCGCCTGCAATCGCAAGAAGATCAGCTGACCATCAAGATCAGCAAGCTGGCCGGCGAGATCAGCGCCTACAAGGCCAGACTGGCCGGCGTCGATGCGGCCAAAGAACTCAGCGCACGCCATGCCGAATTTGAAGAAGCCAGCCGCAATACGCAGCCGCTGAAACAGCAACGCATAGCAGTCGGCGGCCGTCTCGGCGAACTGGCACCGTTGCTGAAATCCGCCACCGAACAACGCACGGTAGCGCACCTGAAATGGGAGCAGGCCAAGGCCGCGATTGCCGACGCCGAAGCCACTTTACGCGGCGCAGAAAAACGCCTGGTCGAAGAGCGCAAGACGCAATTTGAGACGCTCAGAAGCATGCGTGAAACCTGGCAAAAATTACCGCCCAACTGGAAGCGCAGTGCGCACCGCAAAGAGCTGGTGGCCGAGCATGAAAACGTCCATCAGATCGAACTGCGCCTGCGCAGCCTGGGCAATAACCTGAGCCGCGAGGATTGGGAATGCGACGCCACGGTGGTCGATCAATACGTACGCCTGAACGCCTTATTGCAAGGCCGCCAGGCCGAAACCGACGAGCGCCGCTACCAGAATAACCGCGCCATGGAAGCCACCGTCAACGCCCGCAGCGCGTATATGGACCGGCTGCGTTACACGATTAAAGCGTATAGCAAGAACATCAGGCAGCTCGGCGAGCTGGCCGGCATTGAAGTCCACACCGACCCGGTCAAGCTGGAAAACGACGATACGCAACTGGCGCAGGCCGGCCTGCACGTGCGCTTCAAGTTCGACGGCAAAGGTGCGATCGGCATGAACGACGGCGAAGCCTCGGGCGGCCAGCAAGTCATGAAGTCGCTGATCCTGCTGATCGGCTTGCTGAAATCGGAAGACGGCTCGGGCGGCTTCGTCTTCATCGACGAACCGTTTGCCCATCTGGATATCCGCAATATCCAGCTGGTCGGCGAGTTCCTGAAAAACACCGACGCCCAATACCTGATGACCACCCCGCTGACGCACAACACCGACGTCTACGATCCCTCAGAACTGACCCTGATCACCAGCAAGAAGAAAAAAGACACCGAATGGGCTCAACCGATTTTTGTCTTGCAGCGAAGGGTAGAAAAGATGAAGGACACACGGGTTTAATTTTTATTGCAAGATGACCACTGCACCACCGTGCCCACGCGTGACATGTGCAAACAAGTACATACACGCGTGGCGGCCAATTTCTGTTTCACCTCACTGCAGAAAATTGAACTCTTCAGCCAAAACGACAGCCTCGGCTGAAAAGAATCAAACACTTTTCATCTGTTGAGAAACAGGCTTGAAGTGATGTGAGCTGATTCTGAATTTTGCACGGCGGTCTCCCATGAATGCGCGCAAATCTTTGATACTGACATCGGAGATTTCGTGCATACGGATCAACAGCGAAGCGCCGACCGGCAGGCGGCGGTGGCGAATTTTACTAATGACTGGTGGCGCGACTTCGAGTGCCCTTGAGAGTGCAGCATCATTCTTAAAGTGCAGTCGATTGATCAGCGTATCCAATAGATTATCCGGATCGTAGGAAAATTCGACAGAATTTAGGTCAAGTAGGTTTGACATGAGTTTCCTTAGGCTAAGTTAATAATTTTTACCCGTATTCACAAACTGAGCATGAATTTATAAACCACATCCTTGATATCAATCGGTGCGGTAACACACATAGCGCAGGGATAATTTATGGCTATGTAACCAAGCAATTCAGCGAATCAGCGGCCAACTAAGGCGTGATCTTCGTTGCGCTCATCTCTGCCGGATAGTTGTGCCTGCCGTCGCTTGAACGCGGGGCTTCGCAGGCTGACAGCGCGATGTCAAGCTGACTAAAATTTGATAACAGGCAGGGCCAGCGCGCATAGTCCATGCGCCTTTCCAGCCACTCTGGCCTGCAGCCCGCATGGACTATGCGCGCTGGCGTATCGTGCTTTTTAAATCTGTCTGTAAAATGTTATGTCTGTGATTTGCTGCGCAATTCGCGCAGGACGCTCAAGCGCCGGTTCAGCTGGAAACCATCGTCCGGTCGCGACCGGATTGCTTGGCCAGATACATCGCGGCGTCTGCTCGTACGCACAATTGTTTCAAACTTTCCTCATTGCGCAGGCATGCCACTCCCAGACTGACCGTAGGCCGGATGATTTCATCATCTACTTCCAAGACGATCACTCTTAGTGCTTCGCGAATGCGCTCTGCCAGCACCACGCCGGCAGCGAGATCGGTGTCAGGCACCAGCACGGCAAATTCTTCTCCGCCATAACGCGCGACGGTGTCGCTTTCGCGGGCGGTAGCGGCCAGGCAATGCGCGACCCGGCGTAACACTTCATCGCCGACCGGATGACCGTAGCGGTCATTGACTGATTTAAAGTGATCGATATCGATCATGATAAAACCCAACTCGCTCTCGGAGCGTTTTGCCTGTGCGTGTGCCAGACTGGCGATCTCAAAAAAGGCACGGCGATTGTAGAGGCCGGTTAGCTCGTCAGTATTCGCCAGCCGTGCCATTTCTATATAGGCGGCACGCAACTGGGCAGTACTTTGTGTAATTTTATCTTCAAGAGAGGCGTTCATTTCGCGGATTTCCACCATCTTTTGTTTCACCGCATTCGCCATCACAATAAAACTCTGCGTCAGGTCGCCAAGCTCATCGTGACGATTTTTTTCATCTTCCAGCTGGCTTAATACCTCATCCAGATTAGTGACTTGCTTGTTGCTGGCGACCCCACGAAAAATCCGGCTAAGGGTAGTGAGCGGGTGAGAAATCGAGGTGGCAAAATACCAGGTAACCGGAAATATGAATACCAGGCAGGCAACGGCAATCAGCCCCAACGTTTGTATCATTTGCCAGGTGTTTTTTTGCACGATTTCTTTGGAATGAAGTACAACGATGGTACCGACCTGGTGATGTTCGCTGTAGAGCGACATGAGACCTTGATAAAAACCGGTACCCCCTATTTTTATCTCATTAAAGACCATCGACGACGCAGGTTCCGTCGTTTCGCGCGCCTGCACGCTGTTCCAGTCCGGGCGCTGATAGTTGGCGAGGTTGCCGACGCTAAAACCCTGCGGCGTAAACACATTGATTTTGACATCGGTTAAACGGGAAAGCTGATCAATAAACGCCTGATCAAGCGTATGCACCGTCACCACCAGGCCAAGTTGCTTTGTTTCTTGTTTATCGGTGTTCGGCTCTAAAACCTGGCCCACGATAGGCACATAGCTTTCTATCGCCAGCAAGCCATCCACCACGGCATAGTGCACGCTCTCCTGTTGCGGTAGCGCAGTGCCAAAAGTGAGCCCGAGACCGGCGATGGAATTCGCGGCCTTCAGATTTTGCCGGCTGAGCTCCTCCCCCTCTTTCAATACGGCAAGCTGAAACAGCGGTGTGGGAAAACGCTCAACAAAGCCGAGCATTTCATGTTTACCATCTAGCAAGGCAAATGAAACCAAATTGCCGGCAGAATCATAAATGGTGGTTTTGGAAAGTTTCGTCAGACGGCCCAACTCGTAAGTGTCTTTCACTAATTTTCGATAAGAATTAAACAACACTTCGCGATCTACGTCTGATTGTGCGTATTGGGTCAGGTACCAGATGCTTGAGCCAAAATTCTTTTGCATCGCCAGACGGCGCGATGCGCTCAACTGCTGCTCTTTACGTTCGGCCAGACTATCATCGATGATCTTGGCGGCCTTGCGCAACAGGGTGTTGGATTGATCCAGATGCTGCTGCCGGATCACCAAAGAAACCGCAAACATCGAGGCAAGCGCCATCAGGATGCTGATCGCAACCACACTGAATAGTAGTTTGTTTCTTAACCGGGTGATTCTCATGCCTGCGCATTTATCCTTGGCTATGCTGATTGTGACGGCATCCTGCCACATCGCTCAACAAACACTGCACAGCCTCTCTCTTTGAGTCCGCTGTGCCTGGTAGTTGCATGAGCGATCGTTATCTACCTCAGACTATTTCATTTTCTCCGGAGCATAGGACAGTATGGGCGTATAGCCATCCGGTGCGGTGGAAGAATCAAATTTGTATTTTGTATAATTACTGCCGTCAACCAGACCCAGTTTAACCAAAATAGTATGGGGCAAAACTTTAGTCCGCCCCTCCAGAAAATTCACTGCGGCATTGATGGTGACTCTTGCCTGACTCACGCCCTTGGTATCGACCGAGGCAACGATATCCCCTTTAGCGATCAAGCCAGCGATCTCACGCGTCAGATCATAGGCGACAATCTTGATTTTTCCGTTCAGCCCTGCTTCCTTCAGCGGCAGGATTGCGGCTGGCGCGCAGCCGGTACAGCCCAGAATATAGTCTAGATTTTTGCCATACTCACTAATCAATTGCGCCGCCAGCTGGGTTTGCCCTATGCGGTCGCTGTCGCCATAGGCGATAGCAAGAATATTGACCTTCATGGCAGCCTTACTGGCCGCTTCACGGGTACCGTCAACTTCACCCTTGACCCAGCCGGCGTCGGCCGGGCCGGGCAATAGGGCGATATTGATCGATTTCAGGCCGCGCTGCTGCGCATCCTGAATCACCCATTGCAGCGCGTCTTTCCCCATGCTTTTTAGCGATGTCGTCACCTTGATCGTCAGATCGTCACTGTTACTGTCGTTGGCTAATTCAAACACGGGAATGCCTTGTGCCCGGGCCTTGGCAATCGAGGGATTATTCGCCGTCTGGCTCAGCGGTGAAATCACGATCGCATCGTATTTAGCGGCGATCGCCTCATCCATCTTACGCAGCTGACCGACCAGATCGTTGTAGCCATCTGCCGGGAAGATATCCACCTCCACTCCCAGACGCTTGGCTTCACTCATCACCCCATAAGCACAGCCAACCCAGTAAGGATCTTTCAGATGAGGGAATAGAAATGCGATACGCCATGCCTTACTGGCAGGTGCCGCCATGGAAACATGGCTATTGATGACACGACCGCTGCTGAGGGCATCGTCCGCCGAGCCCTGACGCTTCAGCGGCGGGTAAATAAAAAACACCGGTATCGGATCGAATTTACCCTCGACTGAAGGCGTCGAAGGTGCTGAGGGCAAAAGACCGGTGGCGCTCGCCATCACGGGCAAACCAAGCAAGGCAGCACACCAGAAGATAAGGCGAAAAGAGGCGATGGGCGCAGGCGGGTTAATTGTTATCACTATTTCTCCGTTTCCATCCAACAAAATTTACACCAGCGCTAGTGACACCAATACAGATAAAGTTAGGTAGATAATATCCCCAATTTTATTCAAAGAAAATATATGTTGCTGAGAATCTAAAACCAAACAACATTGTTGCCATTAACTCATGCTATTAACTCATGCCATTGTTATATCTGAATAAGCCAGTCTAGGGCTTGTTAAGTTTCCCCGGTAAGCTGCCCTATTCCTTGCAAAAAAGAGCCCATTCGTACGTCTGGCAAACATGAAATAATGCTTGGTTTGCATTGCATAAAACCATGCGTGACATCAGAAAAATAAGAGAATAGGAAAAAAACCTCATGAACCAAGAACAACTGATACAGGAAGCCTTCAAGGCGCGCTTGGCGGCCTATGCACCTTATTCACAATTTAAAGTCGGTGCAGTATTGCTCTGTAAAGACGGCAACTTATTTCGCGGTTGCAATGTAGAAAACGCTTCTTATGGTCTGTGCAATTGTGCCGAACGTACCGCGCTATTTAATGCGGTGGCAGCAGGGTATCGTCCGGGTGATTTTCAGGTGATGGCGGTAGTCGGTGCGACGGATGAACCGATTGCCCCCTGCGGCGCTTGTCGCCAGGTCATGCTGGAACTGGGTGGGCCAGAGTTGGCCGTGGTGCTGACTAATCTGAAAGGGGATATCAAAATGACGACTGCGGGTGCACAATTGCCGGATGCCTTTTATTTGAAACCCACCGATGCGCAATAAAAATGCGTCAAGCCGCTATCAGCAAGTAAAGCCAATTCCGGTTAATCTATTGCGGCATCCCGTTTCAAAACATCTAATTCAATAATTCAGGAGCCTCCCATGCAGAATCAGCAGGATTTCGATAGTTTGATAGGAAAATCAAACTTCAATGAAGATTATTCCAGACGCACGTTTATGCAGACCGCGATAGGGGTCGGCTTTGCCGCAGCTGCCTTGCCCGTCTGCGCGCAAAGCATGATTAAAACTGATAGCATCGGATTGACTGCGGGCGTGGTGATGCTAGAAATTAATGGCCAGCAAGTACCGGTATATCGGGCTCAGCCCGAAGGCAAAAGCAATTTACCGGTAGTGCTGGTGGTCTCCGAAATATTTGGCGTGCATGAGCATATTGCCGATGTGGCGCGGCGTTTTGCCAAACAAGGTTATCTGGCGCTGGCACCGGAGTTGTTTGTGCGCCAGGGCGATGTCAATAAATACCCGAGCATTGCCGAGCTGATCAAAGAAGTGATTACCAAGGTACCGGATGCGCAAGTCATGACGGATCTGGATGCGGTCGTTGCCTGGGCCAAAGAGCATGGCGGCAATACTGACAAACTGGCGATTACCGGTTTTTGCTGGGGCGGCCGCATTACCTGGATGTACGCAGCGTATAACCCGCAAGTGAAGGCAGGCGCGGCATGGTATGGCAAACTGGTAGGCACACCGAGCCCGCTCTCACCGCAAAATCCTATCGATATTGCCGCCAGTCTAACAACCCCGATACTCGGCTTGTACGGTGCCAAAGATGCCGGCATCCCGGTCGAGACGGTGGAACAAATGAAGGCTGCGCTGGCCAAAGCAGGCAACAAATCCGAATTGATGGTGTATGCCAATTCTGGCCATGCTTTCCACGCCGACTACCGCCCTAGTTATGTCGAGGCAGATGCCAAAGATGGCTGGTTGCGTTGCCTTGCGTGGTTTAAGGCAAATCTGGGCTGATCTGCAAGCGTGACTGAATCCCTGGACTCCCCTTAGGTTCAACCCTTGGCTTCATCCAAGGATTCAGATCAAACCCAATAGACGCAAAGCCAGCGGCAATAACAAGGCCGTGATCAGTCCGGAGATGCCCATCGCCAATCCGGCGAAAGCGCCCATTTCTGGGCTGACCTGAAAGGCTCTTGCCGTGCCTATGCCATGTGCGCTAACCCCAAGCGCAAAGCCACCAATACTGTCATCGGTAATTTTTATTGCCTGAAGTATGCTCCTTGCCATGGTCGCACCCAAGATTCCGGTCAGCATCACCAGCACCGCCGTGAGCGAGGGCAAGCCGCCGATTTTATCGGCTATCCCCATCGCGATGGCCATCGTCACTGACTTTGGTGCCAACGATAAAATCGTCACTGGTGATGCACCCAGCAGCCAGCCGGTGCCCATCGCTACAGCGATAGCAGTGGCGCTGCCAAGGATGGCAGCCATCAGAAAGGCAAACCAGTGACGCTTGAGCTTATTGAGCTGCTGATATAAGGGAACCGCCAACGCCACCGTGGCTGGCCCGAGCAAAAAATGCACGAATTGTGCGCCAGAAAAATAGGTCTGATAAGAGGTGTTGGTCAGGCTCAATACCAGCACCAGCAAGGCGACGGCGATCGCCACCGGATTGGCTAAAGGATTCATTTTGCTTTTGCTGTAGATCGCAAAAGCGCACTGATACGCCAGCAAGGTTGCCGTCAGCCCCAGCAGCGGCGTGCCGGCCAGATACACCCAGATATCGCTGAGCTGCTCTTTCATTTCTGCAGCCAGCGCGCCACCAGCGCCGTCACGACTATCGACACTGCAGTACTGAAAATTAAGGCAATAACGATAGGCAGCCATTCCGCCATGATGCGCTGGCCATGCACCATGATGCCAACGCCAGCCGGAATAAACAGCAGCGACAGGTGACGCAAAAATTCCTGCGTAGTTGGCATCAATTTGGCGGCCAGGTCTTTTTTTATCAGCAGAAAAAAGAACAGCAATAACATACCGATGACCGGGCCGGGCACCGGCAAATGCAGCAAATAACTACAACCTTCGCCTAAGGACTGAAAGATCAAAAGCACAGCAAAGGTGTAAATCATTTGTATCTCATATGTATTAGGACTTACGCAAAATTGTTCCAGCTAGGCGTAAAGCCTTTGGTGCTGGGGAAGCATCCCAGGTAGGGGATGCCCGTTACGTCGGCAGACAATATATTGTCTGAATTCCCGACTACACCGCACCGCCGAAGACAGTACTTTAGTACTCACTGTACGAATGGGCAAGTGCAACGACGCGGGGGCGGTTTTGCGTAAGTCCTAAGGAAATAGTCAGGCTAGGAAGTGGCACGCAAAGCCTGATCCAGCAATTCTACCCAATGTTGCACCGGCATTGTCGTGCCCGATTGCAAATGCGTCAGGCAGCCGATATTGGCAGACAAGATCATCTCTGGCTCGGTGGCCTGCAGGTTGCGCAGTTTGTTATCGCGCAGCTGATAAGATAATTCTGATTGCAAGACGGAATAGGTACCGGCCGAGCCGCAGCATAAATGGCTGTCGGCGCATAGCCGCACATCGACACCGACGCTGCGCAACAAGCCCTCTACCTTGCCTTTGATTTGCTGGCCATGTTGCAGCGTGCAGGGCGGATGCCAGGCGATACGTTTGCTGATTTTTCCGCTGAGTTTTTTCACCAGATCGGCTTCAAATTCGGGCAAGATTTCACTCAGGTCTAGGGTCAATTCTGCGATGCGCTTCGCCTTCTCGGCATACAGCGGATCGTGCGCCAGCAGATGGCCGTATTCCTTGACGGTGACGCCGCAGCCGGAGGCCGTCATGACGATCGCCTCGACGCCCACTTCGACATACGGCCACCAGGCATCGATGTTGTTGCGCATGTCGTCGAGCCCGCCGTCCTGATCATTCAGGTGATAGCGAATCGCGCCGCAGCAACCTGCTTTGGGCGCAACCACTAATTGCACGCCCAAGGCATCGAGCACGCGCGCGCTAGCAAAATTGATATTCGGCGACATGGCGGGCTGCACACAGCCGTCCAGCAACAGCATTTTACGGTCATGCTGCCGGGTCGGCCAGGCACCTGCGCTTTGTGCCGCGGGTATTTTATTTTGCAAGACCTTCGGCAGTAAAGGCCGTACGGCTTGGCCTAACTTCATGGCCGGATTAAACAATGCCTTGCGCGGCAAAACGTATTTGAGTGTGCCGCGCAAGACGCGTTGCGCCAGCGGGCGCGGCACTTGCTCATCGACGATCTTGCGGCCGATATCGACCAGCCGACCGTATTGCACGCCGGAAGGGCAAGTCGATTCGCAACTGCGACAGGTCAGGCAGCGGTCCAGGTGTTGCTGGGTTTTTCTGGTAGCTGGCTTGCCTTCCAATACCTGTTTAATCAGGTAAATGCGGCCGCGCGGGCCATCCAGCTCGTCGCCCAATAATTGATACGTCGGACAGGTGGCGGTACAAAATCCGCAATGCACACAGCTACGCAAAATGGCGTCCGCTTCCTGACCTTCGCGCGTGTCTTTGATAAAATCGGCAAGATTGGTTTGCATGCTGGCTCTCTATAAATTCGGGTACATGCGGCCAGGATTAAAAATGCCTGCCGGATCAAAGCTATTTTTCAGATTCCGATGGATTTTCGCAATCGGCGCTGACAAGGGGGTGAACACGCCGCTGGTTTTATCGCCGCCACGGAACAGTGTCACATGACCACCTGCCTGCGCCACCGTGTCACGGATGAGGTGTGCTGGTTCGTCGCTGTATAACCAGCGTTGCGCGCCACCCCATTCGATCATGGTTTTGCCGCTCAGGCGCAAGGCCGGCGTGGTGGACGGCAAAGACAGACGCCATAAACCATGTTTATCATCCTGGGCAAAAAAATCATGGCTTTGCTCACGCACCGAGGTCCAATACGCCTCGGCATCCACGATTTCTTCACCGCCCAGTTTTTGTTTCGCCGCTCGCACCGCCGCCTCGGCACCCGACAAGCGCAACATCAGGCGACCGACCTGCCAGGCACTGGCCGAAATTGGCAAAGCTTGCCCGCCCCACAGGTTCATATGGTGAATGGCATCGGCTTCTGATAAAGCGAAGGCTAAGGTAGTTTCAGCGAAAGGCTTGGGCAACACTTTGACCGAGATATCCAGTATCAAACCCAAGCACCCCATGGAACCGGCCAGCATGCGCGAGACATCATAGCCAGCTACGTTCTTCATGACTTGCCCGCCAAAAGACAGCAACTCGCCCGTACCATCCATCAGGCTGGCACCGAGTACAAAATCGCGTACCGCACCGGCAGTGGCGCGGCGCGGGCCAGACAAGCCAGCCGCCAGCACGCCACCGATCGTCGCGCCGGCACCGAAATGCGGCGCTTCAAAAGCCAGCATCTGATTTTGCTGATCCAGCGCGGCTTCTATCTCTGCCAGCGGGGTACCGCAGCGCGCGGTAATCACCAGTTCGGTCGGTTCATAGGCAACGATGCCACGGTAGGCGCGGGTATCGAGGATCTCGCCTCTGGCTTCCTGCCCATACCATTTTTTGCTGCCGCCGCCTTGCAGGCAAAGCGCGGTTTTCTGCTCGGATGCCGCGCAGATGCGCCGCCGAAACTCTTCTAAGATGTGATCCATTTCTGCATTCATCAATTGTGTCTATCTATGAATTATTGGAAGCCAACCGGCACGGCATGACGCAGTATCCATGCGCCTTCTGGCACGAAAATGGCTGGAAAAGCGCATGAATACTGCGTCATGCATTATTTTTTTACTTTTATTTTGGCGCTTCTGAAAATTCCAGTATCGGGATGCATACCAAGACGCATACCGGGGCAATACGCCGGTATTGCGAAAATTGGTAACGCGGGTATGCGCCAGACAATTCGATTGACAGAAGTGTCCATTCTTAAAAACGTGGCAAATCAGGGAACTTCAACTGCCCTTTCTTCACATGCATACGGCCATATTCAGCGCAGCGGTGCAGGCTAGGAATCGCCTTATCCGGGTTCAGCAAGCTTACAGGATCAAAGGCGTGTTTGACCGCCATAAAGGCGGCCAACTCTTGCGCAGAAAACTGTACGCACATGGAATTGATTTTTTCTATGCCAACCCCGTGCTCGCCGGTAATGGTGCCGCCAACCGCCACGCAGAGCTCCAATATCTCGGCACCGAAAGCTTCGGCCCGGTGAAATTCCCCAGGCTGATTGGCATCGAACAAGATCAAGGGATGCAGATTGCCATCGCCGGCATGAAACACATTGGCGCAACGCAAACCGTATTTCACTTCCATATCGGCGATACCAAGCAGCACCTGGGCCAGATTCTTGCGCGGGATGGTACCATCCATGCAGTAATAATCAGGGGAGATGCGCCCCGCCGCCGGAAATGCATTTTTACGCCCGGACCAGAATTTAAGCCGCTCCGCCTCGCTTTGCGACACGGCAATTGCCGTTGCACCGGCACCTTGCAGGACGGCGCTCATGCGCGCGATTTCTTCTTCGACTTCATCCGGCGTGCCATCTGACTCGCAGAGCAAAATAGCTTCGGCATCGATATCGTAACCGGCTTTCACATAGGGTTCGACCATGCGTGACGAAGTCTTATCCATCATCTCCAGACCGGCCGGAATAATCCCAGCCGCAATCACATTGGCAACCGCATTGCCGGCTTTAATCACGTCATCAAACGAAGCCATGATGACACGGGCCGTTTGCGGTTTAGGGACTAACTTGACAGTGACTTCAGTGACGATGCCGAGCATGCCTTCCGAGCCAATAAAAACTGCCAGCAAATCCAGGCCAGGGGCATCAAGTGCCGCGCTGCCCAGTTCCATGATCTCGCCTTCTATCGTCACGACACGCACGCGCAAGACATTGTGTACCGTCAGACCGTACTTCAGACAATGCACACCGCCAGAGTTTTCCGCCACGTTGCCGCCGATAGTGCAGGCGATTTGGGAAGACGGGTCAGGCGCATAATATAAATCATGCGCGCCAACCGCATCAGAAATGGCCAGATTGCGCACGCCTGGCTGCACTACAGCCGTTCTTGCATAGGCATCGACTTTGAGTATTTTATTCAATTTTGCCGTCGATAACACCACGCCATCGGCAATCGGCATGGCACCACCAGAAAGGCCAGTACCGGCGCCGCGCGGCACGATCGGCACTTGCATACTGCGGCAGACATTCAGAATCGCGATGACCTGCGTCTCATTCTCCGGCAAGGTCACCACCATCGGCAATTGGCGATACGCTGCCAGCCCGTCGCACTCATACGGACGGGTATCTTCTTCGTTATACAGCACGCAATGCGCAGGCAACACCGCGCGCAGAGCAGTGACTACTGCATGCTGACGCTGCTGGTGCAGCATGTCCGAATTTTCCATAATCGCTCCTGTGATAGCATCTAAGTGTAATCAGGTTTTGCCATCTTGAGATGAATAGTTCCGATTGAAAACACTGAATTTTTTTCAGGCATAAAAAAAGACGCCGCAGCGTCTTTTTTTATGTACATCGGGACTACCGTGCGTTGTCAGGCAGAAAACGACGAGCCACAACCACAAGTCGATTCGGCATTCGGGTTCTTGATGACAAATTGTGCGCCTTCCAGATCATCTTTGTAATCGATCTCAGCACCCACCAGATACTGGTAACTCATCGCATCAATCAGCAACTGCACACCGTTTTTGTCCATCACGGTGTCATCTTCATTAGTGATTTCATCAAAAGTAAAACCATACTGAAAACCAGAACATCCGCCGCCTTGTACAAATACGCGTAGTTTCAGATCAGGATTACCCTCTTCCGCTATCAGTTCTGCCACTTTAGAGGCGGCACTATCAGTGAAAACAATCGGGCTTGGCATTTCGGCTATGGCATTCATCTCTTGCTCCTACAATTCAATCAAGTCTTCATTATAGACCACTATTTACATCCTAGTTAGAAGCCGCCAACTTCAAGACCGGCTCTACTACCACGAGCTGCTCATGGGTCAACTTACCTGTGACTAAGGCGCCATTCATCATTTCGAGCGCCTTATAGTGCACATCACCGGAAATTCTCGCTTTGGTCTGCAACTCAATCAGCTCTGATGAATAGACCGGCCCATTGATCTCGCCATTGACGACGACATGACCTGCACGTACTTCACCATCAATCCTTGCCTGCTCCGAGATCACCAGCATACTAGAGACACTAGCCTCAGCAATGACATTACCTTTAATATGGCCATCAATCCGCAGACCGCCCTTAAAGTACACATTGCCTTCAATACTGGTGGATATGCCGATCAAACTATCGATGGTATTTTTGTTTTTGCGACTAAACATGAGAATTTCCTCAGAGTCAGTTAAAAAAATGCATCCGGGACGTGTAACGCCTGACCTAAAGACTCACGGATTGCTGGGCACGCTGCTGCCCCTTGTCCATGACCTTGGCCTGCACCGTCTTCACCGTCGCACCTTCCGGTAAACTAATTAGCCCCTCAAGGCGCTGATAATGCCTAAAAAGTAACTTCAATTTTCCTGTTTCACCGGATTTGGGATCGGGGAATTGCATCATAGCAGGTTTACCCGCCTGCACCATATTCAGAGTGAGCTGCATCTCGCCACCAAAATCGCGGTTTCCTTTACCGCCCTGCATCACCAAGACACGATAGCGCAACTGATTCGGCGCCACCATTTCAACCTTGATACGCTGTATGGTAATACCTTCCTGGCCAGTTGCCGAAGGCATCAGACTTTCAAAAAAAGCTAAATCATCTTTCAGCTTGAGATTTTCTACCGTCAGGGTCTTGACCTGATCACCCAATTGTTTTTGCGTTGATCGCTCTATGTTTTGCTGGCTCTCGACCGTATTCGCGCTCGCCGCCAAGGCATTTCTTTCGGTAGTCAGCTGCTCAACTTGTTTTTCCAATAATTGCACTTGCTCAACATTGACCTTCGGTCCAAAAGTGAAGCTGCGACCAAGATCATACGTCCACAAGGCAATTGCACCACCTAAACCAACCACCACAGCAATCATGGCAGCCTTGATCGGCCATGGCTGGTGATGCTGGATCGTCATTTTTGACGCTGATATGCGTCGCTGCCAGAAACGGGGCTTTGCCATGCGCGCGATTAAGGCATGACCGGCACGTGATTGAGGCCGGTAGCTTCATCCAGCCCGAACATCAGGTTCATACACTGGACGGCTTGCCCGGAAGAACCTTTCACCAAATTATCCTGCACTACCAGGACCACGACGGTATTGCCATTGCCAGGCCGGTGCAAGGCCAGGCGCAACATGTTCGAAGCGCGGGTGGAGCGGGTTTCCGGATGCGAACCAAACGGCATCACATCGACAAACGGTTCGTCTTTATAGGCATCTACAAATAAAGCCTGCAAAGCTTCATTACTGATCTCTTTGGTCAGGCGCGCATACAGGGTCGAATGCATGCCGCGTATCATCGGCACCAGATGCGGCGTGAACACCAGGCCGACTTTATCTGTAGTCATGCGCTGCAACTGCTCGACGGTTTCCGGAGTATGCCTGTGGCCAGAGACGCCATAGGCTTTAAATGAATCGCTGGTCTCAGAAAACAAGATGCCGATTTCCGCCTTACGACCAGCACCCGAGACACCGGACTTGCAATCGGCAATCAGATTCGCCGCATCGACGATACCGGCCTTGAGCAAAGGATAAAAACCCAGCTGCATGGTGGTTGGGTAGCAACCAGGATTACCGATCACGCGCGCGGTTTTAATGGCTTCACGGTGCAGTTCAGGCAATCCATACACAGCCTCTTGCAACACGGCTGTGCAGCTATGCGGCATGCCATACCATTTTTCAAATTCAGCCACATCCTGCAAGCGAAAATCGGCTGCGAGATCAATCACCTTAACGCCCGCGGCCAGCAATTCGGGAGCTTGCGCCATCGCCACGCCATGTGGGGTCGCGAAGAACACCACATCACATTCGGTCAAGCGCGCTTTATCAGGGGAAGAAAAGGCCACATCCACACGCCCGCGCAAGGATGGATACATGTCCGCCACTGGCAGACCATCTTCTTTGCGCGATGTAATCGCCGTCAATTGCGCTTCGGGATGTGTCGCCAGTATTCTGAGCAATTCCACCCCGGTATAACCGGTACCGCCTACTATGCCTATCTTGATCATTATTGTTTCCTTGACAGAATTTTTCCGTATTCTAGCAGCAGATTAGACCGCACATAAAGAAACTTGGTTCCCCAATAAAAAAGCCGCCAGGCAATTATCCTGGCGGCTTTTTTTGACAGATTCTTCCAGATTAACGCTTGGAGAACTGCTTTGCGCGACGTGCTTTACGCAGACCGACTTTTTTACGCTCAACTTCACGAGCATCGCGAGTAACGAAACCGGCTTTTGACAGCTCAGGCTTCAATGCTGCATCGTAGTCGATCAGGGCACGAGTGATACCGTGACGCACTGCACCGGATTGACCGGATTCGCCGCCGCCGTGTACGTTGACCATAATGTCGAAAGTTTCGAGATTATTTGTCAATTCCAAAGGCTGGCTGATCACCATCAAGCCAGTTTTGCGAGAAAAATATTCGCTGGCTGGTTTGCCGTTGACAACAATCTTGCCGCTGCCAGTTTTCAGGAAGACGCGAGCAACTGCGCTCTTGCGACGGCCAGTTCCGTAGTTGTAATTACCGATCATGGCTATTCCTTAAAGGTCGAGTACTTGTGGTTGCTGCGCAGCATGCGGATGAGTTGCCTCTGCATACACTTTGAGCTTTTTGATCATCGCATAACCGAGTGGGCCTTTAGGCAACATGCCCTTAACAGCCTTCTCTAATGCACGACCTGGAAAACGCGCTTGC
>NZ_JAUSFI010000061.1 GCF_030651495.1 Undibacterium sp.
CTTAAGTGGATAAGTACTGCGTATCTACTTTGGCACATCGATGCCGTCGAGTTGTGAGAATCCTTCTTCATTTCTATTCTCTGTTGCCCGACTGCCTCATTACCATCCCTTTCGGGGGGAGGCGTTCATTCCATTTGCGTGCTGGCGCTGTCTTGCAAGAGAATATTAAGCGCCGCTCTTGGCGATCGCGCGCTGATACGCCGGGCGCGCTTCTATCCTATCGACGAAGCGGGTCAGATTCGGGTAAGCGTCACGCCCTGCGTTTTTGACCGCGATTTGAGCTACAAATGAGATTTGCACATCGGCACCGGTGAGCTCATCGCCGACGAAAAAGTTGCGGTTGGCGAGTTCGGCATTCAGAAATCCCAGATGATTTTCTAGCTCGCTGGTGATGCGCGGCTGCAGAGCTGCACCGGCTTCGCCCAACCGCCCGACATACAGTTTCAGCATCAGCGGCAACATCGCTGAGCCTTCGGTGTAGTGCAGGAACTGGATGTAGCGGTTGTAGTCCGGCGTTCCCATCACCGGTGCAAAACGACCGTTGCCATATTGACGTACCAGGTATTCAATGATGGCACCGGATTCGATTAACACTTGATCATTGTCGCGTAGCACCGGTGCCTTGCCCAGCGGATGAATTAGCTTGAGTTCTGCCGGTGCCAGCCGGGTCTGGGCGTCGCGCTGATAGCTGATGACTTCATAGGCTTGCTCCAATTCTTCCAGCATCCAAGTGATGCGGCGGGAGCGTGATTCGTTCAGGTGGTGTACTTCTATCATGGGGATTCTCGGTTCTATTAAGGTGAAGGTGGAAATTCATTATGCCGAGTTTTTCCGGGTGTTGCTGTGTGGCGGTAAAAGCGGCTGATGCAGCTCTGCGATGACACAATTGGCTGCCAATAAATAAGGGACTTATATGTGCCAATTTCCCCACTGGTCATTGATAAATACTTGCTGTTGATCTTGACGAATTGTTGCGTATAGCGCAACCTACAGAGCCCAAACCGAGTCTGCCATCCCCATACATCTTGCCGGCCAATATGGCACCGCGAGTCGTCTGGATATTGCCTACTTGTTATCGGGCGAATTTTAGTTGCCTGATAAATATCACGTGCAAGTAAAAAATGAATACTTCACCGTCTTTAAATCAAATTCGGCGGCGTTTTACCTCGTGCTTGATTGAATCAATCAGCATCGAAATAATAAAAATACATTAATATAAGGAAACATATGTCTCGTATTACGACTGTAGTAGCACTGGCAATGGCACTATTGAGTACCGGTTGTTCACTCATGGCACCCCAGTACACGGCATCGGTAGAAAATGCCCAGGCACTGAAAGATGCTGGAAATTTTACTGCCAAAGTGGGTGAATTTAGTTCTAAAGATGACCCGGCAAACGCGAATCCGATTACAGTCAGGGGATCATCATTGGCATCGCCTTACCAGAATTCTTACGCCAATTATCTTGCTGAAGCGATCAAGCAAGAATTATCCCTGGCCTCAAAATTATCTCCCGATGCCAATCTGGAAATATCAGGTGTTCTATTAAAGAACGATATTGATGCGAGTGGTATCAATGTCGGTTTTGCTTCAATTGAGGCTCGTTTTGTAGTGAAAAAAAATGGCAAAGTACGTTATGACCAAGTGAAGTCGGTAAAACACGAATTTCCATCTTCTTTTGCGGGAGCGGTAGCCATTCCTCGCGCGGTTCAGGAATACGCGTTTGCGGTACAGAAACTATTGGTGCAGCTGTATACAGACAAAGCTTTTATCGAAACACTCAAATAAATTCATCAACATGATTCGGGAAAAATATTTCATGCGCATCTCAAATTTAATCTCATCAATTATCATTCTCGCGGTGCTCACTGGTTGTGCCCATCCAATTGTTATTTCTCCTAATATCGAAAAAATTGGACAAAATACAGTCACTCAACCCATTAACAAAAATGTCGCTTACTACATTGCTGAAGATGTTCGGACTAAAGAAGTTATTACACCAGGTGGTGGTGGCGATAAGGTGAGTTATCAGCCTTACCGCGATATTGAAACTGCTTTCTATAAAATGCTGTCGACTGTTTTTCCGAATGTCACTAAATTAAAAACGCTCAATGATGTTGATGCGATCAGTAAAAATAACGTCAGCTATATCATTACTCCGGTGATCGTTACGGATTCTTCGTCGCCAAGTCCACTCACCTGGCCACCGACAAAATTTAGTGCTGAATTAACTTGCAATATCACAGATGCAGCGGGAAATCCGGTGTTGTCCGCCAAAGTGTCCGGTGAAGGGGCGGCGGAATTTGATGAATTTAAGAAGGATTTTGCTATGAGCGGTAAGCGCGCAACGGAAAACGCATTGTTGAAGATGCAGCGCGCATTAAGTACGGCGCCAGAGCTGCGCTCAGACGGGAGTATGCCGGTTATTAACCGACGCGAGAGCAAAAATGAACAGACGCCAGTTTCAGCTGTTACCAACAACCAGCCAACCACTTATTCTGTGCTAGCGGCTCCCGTCGTAGAACAATCGGGAATCAGGGTGGCGCTAGTGTCAGGCAATCCAGTCACAGCCGCTGCACCGGTTGAGGTCACGGTGATGCCAGCTACTCCGCTGGTAATCAGCAATAACGGCGCGCAGAATACGAATACTAAAATCCAAACCGTCGAGTTTCGCCAGGGTGTTTCATCGGTTACGGTAGAAAAACTGGCCAAAAAATATGGCTGTGTTGGTGGTAAGGGCGCTGGCCTGATTACTCCTCAGGGACCAGTTGAGGTCTACCGTATGGCGTGTGATAACGGAAGGACTTTCATGGCGAAATGCGAAATGCGCCAATGCAGCGCGATGCGCTAGAGTCACTTTAATTGCTGTTAAGTAATCAAGTAGCGAAATTAATAAGGCTGGTATCAATCGATGCTAGCCTTATTTTTTATGCAAACCCAGCACTCAGCTGCGGCCAGAAAACGCCAGATCCTCCATAAAACCGTTTCGAATGTCATTGGCATGACTGCGCCTATCGCCCTATTTGGACTACACTCTTGAGTAGAAGGATGTTCATCCATCGTCAACCAGATAGCGAGCATAGCGCACCATGTCAGTTCAAGACCTTTATCGTAAAAAACGCGGCACCGCAGAAGATGTCATTAGCCACATCAACGATGGTGATTTCATTATTGTCCCTACCGGTGTCGGCGAACCGCCTACGCTGCTGACCGCGCTGTCCGCGCAGCGCCTGCGCTTCCGTGATGTCAAGGTGGGGCAGATTCTGGCGGTGCGCAAATATGGTTACTTTGATCCGGAAACGGTAGAGCATGTGCGCCATGTGGCGTTTTTCTTTGGCGCTGCCTCGCGTGCCGGTGGCCAGGCCGGCTGGATTGATTTTATCCCGAGTTATTTTTCCGAAATGCCTGGTTTGATCGAGCGTGAGCAGATCCGCTCCGATGTGGTGCTGACAATGGCATCGCCGATGGATCAGCATGGTTATTTTTCGCTTAGCCTGGGGGCCGATTACACCATGGCGGCGATCGCCAAGGCGCGCGCGGTGGTGCTGGAAGTGAATCCTAACGTGCCTTTTGCCTACGGCAATTGCCATGTGCATATTTCGCAAGTGACGGCGCTGATCGAAAGCAGCGAGCCGGTGATGGAAGTGGGTTTGCCAACCATCGGTCCGGTACAAGAAGCCATCGGTAAATATGTTGCCGACATGATAGAAGATGGCTCGACCCTGCAAATCGGCTACGGCGGCATCCCCGATGCGGTGGTGATGCAGCTCACCAGCAAGCACGATCTGGGGATTCATACCGAGATGATCGGCGACGGTATTTTAACTTTGCTCGAAAGCGGTGCTGTCACCAATCGCAAAAAAACCTATATGCCGGGAAAAATGGTCGCCACCTTTGCGCTGGGATCAAAAAAATTGTATCAGTTTATGGATCGTAACCCCGGCTTGGAAATCCATCCGGTTGATTTTACCAATGACCCGTATCTGGCCGCGCAAAATGACAAATTGATCGCGATCAACGCCACCTTGCAGATTGATTTGCTGGGCCAATGCGGTTCAGAAAGTCTGGGCTCCCTGCCGTATTCCGGCACCGGCGGCCAGGTCGATTTTGTCCGTGCCGCGAATCGCTCGCGCGACGGTAAGGCGTTCATTGTGTTGCCATCGACCGCCAAAGACGACAGCATTACACGCATCGTGCCTACGCTTACCCCTGGCACCCATGTCACTACCGGCAAGAACGATATCAACTACGTGGTCACAGAATTCGGCGTGGCGCAGTTACGCGGCAAGAGCGCCAAGCAGCGCGTACAGGAAATGATCTCGATTGCGCATCCGGATTTCAGGGCTGAATTGACTGAAGCTGCCAAGCAGATGCATTTGCTGTAAGCACGCCGTTGCCGGCTGCGTTCACCGGCATAGCTAAATTTCGCTAAAATAGGGCAGTTGACAGCCTGTTCTCCGCTGGAGAATGCGCTGCCTGGTTCTGGTCCCGGCCATGCCCTGTGTCCACGGAGTTGCTATGTCAGCTGAAACCACTTTACAGTCCTTATGGCAGTTCGCCGGATGTGCGCCTGATTTTTTGCAGCAGCTGCGATTTAGCGGCAACGGGCAGCAATTGTCCTCGACGTTTCAGGTCGGGGACATCGCCTGCGCCAGTATTGCGGCGCAAGCCCTGATGGCGGCGCAGATCTGGCAGCAGCGCAGCGGCCATGTGCAGCAAGTCGAGGTGGACAGGCGGCATGCGCTGGCGCTGTTCCGTAGCGAGCGCTATCTGACCATAGACGGCCAAGCGCCAGCCGATCTGTGGAGCAAGATTGCCGGTTACTACCAGGCCGGTGACGGCCGCTGGATACAATTACATACGAATTTCCCGCATCACCGCGATGGCGTGTTACGGGTGTTGCACTGCGCCGATCAAAGGGAAGCAGTAGCGCAGGCGATACAGGGCTGGAGCGCGCACGAGCTTGATGCGCGGCTGGCGGCCGAGGGCATGTGCGCGGCGATGATACGCACCGCGCCAGAGTGGCAAGCGCATCCGCAGGCGGCGGCGATCGCCAGCCTGCCATTGTTTGAGATAGAACGCATAGGCGATGCGCCACCGCAGCCACTGGCACCGTTGCAGACCGGTCGGCCACTGAGCGGCGTGCGGGTGCTCGATTTGTCGAGAGTCATCGCGGCACCGGTGGCGGCGCGCACGCTGGCGCAACATGGCGCCGAAGTGCTGGCGATCAGCGCGGCGCATTTGCCGAATATTTTGCCGCTGGTAATCGATACCGGACGTGGCAAGCGCTCGGCCCAGCTCGATTTGCGTCGCGAGCAAGGGCGCGAATCCTTGCGCGAACTGGTGCGTGGCGCCGACGTGTTCTTGCAGGCATATCGCCCGGGGGCCTTGGCCGGGCAGGGCTTTTCGCCTGAAGCATTACAGCAGTTACGCCCCGGGATGATCCATGTCAGCCTGTCGGCTTATAGCCATCTGGGGCCGTGGGCCGGGCGGCGCGGCTTTGATAGCCTGGTGCAATCGGCGACCGGCATTGCGTATGAAGAAGGCGTAGCGGCAGGCTTAAGCGGACCGGGTAAATTACCTTGTCAGGCGCTGGATCATGCTACCGGTTATCTGGCGGCGTTTGCCACCATGGTGGCGTTACACAGGCGGGCCGTGGAGGGCGGCAGCTGGCAAGTGCGGGTTTCACTGGCGCAAACTGGCCATTGGCTGCAAGGCCTGGCACGCAGGGGGGGGCAGGAAGATGCTGCCGAATTAAGTGCGGCAGAAATTGCTGCCAGTCTGGAAACTACCGAGTGTTCTTTTGGCCTGGTCAGTGCCGTCAAGCCGGTAGAGCAGATGTCTGCAACGCCAGCGTATTTTGCTTGGCCACCGGTGCCGCCGGGAACCCATGCGGCACAGTGGTCGCCAGACTTAGTTGGCTATATTTGACTGTAGTTGGCTGTAGTTAAGCGCAGTTGATTGTAGTTTATGAGCGGCGCAAGCCGTCGCAAGTCGACTGGCAAATGGCCGAGAGCAAGGCGTAACGTTTTTTGGCTTCAGAACGTTTGCTCGACGCGATGGCCTGCAAATCTGGCTCCGCCAGCACGCTGCAAGGCAAGATGAAGTCGCCATCAGGGCGGCGTACCGCATTCAGTTCCAGCCAGGTTGTATCGTAATCGGCAAACACGATGCCTTTGCGGAGTTGCGTGGTGACGGCGCGGTTCTGGTTACCGACCAGCAGCAGATCGCGGCAGGCAAACTGCTGGCCTATCTGTTGCACCAGACGCACCATCAAGGTCTTCGGGCGCAAGCCAAACAGGTCGCGTGTGGCAAAGCGAATCTGCTCCAGGCTATTCTCGGCCCGGCCGCCTTGCAGGCAGCCGATGGCGACGGTCAAGGCCGTCGCGCCGCCAGCCTGGTTGAAAAATGTCAGCGCGACCGAAAACAAGATAGCTCCGGCGCTGACCAGCTGCAATACCAGCTCACCCTCGCGCTCCATGGTATCGACCATCACCAGTTCGATTTGATAGCTGGTGCCAGACTTGCCGGCAAACTCGCTCAGCACGACCGGGGCGGCGGCGGCGCGCAAGATCAGCTCACCGAGTCCATGTTCGGCGATGAAGGCGTAATGCGAAGTCAGCACCGCCAGCCGCTCGCTGCAGCGCAAGCGGGTCGTCAGGTAAGGGCGAAAAATCTTTTTTAATACGCAAGGCGTGGTGCGCGCAATCTGCGCCAGCAACGGGGTCGAATTCCAGTGGGCGATCCACTGCCGCGTCGTCTTGTAGTTGGCGCTGGCCCGCGCTGTCAGCTTCAGTGATTCGCGGACATACGACATGCCGGCGCGGGTTCCGGTCAGACCCGAGTACAGCATGATTTCTCCCGGTCGCGGCGCATAGCTGCCAAACAAGGAAGAAGACGGCTGCAGGCGAAGGCCGGCGCGCCCGATGTCGCGGCTGATCACCTTGGACAAGGTGCCAATCAGACTAGGAAAAATACGCATCACTCATCACCCATCATTCAGTATCGTATTTGATGCAATTAAAGTTCAATAATTAACCAATCACCATGCAAAAAAAGCTGCTTTTGCGCAATGATTGCAGATTGTAACGCAATGTAACGTCCGCACCGTACATTGCGTTACATAAGCTTGAATCTCTACCCGGGAGTGGAACTGATGTGTCTGTATTTGGTCAAAATGCATTATCATGAGCACGCATTTTTATTCCATTTTTGAAAGTTTTTGAAATGAAAACAGGTTTTTTTTCTCGTGTGGTTTTGCTTGCCAGCTGCGCCATCTGTCCTGCGCTGTATGCTCAAACTGGCAGCGACAATCCTCCTCTGGCCAATACCGCAGATGTCCTGGTCAAACCGGCTGCGCCGCTACATGTCAGCGCCTTAATTAAAAACGATACGCAAATCGGCAGCGGTGATGAAGCCAGGTACGGTGCACTGGTTGAGGTGCATTACACTGGTTGGATATATAACAACAAAGCAGAAAATTTGCATGGCGCGCAATTTGACAGTTCGCGCACTGGTGGCACGCCTTTCGCTTTTCAGCTCGGAGCCAGACAAGTCATCAAGGGTTGGGATCTGGGCGTACTGGGGATGAAGGTTGGTGGCAAACGCACTCTCATCATCCCTAGTTACCTAGCCTATGGCACGAAGGGGTCTGCCTCAATCCCGCCGAATACGCACTTGGTTTTTGATGTCGAACTGTTGAGTGTGAAGTAGTGTTGCGCTAGGAGCTTGAGGGCGCCCATGGTGAAAATTTTAGATTAAACTATCCAGGCGCCATCGCGATACACCACTTCATCGTCGAGCATGACCGCTTCGGTCACGGCGAAGACGTCGACATGATGTTTGCCATCACCGCGTTTGAAGTTGGGTTTGCCATAGATGCCGTGTTTGGCACCGAGTGACAGATGGACGCCGCACATGCGTTCATAAGTGCCGATATCGCTCACGGTGCGGTCCTTGGTAAACGCGCGATTCATGCCAAAACCGAGTTCACGTACCCAGACCACGCCTTCATCGGCGCGGATATTGGCCAGTACCTGATCAAACTCTGGGGTCGAATCTAGCGTATCGGTGACTTGCCCTTTTGTGATAATCAGGGTGATCGGTTGGGCGGGTTGATTGACGCTAAACGAGGTGTCGCCGAAGACAAAAATACGCACCTGCCCATGCACCGCTTCCAAATCTTTGGCTTCGGTAAATACTTCACCTATCGGAAATTGGCCGCCGATGTTTTTCATCTGGCTGTAATCGCCTACATTCAGTTTGGCCGATTCAAATGCTGACCCGAAGATTAACTGCGCGCCGCCGCTATCAACTACGCCACCGCTGGCCTGATCAATCTTGGTTTTAAGTGCATTGCCGACACCACGGTAATACGCCGGGTCGTAGGCCAGTGAGTCGATATAGTACAGCGCTTGTGCGCCTGGCATGCGCGCCAGATGCGGATGCTCGATGACTTTGAGCTCGCGCTTGAAGAGCTCTACCCGAATTCTAAAAGCATCCATGCGGAAATTGGTCGATTGTATTAACACCACCAGATCGGCTGCCACCAGCGGTGCCAGCATGGCCAATACGGCTTCGGGTGAGCTGGTATCGAAGTCAATAAACTTCGCACGGGGCAGCGCTAGCCGGTAAGCGGCTGTCAGCGTTAAGGCTAAGGTGCAGCGGGTATCAAATACCACCACTGCCGCGTGTTGCTCAGAGTGATTGAAAGCCAGCGACAAAATAGCGCGCAGATGTTGCTCGGCGACAGCGATGACCTCATTCGGCAATGCAGTGATGGAGGCAACGTCAACAGGTGCTTGACTGAGTTTAGTATCGGTCTGGATCATAGGTAGGGCAATGGCTGACTTAGGAGGTGGCGGCGCTGAAATCAGTCCGACTGGCACTACCAGTCCAAACCTGACTCTAAAACCGCTATTTTAGCGAAATGTGGCGCGCTACGCACGGCACTAAGCCCGCTGATGCGCGTGACTTTGTGCTGGCGCAAGCCGATTCAGCGCATCGGGGGAGGTGAAAAGAACAGGGGCGGGACCCCGTCATCGCTGCGTGTACGCGGCCTGCCGTGCCGCTAGCGGCCAAACGGATAATGTTTGAGCAGCCTAAAATCTGCTTCCGGCGTTTCTTCACAGCATAGCGCTATACCTTTGACACACATGGTTTCTGTCATTTGAAAATGCTTGACAGCGGCGTCGCGTAAGATGGACGCCACTGATTCGTCGGCATAATGCATGGCATCGCTTAAGCTCAGATGGAAGCGAAACTCTTCTTCGGTGTAAGGATAGCCCCAGCGTTGCAATAGCTCTTGCTGGCGCGCACTTAAGATTTGGCTGTTGCGCCGTTTCAGTTCGGTGCTGTTGAGTGGCGCACTCATGGCGGCAAAGTGACGCACGCAACGCAAGGCTAGCGCATCGATGGCAGGACATTCAGCGTTAGGGCGCAAGGCGAGAAAATTTCCCATCCATTGCACTTGCGGTGCGGGAATGATCACCGGGCATTGTTGCAGGCAAAATACGCTTAAGCTTTGGTCTAGCGCCACGGCATCCTGCCCTTCGGCCAGGCGAAAAGGCGCTTTCAGGGTGGCATGAAAACCGTAACGTCGCGCATCACGGGTCAGGTTATGCAGTAGTGCCGGCGCGATGCCGGGGATTGCCGGTTGCGCCAGACTGCGCATAGCCGCGGTATCGCGCCCCAGCCATTGGCAACCGGCAAGCCACCACTGGCTGCCAACCTCGGGGGCAAAGTAGAGCGCATAGCGAGTCATCTTTTGGTCCTGATAATGGTGGGTGATGAGATCGATTTTATCGATGTTGACGAGGGTGATTTGTCGTGCCGCCACTAAATTGTGATACTGTTTAGAGGTTCTCCCCTATCTTGTCTATAGTTTAACCATGAAATCAAGTTGTCCCGATCTTTTTATTCGCAATGCCCGTATCGTTACCGCTGATGCCGAGTTCACCGGCTCGTTATCGGTAAAGCAAGGCATAATCGCTGATCTGTGTCCGGCCACCTATCTGGTGGGGGAGGATTGGCAGGGCGATTATTTGTTGCCAGGCTTGGTTGAACTGCATACCGACAATCTTGAAAAACATCTGATGCCGCGTCCCAAGGTGGACTGGCCAGTGCTGCCGGCGATTATGGCACATGATGCGCAAATTGCTGCCTCCGGCATTACCACCGTGCTCGATGCAATCGCGGTGGGCGATATTGATGTGGACAGCGTGCGCGTACAAACCTTGAGCAGTTGCGTACAAGGTTTGCAAGATGCGGCAGCTGCCTCGCTGCTGCGTGCCGATCATTTTTTGCATATGCGGCTGGAACTGGCCGAACCTGATCTGCTGGCGATGTTTGCGCCCTTCTTGCATGATGAAAGAGTGAAACTGGTCTCGCTGATGGATCACACGCCGGGGCAACGTCAATGGACTGATCTGACACACTATCGCGTGTATGTGACCGGCAAGCGCGGCTGGAGTGAGCAAAAAGTCGATGGCATGCTGGAGCATATGCTGGAGCGTCAGCAATTGTACGTGGCAGAGAACCGCAAAAAAATTATTGATTATTGTCGCCAGCGCGCGCATCCGATTCCGCTGGCAACGCATGATGACACCACGGTAGAGCATGTCAGTGAAGGCGTCTCCGATGGCGTCACGATTTCTGAATTTCCTACCACGTTGATGGCGGCGCAGGCGGCGCGTAAGCACGGCCTGAGCATCATCATGGGTGCCCCGAATCGGGTGCGCGGCGGTTCGCATTCCGGCAATGTCGCGGCGAGCGATCTGGCGCAGGCTGATTTGCTTGATGTGCTGTCGTCTGACTATGTTCCGGCCAGCCTGTTACATGCGGCGTTTTTGTTACAGGAAGATGGCTTTAGTTTGCCTAAGGCCATCGCGACAGTCACCAGCAAGCCTGCCAGCATCATAGGTCTGCTGGACCGCGGCGAAATCGCCCCCGGGTTGCGGGCAGATTTTATCCGGGTGCGCATGCACGGGAAAATTCCGGTCGTACTGGGCGTCTGGAAGGCCGGCCAGAAAATCGCTTGATTGGACAATTGTTGGATAAAAAAAATCCCAAACCTGTAACCGGTTTGGGATTTTTTTTAGGCTTAAGCGTTCAGCTTTTATGCCCAGTTGTTACGCGCAGTTGTCACGCTTAATTGATGCAATTAGTTAATACTTAAGATGCCACGGATCTGATCCATCGCCACACCATTAAGGCGCAGTTCCCGATTCGATACAAGACGGGTGTGCCAGCCATACATCACACTGCCGCCACGCTCTACTAACAGCCTGTCATTGCGCCACAGCGGGATTAACGCTTCTGGCATCTTGGCGAAACTCAATACTCGGGCATCTGCTTTTGTCTCTATCTTGTAGGTGCTATCGGAGAGGGTTTCACAGCCGTAACTACTATTGGCCGTATAGCGGCCAGGCACGGCATCCGTGTCCACCACTTTGCAAGAATAGAAGCGAACCTTGTTTCCGGTGACATCAAATGCGGCACTAAACCGGCGTTTGGCCTGGAAGCTGATGAGGCCGGCAGTCCCGCCTGTGCTGTCAGTGACCGGATCTGGTGCTACGTCTAGCGTGATGTTCCTGATGCCCAGACTATTTCTGCTGGTGACTCTCGTTGTCTCGGTAATGAGATTGCCCGGGAAGCTGGTGACCAGCGTGTCGAGATCGGTCGCCAGCGGCAATGGTCCGGTAGCTGCACCCTGCAGCACTTTATCGGTGCTTAAAGTGCTATACGCAAGAGGGGTCTCGATGTCGGTAGAGACATTGTAAAATAACTTGGATCCGGCGGCAAACAGCACATCTAAGCCCGCTGTGGCAGGATCTGCGCCCCATGTTTTGTAACTGCCATACATGGTATCGGCATACGGAAATTTGCGGATACCGGTAATGATATCCTTGATACTCAAACCGCTAATGTCAGTCGCCTTGCGCACGTTCCTGCTCTTATAGGTTTTGCAATAGGTCGAGATGTTTTCGCCTGCCGCATTTCTGACCGTCGCGGTATTTTTAAAGTCAGCAGGGCAAGCAAACCATTCAGTGCCGGTGAAATAGACTTCATTGCGGGTCCAATCGGTGCCGCTGGATAATTTGATGTTGTTATCCATCTCAAAACGCTGATCAGTGTAAAAATAGCTTCCTGAGGTCGCCGCGTCTTTGACATCGTCGTCACTGGCCACAAACTGACGCACAAAGTAATTGATGTTACTGGCGCTGTTCAGATAATTAAACCAGCGCACGCTTGCGCCAGCGGTTGGCAAAGTCATATCAACGCTATCTTTGCCGTGTTTTTTATCGTCATCCAGCGCATCTTTTAAGGTGTCTTTGGTAATCAGCGTGAGATCCTTAAGTTCAGTCACCGCTGCATCGACGTCTGTCGGCGAGAGTGTGCCGGCGCTGAGTTTTTCTTGCAAAACGTCAAGCAATTCCAGCAGGCGCTTGTTGAGCAAGGCTTCCACTTGTTCTTTGGTGAGGCTGGGGTCAGCCGCGATGACTGTCTTTAAGTCTTCCAGATGTGCTTGTTTAATTTTGACGATGATCCGGCCAGCATCGGCGGCCTTTTGCGCATCGGCATCGGTTTTTCCGGCAATATTATCGAGCGGGGAGCCGGTCAGTTTTAGCTGGTCTTTCACCGCTGCCGTCGCCGTTTCTACCGTTGCGGTAGGGTTTTGTAGCAAATAGGTTTGCACCATAGTCGTCAGCGGACTGATGTAACCGGTCTTGCCCGCAGGTGCGCTCAGGGTGTAGGCGGTGCCGACCGTGCCGTTTGGATTGTCTGCATCGACCGCATCGGCAGGCACTTCAGCTACGACAGGGAATTTTGCTGCATCGATACCGAAGGGGACGACGATGGTCGCTTTGCCGTTGATATCCGATTTAGCGGAAATCGGTTCTCCTTCATCGCATTTGCCATTCAGATTCATATCCAGACATGCGCTTGCCCCCTTGAGCAAACCGTCATTGATTACCGTGGCGTAACTGATGCTGGTTGGCGCAGGAGGAGAAGAGCTGTCTCCGCCACAACCGGCCAATGCCATTGTTGCTGCACCACTAATGAGTATCCATTGCCTCTTCATGTTATCTCCTTGTGAATAAGCAATGTCGTGCGCAATTGCGTCGTTTCGCCTTAGCCTGCACCGAATCGCTGGAATTTTAGTCTAGTTCAAGAGATAGGCGTATTCAAAGAAAATCATCGACTTATGATATTTTTTTATTAATGAATAAAAAACCGATCGCAAACGAATAACAGAAAAGGCGCCCTGCGCCTTTTTGTATATCTACGGTCTGGCACTGGTCAGCAAGCACGCATCAACGACAGAAAGCAATTTAACGCAGAGCCGATGCTTCACCTGAAGAGCTTAAACTACCACCCCTGCCAGCGCGCATATTCCATGCGCTTCTCCAGCCATGCCGGCCTGCAACCCGCATGGGCTATGCGTGAGCGGGCAGGTACGGATTTATTTGCTATTCGATTTCACCACCGTCACCGTGCATTCGGCTTCTGCCACCACTTGCCGCGAGACGCTGCCCAGATAGCGGCGGATGCCGGCATTGCCGCGTGAGCCGATGATGATGTGATCGACGTCGTTGTTGTATGCATAGTCGACGATGGCGCTGGCCGGATCGTGCGCTTCGATGACGTGGAAGGTGATCTTGTCCGGGCTCATATTGAGCGTGCGGGCCCAGTGCTTTAACTCGACCAGCTGTTTGACGTGGATGTTTTGGCCATGCTGGACGATGCTGTCATCCATGCCGATGCGGCTGGTCTTGCGGATGGTCAGGCAAGCCAGGCGGGCGCCGGGTTCGGTTTGCAGCATGCGCCGGGTGATATTGCGCAGGCTGTCGGCCAGGTCGGCGGATCCATTGGTCAGGTCGAGTGCGGCGACGATGATGGGCGCTTGCGATAGCTGTTCGGCGACGCTGTGCTGCAAGACCGGCTCGGCCCCGGCGGCCTGAAAGCGCCGCTTGAGTACGGCCATATAGCCATCCTGGCCAGTCTTGTCGGCGCGCGCGGTGAGCTGGATCTGGTCCGGATGTTGCAGCAAGAAGGCGAGCTGGGCGGCGGTATCAAAACGTGCCGCCGGTTCTACCTCCAGGCAGCGCAGGATAATTTCTTGCAGCCAGGTGGGAATGGCGGGATTATGGCTGCGCGGCGGGATAGGGTCGCGGTACAGGCGTTTTTTCAGGCCAGAGACCGAGGTCGGGTGGCCGAACGGTCGCTCGCCGGTCGCCAGGTGATACAGCAGCACGCCGAGCGCAAACAGGTCGCTGCGCGGTTCGTTGCGCACGCCCAGCACCTGTTCGGGCGAGATGTAGGGGCCGGTGCCGAGCGGCAGGCGGAATTCTTCATCCAGCAAATCGGGCAACTTATCGTGGCGCGACAAGCCGTAATCGATCAGTACCACATCGCCATCGGGCCGGAACATGATGTTACTGGGTTTGATGTCAAGGTGAATCACGTCCTGGCGGTGCAGGTCTTGCAGCGCCTGGGCGATCTTGATGCCGGTCGTGATGACTTCTTCCACTGGCAAAGGCGCGACATCAAAACGGCTGCGCAGCGAGGTGCCGGCAATCTGCTCCATCACGATATACGGCTGTTCATCAAAATCGCCGGCACCGAAGTAACGCGGCACATGCTTGCCCTTGAGCTTGGGCATGATCATCTGCTCGACTTCAAACGCGACGATCGCGGTCGGGTCTTCGGTAGAAAACAGCAGCGGCACCTTCATGATCAGCGGCGGGATCTGACCTTGTTCATCTTTTTTATGCCGGTCTTTCAGGTCGGTGACGCGCCAGAGGGCGGCCATGCCACCGGTATGGAGTTTTTCATCCAGCCGGTAACCGTCAAACTCCATGCCAGCTTGCAGACGTTGCTGGCTCATCTTATTGTCCGCTGATCAGGCGTAGCGCCAGGCTGGAGGGCAAGCCGGCAGCGATGATTTTTTCTGCCGCCGTTTCGGCATCGTAAGGCACGCGGAAATACGTCAGCTCCAGCGTGACGGTATCGAAGGTGGCATAGCAGGCGGCCGGATTGCCGTCGCGCGGCTGGCCGACCGAGCCGGGGATCACCAGCCAGCGCCGCTGCTTGCTGAGCGGGATGCTGTTATCGGGGGCGGGCGAGAATTCACCGGTTTTGCTGGTCAGCGTCATGTGATACAGGGTCGGCAGGTGGACGTGGCCGCAGAACGTGATGTGCGCCTTGCAGGCATGCATGCTGCGCGCGGCCTCCATCACGCCATCGACGTACTCCCATTTTTCTGGTGCCCAGGCATTGGCATGGACCAGTAACAGGTCTTGCAGCTCGATGCGATACGGCAGATTGCGGATGAAGGCAAGATGCTCGGCACTGAGCTGGGCCCGCGTCCATTCGACCACCTGGTAGGCGACCGGATTCATGCCCTTGCGGTCGTCTTCCAGCAAGGCGATATCGTGATTGCCCATCAAGACATAGGCCCCGCGGCTGGCGTAATCCATCACCGTATCGAGCACCCAGGCGGGGTCGGCGCCATAGCCCACCAAATCGCCGAGGAAGGCATATTGCGTGGCCTTTTGCTGCTCTGCATGCGTCAGGCAAGCGGTCAGCGCCTCGCGGTTAGCATGTAAATCGGTTAGCAGGGCAATTAACATGGCGGGCTTAGAAAAGAGAGGAAGGAGGGCGGGTACGCTACATGATGCACACCCTGAATAATGTTAATACTAATCCTTAAAACTAACAGCAGGCTTACAAATTGCTTATCGCTGCTGGCCCCGCCACATACTGTTCATAGCCACGTGCCCGCAGTGCACAGGCCGGGCAGGTGCCGCAGCCATGCCCCCAAGGATGCAGGATGCCGCGTTCGCCCAGATAACAGGTATGGGTATCGGTGCGGATCAGGTCGACTAATGCCGATCCGCCCAGATGCTCGGCCAATTGCCAGGTTTCCGCCTTGTTGATCCACATCAGCGGGGTTTCCAGTTTCAGGCGCGTCGCCATACCCAGATTCAGCGCCACCTGCAAGGCCTTCATGCTGTCGTCGCGGCAATCGGGGTAGCCGGAAAAATCGGTCTCGCACATGCCGCCGACCAGCACATTCATGCCACGGCGGTACGCCAGCGTGGCCGCTACCATCATGAACATCAGATTGCGGCCCGGCACAAAGGTATTGGGCAAGCCGTTTTCCTGCATGGTGATTTCTATGTCCTGCGTCATCGCGGTGTGCGACAGTTGCGAGATCAGGCCCAGATCGATCATGTGATCCTCGCCCAGCCTGGCATCCCAGTCGGCAGAGAACCCGCGCATTTTTGCCAGCAGGCTGGGTCGCATCGTCAGCTCTATCGCATGGCGCTGGCCGTAATCAAAGCCGATGGTTTCTACCTTTTGATAACGCGATAAGGCCCATGCCAGGCAGGTGGTCGAGTCTTGCCCGCCGCTAAATAAAACTAAGGCGCTGTCGTTGGAGGTGTTCATGGATGTCTTGAGAGTGGATAGCTGATGGGGGGATTTTACTGTGCAATAAAACAATGAGCAAACCGGCCAGCGGGATTCATGCCGAGAACAGGGCCGGCGGCGACATTTTCGCTTCAGCAATCGCTGACAAGTCCGCTAAAATTTAAAAAATCATCCCTTCGCTCACGCATATCCTGTTAGCGCAAAATGATAATGTCCCCTTTCTGCAAAGTGATAATGTCCCCATTTTAGAAAAATTAGGCGCATTGCATGGTGAGGCAAATGAGCGACAAAGAGATCTTACGGGGACAATTAATGGCGCAACTGGTGGACGGGAAGCTCGAT